>CBFGUO010000026.1:0-81473 GCA_965652375.1 uncultured Opitutus sp.
CAACCCTGAGCGTTATGATGGTGCGCAGCCACCATCATAACGCTGGTTGAACAAGGCCCTCCTTCGCCGAGGCTCCGGCGGACAAGGCCGGAGCGGCGTCGGACGGCGTGCCTACGCCTTATGCGCTTTGTATTTTGGCCGAGGTTGACGCAGGGAGGGTGGTTGATGAGCGACGAGGCGCCCGGAGCGGGCGATCGCCGGCATCGTCGACCCGGCAGAGGTGGTTTTGGCCGTCGTCGATCGACCGATTAACGGTGTATCGATATGGATGATACGATGGAGCGCAGGCTCCGCCGCGTCCACGCCTTTGCGTGGACCATCGGGTGGCTGCGAGCGTAAGCGAGTGGGGCGGAGACAAGCTCAACCACTCGCTCACGCTCGTAGCCACCGGCCGGTGACGCCGCCGCGTTTTTTGCAGATTGAACGGTTTCTCGGTTTGACGCTGACCCACCGCCCGACGCCGTCGGGGACGCCGGCGTCCACCTGCGAACCAGCAGGGCCTGAAGGTGGACCGTGGCCTCCGGACGCGGTCTGCGGCGGAGTGGCTCTTCAGCACGGCACAACGCGCCCACCCACCGCCCGACGCCGTCGGGGACGCCGGCGTCCACCGGCCGCCTGGCCTTTACTCACCGAGCCCGGCGCTTCGGCCGTTTCATTGTGCCGCCCAGTTCACTTGCCGGGGGCGTGGTCTTGCCGTCGACCCAACTGCCGCGCACCTGGGTCACGAAGGGCACTTCAGGAACGCCGAGCTGGTTGCGCTGCAGGCCGCCGACGATCATGTCGACCGCCGCCATGCCGAGCATCTCGGAGTTCTGCATGATGCCGCTGATGCCGCGGTACTCGGGCGATTTCGGGTAGAGGTCGAGATCGGCGTAACCCACATCAACGCCGAGGTTGATGCCCGATTCGCGGAAGAACTGTGGCATGTGGTGGCCGGCGCAGAGCACAGCGTCGATGCGGTTCTCGCTGATCCAGCGGCGCAGTTCCTCGGCCACGAGCGTGGGACGGATGAAGGGGTCGATGCGCTCGACCGCGTGGTTGGCGCGGAAGACACGATAGCCGGCCTGCCAGCGCTGGTTGACCGTGAGGTCCATGTGCTCGGGCAGGCAGAGGCCGATACGGCGGTAGCCGAGTTGCATGAGCCGGGCGAGCGCGGTGACCATCGAGGTGTAGTGGTCGTGCACCACGCGGTTGAGCTCGGGCGAGGTGAGGGGATCGCCGATCGTGACGGCGCAGAAGCGGTCCCACTTCAACTCGATCCGCACCTCGCGGTTGGCTTCGGAGAACACGCGCAACACCGGCGGAATGATCACGCCGTTGATGCCGCGGTTCCACAGGATGTCGCTGAGGCGGCGGGCGCTCATGCGCGGCTCCTCCAGCCAGAATTCCTCCACGTAGTAGCCGTAGAGTTTGGCGCGCTCGCTCGCGCCGTGCCAGTAGGCGTTCTCGGTGGGGGACTGCTGGCGCCACAACTCGGGCGCGGGACCGGTGGTGATGCAGGCGAGCGGCAGGCCATTGCCGCCGGGCTTTGCCTTGCGGATCGCGGAAAGGAAACGGGCGACTTCGGGGTTGGGCTTGTAACCCTGCGCGGCGGCCTCGCGCTTGATGCGGTTGCGCGTGGCGACCGTGATGCGCGGGTGATCGCGCAGTGCGAGCGAGACCGTCATCTTGGTCACGCCAACGGCGTCGGCGATCGTCTGGAGACTGGGGGCGTTGCGATTCATGCGGGGCGGGGAGGAGCAGGGAAGGGCGGGGCGGAACGACGGCGAGTTTACGTAAATTGAAGTGCGGGTGTGCGTCGAGTCGCCATTCGCCGAATTTGGCGGCGGATCGCCTCAACCCCTCCTGATCGCGAACGCCGCCATGTCTCCTCCCCCGCCTCCTTCGCCTTCCGTATCTGCCGGTGCGTTCGACGCCGTCATCTTCGACATGGACGGCGTCGTCACGCGCACGGCGGAGGTGCACGCGCTGGCCTGGCGGCGGATGTTCGACGCCTTTCTGGCGCGGCGCGGCGGGCAGCCCTTCGCGTTTCCGGCGGACTACCTGCGCTATATCGACGGGCGTCCGCGTTACGAAGGCGTGGCCGCCCTGCTGGCCTCGCGCGGCATCACCCTGCCGTGGGGCGCGGTGACCGATGCGCCCGGTGAGACGACGGTGTGCGCGCTCGGCAATCGCAAGAACGCGCTGTTCAACGAACTCGTCGCGAGCGATGGAGTGGCGGTTTACCGCTCCACCCTCGACTTTGTCGCCGCGCTCCGGGCGGACGGCATACGCATCGGTCTGGCGACTTCGAGTCGCAACGCCGCGCGGGTGCTGGAGCGTTCCGGAACGACGGCCTTGTTCGCGACGGTGATCGACGGTCTTGTCTCCGCCCAACTGGGCCTGCGCGGCAAACCGGAGCCCGACATCTTCACCACCGCCTGCAGCCGGCTCGGCACGACGCCCGGTCGCACGATCGTGGTGGAGGATGCGGTCACGGGCGTCGAAGCGGGACGGCGGGGCGGTTTCGCGCTCACCATCGGTGTCGCGCGGGAAAACAATGCCGACGAACTGCGCGCCCACGGGGCCGATCTCGTCGTCTCGGATCTGGCGGAAATCAGATTGCCCGACCTGCCTGCGTTGGTGCTCGCTCGTCGCGCACTCCAACCCTGACCCCCTTCACAAAGGATCCATGAAAGCTAAACCCCGCCTGGATTTTTGGCAGCTCTGGAACATGAGCTTCGGTTACGTCGGCATCCAGTTCGGCTTCGCGCTGCAGAACGCCAACGTGAGCCGCATCTTCGAGACCCTTGGCGCCGCGATCGACGAGATTCCGATTCTCTGGATCGCCGGACCCGTGACCGGACTGATCGTGCAGCCCATTGTCGGTTACTACAGCGATCGCACCTGGAACCGGCTCGGCCGGCGCAAACCCTATTTCCTGGCGGGTGCGATCCTCGCCTCGCTCTCGCTGTTCATCATGCCGCATTCGCCGGTGCTGTGGTTCGCGGCGGGCATGCTGTGGATTCTCGATGCGTCGATCAACATCACCATGGAGCCCATGCGCGCCTTCGTGGGCGACATGTTGCCCGACGAGCAGCGTACCGCCGGCTTCGCCATGCAGACCTTCTTCATCGGCGCCAGTTCGGTGGTGGGTTCGTTGATGCCGTGGTTGCTGAGCAACGTGTTCCAGGTCGCCAACACGGCCGGCGAGGGCGAGGTGCCCGACTCGGTGAAGTGGTCGTTCATCCTGGGCGGCGTGGTCTACTTTCTCACCGTGATGTGGACGGTCTTTCGGGTGAAGGAATACTCGCCCGCCGAGCAGCAGGCCTTTCACGGCGGGTCGGCGGACGGAGCGGCGGCGCCCGACGCGGAGCCCGCCTTCGCGCTCGACCAGCGTCGTTACACGGTCGCCGGCGCCGGTTTGGTGGCCGCGGGCACCGTGTTCACGATCCTGATACGTGTGCTCGCCTGGGACAAGGGCCTCTACATCCTGTCCTTCGGCACGATCGCTTACGGCGCGCTGCAGCTTGTCGCCGCCTGGCGTTACGGTCAGGGCAGCCGCAGCGGACTGGTCGAGATGATTCACGACCTCAACAACATGCCGACCGCGATGCGTCAGCTCTCGCTCGCGCAGGTGTTCACCTGGTTCGCGTTGTTTGCGTTCTTCATCTACGCGACCGGCGCGATCACCAGCCATCACTACGGCACGAGCGATCCGCGGTCCGCCGCCTACAACGAAGGCGCCAACTGGGTGGGCGTGCTCATGTCGGTCTACAACGGGGTGGCGGCCCTGGTGGCCTTCCTGTTGCCCGTGATCGCGAAGCGCACCAGCCGCGTGCACACCCACATGGGCTGCCTCGTGGTGGGCGGGATCGGCCTCGCCTCGATGTACGTGCTGCGCGATCCGCACCTGCTCATCCTCTCGATGATCGGTCTCGGGGTGGCCTGGGCGAGCCTGCTCACACTGCCCTACGCCATCCTCAGCAGCGTCGTGCCCTACCGCAAGATGGGCGTCTACATGGGCATGTTCAATTTCTTCATCGTGATCCCGCAGATCCTGGCCGCCGCGGTGCTCGGGCTGCTGGTGCGCACGGTGTTCGACGGCCGGGCGATCCTGGCCCTGGTGCTGGGCGGTGCATCGATGATCGTCGCCGCCGTTCTGATGCTGCGCGTGAAGGACGAGCATCACGGCACCTGAGCGCGAAAGTTTTGCATGGATTCATGGCTTATCAGCACGAACGAAGGGGGCGGTGATGCCGAAAGCATCATGCGTCGCGGCAACATCCACCAGTTGGCCAACGGTTACATGGGTTACCGCGGTACGCTGGACGAGTTTGGCCCGGAGCAATGCGTCGGCGTCACCCTGGCGGGCCTCTACGACCGGGTGGGATCCGCCTGGCGCGAACCCGTCAACGCGCCGAATGGCGGCTACACGACACTGTCATTCGAAGGCACGGTGCTTACGACGCTCGGAGAGACGCCACCGGTGCAAGTGCATGAACAGACGCTCAACCTGGCCGAGGCGGTCTTCGCCCGTACTACGACCTTCCGGGTCGGCGGCGGCACGATCACCCTGCGCACCTCGCGCTTCCTCAGTGCGGTCGAGCGGCACCTCGGCGTGATCCGGATCGAGATCACCAGCGACCGGGACCTCACGCTGCAGGTGCGCACCGGCATCGACGGGCGCATCTGGGACCTCAACGGCCCTCACCTGCCGCAGCTCAAGGCCGAGTCGCGCGAAGAGGTCCTGCTCGTCCACGGTCGCACCCACGAAAGCGGCCGCCAGGTCGCAGTCGCGGAATGTATCGACGGTCCGTTCAATGCCGCGTCTCCGCGGGAACTGGGACCGGCCGGCGCGCTGCGCCGCTTCGACCTGCCGCTCTCGGCCGGGCAGGCGTGCGTCTTCACCAAATACTTTGGTGTCGTGACCGAAAACGATGCGCCCGCCGCGGGCGTGATCGACCGCGCGCTGAAGGTTGTGCGCGCGGCCCGCACCGCGGGTTACGCCGCCTGCCATGCCGCCCACGCCGCCGCCTGGGCCGACAAGTGGGCCTGTTCCGATGTCGTCATCGACGGCGATGCCGAAGCGCAGCGGGCGCTCCGCTACAGCATCTTTCAACTCCTCATGGCCGCACCCTGGCCGGGCAGCGGACTGTCGATCCCGGCCCGCGCCCTGTCGGGTCAGGTCTACAAGGGCGCGGTATTCTGGGACACGGAGATGTTCATGTATCCGTTTTTCCTGCACACGCAGCCCGCGGTGGCGACGGAGCTGCTGCGCTATCGCATCCGCACGCTCGATGGCGCGCGGCGCAAGGCCCGCACCGAAGGTCCCGGCTACCGCGGCGCCTTCTACGCGTGGGAGAGCCAGGAAACGGGCGACGATGCCTGCAGCTATTTCAACGTGGGCGACCCGACGACGGGCCGCGACCTGCGCACCCACTTCCGCGACAAGCAGGTGCACATCAGCGGCGATGTCGCCATCGCGATCTGGACCCACTTCCGGCACACCGGCGACGACACGCTGCTGCTGGAGGGCGGCGCCGAGGTCATCCTGGAATGCGCGCGCTTCTACGACTCCTACGCCTACTTCAAGCGCGACAAGAACCGTTTCGAGATCCTCGACGTCATTGGCCCCGACGAATATCACGAACGGGTCAACAACAACGCCTTCACCAGCCAGGTGGCGCGCGAGACGGTGCGCATCGCGTTGGCCGTCGTGGAGCACCTGCGCGCCGCGCATCCGGCCGCGCTCGAGGCGCTGCTGACGCGGCTGGGCATGAGTGACGAACTCGCCTGTCTCGCCGACCTCGCCGACAACCTGTTCGTGCCGGAACCCGATCCGGACACCGGTCTCATCGAGCAGTTCGAGGGTTATTTTAAACTCGACGACGTCTCCATCGACGAGGTGAAGGAACGTCGCGTCCACCCCAACGAGTACCTCGGTGCCGGCCAGGGGCTCGCCGTGCCGACGCAGGTCATCAAGCAGGCCGATGTCGTGATGATGCTCAACCTCTTCAAGGACCGCTACGACGCCGCCGTGAAGCGGGCCAACTGGGAGTACTACGAGCCGCGCACCGAGCATGGTTCGAGTCTCAGTGCCTGCGCCTATGCCATGGTCGCGGCCGAGTTCGGTGACCTCGACTACGCCTACCGTTACTTTCTCAAGACCGCGAAGATCGACCTCGAAGCCGCCTACAAGATTTACGCGGGCACCATCTTCATCGGCGGCTCGCATCCCGCCGCCAACGGCGGAGCGTGGATGACGGCCGTCTTCGGCTTCGGAGGCGTGTCGGCCGACGCCGACGGCCTGCACATTCGCCCGCGCCTCTACCGGACGTGGCGGCGGCTCGCCTTCCCGCTGTGCTACCGCGGCGATCGCTTCACGGTGGAGATCACACCCGCCGCGGTGACGGTCGCCGCCGCCGCGGAGAACGCGCGCTTCCATGCCATCGATATCGCCGGCCAATCCCACGCCTGCCCGCCCGGGACCACCGTCACGGTTTCCCTCGCCGAACCGCAGCCGGCATGACTGATTTTTTTAACCACGAATAGACACGAATTCACACGAATTTCCTGATCGGTGGAGCCGGGTTAATAATTCCTGCCCCCCCCGGGGAGTTTGCGGGGATTGGTGTTCATTCGGGTCCATTCGTGGGTCCACCCCCCCCAAGCCCTTCCTCCTCCCATGTTGTCGCTGTACCCTGTTCGTCGTTTGTTCGCCGTGATTGGATTTGTGGTGTTGTCACAGGCGCCGGCCGCGGCCGAGATCCCGGCCGGTGTTGGTGCCGAGCTGCCGTGGACGACCTATGAGGCCGAGGCCATGGCGACCAACGGCACGCCGATCGGCCCCGGTTACCAGCCGCACACGATCGAGACCGAATCGTCGCACCAGCGCGCGTTGCGCCTCGAGAGGGCAGGGGACTTCGCCGAGTTCACCGCCGCTGCGAGCGCCAACGCGATCGTCCTGCGGTTCAGCGTGCCGGACGCGCCGCAAGGCGGCGGTCTCGAAACCGTCCTGAGCGTCCGAATCAACGGGGCCGAGGTGCGGACGGTGATTCTCAGTTCGCGGAACGCCTGGCTTTACGGCGTGTATCCGTTCTCCAACGACCCGGCGCAGGCCAAGCCCCGCAACTTTTACGACGAGGCGCGCGTGCGCGACCTCACCATCGCCGCCGGCGACGTGGTGCGGCTCGAAAAGAGCGTGGCCGACGACGTACCGATCACACTCGACCTCGTTGACACCGAGATGGTGCCCGCCCCGCTGCCGGCACCGGCCGATGCCCTCGATGCGCGCGAACTCGGAGCCGCGGGAGAGGGCGCCACGGATGACACCGCCGCCCTGCGCCATGGCATTGCCGAAGCCCACCGGACCGGCCGGCCCTTGTGGGTGCCGCCGGGCGACTATCTGGTGACCGGTGATCTCATCGTGCCCTCGGGCGTGATCATCCAGGGAGCCGGCATGTGGCACACACAGTTCCGGGGCTCGCCCGAGTTCTACGGCGACGCCACGCGCCGTGTGCGCTTCAAGCTGACCGGCCACGGCATGACGCTGGCCGACTTCGCCATCACGGGGGCGCTCAACTATCGCAACGACCAGGAGGAAAACGACGGCGTGGTCGGCGCCGTTTGCGAAGATGCGACCATCGCCCGACTGTGGATCGAACACACCAAGGTCGGCGCTTGGATCTATAACGGCACGCGGGTCACCATCACCGATTGCCGTTTCCGCAACCTGCTCGCCGACGGCACCAATTTCTGCGTCGGCACCACCCACTCAATGGTTGAGAACTGCAGCGCGCGCGGCACGGGCGACGACTGCTTCGCGATCTGGCCGGCGCCATCCGACCAGGGTTACACCGATGAGCATGTGGTGCCCGGCAACAACGTCATTCGGCGCAGCACCGGCCAGTTGACTTTCCTCGCCAACGGCGCGGCGGTTTACGGCGGTGCCAACAACCGCGTCGAGAACTGCCTGTTCACCGACATCGGCACCGGCTGCGGCATCCTGATCAGCACGACGTTTCCGACCGTCGATGAGACCCGCGGGATCAACAACAACTTCAGCGGCACGACAGTGGTGCGCGACAACGTGCTCCTGCGCTGCGGCGGCTACGACCACGGTTGGGCCTGGCGCGGCGCGATGCAGCTTTGCCTTCACCATCGCAACATCAGCGGTCTCGAGATCGAGCGCATCAAAATCAAGGACAGCTTTTCCTCGGGCCTCACCATTGTCGCCCCCGGCGCGGAGCAGGGGCAGGGCAGATTGAGTGACACCCGGGTGGTTGACCTGGCCGTCGACGGCGTGGGCCTCGGTGAAGGGGAGAGCCACGAACTCTTCGTCCGCCAGGACGCCCGTGGCGGCTTGAGCCTCGAAGGTGAGACGCGCCCCCGCGTCCATAACACGTCGAGCGAATTCCAGGTCGACTGACCCCCACGGCTCAAAACCGTGGCTACGAGCGTGAGCGAGTGGCAGGAGGAGCAGCGCGAACACCCACTCGCTCACGCTCGCAGCCACCCATCCACCGTGCGTCCTCCCCCTCCTTCTCCACCGCTCCACCGACCGGTTTACGTAAACAGCAGATGGAGCTGAGCGACTCCATCCGGGTTCTCACAGTAGCGTCATTCTGCAGAGCCTATCGGAGCTCCTCCGGTAGTTCCGCGAGAACTCAAACCTCTCGTTTCGCCCCCGACTTCAACCCCAGGTCCGCGCGTTCGATTCCGGTGAATCCCTACCTCCCGGCGGGCGCACGGACCGGGCAACCCATCAAACCACAAACCCCCGAGCCCTTCCTCCCGCCCCTCTGCGGCCCGTCATCAACCCCGCGCGTGCGCTTGACCGCCCGACTCCCCGTCCGGCGCGAAAAGAGCGCCGACGATCCCCCGGCCCGAAGCCGATCCGCCTCCCGAGCTTTCCGCTCGATCGCGATCCGCCCAGGCCCGTGAATCCTCACCCGCGCGGCGGCCCGACTTCCTCCCGCCACGGTCGACCGGATGGCTCCCTCCCCCCCAAGCACCTAACCGCACAAATGAAAACCAATGGATCGTTCTTCAACCGGTTCGTGAGTGGCGCCGCCGGCCTCGCGGCCGCCCTGACGGCTCTGCCCCTGGCCGCGCAGACCGCGCCGGACCTCTCCCCCGTGGACGAGGAGGACATCGTCGTCCTGTCACCCTTTGAGGTGACCGCCGATTCCGACGTGGGCTACACCGCCTCGCAAACCCTCGCCGGCAACCGCCTCAACACCGACCTGCGCGACATCGGCAGCGCCGTCTCCGTCGTCACCAAGGAGTTCCTCAACGACGTGGGTGCCACCGACAATGCCTCACTCCTGCAATACACCACCGGCACCGAGGTCGCCGGCTACCGGGGCAACTTCGCCGGCGTGGGCGACGCCGCCGCCCTCAACGAAGACACCATCCGCCCCAGCGAGAACAACCGTGTGCGCGGCCTCGCCGCCGCCGACAACACCCGCGACTTCTTCCGCTCCGACATCCCCTGGGACGCCTACAACGTCGACCGCGTCGACCTCCAGCGCGGCGCCAACTCCATCCTCTTCGGCCAGGGCAGCCCCGCCGGCATCATCAACACCGGCCTCAAGAGCGCCCTGTTCCGCAACTTCGGTGAAGTCGAGTTCCGCGTCGGCAGCTACGGTTCGCACCGCGCCACCCTCGACCTCAACCGCGAGATCATCCCCGGCCAGCTCGCCGTGCGCATCAACGGCCTCGTCGAGGAGGAGGGCTTCCGCCAGGAGGAAGCCTTTTCCCGGGACGAGCGCCTCTTCGCCGCTCTCCGCTACGAACCGGAGGCGCTCAACCGCGATGGCCTCCGCACCACTTTCAAGGCCAACGTCGAGTCCGGCTCCATCAACAGCAACAACCCGCGCTATCTCCCGCCCGCCGACGCCATCACGCCGTGGTTCACCGAACTCGGCCAGGCCACCTACAACCAGTTCCAGGCCTTCGATCACCTTTCCGGCCGCCCCAACCACGGCCAGTTCCGCGTCAACCTCGCCGCCACCGGCGCCCCCAATCCCGCCTACGAGCCCTACATCGGGACCTTCGGCTTCCCGTCCCCGCGCGGCGGACCGGCCGTCTTTTTCGCCGATGGCACCCAGTCCATGATGGTGCCCGACGTCATCGGTGCCTTCGTGAGCGGCGGTCTCGGGGCCGACGGTGCGGTCGATGGCGGTATCGCCGCCATGCCCGACAATGGCTGGGTCTCCCTGCACGGCACCGCCCAGTGGGCGATCAATGCCGGCGCCGACTACTCCAAGGCCGGCCTCTGGAAAAACAACCTCATCACCAACCCCGCCGTCTTCGACTTCTACCACCACCTCATCGACGGAGACTCCAAGCGCGAGTGGCAGGACTTTGACGTCGTCAACCTCAGCCTCTCCCAGACTTATTTCCACGACCGCCTCGGCCTCTCGCTCGATTACTCCCGCGAAAACTACGAGAGCGGCCAGAAAGCCGTCCTCCCCGGCGAAGTGCGCCTCCAGGTCGACCCCATGGCGGTCTTCGGCGACGGCAGCCCCAATGCCGCCGAGCCCTATGCCGACGGCACGCCCAACCCCAACGTCGGCCGAGCCTTCGTTTCCTCCAACAACGCCTGGTCCAACCGCGCCTACGTCAACGACCGCGAGTCGAAGCGCGCCACCGCCTTCTTCAAACACGACTTCACCGACCGCAGCGACACCTGGCTCAGCCGCCTTCTCGGCTCCCACACCTTCACCGGCCTCGTCGGCGAGGACACCGCCGAGTCCGACGGACGTCAGTGGCAACGTTACGGCATCTTCGACGACGCCTTCTACACCCTCGCCGGCCGCCCCGACGAGCGCTTCAACGGCGCCCTCGTCCCCACCCAGATCATCTACCTCGGCGACTCGCTGCTCGGCAAGGGCCTCAACCAGGCCGCCATTCCCACCCTCTCCGGCGACCTGACGATGCACAGCGGCTCGATCCGCTACTTCGATTCCACCTGGAACAGCTCCGTCAACCCCGCCGATCCCTGGGAAAACGGCTTCTACCAACCCGGCGCCGCCGAACGCGCGTCCACCCAGGCCGAGAATCCCGCCAACTACGTCGGCTGGACCACGACGCCCCTCGACCTCATCGACGCCGAAGCCTCCCGCGCCAATCGCGATCGTCTCACCACCCGCGCCACCCTCGACAAGGCCGTCACCACCTCCCGTGCCCTCGTCTGGCAGGGCAAGCTCCTCGAGAACGCCCTCGTCGGCACCTACGGCTGGCGCGAGGACATCGCCAAATCCTGGGCCTTCGACATGTCGCCCAACGACTTCTCCCCGGCCGACGACCGTGGTGCCGTCGACTTCAGCGACAGCTATTACAAGCTCCCCACCACCGGTGCCCGCGCCGAGGTGCAGTCCCGCTCCTACAGCATCGTCGTCCACCTCATGGACCTGCCCGTCCTCGACAAGCTCACCGAGCGCTGGCCCTTCGATATGAGCCTCTACTACAGCCAGTCGACCAACTTCAAACCCGACTCCAGCCGCGTCGACATCTACGGCGAGCAGCACCCCGCGCCCTCCGGCAAGACCATCGACCGCGGCCTCCGCCTCGCCACCCGCGACGGCAAGTGGGCGCTGCGCCTCAACCGCTACGTCACCTCCAACGCCAACGCCACCAGCACCCAGATCAACGCCGCTGCCATCGGCAACTGGATGCAGCTCACGCAGAACTTTGCCAACGTATTCGAATACAACATACGCCCCTGGGGCTACGACGCCACCGCCGCCGGCCAGACTGCGGGCGACGCCGACATCTTCGACGGCGCCGCCGGCATCTGGGAGCCCATGCGCTACAACTTCCACCTTTTCAACAACAAGCCCCTGCGTCCCGGCGACGTGGTCTCCGCCGACGGCGCCTGGATCGTTTCGCCCGAACTCGAGGGCCAGGTCATCGATGCCGTGCGCGCCTTCCAGCGTGCCGTTGATCCCCGCTTCTGGGACGCGTGGCGCATCGACACCTTCGGCGACTTCGGCCCCTCCACGCACGAAGTCACCTACAGCGTCCCCACCGGATTCGCCATCATCGAGGACAACGTGTCCAAAGGCTGGGAAATCGAGCTCACCGCCCAGCCCACCCCCAACTGGCGCGTCGCCCTGAACGCCAGCAAGACCGACGCCCGGCGCACCAACGTCGGCAACGCGCACATTCGCGAATTCATGACCCTCGTGGCCGACTCGCTGCGCATCGCCGACGGCAACGGCGTGGGCCGCCTCCAGCACTTCTGGGGCACCGAAGATGTCGTGACCGCCGGCAAGAACTGGTTCGACGGCGAAGGCCTCGTCGGCGCCCCCGGCAGCGAGTGGCGTCTCGCCCAGCTCGTGGAAAACACGACCGTGCCCGAGATGCGCGAATGGCGCGCCAACCTCGTCACCAACTACGCCTTCGAGGAAGGCCGGGTCAAAGGCCTCAACCTCGGCGGCGGCCTCCGTTACCAGAGCAGCGTGGTCATCGCCTACCCGCCCATGGGCGACCCCAACGACCCGACCACGGTCGAATACAACCTCGCCACGCCCGTGGAAGGCCCGGCCGAGACCAACGTCGACCTGTGGATCGGCTACCGCCGCAAGCTCACCGAGAAGCTCGACTGGCGCGTGCAGCTCAATGTGTACAACGCCTTCAGCGGCGACAACGAGTTGATCCCCATCACCGCGCAGCCCGACGGCAGCTTCGCCGCCTACCGCATCGCCCCGAAGCGCAGCTGGACCCTCTCCAACACCTTCGAGTTCTAAGGGTCCGGATACGAGCTGGCGCCGGTTCATCCGAATGCCAATCCCGGGTGGTTCGCAGATCGAACCACCCGGTTTCTTATGCAGAATGGCCCGACGCGTTCCGCCGAAGAGTAGCCCTGCGCGGGAGCGCAGGGATGAGGGCGGCCCTCCCCACCGCCAGGTCCCGCACCGGCCTGCGTGAGCCACCTGAGAGCACAGGGCTGTACCGCAGTCCAACGCGGGCGTCGAGGATCTGGCCCCTTGTGGAGTGCGGCGCTCCGCGCCGCTCTTGGGTGATGCCCGACGGGTCGTTGCTCGGGGGTGGCCCTGCGCGGGAGCGCAGGGATGAGCGTGGTCCTCCGCACCGTGAGGTCCCGCTGCTCCCGCACCGGCCGCCGCGGACCCGCCAGGTGGACGAGGGCCCGCTAACGGCGCCCCAGCCTCCGGACGACATCACCAACGCACTGACCGAGGGCTTCAACTCCAAGATCCAAGCCCTCAAGGCCGAGGCGCGCGGCTTCCGCAGCTTCGAAAACTACCGCACCCGAATCCTCTTCTTCTGCGGCAAACTCGACCTCATGCCTGCCCTCGAATCACCTTCCATCCACACCATTCCGTGAAGTCCCGAAAATGTTCAGGTAGTGAGATGCCTCCATCACACATGGCGATGCATCAATCGCGATGCTCAATCCCTTCCGCCTTCAATCGCCGCTTCATTGCCTGGCGGATTCGGGGGCTCATGCGCCCAAAAGCGTCGGCTTGTCGGCCCGGTCCGAGTCTGCGCCAGTCGCGATAAAGGCGGTCAAGTTGGAACTCTGAAAACAGATGCAGCATCGCCCCAATCGAGATGAGCAGCCCGACTGCGCCAATGCCTCCGGAGATACCGTATCGACCTGTCACAAAGTGAACCGCTGCCGCCGAACCCATTGCGCCGCCGCCCATGAGCAATAGACCCGCGCATTTTCTGAACCCGGGATGCAGGACAATTTGTCGCCATATTTCCTTCACTGAACTGCCCCTCCTTCTCCGGACTCGGGTGCCGAGGCTCCGCCTGTTACAGCAGGTGCTCTGCTCGTGAGGCGATCACGAAACGTCAGCAGATCACCGGGCGTGGCGAGCACCAGAAGTCGGTCTCCGGCCAGGAGAGGCTCATTGCCGGAGGGAGAGGACAGCCGCCGGCCCGCCCGCTCGATTCCCAGCACCAGCGCTCCGGTGACCCCAACCGAACCCAAGTCGTTCAAGGTCGTGCCGGCGGGCGCCTTTTCGGGCAAAGTCACGGTCTCCAAACGCGCGTCATCCAGACCCGACACATCCGTTTCCTGATGCCGGCCAAGTTCTTCCCGGGTCCGTTCGATGGCGGTTCCCGCACCTGTCAGTAATAGGCGATCTCCGGGATAAAGGCGTTCGGACGGCTTTGGTGCCACGACCAGATGCCCGCCCCGTTCCAGTTGCACGATCGAGCTGCCGAAACGGGAGCGGATCTGCAGGCCCGCGATCGAATTGCCGGCACAAGCAGCGCGCTCGGGAATGACAAACTCTTCGAGGGCAATCTTCCAATCCGAGGAAACCGACAGCCAGCGCGGGGATTCGGAGACTACTTCGCCATCGGCAGCGGCCAGGGTGCTCGTAACCCGATGCTGCCATTCGCTGTGCCAGTAGATGAACCGACGGGAGAAGGTCGCGACGATCCCGACGATCACGACCGCCATGCCCAGCCAGACCACCGGCGGCAGCAACCCCAACGGCAGGACATTGAGCAACCAATAGGTGAGCACGATGCCGGCAAGCGCTTTGAAACCCAATTCCGCGGCTCGCGCCGGCAGCGGCGAACGCCCTGCCACCGTTTCGGCGAAAATGAGGGCCAGCGTGCCGAGATTGCGCCAGATGGCGACCAAGGGCACCACGGCAAGCAGCGCCAACGACGCCCAAAATGCGATGGCGAACCCCAGCGGCGGCAATTTCATCACCAGTGGGCTGGGCGCCAGTGCCGCAAACATCCGTTCCGAAAGCGTCAACAGACCGCTCACAAAAAGCGCTTCGACGATGATCGCGATGATTCGGCCGCGGCTGTGCCTCCACCACAGACCGCCCACCCGGGCACCGGCGATTTGCACCAGCCAATCGTGATACGTTTGGATCAAACGCGCGAACCAACGTGGCTCACAGCGTTCAACTGTCGCGAGCACCGGCGGAGCATGTCGATTGAGCAAGGGGGCCACCACCACGGTGAGGACCGAAATGCCCACGGCGATGGGATAATAGCGCGCCTCCAACACGCCTGCGTCCACCCCAAGTTGGGCAATCAAAAACGAGAATTCACCGATCGGGATCAGCAACAGTCCGGCCGTGCGTGCCTGGCTCGGCGGGATGCCGATCAGGGTCAGCGCCAGCGACGTCGAAAACGCTCGCACCAGCATCATCGCCCCCCCCAGGAGCAGGATAATCCACCAGACGTCGGCCAGCAGGCGGACATCGATCATCAGCCCGATGGAGACGAAGAACACGCTGCTGAACATGTCGCGCGATCCGGTGAACGCCCGGCGCACCGTGTTGCGCTGGGGCATCTCGGCGATCATGGCCCCCAGCAGGAACGCGCCGAGCGCAAGCGAGTAGCCCGCCCGCACCGCCACCAACGAAACGAGGAAGAGCAATCCCGCCACGACAATCGTGCGCAGTTCAGTGTCCGCACGCGCTTCGAGCCGGTGCATCAGCCTCGGGACGAGTGAAAGCCCGAAGCCGATCAGCAGGACCACAAACGCGCTCATGCCGAGCAACAGCCCACCGACTCCGAATTCGCCCGGCGCATTCCCTTGCGTGGCAAGGACGGCGAGCATGACCACTGCCACCACGTCCTCCAGCACGGTCACGCCCATCGCGAGCTGCCCGGGCGGCTCATGCGAGAGCCTCAGGTCCTGCACCATTTTCGCAATGACCGCCGAACTCGACACCATGAACATGCCCGCAATGAACAGGCTTTGCCCGCTGTTCCAGCCGGTGGCCAGACCGAGCAGCCGGGTGAGGTTGAGCACGAGCAGTGCTCCGACCGCCGTGGCCACCAGCAGCCCCAGACCCATCCGCCGCAGCCGGCTGAGGCTGAGATTCAGCCCAATACCGAACATCAGAAACACGAGTCCGATCTGCGACAGCGTTTCGATGCGGCCAATGTCGAGCAGCAGTGAAAACGGCGGCGTGTAGGGGCCGATGATCACCCCCGCGAGTAAATAGCCGACGATGACGGAGAGCCCCAGCCGCTTGCAGACGATGCCGGCAGCGCCGGCAGCGAGCAGGACAATGGCGAGATCCTGGATGAGATTGATACCTTCCATGAACAGATGATGACGTGGTGGGTGGACGGACAGAACCCCGCATACGCGGGTGCAGGAGCCGGAATCGGATTCCAGCGACCAGCCATCCCAGCTCACGGGACGGCACGGGATAGACACAGGATCCGTCTCAAATTCGCAGCATCACGACTGCGATCAACTGCCGCAGAAAAGCATCCGTCTCCTCACTCCGGCGCAACCGCGTCGGAATCGCGTTCACACGGTGCTCCCACGAACTGAAAGAAGTGTCCTTCACCCCGGTCTGCCACTGCGGGGCTTTGCCATCGTCCTTGCATGGTCGCCCACCCCGGAGGGATTCCCCTTTTCCGACGGTCAGCAAATGGGCCGGGGTTCCGTGGCACGCCTTCAAAACCGCCGCATCATCTGTCCCGGTTGATTGGGCCGATAGCGGCACGGCGCCGCAAAGAAACAAGCTCACCGCGATCCACGACGAGATCGCACATCGCCAGCCTGACTGACGGAGCCTTGCCATTTTTCGAAAACGCGCCCCTTCGGTCTTAATGTCAACGTCGTGCCTCCCGCCGCGCACCCTTTGATTTCGCCGAGGGGCATGAGGGTCATTCAGCCGAATGCCTCACCTCACCCACCAGGAGGCCGAAAAAGGGGTCAATAATATAAACTTGAATGATTGCCCTTGACGGGTCTTGATGCGGGCCATGCCGAGAAAACTGCGGATGGATGAAGCGGGCGGGCTTTACCACGTGATCAATCGGGGCAACTACCGGGAATGGATCTTCGAGAGCGAGGGGGCGAAGCAGGCCTTCGAGCGAACGTTGCTGGAGGCGAGCGAACGGGCCGGTTGGATTCTGCACGCATTCTGCATCATGACTAATCATTACCACCTCGCACTGGATCTTCCCGTTTTGGTGTGGGTAAGAGAGGGAAGATGCATCAGGAAGCGGAGCGATGACAGTTGAAGAACACTACCGCGATTTGCTCGAACTACCCCCGCCGTGGGAGGTAACCAAAGTGGAGCAGGATTTGATCGGGCAGAGGGTGACGGTGTGGTTGCGTTGGCCGGACGGGGTGAAGGCGCCGTGCCCGGTGTGTGGGAAACCGGTGCCGGTTTACGACCGGCTTGAAGAGCGCAGTTGGCGGCATCTGAGTGAGTAGACGGACGGGGTCGGGCCGTCACGTATCAACATTGCGCCCTAGCCGTTTTTGTCTACCACCCCGCCATGCCCCGACCATTGCGCATTGAATACCCCGGCGCGATCTATCACCTGATCAATCGCGGCAACTACCGGTGGGACGTGTTTGCCTCGCCGGGAGCGGCCCAGGCGTTTGTAAACGTTTTGGAGACGACCGCCGATCGGTTTGGCTGGGAAATCGGAGCGTACGTGGTGATGCGAAATCACTATCACTTGGCGGTGCGCACGCCGGAACCGAACCTGGCGGCGGGGATGCACTGGCTGCAAACGACGTTCGCGGTGCGCTTCAATCGCTTGCGCGACGCCCGGGGCCACCTGTTCCAAGGGCGTTACAAGGCGATCATCCTGCAGGACGAAGCGGTGTGGGCACGGGTGGTCGATTACATCCACCTGAATCCACTCCGTGCCGGGGTGATCGAGCCTGCGCTGTTGGCGAAGTTTCGGTGGAGCAGCCTGCAACGATTCGTGCAGAACAAGCGTTTCAAGGGGCTCCACGCGGAGGGTTGGCTGAGGACTCTCGGTTGGGTCGACAATCCGCGGGATTGGGGGGCGTATGTACGGTATCTGACCGAACGATTTGCGCGGGAACAGTCCGAGCCCGCAGGCGAGCGCGAGGGGTGGTCTGAAGGTTGGGCGATCGGCGACCCGGTGTGGCGCCGGGATTTGGCGGAAGCCTCCCGCCTCCAGGAAACCAGCGGTGACCGTTCGGAGTATGTGGATCCGAAGGAGGCTCAGCTGTTGCGCTGGTCTCAACGATTGCAGGAGCTGTTGCGGGCGAAGAGGAAAACGGAATCCGACCTTGTGGCCAACGGACGAGGTTCGGTTTGGAAGATTGAGCTGGCAGACCGACTCCAGCGCGAAAAAGGCGCCTCATTGGTTTGGCTGGCTGAGCAACTGCGCATTCCACCACCCGCGACGCTGCGCACCGCACTGTGGCGACACCGGCGGACGAAGACCAATGTCTATAAGTGACGGCCTGACCCGTTCCGAATTCATAAGTGACGGCCTGACCCGTTCCGAATTCCCTATTGGAGACATTACCATGAGCCGCTTTTCAACTCCCCGCCGGGATCGGGCGAATCCGCCCCCGATCACGCACGAAGCGATCGCGGAACGCGCCCGTCAACTCTGGCAGCGCAAGGGCGGACCGCAGGGCCAGGACGACCAGATCTGGCGCGAGGCCGAAGGCGAACTGCTGCGCGACCGCATCATTATCGAGGATTATCGCCGGAACGGGAAGCCTGTCCTCCCGGGCAGGGACACCGAGCACCCGAAGGCCGAACCCGACGGCCGTTCCCGCACCGCCGATCCGGCCGACGGTTGAAGCGGGGCGCTTCCGCGGCCGCGAACTTCCCCCCGAGGGTGACGCAACCGGATCAGCCTCGGCGCTGGCGCGCGGCGGCGCGGATGGCGGCGAGGGCCGCGACGGCACACCAGAGGGTGAGGCAGAGGGCGAGCCACAACACGGGGTGGTTCAGCCACCAGCGGGTGAGTCCGTGCAGACTCGCGCCGCTGAACGCCGCGCCCTCCAGGGTGAAGAGCAGCATCACGCGGTAGGCATCGAGGGGATTGAGCATGAGCGCCGCGACCCAACCGGCCGGATTGGCCTGAACCCACGCCGAGCCGCCGATTGCGATCAACGCCAAGTCACTGCCGAACAGAAGCAGGCTCCAGGCGACCAGCGCGCCGATCAAGCCTCGCACCGGATCCTCGATGCGGAGCCCGAGCGCCAAGCCGATCCAGGCAAAGAGCACGCTCACCGTCGCGGCCGCGAGGGCGCTGCCCCAAAGCAGGGGCGCCGCACCGTCGGCCCCAGCGAGCGCCGTGGGCAGGACGAGCAGGATGGCCGACGGCAACAGCGCGCCGGCGAGGCCCAGGCATTTGCCGGCGACCCAGCAGGACGGGCGCAGCGGCTGGGTGAACAACAGGGCAAACTCCTCCGTCTCCGCCTGCGCCGAACTCAGGCCGAGCAACACGGCCGAAAGCGACGCGACATAGATCACGCCGTTCAACACCCACCAGGCGGTGCCCTGCGCGGCGGCCGCGGGCGGGGCAAACAAGGCGCCCAGTCCGATGGCCAGCATGAGCCCCGCGTGCAGGTGGAGAAAACGGTTCACGCGGTAGCTGAGCAGCTCCCGCGAAAGGGTGGCCGCGATCACGCGGCCGGCAGCGGGTACGGCGGTGTTCATGGGGTCGCGGACGCCGGTTCGGCGACAGGCTCACGTGCATCGGACGGCGAAGAAGCGGGGCGGGCGCGGCCGTCGCGCAGGACGATGCCGTGGGCGGCCTGCTGACGCCATTCGGCGAGCAGGTGCGTGGCGACGAGCACCGTGGCGCCGGCGGTGGCCGCGGCCTGGAGGTGGGCCTGCAGGCGGCTCCGCCAGCGGGCGTCGAGGCTCAGGCCGGGCTCGTCGAGCAGGAGCACCGGGGCGCGGGCGAGGGCGAAGATGGCGATGGCGAGCCGTTGGCGCAGGCCGCCGGAGAGATGGGCGGTGATTTCGTTTGCGTGCTGTCCGAGCCCCCAGCGCTCGAGTTCCTCGTCGACCTCGTGCGGGCGGCGGCCGCGCAGGCGGCCGTGATAGACGGCGACCTGCCGGGTGGTGAGGCGCGGGTGAAAACGCGGCGACTGCGGCAGAAAGGCGAGCGACGCCAGGGCGGCCAGGGGCGCGTCGGCCAGATCGTGGCCCGCGACGGAGACCGTGCCGGACGTGGGGGCGGTGAGGCCGGCAACGATGCGCAGCAGGGTGGACTTGCCGGAACCGTTGTCGCCGGTGAGCAGCGTCACGCGACCGGCCGGGACGGTGAGATCGAGGTGGGCGAGCACCCGGCGCGCCCCGAAGGATTTGCAGAGTTGGCGGGCGACGATCATCGGGCGGCGGTTTCAAGCAGCGGATGTTCGTCCTTCACCCCCGGCAGTCCGGGCAACCGAAGGCGGGCATGAAGAAAGCGGAGGGCGCGTTCGCCGGGGCTGCCGGCGAGCAGGCCGATCTCCGGGAAGGCGCGACGCCACGGGCCGAAAAGGTCGGCCTCGTGGTGCGGCGTGTCGGCGATGCCGTCGCGGTCGAAGTCGAAGGCGAGGGCGTCGTCCCAGCGGTTGCCGACGCCCGCGATCGACCACCGGTTGTCGCGATTGCGTCCGCTGGATTCGACGGCATGGATGTTGCCGAGCATGCGGTTGGCGGAGAAGCGGTTGCCGGTCGAGCTGTCGGAGAGGCGCACGGCGATGTAGTTGGCGCGAAGGCGGTTGCCGACGAAGGTGTTGCCGACGGAGTTTTCGACAAAGAGGCCGATGGTGTTGCCGACGATGACGTTGTTCTCCACGCGGGTCTCTTCGACCGTGTGCATGAGCAGGCCGTAGGCGCGGTGGCTGCGGTTGGCGAGGAAGCGGTTGTCGCGCAGCTCGATGGACCGGGAATACATGAGGGCGGAGCCGGCGGAGCTTTCGGTGAAGCGGTTTCGCTCGAAGACATTGTCGTCCGAATACATGTAGTGCAGGCCGTAGCGGACGCCGCGGATGACGTTGCCGCGCACGACGGTGCGGTCGCAGAAGGAGAAATAGATGCCGTCGCGGGTGCCGCGGATGTCGTTGCCGGTGATGAGGTGGCCGGCGCCCTTCCAGACGTGAATGCCGTTGCCCCGCCGATCCTGGGCGAGCGGCGTGGAGCACAACTCCGCGGCCGACAGGCGCAGGTCGGTGGTGAGCGGATCGGCGATCTGTTCGACGGGCGCGCGACCGCGGATCACGTTGGCGCTGATGCGGCAGTCGTCGACGCCGCGCACGTAGATGCCGTGCAGGGTGTCGACGATGGTGTTGCCGTGCAGTCGCGCGCCGGGAGCGCCGACGTGGATGCCGGCGTCGTCGTGGGTGAGATCGGCGCCGGAGCCGCGTATCGTAAGGCCGGATACGGTGACGTCCGGGGCGCGGATTTCCACGACATGGCCGTGGCCGGAGCCGGCGATGAGCGCGCCCCGGGCACCGCGCAGGTGGAGCGGACGATCGATGATGATCGGACCGGCGTGCGGGCCGGCGGGGACGTCGATCACGGCGCCGGGAGCGGCCTCGCGGACGGCGCGCCGGAGCCAGTCGGGATCGTCGGCGGCGGGGGGGGCGGCGGCGCCCGGCGTCGTGCAGGCGAGAAGGGCGCCGGTGAGGGCGGCGAGGCGGCGCAGCGTCACAGCGGTTCCTCCCGGCGCGACCACCAGATGGCGACCACAATGCAGAGTGGAAACACGGCGAGGGCGGCGGAGCCGAGCTGCGGCCAACTGCTTTGCTGGAAGTTGGCGATCTGCTGCTCGCCCACGAGAACCGGGGTGAAGGGCTCGATCGTCATCGGCGCGCGGGGATCGAGCCGGTGACCATAGGTGTAGAGCCGGTAGTAGAAGCTGCCGAGGGAGAAGGCGCCGAAGTAGAGAAACAGGGCGAGCAGGTCGATAAGGGTGCGCATGGTGCCGATGAAGGCGGCGCGCAGGGCGAGCAGCACGAACACGCCCAGAGCGAAGGGAACCCACCGCATCTCGAAGAAGTCCGCCTGCGCGAGGGGCTTCATGCCGATGTAGTGGTTGAGGTTGTTGATCTCGTGCAGATCCTGTCCCTCGTTGCCGGCGACGAGCTGGTAGCTGTAGATGTGAAGTCGCAGTCCCTCCTGATACTGAGGGGCGACGAGCGTGATCTTCCACAGGGGCAGGATGGCCGCCGCGACCAGCGCGGCCGCGGCGAGCACGAGCAGAATTCGCGAACCCAGGTTGAGCGGGCGGCTCAGGAAGAGGTGGGCGCGACGGAGGAAGGCTCTCATCGGAAGGGGAGTCGGAGCGTCGGCCGCCGCCGCCGCGGCCCGGCGGCTCACGAGCCGGGCGCGACGGCGAGGTAGCCCTGCATTTCCTGGTGAAGGGCCGAGCAGAAGTTGGTGCAGTAGAAGGCGAACACGCCGGGCTTGTCGGCCGTGAAGCGCACCGTCTTGGTCTCACCCGGATCGACGATGACATTGATGTCGTGCTCGATCAGGCCCCAACCGTGGATCATGTCGCTGGTCTGTTCCACGTTGGTCAGGTGGAGCTCCACGGTGTCGCCCTGGTTGACTTCGATGCGGTCCGGAATGAAGCGGCTGCGAATGGCGATGACCTTGGCGACAACGGTGTCGCCCTCGCGCGTGACAGTGGCGTCGGCGGCATCCCAGACAGCGTGCGGGTGATGGTTCTCGGCCCGCGGATAGACCTCGATGGGTTGGATGGCGTCGGCCTTCAGGATCTGCATGAAATGCGGTTCGGGATCGGTGAAGGCCTCGTAGAGCATCACCATTTTCTCGCCCGTGATGTCGATCAACTGGCTGCTTTCGGGCTGGGAGGGTCCGGTGCTGAGGTGGCGTCCCTTGGAGAGCTTGTTGCCCGCGACCATGTAGCGGCCGTAGGGCTGGCGCGTCTCGCTGCCGGCGACGGAGAGGTGGCCGATGTTGAAGTGCACGGGAATCTTGTCGAGGACGACGCTGTTGAGGTCGGCCCGTTCCTCGTCGGACCAGGGCGGGAGCTTCCATTTGGTGATGACCGACTCGATGAACATGGAGCTGTAGGCGTTGCCCTTTTCGTCGTATTGGGTGTGCAGCGGGCCGAGACCGGCGGGCACCTCGCCTTCGAGTACGCGGTCGAAGGGCAGGACGGGAATGCCGCGGAACTCGGACTCGAAATCCTGGTTGTCGATGGCGGCCTTGATTTTTTCGAAGTCGAAGACCGACACGGTGGGCTGGAGTTTGCCGCCGGCGGCGATCCAGCGACCGCTGGGGTCGACGTCGATGCCGTGCGGGGACTTGGGAATGGGCAGGAAATAAAGCACGCCGGGCACCTCGGTCGGATCGATGATCGGCACGCCGTCCATCATGCGCGTGCGGCCCTCGCGCACGGCCGCCTCGGCGGCGCGCCAGTTGACGACGGCGCCGTAGTCGCGATCGAGCTGGGAGGCGTTGGCTTCGAGGGTTTCGTGGGCCATCTCGGTGTTGTAGGACGTCCAGAACGCCCAGCCCGAGCTCGGACCCTTGCCGGTGGAGCCGAGGTCCCAGTTGAAGGGCGGCGTGATGATCTGCCAGCCGACCGACATTTCCCCGGATTCCTGATCGACGGCGATGCCGCTCACCATGCCGTTGAATTCATCGGCGTAGGTGTCGATGGCGGCGTGGCGCCCCTTGGGGAGGGGGACGGAGAAACGGGTGGCGACGAGCAGGTATTCGGTGTTTTCGGTGACGAAGGACGAGCCGTGGTTGCCGGAGGAGTTGGGCACCGGGCCGAGGATCTGCTTCGTCTTCATGTCGCGGAGGTCGATGCGGGCGACGCGGTTGTTGGCGTTGTCGTTCACGAAGAGCCAGCGGCCGTCGTACAGGCTGTCGGTCTGCGAGAGGGCGGGGTGGTGGACGTCGCCCCAGGTGAAGCCGCCGAGCATCTCCTTGGTCTCGGTGTCGAAGCCGTATCCAACGCCTGGATGCGGCGCAAAAACGGGAATCGTGAACAGGTGCCGCATGGAGGGAATGCCCGCGACGAAGACCTGGCCCGAGTGACCGCCGGAGTAGAAGAGGTAGAACTCGTCGAGCTCGCCGGGCGGTACGTAGGTACGGGCGGCGGCATCGGCGGCGGAGGCGTTGTCACCGTCGCCGCCGGCGGCGGCCGAACCCGGTCGGCCGCAGGCGCCGAGCAAGAGGGAGAGAGCGATCACCACGAGGGTGGGGACGAAGAAGTGCTTGGGCGGGTTCATGGTGGGGCGGAGGGGGTCTTGCGATGCGGATTTCATTCGACGATCAGCGTGCCCCGCATCCCGACCTGATAGTGGCCCGGGAAGGAGCAGAGGAAGGTATACGACCCCGGTTCCTTGGGAGCTTGGAAGGTCACGCTGTCCTCCTCGTTGGGACCGAGGAGACGCGTGTGGGCCAGGATGTCGTCGCGCCGCGCCGCGGGAATGTAATCGGAGGTGGCGGCCTGGGCGGCGACATTGACGAACGTCTCGACGTCGGCCTCGCCCTTGAGCAGGACCCAGTTGTGCCCCATGGAAAACTTCGGCATGGTGCCGATGTTGCGCAGGGTGACCGTGAGGGATTCGCCCGGAGTGGCTCGGATCTCGGTGACGGAGAATTTCATCGTGTCGTTGCCGGTGATCTCGATCTCGCGGCCGCTGGCGGGCGTCGGGGCCGTTTGCGATGCGGAGGCCGGCGCCGGTTGCGAGGTGGAGGCTGGCGCCTCCTGTCCTTCGGATTCCTGTTTACCGCAGCCGCCGGCCAGCACGACGCCGCCGACGATCATCAATCTCAGCCAGGTACTTGAAGTTTTCATCGTTCGGGAAATTCAGTGGGAAGCGGTCCGACAAGTGCGTCGTGGCCTTTGATTGAAATCAAGTCACCTGGGCGGAAATGCACAGGCGATAGCTCCTCAAGCCGCAGAAACGGACCGGCCCCCGATGCCGCCGTCCGCAGAACCCCTGACCATCCCTTCCTCATGACTCCCCAGCACCCGAACATTCGTTGGCTCAAAATCCTTGCGCTGCTCGCGCTGCTTGCCGCGGCGGCCCTGACCGTGGATGCGGAGGAACGCGTGTTCACCGTGCGGGGGGTGGTGCGCGGGGCGTTTGAAGACGGCGCGATCCTGATCCAGCACGACCAGATTCCCGGCTTCATGCCGGCGATGACGATGCCGTTCTTCACCGACGCGGCCGAGGTCGAAGGGCTGAAGCCGGGAGACACCGTGGTTTTCGAATTCCGCGTGGGGGAACGCTCGCGCGCCATCCGCTTTCGTCGAGTGGCGGAGCAGACCGCGACGGAGGTGTCCGTGGTGCCGCGCGCGGGACCTGGAATGCGGGTGCGCGAGGGGGACCGGTTGCCGGCCTTTGCCCTGATCGATCAGGACGAGCGACCGTTGCGGCGCGAGGATCTGACGGGCTCGCCGTGTGTCGTGACCTTCGTCTTCACGCGTTGTCCGGTGCCGGAATTTTGTCCGTTGATCGGCTCGAAGTTTCAGGCGCTGCAGCAGGAACTCGGGGCGCGAGGATCGTCGGCGCGCCTGTTGAGCATCTCCATCGATCCGGAGCACGACCGGCC
Organism: uncultured Opitutus sp.; assembly: GCA_965652375.1. GTDB lineage: Bacteria > Verrucomicrobiota > Verrucomicrobiia > Opitutales > Opitutaceae > Actomonas. The sequence continues at coordinate 25,278 of CBFGUO010000026.1, forward strand.
GGCGGTATTGCGGGAGTATGCGGCAAGCCTGGGCGCTGATCCGGATCGCTGGCGTTTTGCGACCGGGGACGCGGCGGAGGTGGACAGGCTCACGCAGGCGTTCGCGGTGCGCACGGAGCGACGGTCCGGGGCGATCGACCACACCCTCGCCACGGCATTGATCGATGCGACCGGCCGGGTTGTGAGGATTTGGCGGGGCAATCACTGGGAGCCGGCCGAAGTCCTCGCTGAAATCGAGTGAATCCGTGGCTGAGCACCGCCCGGAACAGGTGGGCGGTCTGCGAAGGCGCGTCGCGCGTTCAAACCGCGCTCGTGGTCCCGATGATGACAGCCCGGTGAGACTCGCTCGAACTGGGGTTGCACGCGGTTGCACCAGCAGCGACCTGAAACGCCCAGAAGCGGGCGCGACTCAGTCCCCGCACGCGATTGAACCGCGCTTCAACCAGCAAAATAGTCAAAAATCAAGCAATGTCCCCCCCCGGGTATCAATCCGGTGTAGCTGCCGACTTGTCGGCGGTTCTCAAAGCGCTCCCACTCGCCGACCTCCCGGTCGATGCACTCGGCGGTGAGCGCGCCGAGCGCGGTGGGCAACTCCTCCGGGCGCGCCGCTTCGATCAGGCGAGTCAACGCGTCGATCTGTTCGTCGAGCACCAGCAGCACCGGCTGCCATCGCGCCAGGGTCTGGTGCAGATGCTCGGGCACCTGGGCGGCCAGCCGGGCGAACGCCTTGGGACGCCACCACCGCTCCGGCAGCGCGTGTCCGTAGTAGCGCGCGGCGCCTTTCGCGCGGTTGAGCAGTCGGGTGCGGTCGGCTACCAGGCTGCCGCGCTGCCGGGGCAGACCCCGGGCCTGCTCCTCGACCTCGCTGGGCACCCGGATCACGCACAGCGCCTCGGGGGGCGACCCAAAGGGGGGGCGACCCAAAGGGGTCAAACTTTTAATCTTGCAGTAGTTGTCTAGGGAGGCCGACGTTTCAGCATGGCACGCAAGCTCTGGTTGCAGGATGCGGTGGTTCGTCTTAAACGTCGGCAGTAAAAACACGAAATTGATACTGCTATTAGCCACCTCCCTGTCTCTTGCGAACGCGACGACTCCGATGATGTGCGGCTGGGGCGATATGCGAGTCGAAGTCATCGAATGCGGGAAGTTCGCGGAATTTGAGGCGCATCGAGGGGTATATTTAACTCTGGAACCTGATGGACTTCATTGGGGCAGAAATAAGGTTCCTGAGTTTGAGGCAGCCGCGTACATCGACCGCCTCATCGCCGAAGAGAAAGTCGAATGGGTTTACTTGTTTTAAAGGTCCACCTGAAATGAACACGCTACGAGCTACCATCCCTTTTCCACTTCGAGCGTGAGCACTGCCATCTACAAAACAATCATGATTGGCCAAGGCTTAGTGGTTGCTCTGTGTTCTGCCTTTGCGAGCGCGCCCGATTCGCCGAATAAGATTCTCGAACCGATCCGCGTGAAGCACCGGCTGCCGGCACTTGCTGTAGCAGTGGTTAGGAAAGGGGAAATAGTCGCATCTGGCGCGGTGGGTATCCGCAAAGCGGGTTCCCCGGAACGGGTGACCGTGAAAGACACGTGGCACATTGGTTCCTGCACGAAGTCCATGACAGCGGTAATCGCCGGCATGATGGTGGACGAGGGAAAATGGCGCTGGGATATGAGAGTGACGGAGATGTTTCCTGAGCTCGCCGACAAGATTTCTCCCGCCTGGCGCGGCGCGACACTCGAGGAATTCCTGACGCATTACAGCGGCGCGGACAACGTAGATAGCTTCAACGCCGGGCTTTTGGCCCGGGCGTGGATGCCGCCGCTGGAACAGCGCGCCGCGTTCATTCGCGAATTGCTTGTTGAGCATGGGCCAACAACAAAGCCAGGAACCGTGTGGGAATATGACAATGCGAATTATATTGTCGTCGGTCATGCCATCGAGTTGAAGCTGGGCCAGCCTTGGGAAGACGTCATCCACCAAAGACTGTTCAATCCGCTGGGCATGGAGTCGGCGGGATTTGGTCCACCGGCAAGCGGCAGAACAATTGACCAGCCTTGGGGCCATGTGGTCACTGTGGACGGAAGAATAAAGCCCGTGCCGCCGGACGCCATGGGGGACTCGGGGATCTATATTCCAGAGCAGCAGCAGCCGGTGCATGCAGATAACCCGTCCGCTCTCGCTCCGGCCGGCATGGTGCATTGCAGCATCGGCGATCTAGCGAGATATGCCGCTTGGCAACTCCGTGGCGCGCGTGATCAGGGCACCCTCCTCGAGGCGGCCACTTTCAAGAAACTCCACACCCGTTTCAAGAGGGGTGGCAATTATGCCTGTGGGTGGAATGTGGAACATCGTGACTGGGCCGGGGGCGATGCGCTGTTCCATGGCGGGTCCAACGGCACCTTCATGACTGCAATCTGGTTGGCGCCCCGGAGGGATTTTGCGGTGGTTGCCTGCGCGAATCTCGGTGGCCCAGGTTCCGCGGCGGCGGTTGATGAAGCAGTCGGCGCGTTAATCGACGAATACTTGGAGGAACAGTGAAGGCACAGCCCATGCCGCTGGCTTGCCTACCTATGGCACGGCTGACCGTGGGCGGAGAGGCAGGTGCGGCATGCCGACAAGCGACAGCCCTACAGCGTGAAATATGCGGGTTAGCAGGTACTTACTGTTGGGAGGCCGGTTTCGGGGGCTTTTAGGGCGTGAAATACTCGGGCTAATCGTGTCACTGGCGATCGACGCGCTCGGACGTCGTGAGCGGCAGGGGTGGATGGAGGCCGAAGGGGGCGGCGTTGATCGTGGTCGTAGAGAGTTCGCCGGCCGTGAGGGTCAGCCGGGGCCAGGAGGTGTCCGGCGCGGCGTAGAGATCGCCGTGGTGCTGGAGGAGATGGGTCTGCATCTCCGGGGGCCACATCGAGAGACCGGCGAAGTAGTGGTGGCCGTTGCGTTCGACGCTGGTGTTGCCGAGCGCGGCCTGCACGGCGAGGTCCTGCAGCAGCGCGATCGGGCCGATGTTGGAGAGGTCCTCGCCGCTCATTCGGTATCCGGCCGCGGGCCGCTCACGGCGCAGTTGGGCGAGGCGGCAGGCGTTGGCCACGCCTTTGAAGATCCCCTTGCAGTTCTTGTGACTGGTGCCGACGTAGCCGGCGGCCAGCGCTTGGCGGAGGCTGCCGAGCTCGGCATCGGACTCGTCGATGATAATCGGCGGGCGGTCGGGCCAGGCGTGCAGGCCCGCGGCGGCGGCGGGGGCGAGCGCCACATCCCGATGCAGCGGCTGCTCGATGAAGAGGAGGTGCGGGGTCATCGCCGCGAGGGCGGGACGGGCCTGCCAGTCCGACCAGAACGCGCGCAAGGTGGCGAAGTCGGGGAAGTTTTCGTTGCCGTCGAGGGTGAAACGGTAGTCGGCCGGGGCGCGGACGGCGAGCAAGGCGGCGATGGCTTCGAGGCGGTCGAGGTCGGCGGTGCGCTGGCCGCTGAGCTTAATCTTGAAGTGGTGCAGGCCGTAGCGGTCGATGCAGTCATCGAGGGCAAAGGGCAGGCCGTCGTCCGGGGCTTCGCCGGGAGCGGCGTCGGCCGCCGTGAGAGGATCACTGAGGCCGACGGTATGGCGAACGGTCACGCGCGCCGGCGGCGAGTGCGGTAGCCAGTCGGCGGGGGCGGTGCCGGCCAGTTCAGGGTGCAGGGCTCCGAGTTCGAGGCCGAAGGCGTTGTCGCGCAGCAGGGCGTGGAAGGGGCGGCCGGTGTGGCGGGTGAAGGCGTCGAGAGCGGCGCGTTCGACCAGCGAGGTACCGAAATGCGCCAGCAAGGGCGGAAAACCGCGGTCGGCGGCCCAGGCAGCCTGTTGGTGGTAGAGTTCACGCCACCAGGCGAAGAGCGTGGGCGCCGGCGCGAGCGCGGCAGCAGTATCGGCCGCGTGCCGGATGACTTCGAACATGTCGTCGATCTCGTCGACGGGATCGCGGGCGGGATCCTTGGTGAACCACTTCGGTGGCAGGTGATCGGCCGCGAGGCCGGCCTGGCGGGCGCCGTCGATTTCCAGGTCGATCTCCAGGAAGAGGTGGGGCACAGCCGTCATGGTGGCGATGCCGTACCGGAACGGCATGCGCGTGCGCAGGTCGGTGCGATGGAGACGGCTGGCCAGCAGGCGGAGTGACATGGCGGGAGCGGGGGAGGCGAGGGGCCGAGGAGCGGCGCGGGCGCGCTGGCTACTCGAGTTCCTTCAGGTAAAGGTCGCGCCAGCGGACGAGGGACTTTTTGCCGGAGTGGACCTGGAGGCCGAAGAAGCCCTCGGGAGTGTAGTGCTCGGGATCGGTATCCACGAAATGGACACGGAGTTCGCCGTTGAGCCAGATCTTGATGTCCTCATCGACGCAGAGGATGCGCACGTCGTTCCAATCGTCCCACCGCGTGAGGCGCCGGCCCTGCTCGGTGAAGGCGGCCTGGCCGCGCGGGTCGGTGGAGTGGGGCTGGAGCCACTTGCGGCGGGCTTCGTCGTAGAGGCAGGCGGACCAGGCGCGTTCGAGGTTGTTGTCGTGTTCGCACTGGTAGCCGTAGACGCGACCGTTGCCGTCGGCGCTTTCGCGCTGGAGGGCACGGAACATCACGCCGGAGTTGCCGGCCTCGAGTTTGAAGGAGAAGCGCAGGTCGAAGTTGCGATAGGTGCGGTCGGTGCGAAGGAAGGTGTTGCCCTCGACGTTTTCGCCAAAGCCGACGATGCAGCCGTCCTCGATTCGGTAGTCGCCGGTGCCGCCGACCTTGTGCCAGCCGTCGAGGGACTGGCCATCGAAGAGGGGGACGAAGTCGGGGCCGGGGGAGGCGGCGAAGGCCGTGGCGGCGAGGGACGCGGCGGCGAAGGTGAGAGCGAGGCGGAGTGGGCGCATGGGGAGGATTGCTTGGAGTCTAAAAGTCTAAAGGTCTAAAAGTCTAAAGGTCTGAAGGTCTAAAGGTCTGAAGGTCTAAATGTCCGAATGTCTAAAGGTCGGGAGTCGGGGAGTCTGACGGTCTAAACGCGCCGGAGGCGTGCGAGGGCCGGGAAGTGTGGAAGCTGAGATACCAACGCTACGGCGGATCCGAACTTTTTAAAGAAGGTAACGAAGATAGCTAAGATATTTAAAGTGAGTATCTTAAGGCCTGCCTTGTTTCCTTCGTTTCCTTCTGTGAAATTCAAGATGCCTGGACGACGGGTTTTGGGACTGAAGGCCTTAAAGTCGGAACGCGCCAAGGGTCGAAAGGGGGGCAATCAATCTTTGGCTTCGAGTTTTTGGAGTTCGGGGTCGGTCCAGGGGGTGGTGCGGTCGGCGTGTTGTTGGCGGGCGGCGGCGATGTGGGCCGGGGTAACGGGACTGGCCTGGTTGCCCCAGGAGCGGCGCACGTAGGTGAGGATGGCGGCGAGGGTGTCGTCGTTGAGGGCGGCGAGCGGCGGCATGGTGAGTTGTTCGCCCTGCTTGCCGTGGAGAACCAGGGCGGCGGTGAGTTCGGGGTCGGCGGCGGTGGCCCATCGCGAGCCGACGAGGGATGGGGCGAGTCCGTCCATGCCGCGGCCGTTGAGCTGATGGCAACCGGCGCAAACGGCATAGAGCGCCTGGCCCTGGGCGTAGCGGGCTTGCTCGGCGGGCGTGAGCGGGGGCGCCTCGTTGGTCGCGGCGGCGGGACCGTCGATGTGCGCGAGCAGGGTGGCGACGCGTTCGTGGTGGGCGGCGGGGGCGGTGGTGGCGTAGCGGATGAGGGCCGTGGGTTCGACCGGCAGGCGGAGTCGGGCGGCGCCGCTGCCGCGACGGCCGCGGGTGTGGCGTTCGAAGCCGCTGAGCAGGGCGGAGAGAAAATCAGGGTGGTCGGTGGCATCGATCGTCTCAAAGAAGGCGAGGACACCGGTGAGTTCGGCGGGGTCCTTGCGTTCGATGATCGTGGCGGCGGCGAGGGCAATGACGGGATCGGCTGCGCCGGTGGAGTCGGCGGCCGCGACTTCGCGCAACCAAGCGAGTTCGCGACGGGGAAGTCCGCTCACGATGGCGGCCGGCATGGCGGCGATGGCGCCATCGCGCTGCGCGAGGCCGGCGAGGGCGGGGAGGGCGATGTCGTCGGAGGTGTTGCCGATCGCGAGGGCGGCTTGGCGGCGTACTTCGGGCTCGGGGGCCGTGGCGGCGGCGAGGACGGCTTTGATGAGGAGCTCGTTGCCGGGATCGGCGGCGAGGCGATGGGCGGCGATCTGCAGGGCGTTGAGGCGGAGGGGGGCGGCGGGATCGCGGAGGGCGGTGAGGAGGGCGTCGTTGGGGAGCGCGTCGAGGGCGTCGAGGATCCAAAGGGCGTGCAGGCGGCCGGGATGGGTGGGGTCGCGGAGGAGGTCGCGCAGGGCGGGGGCGACATCTGGATCGGCGCGCTCGACGAGGAGGCGTTGGGCGGTCTCGCGCCACCAGGCGTCGAGGCGACCGAGGGCGGCGACGAGTTCGGCAGGGGAGGCGGTGTGGAGGGTCGGGGTCGGCGTGGGGGCGGACGGCGTATCGGCCGGAACGATACGGTAGATGCGGCCCATGCCGAGGGGAGTCTCGAGTTGGCGCTCGATGATCTGGGCGCGCAGGTAGCTGGTGACGAAGATGCGGTGCTGGATGATGCCGCGATACATATCGACGACGTAGAGGGCGCCGTCGGGGCCGTTGGTGAGGTTGACGGGGCGGAAGCGTTCGTCGGTGGAGGTGAGGAATTCGGAAGCGGGGTAGGCGTTGGTGCCGCGGAGGGCGCCGTCGGCCGTGGGAGCGAGGAGGATGCGTTTGACGAGGTGGGCGGCGGGTTCGGCGACGAAGGCGTTGCCGTAGAAATCGGCCGGGAAGGCGGAGCCGCGGTAGATGAGCGGTGCGCACGCGGCGGTGACTTCGCGCAGGACGCCGTCGTCGCCCAGAATCTGGTAGCCGCGATTGATGCCAGGCGTGATGCGGCTAGGGAAGAGGGTGAGGTCCTGGCGCGGGGCGACGTCGAAGTTGATGGCGCCGGTGGCCGGCAGGTCGGGATTGCGCAGGAGGAATTCGCCCGGGAGGAGATCGGCGCGCAGGGGATTGCTGTTGGTGTTGTAGTAGAAGCGGCCGGAGTCGTCCTGCGTGATGCCCCATTGGCCGCGATCGGGCGCGGGTTCGGTGATCCAGGTGCCGCGGTCGTAGCGGTAGCGGGCGTGGTGGTTGGCGTTGGTGAGCCAGTTGTTGAGGCTGGGGAGGAGACCGTTGGCAGAGTGCTCGGGGTTGGCGGTGTTGCCGTAATCGGTGGCGACGGCGGTGCGTTCGTCGGCGCGGCCATCGCCGTCGGTGTCGCGCATGAACCACAGGTGCGGCGGCTCGGCGACGAGGGCCCCGTCGGCCACGAGCGCGAGGGCCCGGGGCAGCACGAGACCGGAGGCAAATTCGGTGCGGGCGTCCATGCGACCGTCGCCGTCGGTGTCGGAGAGGACGGCGATGGTGCCGATGGGGGCGTCCTCGCCCTCGCCGTCGACATTGGGCATGTAGCCGCGCATCTCGACCACCCAGATGCGGCCATCGGGACCGATCTGCATGGCGACGGGATCGAAGATGAGCGGGTCGGCGGCGACGACCTCGATGCGAAAACCGTCGGCGACCTGAAACGTTTGCAGGGCCTCCTCGACGGAGAGGGCGGGTGCGGGCGGAATGTCCCAGTGGGCGGGCGGCGGTTTTTGGACCTCACCCTCGCGATCGCCGCTCTGGGCGCGACTGGCGGTGGCGAGGGTCAGCAGGTTGAGCAACAGTGCGAGGCTGCTTGCGCAAGTCGATTGCCGCAGGAAGCGAGAGAAGAGGCGAAGGAAACGGGGGCCGGACATGAAAAAGAGAGCGAGCGGGCAAGAGGGCGATGTTCGCGCACGGATGCAACCCCCGGTGGCGCGAGGCGTTCTGCAATGCTGCGCGAGGCAGCCAAGGCGGGACGGGCGGTGTAGCGGCGGAGCGAGGCTCGCTTGATGGCCGAGGGGGACCGCGTACCGGGAAAGACGGAGGGCTTGACGCCCGCGGGTTTCACGCAGCGAAACGGGACGCGGCTCGATTCCCGCCGCGATCGCATGCAGCTGGGTCGTAAGAATAAAGAGCCCGCCGTCGCTCGAGGCTCTGGCGGGCAATTTTGCGGTGGTGGGCCAGGCCCTCCGACGTCCCACAGGGTGGGACTATGGCGGGCAGCCTTCGCCAAGACTTCCTCTGGCCTTGCCAGCCGAAGCCTTGGCGAAGGCTGGTGGAGGTGGCGGGAATTGAACCCGCGTCCCTCTGGCCTTCTCGGCCCGCGTCTACCGGTGTAGGTTCAGTTTGATCTCGTGAGCGCCAGGCAGTGAACCCAGCCAAGACACTCACCAACCCCCGGGTCGAAGATACGGTGCAAACTCCGCGGGTCGCAGAATGCACTATGCCTGATGTCGGCGATCGCGTCAGCTATCAGGCGTCACTGGGCGATCGTCGCTGCGGTTATTAAGCAGCGAGGGGCATTTCTTCGTAGGTGCCGTTTATTTTTTGGTGAAGGAGGTTTAACGAGCGGCCTTCATGCTCGACCGGCAGCGAGACGATCCAACCAAAGGTCGAATCCAGAACACCCCCATAAAACGTTGGTGGTTCGCGTATCGCCGCAGCGCACGCCAACCGGTGTTCGATTGAGAACTCGCTCAATCAAAGAACGGATCGTCAACTTGCATGCTCAACGGCACAAAGCAAGCGCGCCGACTACGCATATTTTGCGCGTGCAACGCCAGCACCGCTTCCTTACTCCCGACCCCGTTTTGCTCACCGACTCCCAAATCAAGCGGTTCAGCGACGCCTGCATTGACCTCTATCGACCGGGATTGGGTTTGGGCAACTACGCGGAACGTACGTTCACTTTCCTCGAAAAGCTGGTGCCGGCCGAACTGATCGCCTTCGGCTCGCTCAATACCGCCACCGCGCAACTCGACATCGGCTTCAATCACACCGTCCCGCAGCTCGCGCAAGCGATGGAGGCCTTCGGCGCGCTGATGAAGAACTACCCGCTCTATTGCTGGGACCACACCATCAACGACGGAAAGCCCTTCACGCGCAGCGATTTCTTCTCCCGTCGCGAGTTCAAGCAACTCGATATCTTCGGCGAGGTCTACAAGCTGCTCGGCATCGACGACCACTGTGCCGTCTACGTGCCCGGCACCCAGGGGGAGATTTGCTTCTACGGCATCGAGCGCAACAAGGGCGCCGACTTCTCGGTCGACGAGCGCGAACTGCTCACCCTCGCGCAACAGCATCTCGGCAACGCCCGTGAACTCGCCAAGGCGCGCGACGATGCGCTCCACCGCGGTGCGTCGCCTCAGCCCCTCGTGCGCGCCGGCCTCACCGTCCGGGAGGCCGAGGTCCTGGCCTGGCTCGCCGAAGGCAAGTCCAACGAAGAGATCGCCATCCTTCTGCATCTGCAGCTCTACACGGTGAAGGGTTACGTCAAGACCATCTTCCAGAAGATCGGCGCGCCCAACCGCCTCGCCGCCGCCCTCTGGGCGCTGCGCATCTGTCGCCAGGACGAAACCCGCGAAACGCAGGGCGCTGCCGCCCGCTTCGTGCGCGTGCCCGTGCTGAGTCCGTCGAATTAGGACGTCGGCTGTAGGGTCGGCTTCAGCCGACCTTTGCAGCGGTTTGGTTGGCTTGGCGTCCCGGAAGAGGCCGGCTGAAGCCGGCACTACGCAGCTCCAACGAAGCTCGGGGCCGCCGCGATCGTTCGGCCGTAGGGTCGGCTTCAGCCGACCCTTGCTGCGGTTTGGTTGGCTTGTCCCCCGGAAAATGCCGGCTGAAGCCGGCACTACGCTGTTCCAGCCGCCGTGGCTCCGGCCTTGCCCCGATCTGTCGTCAGGCTTTCCCCCCAAAGGAGGGGTTTCCCCCCTGGCGAAAATCCGTAGCATGGCCGGCCTCACGTGGCTTTCCGTCTCCCCAACCTGACTCCCGCCCGGTACCGGCACTCCCCCGGTGGCCATCGCGTCGGCTGATCGATCATGGCGATCCAGCGCGCGGAGTTCCTGCAACCCTTTGAGATCGAGGCCCTCGAGCCTCGGATCATGTTGTCGGCCGACGGTTTGGGCCCCGCAGCCGGCGCCGGGTCCGCCTTGGCCGAGGCCGGGGCGCGCGTCGAACTGCTCGCCCACGCCGATGACTTCCAGCACGACGCCCTCGCGCTGGTCGATAGCGACGCCGGGTCCGACGATTTTGGCCAGCCGGACGAGCACATCGCCCTGGCCGACGAAACGATCGAAGCCACTTGGATCAACGCGGCCGGCGGCAACTGGAGCGACTCCGCCAATTGGCAGGACGGTCACGTGCCCGTCGCCGGCGACGATGTCGTGATCGCCGGCCTCAATGGCGGCGCCAGCATCACCCTCACCGGCGACACCGCCACCCTGGCCAGCCTCTCCATCGACGGTTCCACCGTCACCATCAACGGGGCGCTCAACACCGCCGCCCTCGCCGTCACCAACGGCGGCGTGCTCCATCTCCAGACCGGCGCCAGCACGGTCACCGGCGACGCGAGTTTCGACGCCGACACCAGCTTCGAACTCCAGTCCGGCGCGACCCTCACGTGGTCGGGCGCGACTTGGCAGCAGGGCGGCTTCGCCCACGTCACCGCCGGCACGACCTTCACGCAAGGCGCCGGCGTGCTCACCACCAGCGGCACCGCCCAGTTTGCCGTCAACGGCACCTACACCATGACCGGCGGCGAACTCGTCGTGCCCGCCACCGGCGCGCTCAATTTCTACAACAACTCCGCCTTCAACGCGACGGACGCGATCGTGACCCTGGAGGGCGGTGTGCTCGCCACCCTCAACCAAAACGTCACCACCTTCTCCAACAGTGTCCTGCAGGGCACCGGCACCGTCCGGCTCAACCAGCAGCTCGACTTCGTCGATTCGACCCTGCGTCCCGGCGGAATGGATACGGCCGGCGCGCTGAACGTCATCTACGGCGAGGACGAAACCTCCGGCACCTTGAACTTCAGCGGCGCCTGGGCGATCGAGCTGGAGGTCTTCGACGCCACCACCTTCGACACGCTCTCGATCCAGGCGGCGGTTTCGTTCGGGGCCGACGGTGCGATCGACCTCGATGCCTCTGCCGCCGACTTTGGCGCCACCGCCACCGGAACGGCGCTCGGCGACCTCATCACGATCACCGGCACCGGCGTGACGAGCGCCGATGCCGCCGTACAGATCACGACCGGCGCCGACCACACCGTCACCGCGGCCTGGAGCAGCGACATCCTTTCCGCCCAAACCTACTCGCCCCTCACCGCCCGTTGGATTGCGGCCGCCGGCGGCGATTGGTCCGACACCGCCAACTGGGCCAACGGCCGCCTGCCCGGCGCGGGCGATGATGTGGTGGTCTCCGGCCTCAACAACGGCGCCGTCATCACCCTCACCGGCGACACGCCCGTGTTGCAGAGCCTCGCCGTCGAAGCCGGCACGTTGTCCATCGACGGCGCGCTCTCCACCGCGACCCTCACCGTCGCCGCCGACGCCACCCTCGATCTGAGCGGCACCGGCACCAGCACGATCAGCGGGGCGGTGACGATCGCCGCGGGCGCGACCATCGAGCTCGGCGACACCGCCGTGCTCATCTGGTCGGGCGCGGTGGGCAACGACTGGACCCACCACGGCACGCTCGGACTCGCCAACGGCACCGAATTGCGGGCCACGAGTGACGCTGCGTTCCGCCAGTACGACGGTCTCGTGCGCATCGACGAAGGCGCCCAGTTCAACGTCACCCACCTGTGGGGCAACCTCTTCATCCATGGCGGCGAGTTTCGGGTGAATGGCGAGTTCCGTGGCACCGGCGGCAATGCCGAGTTCATCCTTTATGCCGGCACCCTGAGCGGCGGCGGCATCGTGGCCAACGTGCGCACGATCCAGCTCAAAGGCGCCGTGAGCCCGGGCAGCGCGGCCGGTGAAACCGCCTGGCTGCAGTTCAGCGGCGATGTGGCCTTCAGCGGCGATGCCTGGTCGGTGCGCCTCGAGATCCTCAACGCAGCCTCCACCCTTTCATCTTCATTCGACATCATCAGCGTGACCGGCGACCTCAGCTTCGCCGGCGCCGGTGCGATTACGCTCGACGCGACGGCGGCCGACTTCACCGGTCACGAGTCCGGCGAAACGCTCGGCGACAGCAACGGGCTCTTCTATGCGCACGGCGCGGTGACGGGCGATGCGCCCACGGTCATTACCAACAATGGTGAGATCTTCGGCGTCGCCGGCTCCTGGAGCGGCACCCAGTTGCAGGTCACGCTCACCGTCGTCGTGGTCGATGACAGCGGCAGCGTGGTGGTCGACGGCCTCACCGCCGCGTCCGTCACAGTGCAGGGCCTGCTGGCCGGCTTCGACCTGAGTGCCGCGAGCTTTGCCGTGCCGACCCTGCCCACGGCGCTGGACGACCTCTTTGATCTCGATGCGCTCACCGCGTCGCTGGCTTTGCCCTCCATCACCGGCGCCACCGACCTCGCGTCGACCCTCACCGCGCTGCAAAACGCCGGCTATACGGTCGACACGAGCGTCGAGGGCGTGGATTTCGTAGCCACGCTTACCCGCACGATCGCCGACGATCGCGCGCAGGCCGCGGGCTTCGACACCGCCTGGGTCGAGCCGGCCGATCTCTTTGACGGCTTTGCCGACAACGCCAGCCTGACCGCCGCGCTCAACCTCTTCGGCACGCTCATCCAGCACGTCGTCTTCGAACTGCGCGACGGTGTCTTTAACCTGCTCTCCGATACCTACCTTTCGCTCGCGCTCGCCGGCGGCGCCACGTTCAACGGCACAATCCGCCAGGGCGGGCGTACGGTCAACGTCACCGGCAGCACGGTCGTGGGCGCCGAAGTGCGGGTGCACCACGGCGCGGATGGCGCGACGACGACAGGGCAGGGGACGGTCGACACGAGTTTCTCCGCCACCTCAGGTCCGCTGGCGCTGACTTACGGTCGCGACTACGGCCTCGATCGCGATCTCGCCACGCTCGTCACCAGCATCGACTCGACGCCGACGCTCAACGCCCGGCTGACGCTGGCCGAGGTCGCGGGCGGCAACCTCGACCTCGTGGGCACGCTCGCCGGCGACGGCCAGAGCTGGACCCTGGCGGGCGCCGGCAACGCGATTTCGTGGCTTGGCTTCGATGTCGCCGGCTGGAGTTTCGACGTCGATCTCAGCGCCACCACCTTCAACGGCAGCGGCAGTTTCGACACTGCCCTCGACATCCTGAGCAATGCCGGCGTGACGCCCGAGGTGAGTTTTGGCGCCACCTTCGATCAGGATGAACTGACCTTCACCGGCACGCTTTCCAGCGATCTCATCGCCGTCGCCAATCCGGCCGGCGGCAGTTACCTGAGCATCGTGGGATTCAACGCGAGCGCCTCCGTCACCGGGGACCTCGACGCCGGCACGTGGAGCGGCGAGCTCACCTTCAGCGGTGGCGAGACGAGTTTTGGGCCAGCCGGCGCGTCCTTCACGGCGACGATCACCGACGGCGACGATGCCGATGCCCATGCGGTAACCGGCAGCTACGACTTTGCCACCCAGGCCTTCACCACCACGGCCGACCAGTTCGAGATGGTCGCTGAAAACATCGTGCGCGTCACCGCGGCCGGTGTGGTTCTGCGCCACCAGCGCGACGTGACGGACGAGCAGGAGCTCGTGAAGATCGACGAGGTCACGGTGGAACTGCTTTTCCTGACGAGCGCCCCGAGCACCGGCCCTCCGAGTCTGCCGGCTGCCGATCTCTCGATCCGCACCAACGGCATCACGCTCGGAGCCGGCAGCCTGTCCAACCTCGACCTTTCCATCGGCAGTGCGCTCACTTTGAGCGGCGCGTCCGTGAGCTTCGCGGGCTTCTCGTTCCTCGACGGCGCCTCCGCGGGCGACAGCGTCACACTCGCCGCCGCCTCCGCCACGCTCTTCCCCGGCAACGCGACCTTCACCGCCACCGCCACGGGCCTGAGCGGCACCTACGATTTCAGCAGCACGACCGACCGGCTGGCGCTCAGCGCCGACGCCATCGCGATCGATGTGGGCGAACGCATCAGCTTCAGCGCCACCGAAGTCGTCCTGCGGCCGGAAGGTGACACCGTCTTTGCGGCGGCGACAATCGAGGCTTCGCTGTCCGGTCTCGGCGTCAGCGGCACGCTGTCCGGCCTCGAACTCGCGGCCGACGGCTCACTTGCCGTTACGGCCCTCGCCCTCGACACCAGCGGACTCACGCAGACGCTGCGCCTCGGCGGCCTGTTGCCCTTCAGCTTCGGCAGCCTCGAAGTCGCCTTCCTCGGTGACACCAACGACAACGGCGTGCGCGACGCCGGCGAGACCTTCAACCTCGGCGAGTTTGATCTCACGGTTGCCGGGACCTTCGACTTTGGCGTGCTGGCCGGCTTGCCCTTCACGCCGGTGATTCGCATCGGCGAACAGTCGGCCGATGACGGCGCCGACAGTGTATCCTTTACCCTGCGCCACAGCGAGGGCGGCTGGAGGCCGTGGGATCTTGGCCCGATCGAGATCGGCGTGAGTGAGCTCAACGTCGGCGACAGTTTCAGCTTCTCCGGCAGCATCATGCTCGGCGGTTACGCCGAGGGCGAATGGGTCGCCGACTTCGGCGGCACGCTCAGCCTCGCCGCCGGTTCCGCGGTCGGCGGACTTTCCGGTGGAGTGGCGGTGACCATCACCGGTTCGATCGATGAAGCCGCCGGCGTCCTCGATCTGAGCGCGAGCTTCACCGTAAGCTTCACGCTCGGTGACTATGTCTCGGTCACCGATGCCAGCCTCGGCTTCGTGCTGTCCGTGAGCACGGTCGCGGGTGAAGGCAGTGGCTTCACGCTGAGTGTCGACACCTTCGCGCTCACCGCCGGTTCCATCGCCCGTGCGAGCGTGACCTTTGGCGATCTGCTGGCGTTGGAAGCGACCGGCGCGACCTTCAACTTCACGGCCACTGGCGACGAGGCCCTGATTCGCATCGCTTCGCTCACCGCCGACTTGAGCGGCGTGGGCCTCAGTGGCACGGCGAGCAACTTCGCGCTCGGGGCCGACCTGTTGCCCATCGCGGGCGAGGATTTCACGGTCTCGTTCAGCTTCGGTCCCGATGCCGCCACCGCCATCCAATGGCCGGAGTGGCTGCCGATCCAGGTGTCGGTGTTTGAGCTCAACTGGGAGGATCTGCGCGGCGATCCGCTCGACTTTACCTTGCGACTCAGCGCCTCGGTGAGCGCCGAGAGTGTGTCGGGTTCGACCCTCACTTTCGAAGGCGCGATCGAGAACCTCATCATCGACGTCGGTGCGCTCAAGTCCGGCGCTTTCCCCATCATCGGCCTGGGTGAAGTCGCGATCGCGGTGGGCGGGAAGATCGCCAGCGCCGAGGTGTCGGCCGGACTCGTGCTCGGCATCGTGCGACTCGACGCGGCGGGCAATCCGATTGCCGACGAGGACACCACCACCGAAGTCGCCGACGGGGTGTTGTGGGGAGCAGTGCGCGGCTCGATCAACATCGCCGGCTACGGAGGACTCGAGGTGTTCCTCGGCCTGTCGGAGTTTGGACCGTTGCAGGGTTATGTGAAGGCGACCGTGCCGATCACGATCCCGAAGATCGGCATCTCGTTCACCGATTTCCGCGCCGGCATCACCTTCAACTCCACGCTGCCGGCCATCGAGGATCCGCTCGAGTTGCAGGAGCATCCCGAGTTCACGCCGACCGGCGACCTCAGCTTCGCCGAGTGGCGGGAAGTGCTCGAAACCTCGCTCGCCAACCAGATCGCCGCGCATGCCGAGGCGGGCAACTTCGGCGTGCTGCTCAACCCCTTCGTCATCGAAGGCGGCGTCACGATCTTCAGCATCTACGTCAGCACCGCGACCTTCAACATCCAGGCCGACTTCAAGATGGACTCGACCGGAAAGTTCCTCGCGCGCGGCGCCTTCCAGGTCGGCGGCACGATCAACTTCACCGCCAACCTGTACATCGATATGAGCACCTTCGTGACCGAAGGCGACGGCACGGTGCTCTTTCTGGCCGAGCTGCCGAGCGAGTTGCCGGTGGCGACGATCTACGGCCTGCTCTCCTTCGACTTCGGCGAAACGGTCGACCCCGACAATCCGCCTGCCGCGCCCTTCGAACAGTTCACGATTCGCCTCGCCGGCGGCGCCCGGCTCCAACTGGCCGGCATTCCCGGATTCGTGCTGGAGGGCAGCGTGGCCTTCGAGGTCGCGTTGAACGCGCCGAGCCTGCGTGTCATCGTCGACGGTCGCGCGGCGATGCCCTTCCTGGGTGACGTCATCGGGCTGGCGGGCGACTTCCATCTCTTCTTCGCCGAGGATGAAACGGTGGCGGCGGCCGGCATCCTCGCCCTCGCGCCGGCCGACTTCGCCGTGTTGCAGACGCTCGGGGTCACGATGGATGCGCTGGCGCTGCTGCGTTTCAACACCACCAGCGCGGCGATTGATCACACCCTCGATATCGCCGGTCAGGACGAGCCTCGCACCTTCACGCTCGCGGCCGGTGAGGCGAGCATCCTCGTGGAAGGCCTCCTCGGGCTCGCCCCCGCCGGCGTCGAACTCTTCCGCCTGGGCGGCGTATTCAGCATGACCTGGACGCCGAACGGCTTCGACGTGCTCGCCGCGGCCGAACTCACCGCCGGCCCGGTCGCCGCGCCCTTGCTGCGCTTCGGCGCCGAGGGGTACCTACACTTCGAAATCGAGGGCATCACGCCGGGACTCGCCGCCCAGCTTGCGCTCGACCTCGATCCCAACGACGACGTGCTCGCCGCCCTCGGCCTCGAACTCGACGGTCACTACCAGTTCATCATGAACACGACCGGCGAGGACGTGGACTTCACGCTGCCCACCGAGTTCGCCGCCACCGCCGCGGTTGAACGCATTCACCTGCCGCGCGGGCCTCCGTCGGCCGATGGCGAAACCGTGGGCGCGGCCGGCGCCTATCTCATCGTGCGCGCTACCGGCACGCTCAACGTGCTCGACCTGCTCGACATGGAAGGCGTGTTCGACTTCCAGGTCGCCGCCGGTCAGGTGCAGCTCGACTACGAGGCCACCGTGCGGCTGGGCGTGGGCGCGGTCACCTTCTACGAATACCATGCCGCGGGCGTGTTCCGCATCGATGCCGCCGGCGTCTATGGCCAGGCCGATCTCAGCATCGATGCCACCGTCGGCCTGCCGGCCCTCGCGTTGGGTTTCGCGTTCGACGCGACCTGGCAGCTGCAGATCAACACCACCAACGCGGTTCAGACCCTCGGCGACGACGTCACGCTCGCCGCCGGTCACTACGCCCGCGTCCGCGCCGACGGCGCGCTCATCGTCGGCGCCTGGCGCTTCGTCGGCACCTACGACCTCACGGCCGCCGTCGACGGCGTCTCCGCCCAGGCGGCCGGTTCGGTGAGCCTCGGCATCGGCGAGGTGGAGTTCGCGTCGTTCGACTTTGCCGGCGCGCTGTTGATTCGCGACGACGGCATCTTTGCCCAACTCGCACTCTCGCAATCCCGCAGCGCGCCCGCCGTCTACGGCTTCGGGTTCAGCGCGGAGGCGGGCTACGAACTCTCGCTCAACACCACCGGTGACGAAATCGACGGCGTCGCGGCCGGACTCGGCGCCCGCATCGTCGTGACCGGCGCGCTCGAGATCGGCAACTGGCAGATCGACGGTGTCTACACGCTCAACGCCACGACGACCGGCATCGGATTCGCCGCCTCGGCGGCGCTGATTTTCAAGGCTGGTGACGACGAGCTCTTCCGCGTGCCGCTCGCCTTCGAGATCGAGTTGGATTTCCCCGGCATCGTCGAACAGATCGACCTCTCGCTCTCGCTCGAGGACCTGGGCATCACCATTCCCGGCCTCGAACTCAGCGGCGCCGCGCAGGTCGTGATCAACACCACCGCCGAGACCCAGGGCGAGATCCCGGCCGGACCGATCCTGCGCTTCACCATCAATGGGCAGGCGGTCATCGGCGGACTCGCGCTCGACGGCACCTTCGGCTTCGAAAGCACGCTCGGCGGCGTCACGATGTTCGGCGACTTTGCCGCCAACCTCGGCCCGGCGGGCGACCCGCTGCTCAGCTTCACCGGCACGGGCGAGTTTGAACTCACGCTGCTCGGCGTCGCGGCCTACGCGGAGCTTTCGCTCACGGGCGGCGATCCGACCTTTACCGATTTCTTCGGTGCGGACTTCAACTACTTTGTCGAGTTCAACACGCGACCCATCCCCTACACGCTCGGCGAGCGCACGCTGCCGGCCGGCCCGACCGTGCGTATCGGTGCCGCCGGCACCTTCAACGTGTTGGGTTACGCCTTCGCCGGCACCTACACGCTGGCCGCCGGCGGAGCGGGCGTGGACATTACCATGGACGCGACGGCGTCGGTCACGCTCGATACGCTCACGCTCATCTCGTTCTCGGCGGTGGGTGGTCTGCACCTCGGGCTCGACGGACTGGTTGCCGCCTTCGACATCACGCCCGACCTGGTCGACTTCTCCGCGGTCGGTCTCGAACTCGATACCGACGCCGGCTTCGCGCTGCGCATCAACACCACGGGCGCGGAGCAGACAATCGCCGACCTCACGCTCGAGGCGGGCACCTACGCTCGCGTGCTGTTCACCTCCAGCCTCACCTACGGCGTGTTCCGCTTCGACGGCGCCTTCAGCCTGTCGGTGGTCGACGACACGGCCGAGCTGCTGCTCGACACCCAGATGATCGTCGAGTTGCCGGCTATAGCCGGCGTCGGACCGACGGAACTCTTCCGGATGGGCGCGAGCGGCGGCCTGCGCATCGCACCGGAGGGCGTGGTCGCCGCTTTCGAACTCGATCGCGGCGCGCTCGATGCGCTCACCCTGTTCGACGTGTCGCTGCCGATCGGCGTGAGCCAGACCTTCGTGCTGCATTTCAATACGACGGGCAGTGAACAGACGCTCGGCGACCTCACGCTCGCGGCCGGTCGTTACCTGAAGGTCGTCACCACGGGTGAGGCGGAGATCGGTCCCGGTCGTGTCAGCGGACTCTTCTCGCTCGAAGCCGGCGAAACCGGCCTCGAACTGGTCTTCGACGCCGACTATTTCCTCGGCATTCCCGGCACGGAGATCAGCCTCTTCCGCTATCAGGCGCAGGGGGGACTCTCGATCAAGGCCAACGGCATTGCCGGTGCCGTCATTCTCAACGCGCCGGTTGGTCTGGCGGGTCTCGATACCCTCGGCCTCGCGGTCGGCACGCTCGGCCTCGACCAGGTGCGCATGCTGCGCGTCAACACCACCGGCGAGGAGGTCACACTTGGTGATGTCGTGCTTGAGGCGGGGCACTACCTCGAGGTTTACAGCGAAGACACGCTATCCATCGGCGTGGTCAGCCTGTCCGGATCGATGACCTTCCGGGCCGACGAACACGGGCTCCTCCTCGCCGGCGATCTCAACCTGACCTATGGGCTGCCTGAGATCCCCGGCGCGGTCGACCGTTTCGATCTCTACAGCGGCGGCGCGGAAATCGAAGTGCATCTCACGCCGGGCGGCCTCTACGGCATGGGTCGGCTTTACGAAACCATCGGCGCGGTCTCGATTGGCGGTGTCGATCTCACGCCCTCGGCCGGCTACGCTTGGATTCTCACGATCAACACCACCACCGCGGACCAGACCGTAGGCGACGACATAGTGCGCGCGGGTTCGTTCAGCGTGGGGGCCGTGATTTCCTTCGGCCTCCTCGGGCAGACCATCGAAGGCAATGTGGTGTTCACGATCGACAGCGCCAATCGCGTCATCGGCGGCCTCGTGCGCGGCAGCTATGACGTGCAGATCGGTGATTGGAATCCCCTCAGCTTCGAGGTCACCGGCTTCGTCCTGCTGGCCGAGGCCGGCGTGGCGATGGATTACGACCTGGCGCTGACCGGCGGGGAAGGCATCCCCGGCATCACCCTCGATGTCGATTGGAACCTGAGGGTCAGCACCTTTGCCGAGGCGGGGACCCTCGAGGCCTACAGCGCCGGCGGCATCGAGATTCCGGGCCTCGTTTTCGACGAAGGCAGCATCTTCCGTATCCAGGCTGCGGGCACGCTGGCGGTCGGAGACAACCTGTTCGACGGCAGCTTCCTGTTCGAGGTCGCCGACGGCACCGGCCTATTTGACACCTCGCTCACCCTGGCGATCGACGCCACGCTGCGGCTTCAGCTCGCCGACACGACCCTGCTCGCCTTCGACGTCGTGGGCGGGTTGAGCGTGAGTGTCGACGGCATCTGGGGCGGCTTCGCGATCGCGCTGGCGACCGACGGCCTCGAAACCACGTTCGGCTTCGATCTCGATGCGAGCTATCGCCTCGAACTCAACACCACCGGCTCCGCCCAGACCGTGGGCGAACTTGCGCTGCCGGCCGGTCCTTACGCCCGGGTGCAGGCGCAGGGCAAGCTCGTCGTCGGCGCGCTGCAACTGGAAGGCACCTATGGATTCGCCGTCGGGGTCGACGGCATCGCGATCGATTCGATCGGCAGCGTGTCGCTCGGCGTCGCCGGCCTCACCTTCTACACCTACAACTACGAAGGGCAGTTCATCCTCGATGCGTCGGGTCTCTACGCGAGCCTGTCGCTTTCGGTCGGCTCGTCCAACCGCGACCAATACGGCTTCGGCTTCGGGGCCGATGCCACCTACACCCTCGGAATCAATACCACGCATACCGAGCGTGACGGCATACCGCCGGGACTCGGGGCGCGGGTGCGGGTGGAGGGCAACCTGGAGATCGGCGACATCTCCATGGCGGGCGTTTACGATCTCACCGCCACGACCACCGGCATCGGCTTTGCGGCGTCGGCGGCGCTGGTGCTGCGCGCGGACGACACCGTGCTGCTCGAGATCCCGGTGGCCTTCAGCTACGAGCTGGTGATCCCGGGCATCGTCGACGAGATCGCGCTCGATGTTGCTGCCGAGGATTTGGGCATCGAGATTCCCGGCCTCGATTTCGCCGGTGAAGCGGCGATCGTGATCAACACCACCGGACTGCCGCAGGGCGACATCCCCGCCGGCCCGCTGCTGCAGCTCGCGGTCAACGGCACCGCGACCGTGGGCGATCTCGAACTCGCGGGCCGTTTCGGCTTCGAGAGTTCACTCAACCAGACGCGCATGATCACCTCGTTCAGCTACGCGCTGGGAGACGAGAACGATCCGCTGCTGAGCTTCAGCGCGACCGGTGCCTTCAACTTGGGACTGGATGGCATCGCCGGCCTCTTCGACCTCGAGATCACCGGCGGTGACGCGGCGATCCGCGATGTGCTCGGGGCCGACCTCACTTACCAACTCGTGGTCAACACGACCGCCGGCGAATACGAGCTGTTCGACCGGACGCTCCCGGCCGGACCGCTCTACCAGATCGAGGCGCACGGCGATCTGGCGGTCGCCGGACTCACGCTCAGCGGCGACTATTTGTTCCGCATCGACGGGACCGGGTTGCTGATCGAAACGGAAAGCACCCTCGACCTCTCGATCCCGGACTTTGCCGGGGGGGAGGACCTGCAGCTCTTTGCTTTCGACGTCGACGGCGGCCTGGCGATCACCCGCGATGGCGTGGCCACGGCGCTCGATCTCACGCCAACGTACGCCAGCCTGGAGGCGTTTGGCCTCACGCTGGGCCTCGACGGTGCCTACGCACTCGCGATCAACACGACCGGCACCGCCTTCACCTTCGGCGACGTTGAACTCGAGGCCGGTGTTTATGCGCGCGTCGAGAACCGCGGCACGATCTCCTTCGGCATCGCGACGATGACCGGCCTGTTCCGCTTCGAGGCCGACACGGCGGGTGTGTTCGAAATGCAGGCGGTGTCCGAACTCGAACTGAACATCCCCGGCCTCGGCGAACTCGCGCGCTTCTCCTACTCCGGCGGCTTCCGCTTCGATGCCACCGGCGTCATCGCGGCGATCGATCTCGAGCGCAGCGCGGCTTCCGAGCGCATCGAGGTCGGTGGCGTCACCCTGCCGTTCAAAGCCGAACAGTCCTTCCTCCTGCGTCTCAACACGACCAACCAGGAGCGCGAGATCGCCGGCGTGACGTTGGAGGCCGGCCACTACTTTGCCATTCATACGGTCGGCGAGATCGACTTCGGCATCGTGCGCTCCGGCGGGCCGATGAGCCTCGTGGTCGAAGGCCACGAACTCGACATCCGCCTCGACCAGGAGGCCTGGGTCGGCATTCCCGGCACCGAAATCACGCTGTTCGAGGCCACGATGACCGGATCGCTGCATCTCGGTAGCGATGGGGTTTATGGGGCGATCAACGCGCAGCGCCATGTCGGCGCGGCGGACGCCGGTCAACTGGGCCTGAACCTCGGGACACCCGGGGCAGGGGAGACGATGCAGTTGCGGATCAACTCCACCGGCGACACGCAACAGGCTGGCGAGGTCACGCTCGACGCGGGGCCCTACATCGAGGTGGTTCGCTCCGGCAATTTCTTCGTGGGTGTCGCCGCCTTCGAAGGCCGGCAGCGTTTCTACGCCGGCGCACAAGGTGTGGTGTTGGACAACGTCGGCACGGTGTCGCTGGGACTGCCGGCCGCCGGCGACTTTGAAGGATTCACCTTGTTCGAGGCCGCAGCCACGGCGTCGTTCACGGTGACCGGCGATGGCGTCTGGGGCCTCTACGCCCTCACGCGCTCCACTGAGGCGATCTCCGTCGCGGGCGTGAACATCACGCCCGACTTCGATGCCGGCATCGTGATGGCGATCAACACGACCACCACCGCGCGCACGGTGAACGACGTGGTGATCTCGGCCGAGTCGGTGCGCATCGCCGGAGCAATGGCCTTCGATTTCCTGGGTGCGCACATCAACGGTCAGGTTGCGCTCACGGTCGATTGGGATCAGGGCTTCGGCGTCTACGCGGTCGACGGCAGCGCCTCGATCGGCATCGGCGATTGGCAGCCCTTTGTTTACGATGCCGAGGGCTTCATCCTCATCGGCGAAGCGGGCGCGGCGACGAACTTCGATCTCTCGCTGGCGGGCGGTGCCGGGGTCCCGGGGGTGGACTTCGACGGCACCTGGAGCCTGCGCGCCAGCACGATGAGCACGGGCGTGACCGTGGCGCCGTTCTCGGCTTCCGGCATCGACGTGCCGGAGATCAGCATCGAGGCAGGCAACCTGCTGCGCACGCACCTCGACGGCAGCATCAGCGTCGGTGGCCTGGCGATCGAAGGCGAGTTCGACTTCGCGATCACCCCGGTCGAGTTCGCCGTGCAGTCGACCGGTGCGGTGTCCTTCTTTGGGGTCAGCGCGACCTTCGACGGCACGATGTATATTCACCCCGACCGCGGTTTTGTGGCCAATGTCGCGATGAGTTGGGGCGGCATCGACAACGCCTTCATGAAGCTCGGCGGTGAGGCCTTCCTGCGCATCAACACTTGGAGCGGCGGAACCTGGGAAGACGTCGCCGCCAACACGGCCGAGATCGGCATCAACAACGGATTGCTGCGCCTCGGCTTCACTGAGCTTCGCGGCTGGGCTGCCTTTCAATGGACCGACGGCCAAGCCCGCCTCTGGGCCGACATGGACGCCACGTTGTTGCCGGGCATGGACGGTCACTTCAACGGCTTCATCAGCTCCAGCGGCGCCTATGATCTCAACGGCAGTTTCACGCTCGCGATGGGCGTCTCCGGGGTCGCCGGCGCCTTCGGCACCCTGCAGGCCAATCTCAATCACCAGACCGGCCTCACCGGCACGGTGAGTGGTCGCCTCGACGTACCGGGTGGCGACTACGGCAACCTCTCCGGCTCGTTTGCCATGACGGCCGACGAGGCGCGGCTCACGGTCGACCAGACCGCCTTTGTCCTGCTCGGTGGCCTAATTCGCGTCGACGGCGGCTTCGGAGTCACGCTGACCGATGGTTTGCTGACCATCTGGGTCAACGACGCGGTCGCTTCCTCGCGGGTGCCGGGTTGGGACAGCACCTTTAGGATCAACGGCTGGATCAACTCGCTCGCGCAGTTCGACCTCAATGGCGCGGCGGATCTCGCCCTCGGCGTCGAAGGCGTGGCGGGCGCTTTTGGCGAGGTCGCCGTCAATCTTTCGCCCGACAAGGGCATCAGCGGCGCGCTCACCGGTGGACGGCTCTACGTGCCGGGCGGTGACTGGGCAGGGCTCAGCGGATCCTTCGTGGCCAACAGTCGCGAGGTGACGCTCAACATCGACAAGACGGCCTTCGTGCTGCTCGGCGGGCTGGTGCGCGTCGACGGCGGTTTCGGCGTCACGTTGCGCGACGGTCTCTTCACGGTGTGGGTCGACGATGCGGTGGCCTCGACGCGGGTGCCGGGCTGGAACACGACGATCACCATCGATGGTTGGCTCAACTCGAAGGGGCAGTTCGACCTCCACGGGACCACCTCGCTCGATATCGGCAACGCCATCGTCGGCGCCGAGGCCGAGGTCGACGTGCGCATCACGCAGGACGGGTTTGCCGGCTCCTATGTCGGGACGGTGTATGTGCCGGGTGACTACGGCTCGTTCAGCGGGTCGCTGGTGGCCGACTCCTCCGGCTTCGATCTGACCGGCTCCTCCCGCTTCGTCCTGCTCGGCGGTGCCGTGTTGCTCGACGGCAACCTGCAGGTGCGTTACCGCAACAGCCTGCTCGAGATCGCGATCAATCGCATGACGGCCGAGAGCCGCATCCCGGGCTGGAGCTCCAGCTTTACGGTCGACGGATACATCAACTCCAACGGCACCTTCGACCTCACCGGCACGGCGAACATCGACGTGGGTACCTCCACGCTCGGACTCGACGGCTCCATCAACCTCCGTGTCGCGAACACCGGGATCTCCGGGAGCATCAGCGGTACGCTCTACGTCCCGGGCGATTATTCGAGTTTCTCCGGCAGCTTCTCGGCCGGCACCTGGGGCTTCGACGTTTCCGCCTCCTCGCGCTTCGTGCTGGTCGGCGGACTGGTGCTGCTCGACGGCGGGTTCGGCATCGAGATGCGCAGCGGCAGGCTTACCGTCCATTTAAACGACATCCGGGTGCAGAGCCGGGTGCCGGGCTGGAGCAGCAGCTTCACGGTCGACGGCCATATCCGGTCGGACGGTGACATCTATCTCGTCGGCACCGCCGACCTCGATGTGGGCAACTCCACCCTCGGCGCCGAGGTCACGATCGACGTGGTGATCCGCGACGAAGGCATCTCCGGGGACGTTTGGGGCCGGCTCTACGTCCCTGGCGACTATGCCGACTACTCCGGAACCTTCGCTGCCGACAGCGGTGGTTTCGATCTGACGGTTGACGCCCGCTTCGCTCTGCTCGGCGCCCTGGTGGTCCTGGATGGCGGCGTCGGGATCTCCCATCGCGGAGGCACGCTTACCTTTACCTTCGAAGACATCGCGGTTGAAACCCGCATTCCAGGTTGGAGCACCGATCTCACGGTCGATGGCTACATCCGTTCGAACGGCGACTTCTTCCTTACCGGCACGACACGGCTCGACATTGGCAACTCCACACTCGGCGTCGACACCACGGTCACTCTTACGATTCGCGACGAGGGCATCGCCGGCTCGCTGTCCGGGCGGCTCTACATTCCGGGGGACTATGCCGACTTCAGTGGCAGCTTCGAGGCGGGGACCTGGGGCTTCAATGTCACCGTCGACCGTGCGCGCTTCGTGCTCCTCGGCGGCGCGGTCCTGCTCGATGGCAGCATGATTCTGGAGCAGCGCGGCAGCAGCCTGCGGCTCTACGTGCAAAGCATGACGGCCGAACTGAGGCTGCCCGGCTTCAGCCAGACCTTTGGCATCAGCGGCAGCTTCAACACCGCCGGAGGTTTTGATCTCACCGGCACCGCCCGCCTCGACATCGGCAGCAGCCACGTCGGCGCGACGGGCGACGTCACCATCACGATCGACGACCTCGGTATTCGCGGCAGCATCCGCGGGACGGTGTATGTGCCGGGCGACTACGCCGGCTTCAGCGGCTCCTTCAGCGCCGACGCCAACGGCTTTGAGATCAACATCAGTCGCGTGCGTTTCGTGGTGCTCGGCGGCACCCTGCTCATCGACGGTTCCCTGCGGCTTCTCTCGCGCAACGGCGGTCTCTACATCTCGGTGCCGGGCGCGATGGTGGAGATGTGGGGGCTCCGCGGATCGATCAGCGGCTACTTCGACAGCACCAACGGCCATTGGCGCGTCGACGGCAGTCTGCGCTTCCGCTTCGGCGGTAGCTTCGGAGCCGAAGGCACGATTTACGTCGACGTCGGACACGACCGGGCGAATGCCCGCGCCTCGGGCAAGGCCTGGGCGCAGGCCGAGTACTGGTTCTTCGGCTGGCGCACCTACCGCGACTACGCCTACTTCGACGCCCGGGTGAACCTCGGTGACGGTCGCATCGACGTGCGGATGAAGTTCTGGAAGTTTTACGTCACCGTACACGTGCGACTGAGAGGCGGCTTCCGTGTCTGGCTCTCCGATGTGGGCGGCTCGACGGTCTTCCTCGACGTCAACCGCAACGGTGCGCTGGACGAAGGCGAACCGTTCACGCTCACCGATGCCAACGGCAACTTCGATTTCGCCGCCGAGGCGGACCCGGAGAGCGAGGGCAACGATCCGCTCGAGGGCGAGGCTCCCGAATTCGTCGCCACGCTCGGCCGACTGGCCGCCTTTGACGCCGATGGCGACGGCGTCCTCACCGCGGCGGAGATTCAGCTCTACGCCGTCAACGGCATCTCCGGATCGGAGGATTCGGACTTCCGCCGTCTCTACCGCGATGAGAACGGCAACGGTGAGTGGGACGAGGAGACCGAGGTGGCACTCGACGTCAGCTTCGACGAACTCAGCGCCCTCACGCCCGGTGCCATGACCGTGGCCGGCACGATCTTCGAGGTGTTCGACGAAAACAGCGACGGCATCCTCAGCGACGCCGAAGCGGCAGCGCTGTCCCTCGAACTCATCGGCGTGCGTGTGCCGCTTACGCTGCTGCCCACTGAAGTCACGGGCGGTGTATCGGTTAAGGATGCCGAGTTTGTCTTCGCCGATGCCAACGGCAACGGCGTCTACGATGCTGGAGAACCCACCGCCACGCCGGATGAGTTCGGGATCTACACCTTCCTCGAGGGCGCCGACGCTGCTCCGACCGCATCCCTCGGCCGCCTCGCTCCCTTCGACACCAACGCCAACGGTCGGATCGACTCGAGCGAAGGCGTGTTCGTCGTCCTCGGCGGCACCGACAACGACAACGGCATGACGAACCCCGTTGCCGCCACGGCCCTGGCCGAAAA
This sequence comes from uncultured Opitutus sp., assembly GCA_965652375.1. Classification (GTDB taxonomy): domain Bacteria; phylum Verrucomicrobiota; class Verrucomicrobiia; order Opitutales; family Opitutaceae; genus Actomonas. The sequence continues at coordinate 52,480 of CBFGUO010000026.1, forward strand.
CTACGGCGGCGGCATCGAGCAGACCATCAATCCGCTCACCTCCCTGCAGGTGGCGCTGGTCGACCGCGGCCTCACAATCGACGAGGCGGCCGATATGATCGAGGACGCCTTCGATCTGCCCCGCGGAGTCGATGTCGATTCCTTTGATCCGGACGCCGAGACGTCGGGGGACGCATCGGCCGAAGGCGCCGCGCTGGGTGCCGGCGCCATGGTGACCAGCCTCGTCACCGGCGGTGCCGGTCTGCTCGGCAACGACGCCGATGCCAACCTGCAGGATGCCGTGCTTGATCAGCTTGCCGACACCCTGCTGGCCGACGCCAACGATGGCGACGGCCAGGTGGGACTCGACCTCACGCACGCCGACACGCTCGCCGCCGTGATCCGCGGTGCCGGCGCCCGCACCGGTCGCACGCTTGACGAGACCGTTGCCAACGCCGCCGGTACCGTGCTGGCCGACGTCAACCGCAACGTCGCCGAGACCGTTGCCGCCGGCGGCAACGTCAGTCGCGCCCTCGCGGCCAACAAGGCGGTCTTCCTCGGCGGCGTGAATGCCGGCCTGCGCGATCTCGGCCAGGGCACGGTGAGTGCCGATGATCTTCAGACCCAGTTCAGCGATGAAGCGCTCGACGACCTGCAAGCCGACGTGGTGCTCACACCGACGATCGCACCCACGCTCGGCGAAGTAGCCGATCAGATCACTCTCGGCGCCAACGTCTCCCGCATCACCCTTGCGGTCACCGATGCCGACAGCCGCGCCAGCGAACTCAGCTTCTCGGTCACCTCCAGCGACGAGTCCGTCGTGGCGGCCGACGAGGTGAGCTTCGAATACAACAACGGCGAGTGGATCATGTTCGTGCCCACCGCCGCGGCCACCTCGGGTTCCACGGTCCTCTCGGTGACCGTGAGCGACGGCGACGCGGTCGCCACCTCGGCGTTCACTCTCGCGCTCGACGGTCTCAACCCCGTGGTGCAGGTCGTCGCTGGAGTGCCCAACCAGACGCTTGCGGCCGGCCAGTCCGTCGCGCTCAACCTGGGCGACATCTTCGCCGATCCCAACGGCGATGCCAGCTATTCGCTCGTCGCGCTCGCCACGAACAACACGGTCGATGCGGCCATCGTAAACGGCCAACTCGTGCTGACCGCCCGCACGGACCTCAGCGGACTCGAGGTCTTCGATCTCGTGGCCACCGACAGCCACGGCACGGCCTCGATCCGGTTCTCCGTCGTGACCTATCCGACCGTGACGGTCTCCGACCAGGTGCGCCGCACGGCGGACGGACGTATTGAGATTGATGTGACACTTTCCAATCCTGCCACGCAGTCGCTCACCCTGCGCTACAACCTGGCCGCCAACGACCCTGCCGCCGCGGGACCGCTCAGCGGCCGCCTCACCTTCGCGCCGGGAGTGACTAAGCAAACCCTCTCGATCGACGCCGCCGCCAGCGGACTGGGTGATGTGCGGGTGCACGAACTCGCCTTTGGCGTCAGCGGCGCGTGGACGAGCGGTTCGTTCGGGATCGAGATCAACAATCGCAACCCGGCGGAACTGCTCGACCTGCAGCGCCGCGTGAGCCTCACCTTCGACTTTACGGCGGCCTACGACTTCGTCATCGCCGCCGAAGATGAAGAGAGCTTGCCGGGCTACCTGATCGCCGCCGCGGCAACGATCGACTATGAGTCCGCCTCGATCGAATCGATTCTGGTGGAATCGCAAGCGCCGCGGGCCGGGTCGGATCTCGCGCGGGCCACCAGCCTCAAGGCCCTCGAAACCCCGCGCAGCTTGGCTCCTCTGTAGGCGACCCGGAAAACATCCAACGATTTGCATAGGGATACCCCCCTAAGGGGGGTCGTATGTCTGCGGCTGAATTGATAAGGTCCGGCCTTGTCCCCTTAACCGGGAAGTCGCTCCTCCGCCGCAATCGTTTTTCCAGCAATGTCCCCATCTCCCGCTGTCGCCGTCGGTCTGGCGCTCGCCTTTACGGCTTCGTTGTCCGCGCAAGCTCCTTTGACCGAACGGGCTGCGCTCGAACGGGCCTTGACCGCCAATTTCGATCTGCAAATCGAGGAACTCACCCCGCAGATCGCCGCCGCTGAAATCCTCGTGGAGGAGGCGGCGTTCCTGCCCGCGGTGTTCGCCGAGGGTAACTACGAGGACAATCGGAAGTCGCAAAACTCGATCGATTTCGCCGCCCTCCAGCAGCGCCTCTTCGAGGAGGAGAACGTCGTGCTGCGCGGTGGCATCGGCGGCAAGCTGCCCTTCGGCACGACCTATGAACTGTCGCTGCAGCTCCGCGAACTCGACAACTCCGTCAATCGCGCCGGTCTGCCCAACGCGCTCTTCTCGCCCGAGTTCGACGCCTTCAGCGGCATCAATCTCCGCCAGCCACTGCTGCGCGGCTTCGGTCCGGCGGCCAACCTCGCCAGCCTGCGGGTCGCCCGCGCCCAGCTCGTCATCGCCGAGCGCACGCGTGAGATTGCCGTGAACAACAAGTGTGTCGAGGTGCTCAACGCCTTCTACGACCTCGCCTATGCCGAAGCCAATGTCGCTGTGAAGCAGGGCGCTGTTGGGGTCGCCGATCAGTTCCTCGCCGAGACCACCCGCCGCCGCGAACTCGGCCTGCTCAGCCCCGTCGATGTATCCGAGGCCAATGTGCGCGTCTCCGAGGCCAACGAGGAACTCATCCAGGCCACCGATTTTCTGCGCGAACGCCAGCTCGAGATGGTGCGCCTGCTCGACCTCCCACCCGGCACCGATGGCGCGACGCCGCGTCCGACCGTGTCCGCCCAACTGCTCGACGCCGCGCCCGTCTTTTCGTTGCGGGAATTCTTTCCCGCCGCGCTCGAGACGCGTCCCGACTACCTGCTGGCGCAGGAACGGGTCGGCCAGGAGGGCGTGCGCAAGGCTGCCGCCCGCAACGAGGGCCTGCCGCAGCTCGACCTGCATTTTTCCTACGGCCTCTACGGCCTGGCGGGAAACTATGAGGATGCGCTCGACGGCATCTACGCGGCCGACGAACCGCAGTGGAGCGGCGGCGTCAGCGTCACGATTCCGCTCAGCCGCCGCGAAGGTCGCGGCAAGCTGCAGGCCGCCGCCTTGCGTCTGCGTCAGGCGGAGCTGCGCGTCGATCAACTCGCGCGCGCCATCGCCCTGCAGGTGGAAAACGCCGTCAGTCGCCTCGCCGTCCTCGGCCAGCGTCTGGAGACGGCGCGCAGTTCGGTGCGCTTCGCCGAGGAAGGCCTCGAGCTGGAGCGGGCGCGCCTCGCCAACGGCCAGACTTCGGGCTTCGCCGTATCCGAACTGCAACGACGCCTCGCCGATGCCCGCACCCGCGAACTTGCCGCTCGCGTCGACCTCACCAAGGCCGTGACAGAGCTCCATTCCGTCAGCGGCCGCCTGCTGGAAAAACACGGCATCGAAGTGACGCGTGACGGGGAAGCCGCCAAAACAGGCTTCAACGCCATGGCGCCCTTCGATGCTCTGATGCGGTGACGCCTTACTCCACTGCGATGAATCTGATTCTACAGGAGGAAACAGAGGGCAACAGAGCCACTCCACCGGCTTTTCTTTCACAGAAGGAAACGAAGGTAACCAAGGGAAGGATGCGGTGGAGCGGCTTTGTTCTCTTCGTTTCCTTCTGTAACAACCGTTTCAGGCTGTTGGCTCCGTTGCCCTCTGTTTCCTCCTGTAAAATCAAACCGATCCTGCTGACTCTCTTCGTCGTTTTCGCCTCACTCACCGCCGAAGCTGCGCCGATCGAGATCGTACTCGAGCCGGTGCGATCGATGGTGGTGAGCGCGCCGGTCGATGGCGTGATCGAGTCGTTTGCGGTCGACGAGGGCGATCCCGTGGCGGAGGACGATGTGCTCGTCGCCTTCGTGCGTTCGCAGGAAGACCTGCAGGTGGAGCGCGCGCGCGAGGTTCTGCGCAAGCGCCAGTTCGACGCGGCGGGGGCCGAACAGCTCTTCAAGGACAACATGACCAGCGAGACCGAAAAGCTGGAAAAGGAAATCGAGCGCCGGGTGGCCGAGATCGACCTGGCCGAGGCCATCGACCAGCGCGACCGCCGCATGGTGAAGGCCGTGCACGAGGGCGTGGTCACGGTGCGCCACCACGAAGCCGGCGAATACGTCGAGCGGGGCGAGCCGCTGCTGGGGCTGGTGGACCAAGGCGAACTCGACGCCCGCTTCTATGTGCGCCCGGAGGAGGGCCTCGGCCTGAAGGTCGGCGACACGGTCTGGGTGCACGTGCCGCTGGTCGAGGCGACGCTGCCGTGCAAGGTCGTCTTCGTTGATCCGCTCATCGATCCGTCCAGCGGACTCATGCGCGCCCGCGCTCGGATCGACAACACCACCGGCCGCTTCAAACCCGGTCTGCGCGGCTGGTTGAGCCTGGGCGAAACGGAACCGACTTCCTGGCCGTGAAGCCGCTGTCGCCGTCGGATTGGATCGGACCCGAGGCTGCGACCGACGAGCCGCGCTTTTGGCGCGAGTGGCTGCGGCTCGCCGCGCCGGCGCTGGAGGCGACCGGTGTCCTGATCGTGCGGCCGGCGGCCGGCGGTCAACCGCAGCGCACGATGCTGCGGGCCGGCGAGCAGACCCGCGACATTCCGGAGGGCCTGATCTCCGCTGCTCTGCAGGACTCCCCGCTGCAGCTCGTGGCCGACGAGGCGGTTGGTGGCGGCACCTTTGCCCTGCGCCTGCCCTGGGATGAACGCAGCGACGCCCCGCTCGTGGCCGTGGGTGAAGTCCGGGCCGCGGTCTGGGGTCGCGAAGGACCCGACGCGGCGTGGCGCGACCGGGCGCTCCTGTGGGCCACCGCGGCCGGGCGGCGCCGGCGTAAGCGGGAACTGGATACAACCCGCCGCCGCGCCGACGAACTCGCCCATGCGCTCGAGCTGGCGGTGCTGGTGCGGGCGCAGCCCAATTTCAAGGCGGCGGCCCTGGAAACCTGCAACCAGCTCGCCAGCCGCCACGGCGCCGACCGGGTGGTGCTCGGCTGGTGGCGCGAGCCCTACGTGAAACTCGCGGCGGTGAGCCAGATGAACCAGATCGAGGCGCGCATGGCGGCGGTCGGCGCCACCGAGGCCGCCATGGAGGAGGCGATCGAACAGGACGCGACTCTCATCTGGCCGACGCCGCCCACCGACGCCCGCTCCGAAGAGGGTACCGAAATCCTCGCCCAACACGCTGCGCTCGGTCGCGAGCAGGGTTTTGCCCACCTGTGCACGATTCCCCTGCGCCACGGCGACCGCATCGTCGGTGCGGTGACCTGGCATCGGCAGGAAGGTGCCTTCACGCCGGACGACGCGGCGGGCTTTGCGTTGGTGCTCGATGGTCTCGCCCCTCTTTTGGCGGAGAAGGAACGCGCGGAGGGTTGGTGGGGGCGGCGACTCAAGCGGAGCGCGGAGGAGTTTGCCCGGCGTCACTGGAACCTGCAGCACCCCTGGCCCAAGCTCGCCGGGGGGATCGGCGCGGTCACGCTGGCGGTGCTGGTGCTGGTGCACGTGCCGCTGCGGGTGGAGGCCGAGTTCACGCTGCGGCCCGAGCGGCAGATGGTGTTCAGCGCGCCTTTCGATGGCTTCGTTGAAAGTGTGGCGGTGGCGCCCGGAGACTTTGTCGACGAGGGCCGGGCCCTGTTCGCCCTCGACGGCACGGCCCTGCGGCTGGAGGAGGCGGAGCTGCTGGCGGATGTCAGCCGTTACGTGCGGGAGCGCGAACAGGCGGAGGCGGAGCGGGATCTGGCCGCCATGCGGGTGGCCGAGGCTCAGCGCGACCAGGTGCTGGCGCGGTTGCAACGGCTGCGGCGGCAGATTGACCAGACCGAGGCGACGGCGCCCTTCGCCGGCTTCGTGCTCGACGACGGTGACCTGAGTGAACGGCTCGGCGCGCCCGTGCGGCAGGGCGACGCGCTGCTGCGCTTTGCGCGGCTGGACGGCCTGTTCTTTGAACTGGCCGTGCCGGAGGCCGACGCCCCGCTCATCGGGGTGGGCACGCCGGTGGAGATCGCTTTCCGCAGCCGACCGGATGCCACGGTGCGGGCGACGGTGACGCGTATCGAACCCGAGGCGGTCGTGCGTCCCGAGGGCGCGGTGTTCATCGTGCGCGCCGCGCCCGATGCCGCGCTGCCCGACTGGTGGCGACCCGGCATGACGGGTATCGGGAAACTCATTACCGAAGAGCGGAGCCTGCTCGACATCTTCACGCGGCGGCTGCGCGACTGGCTGCGCCTGCAGCTGTGGTGGTGAGAAGGGCGATCATGGGAGACATGGGACATATAGGACGCATGGGACCTATGAAGGCAGACCGTCCGATCATAGGTCCCATGCGTCCCATATGTCCCATTCCAGGAGGCTTCCGCCATGGCTAGCCCCGCCGGATTGCTTAGCGATCGCTGGCACCTCGTCGCCGGGTTGCGGGTGGCGCTGCGGCCGGACTGCCCGGTGCGGCGGCAAAGTTTCCGCGGTGAGACCTGGATGGTCGTCTCGGACCCGTTTGCCAACCGACATTATCGCGTGCGGCCGGCGGCGTGGCGCTTTATCGCGCGGCTCGATCGGGCGCGCACGGTGGACGCGGTGTGGCAGGAGGTGATTGCGCGCGAACCGGAGGCGGCGCCCGGGCAGCGCGAAGTGATCGAGGTGCTCACGCAACTGCACGGCGCCAACCTGCTGGTGGCCGATGTCGCGCCGGAAACCTGGTCGATGGTCGAGCGTCGCCAGCGCGAGCAGCGTCGCATGGCGCGGCAGCAGTGGATGAATTTTCTGTTCCTGCGGATCCCGCTCTTCGATCCGGATGCCTTGCTGGAAAAACTCCGGCCGCTGGGGCGACTGTTGATCAGTCCCGTCGGCGCACTGTTGTGGCTCATCGTGGTGGGCCTGGGCGCCAAGGCCGTGATCGATCATTGGGGCGTGTTTCGCGAGCAGACGCAGGGCGTGTTGGCGCCGGGTAACCTGGTGTGGCTCTACCTGGTGTGGTCGGTCGTGAAGATCGTGCACGAGCTCGGCCACGGCATGGTGACCAAACGCTACGGCGGTGAAGTGCGTTCGTGCGGCGTCATGCTGCTGGTCTTCACGCCCGTGCCCTTCGTCGACACCAGTGCGGCGTGGGCCTTTCGACAGCGTTGGCAGCGGCTGCTGGTCGGCGGGGGTGGCATGCTGTTCGAGCTCTTCCTGGCGGCGATCGCGGCGCTGGTCTGGGCGCAGGCCGGCGGAGAGGGCACCGTAGGCAACCTGGCCTACAACATCATCTTCCTGGCATCGGTTTCGACTCTCCTGTTCAACGCCAATCCGCTGCTGCGGTTCGACGGTTACTACATGCTGGCCGACGGGGTGGGCGTGCCCAACCTCCAGCGGCAGGCGCTGTTGCAATGGCGCCGCTGGTTCGAACGCCAAGGGCTCGGCCTCGACGGACCAGCACCGGTGGCGCACTGCCGGCGCGGCGCGGCGGGACTCGGGATCTTCGGTGCGGCTTGTGCCGGCTACCGCGTCTTCGTGCTGCTGGTCATCTGCGCGTTCATCGCCGGTCAGCTGTTCGAGGTGGGATTTGTGATCGGCATTGCTGGGCTGGTGGTATGGTTGGGCGGTCCGCTGCTGAAGTTTTTCCGCTATCTCGTTTCCTCGCCGCAAACCGAACGTCAGCGGCAACGGGCGACCGCCTGGGCGGTGGCGTTGCCCGTGGTGGTGATCGGGTTTCTCGCAGCGGTGCCGATGCCGCACGCGGTGCGGGCGCCCGGTATCGTGACCGGCGCGCAGGTGAGCGAGGTCTTTGCCGGCGTGGAGGGTCGCATCGCCGAGGTGATGGTGCCGAGTGGCGCGCGGGTGGAGGCGGGTCAGGTGTTGCTGCGGCTGGCGAATCCGGAGCTGCTCGACCTGCAACGCGAGTTCGCCGCCGTGCGTCGCGAAGTCGAGGCGCGCCGGGCTTCGGCCTGGTCGCGGTTCCCGGCGGTCCTGCAACCGCTCGATGAACGGCTGCGGTCCATCGCGAAGCAGGAGACTGAAGTGGCCGCACAACTCGCCGCGCTGGAAGTGCACGCGCCGCAGGCGGGGGTATGGTCCGCGCCCAACCTCGAGTGGCGGCTCGGCGCGCGGGTGCCGCGCGGCACGCTGCTGGGACGGCTGCGGTCGGGCGATGAGTTGGTTTTCGAAGCGGTCGTGGCGCAGCGGGACGTCGACCGGCTCACGCGCAGCGGGCGGCGGGAGTCCGAGGTGCGATTCCGGGGCAACGCGGGCGAGGCCATCGCCACCGGGCCGGGCGAACTGCGGCCGGCCGAAAGCCGGCGGCTGCCGTCGGCGGCCCTGGGCTGGCGGGCGGGCGGCGTGGTGCCGACCGATCCGGAGGATCCGGACGGCGTGCGGGCCCTGGAGCCGTTCTTCCGTCTGCGGGTGGAGTTGCCGGCGGAGGCGGCGCCGGAGTTGTTCCTGCGCACCGGCGTGCTGCGGGTCGGCCTCGATTGGCAACCCTGGGGCGTGCAGGCCTGGCGGCGGCTGCGTCAGTTTGTGCAGGAGCGTTATGGTCGGTGAACTGCAGCTGCCCCGGCTGAAGAAACCCCGGCCCGTGCCGCGCGGGCTCGAGGCCGGATTGGAGCGTGTCGCCGGAACGTGGATACGATGGCGGGCGCGCCGGGTCGATCTGGCGGGTGAGGCGGGACGGATTCGCGAGGCCCTGCTGGGCTGGGAGGGGGAGCGCAACGAGCGACTCGACGAAACGCTGAAGCAGGCGCGCCTGGCCTGGAGCCATCGCCGCACGCGCACGGCGCCGGCGCGCCTCAAGGCGCTGGCGGCGATCGGCGCGGTGGCGGCGCGGGAGCTGGGGCTGGTGCCGCATCGGGAGCAGGTGATGGGCGTGCTGGGCCTGCAGCGCGGCTGGCTGGTGGAGATGGCGACGGGCGAGGGCAAGACGCTCACCCTGGCGATGGCGTCGGTGCTGGCGGCGTGGCGCGGGCAGCCCGTGCACATTCTGACGGCCAACGATTACCTGGCGACGCGCGATGCAAAGGCGCTGGCGCGATTCTACCGGCGTTGCGGAGTGACGGTGGCGGCGGTGGCCGGCGGCGACGCGCCGGCGACGCGGCAGGCGCGCTATCGGGCCGGGGTGGTGTACACGACGAGTCGCGAGCTGGTGGGAGATTTTCTGCGCGACCGGCTGCGGCTCGGCCGGCGGGTGACGCCCGAGGCCTGGCGGCCCTGGCTGCGGCGGCGGGGCGGAGGCGGTCCCGCTGTCGTGCTGTCGCGGATACACACGGTGCTGGTGGACGAAGCTGATCAGGTGCTGGTCGACGAGGCGGTGACGCCGCTCATCATCAGCGTGCAGCGGGACAACGAGACGCTGGCGGACTTGTGCCGGGAGGCCTTGGCCGAGGCGCGGGGGCTGCGGGAAGGGGTGGACTACACCGTCGAGGTGGCGCGGCGCGAAGCGAAGATTGATCGGCGGATCTCGGTCGAGACCGCGGCGGGCGGACGGCATGCCCTGCTGCGGGTGCCGCGCTGGCGCGAGGAGTGGCTGGGCAAGGCGCTGGTGGCGCTGTACGCCCATGAAGCCGGCAAGCACTACGTGGTGCAGGCGAACAAGGTGGTGCTGATCGACGAGTCGACCGGGCGCACCATGCCCGATCGCAGTCTGGGCGAAGGCATGCATGCCTTGTTGGAGGCGAAGGAAGGCGTGCCGGTGAGCGCGCCGACGGAAACGATGGCGAGCCTGAGTTTTCAGCGATTCTTCCGGCAGGTGCCGCGGCTGGCCGGGGTAACGGGCACGGCAACGGATGCGGCGGCGGAGTTCTGGAATCTTTACCGGTTGCCGGTGGTGGCGATTCCGCCGCATCGGCCGGTGCGGCGGCGGGTGGAGCGCTTGCGGGGGTTTGTCGACGAGGTGGCGAAGTGGGCGCACGTGGTGGCGCGGGTGCGGGAGCAGCGGTCAGCGGGGCAAGCGGTATTGATCGGCACGCGCACGGTGGCGGCCAGTGAAGCACTGGCCGAGGCGCTGCGGGAGGCGGGTCTGCCTTTCACGCTGCTCAACGCGGTGCGCAGTCAGGATGAGGCGGAGATCATCGCGGCGGCGGGGCGGACGGGTCAGATCACGATCGCGACCAACATGGCCGGGCGTGGGACCGACATCGTGCCGAGTGACGCCGTGCTGGCGGCGGGCGGCCTGCGGGTGATCGCGACTGAGCGGCACGGCTCGAGCCGGGTGGACCGCCAGTTGTACGGGCGTTGCGCGCGCCAGGGTCAGCCCGGCGTGGTGGAGCCGCTGGCGAGTTGGAGCGACGAAGTCCTGCGTCACCATTTGCCGGAGTGGTGGCGGGCGTGGGGGGAGCGGATCGGCGGCACGGGCGTGATGTTGCGGATGAGCCTGGCGGTCGCGCAATGGCGCGCCGGTCGCCGTGATGCCAAACGACGCCTCGGTGTGCTGCGCCACGACCAATGGCTCGACGAAAACCTGAGCCTGGGTGGCGCGGATGCGGCGCGAACGCGATCGGAGCGCGGGGAAGCGGCGATGTACCGTCCGGGTGCTTGAGCGGAGAAGAGGGGACGCAGACAGGCTTGCCCGCCTGGGGAGGGAATGTCTGTGGTTCCGGGAATGTGGCACAGGCATTCCTGCCTGTGTGCGGCGGATGGTGGCGCGGGTGATGGGGCGGTAGGCGGAGAGGCAGGGGCACAGACAGGAATGTCTGTGGTACCGGGCTGAGCGGCGGCCTCGCCTTCAGTCGGAGCCGGTGGGTTGGGCGGGGGCGGTGGCTTGGGTGAGGTGGTGGTGGACGAGGGCCAAGATGTTGCGGAGGCCGAGGGGCTTGGGCAGGATGCCGTCGATCCCGGCGGTGGCCAGGCGCTCCTCGAGGCGAGGGGTCAGCATGCCGGTCGTGATCAGGAGGGGCACCCGGGCATAACCCGGCAACCGGCGCAGGCGGCGGCACACTTCGTCGCCCTGCAGGCCTTCCATGCGGAGATTCACCAGGCACAGGTCGTAGCGATGCGTGGCGGCGACCCGCAGGGCCGCTTCGCCATCGGCGGTGGTTTCGACCCGGTAACCGCCGAAGACCAGGCATTCGCCGAGAAGGCTGCGCACCGCCTCGTCGTCCTCAACCACCAGAATGTGAGCGGGGCGCGGATTCACGGTTCGAGAGGGGTTCGATGGGTCGGGCGACCGGGGACGGGGTTCGCCTGCGTCTCTTCCTGCAGCCACGCCGCGATCTCCTCGCACGCCCGACGGGATTGCGGCGTCGTCTGCAGCTCTCGCAGGTGGAGACAGATCCGGGCCAGCGTCTGCAGCACCACCGCCTTGTCCTGCGCCATCGTGCAGGCGCGGGGTGTCGGGGCTGGAGCGTTGCGGGGCGGGGGGCGCGGCATTTCACACCATCCGTAGTAAAGACACGGATGATGTCAAAGGTTATGCGTTGGCGGGTGCGTTGACAGCGGAAGTGACTCCCGGATAAGGGGACGCATGGAGTATACTCGGCAATTTCGACTGCGGCGCGAAGCGCGGGGAATGACGCGAGAGCACGTGGCCGAGCTCGCCGGATGTCATCCCAACACGGTCAACAACATCGAGACGGGCCGGCCGGTGAAGCCGTCCACGCTGGTGGACGTGCTGCGCGCCATGGGCTACCCGGAGGACTCGGCGGAGGTGCGCGAAATCCTGCTGCTGTGGCTGGAGGCGAGTTCCGGCGCCAGACTCACCGGCGCGGAAGCGGACAAGGCGGCGGCGCGACTGCGTACCCGCTACCGCAACTCGGTGCGGGCGACGCGGGAGGAGCTGGTGGCGGAGGTCGAGGCGGCCGGGCTGGACCGTGACGAGATTCGGCTGCTGCTCTTTGCCGCCCGGCATCCGGAGGTGCGGGCGATCCTGCGGGCAGTGCGTGATTGGCAAGAACACCATCTCGGCGCGGCCGACGGCCCCGAACTGAAGGCGGCCGAGGATTGATAGCCGTCCGGCGACCGCGCCGGCTCGCGCCGAATCGGGCAAAATGAAAGCTCCCCGTCGGAACCTGCGGCCGGGGCGGCGCGTCTGGAAGTGAGCCGGCTTCTCTTCCTTTTCCCATGAAATTTATTCGTATTCTCCTCTTCACCCTGGGCGCTTGCCTCGTTTTGGCGGCACTGCTGGTGGGAATCGCGCTGCTGCCGGGCGTGCAGACCTGGGCGGCGCGCAAGGTCGCGGTGCAACAACCGGGCATGGATATCGCGGTGGGGCGGGTCTCGGCGGGCTTTACGGGGGCGAAAATGGACACCTTGGTCGTGGAACAGGCGGCCGGTCGCATCCGGATCGATTCGGTGGAAGCCCGGTATTCGGCCTGGGATTACCTGGTGCACGGGCGTCTGAACGTCCAGCGGCTGGCAATCGACGGGGTGGAGATCAACCTGCGGGACGCGGTCTCGATCGAGGCGTCGCCGCCGGCGGCCGCGGACGAAGCGACGGAGACGGCGGCGGAAGGAGCGGCGACCCCCTTTCGCGGGCTGCTGCATGCGGCGGAGTTGCCGATGGACCTGATCCTGGCGCAGCTCTCGGCGCGGGGGCGGGCCTTGCTGCCCGACGGGCGCGAGGCGACGTTCGAGATGGTGGGGGAGGACATTTCCACCGGTCGAAGCGGCACTTTGAAATGGACGGTGGTTTACCGTGACGCGGCGGCGGATGCGCCGGTGCAGGTGGTGCGCACGGAGGGGCAGGCCAAGGTGCGGCTCTCCGCCGATCGCCGCCTCGAGGCGTTGACGATCGGTACCACCACGACCCTCGAAGGGCCGGGCCTGCCGTCCGATCGCATCCGGGCGGACGTGGTTGCCGAACAGGCCGCGGCCGATACCGCCCCGGCGAGCGACAGCGGAACAGCGAGCGAGCGTTATTCCGCGCGCGTGTCCCGAGTGAGCGGTGCGCAGGGGCAGGAACAGAGCGAGACCCTGTTGAGCAGCGAAGCCGCCTTTGAGCCGGCGACGCGATCGATCAGCGGTACCTGGAATGTCGCCGTGCGTTCGGCCCAGTTGGGGGCGTTGCTGGAGGGCCTGGGCTTGCCGGACCTCGATCTGAACGGAGCGGGACGCTTCCGGTTTGCTCCCGACACGAACGCGGCGGCCGCGAGCGGCGAGCTGGAGGCGCGGCTGGCGCGGCTGGAGGCCGTTTCGCCGGAACTGGCGCCGATCGGCTCGGTTCAGGTGCGCGCCGAATTCGACGGGGAGTTCGCCGATGATACGGCCGGTTTGTCGCGACTGAACGTCGATGCGATCGATGCCGAGGGGCGCACCTTTGCCCAGGTGCGCAGCCTGCAGCGCGTCGGTTTCAACCTGACGGATCAGCAGGTCGAAGTGCCCGATCCGCAGGCGCCGCTCGTGCGGGTGGCGCTGAGCGACATTCCGCTGGCCTGGGCCCAGCCCTGGCTGGAGGGGCAACGCATCGAGTCGGGCCGGCTTTCGACGGTGCTCACCGTGGCGGCCGCGGCGAACGGGCAGGAGATCAGCCTGCGGGCAAGCATGCCGGTGACCCTGAAGGAGGTCACGCTGTGGCAGGGGGAAGCGAAACTGATCGATCGGCTCGAGCTGGAAGTGTCACCAAAAATCGACTACACCGCAGAACGTCTTGCCGCCGAACTCGAGGGCCTGAACGGCTCGATGGCGACCGGAGACTCCCTCACGGGACGGTTGACCGCGATGGTGGAGAATCCGCTGGACGCACCGGTGGTGCGCTTCGGCGCCGAAATCCAGGCGCGAACAGGCGGCGCGGTAAAGACTATGCTACCGCTCGATCCGGGACCGATTGCGGTCGAAGCCATGCTGGACGGAACCCTGTCCGAGACGACGCGGCTGGAGTTGTCGCGCCTGGTGCTGACCGCCCACCGCGTGGACGGTGCCACGCCCGCGGCGCCGCAGTCGCTGGCGGTGATCGAACTCCTACAGCCCTTGCAGGTGAACCTGGAGAATCAGGCGATTGCCGCCGCCGACCCGACGGCAAGCCTGGCGCGCGTGCAAGTGGGCGAGGTGCCGCTGGCATGGGCGGAGGCGTTCGTGGCCGACGCGCAGTTCGGCGGCGTTTTGAAGGGCGGCGTGCTCGACGTTCGGTTCAAATCGATCGACGACCTGGCGGTGGCGACGACCGAACCCGTGTCCCTGCGCGGAGTCTCGGCGACGCTGGGCGGTGCACCGCAGGTGTCGCAGTTGGATGTGGCGGCGGAGTTTTCGGCGGCGTTGCGGGGTGATACGCTGACCTACGATGTGCGTCGGCTCGGCGTGACGGGCGCCGGGGGATCGTCGATGGCGACGGTGGTGGCAAGCGGCAGCCTGGGCTTGGGGGACGCGACGAATCTGATGGCCCGAGGCAAGATCGAAGCCGATGTGGGGGCGCTGGCGGGACAGCCGGCCCTGGCGGCTTATCTGGCGCTCGCGCAAGGGCAGCTGGAGACGACCTTCGACGCGACGATGCGCGAGACGGTGATCGACGCCAAGGTGAACCTGGCGATGCGCGGACTGGTCGCGAAGGCCGCCCCCACGCCGCTCGGGGATCTGGATCTCGTTCTCACCGCCCAAGCGGGGAGGGACGGGCGCGGCACGATCGAGGTGCCGATCGTTTTGACGGCGGACGGACGGCGCTCCGATGTCGCGCTCCAGGCCAGCTTCGTCCTGCCGCCGGCGGCTCCGGTGTCGAGCGGGGGAGGAGACGCGGCGGCGGCGATGAACGGCCCGATCCAGTTCGACGGACGGGTGAGCGGGAGCAAAGTGTTCGTCGGCGATTTTCAGGCGTTTTCCACCCTCGTTCCGGAAGCGGCCGGTGAAACCACCGCGGCCAAACCGGCGGCGGAGGCCGCCCCGCGGCGGTCGATCCGCGACCGCCTGTCCGATGCGGCGACGGCGGCGTTGAATGTCGCACCGCCGGCGCAGCCGAAACGCGATGTGGAGCCGTTCTGGAAGAGCGTTACCGGTCAGGTGGCATTCGAACTGCAGGAAGTACATTACGGCACGGATACGATCGTTCGAAACTTGCGGGGATCGGCACGCATCAGCGATACGGGCGTGGCGGTCGAGGGCGTCGAAGGGATGATGAAGGATGAACCCCTGAAGATGGCGGGCGGCATCACCTTCGACGCGGCGGCGGCGCAGCCGTATTCACTCACCGGTGACGTGGACGTGAAGGGCTTCGCGCTCGGACCGCTGCTGCAGCCGGCCAACCGGCGGGAGAAACCGCAGCTGGAGACGACGGTCGCGGTCGACGCCGATTTGCGAGGGCAGGGCGGCACCATGATGGAGCTGCTGAAGAACGTGAGCGGCACCTTCGACGTGAGCGGGTCGGACGGAATCCTGCGCATGCTGGGCAAGCGCGGCGAAACGGTCGGAAAGGTTGCGGGCCTCGTCGGGCTGGCGGGGGCGCTGACGGGTTCGGAGAAGACCATGGCGGCAGCCGAACTGACGTCGGCGTTCAACGAGTTGAAGTTCGATCAGTTTCGCATGCGCGTGGAGCGAGGCACCGACCTGAGCGTGACGTTTTCGGCCATCGAATTCATCTCGCCGATCCTGCGTCTGTCAGGCACGGGCAGCATGGCGCCGCAGGAGGGCACCGAGGTCGAGAACCAGCCGATGAACATCGTGCTGCAACTCGGTGCCAAGGGCACGATGGCGCAGTTGCTGAACAAGGTCGGATTGCTCAGCGGTGAAACCGACCCGCAAGGCTATGCGTTGGTGCGGCAGACTTTCACGGTGGGCGGGACGCCGACGAATCCCGATGCCAGTGCATTCTGGCGGATGGTGACCGAAGCCGGGCTGCGCGGGGCGGCGGGCTTCCTGGGACGGTGAGCGGTAGAAAGCGTGACGGTGTCGGCAGGGCGGGTCGGCGCGGGGCCGCAGGGTTGTCCGTGTGGAATTGCGTCGGGCCGATGCGGGCCACGTTTTCGCTGAGGCTCAAACGCGGCTAACGGGGGCCGGGTGCGTGGCCGCGTTGGAGCGACGCGACAAGGTGGCGGATCGTGGGGCTAACGCATGTGATCCACCTGCGGATCGCCGGAAGCGTTTTCGCCAAACTGTGGCGGCGGGTTGATTGACCCGACGGGGTTTTTCGTGATCCGATAGGTGCTTCCAGCCCGTCACCCCTCCCTCAACTCCCATTGCTGTGAATACCATAACCAAACAACTCCTGGCTGCCGTCGTGTGTGTGGCGGCGCCGCTTGCCGCCTTTGGCGATCATCATGAACAGAAGCCGGTGCCGCTGACCAATCAGGTCATCATCGGCAGCCTTTCCGCTTCGGCCGACAAACTGGTGCAACTGGCCAACGCCATCCCGGAAGAGAAGTACGACTGGACGCCCGCCGAGGGCGTCGCGACAGTCCGCGGGGTGTTGGAGCATGTGGCCGGGGCCAATTACTACATCGGTCGCATGCTGGGGGCGACCGTGCCGGAAGGCATCAACCCGCAGGAGGTCGGCAAAGGAGCCGACAAGGCCGCCCTGATCGCGGCCTACAAGGAATCCGTGGAGTTCGCCAAGAAGGCGGTGGCGGGCGTGTCGGAGGACGCGATGGCCGAGCAGATCGAGTTCTGGGGCAACCAGGCGCCGCGCGCGCAGCTGGTGATGATCCTCGCCGACCATGGTCACGAACACCTCGGCCAGATGATCGCCTACGCCCGCTCCAACGGCGTGGTGCCGCCCTGGAGTCAGTGAGCGTGGGCCACTCTGAACGGTGACCCTGTTCGGTCACCGCCAGCCGTGCCCCTTGGCACGGCTTTTTTGCGAGGTGCTCCGGCGGGCGCGGCCGCGACGGTGGGTTTACGCGAGTAGGCGAAGCACCAAGCCGTGGGCTTCGTAGTTTTGAAAATCGCGATCGAGTGTGACGAAATCCAGCTTACCGGTGATGGCGAAGGCGGCGAGGTAGGCGTCCATCCAGACCTTGGGCGCGGCCGTGTCGCGGGTGGCCAGCCGTTTCCACAGCGCGACGGTACCGGGGGGCTCTTCGACGTCGTCGACAGCAAGTTTTGATTGAAACAAGTGATACTGCGCCCACGCACCTCGGTTGGTGAATCCTTCCGCTTGGTAAATTCGGAGCAGGGAAGGCGTGGTGATCAGCCGAAGGAAGCTTTGTTGGGTGGCTCGGCAGAAAAGCGCCGGTTGTCGCCTGGTCGCCGATTTCAGCTCGGACTTCGCCAGCCGGTGAGCTGGATGATGCACAAATGCCGCCGCCACCCATACGCATGTATCAATGAGCAAGCCCGGCACGGGACAGATCCTCCTGTTGAAGAGCTTGTTGTTCCAATACCAGCAAATCCTCGACGGTCATGCGTGAGGCAGGAGCATCCGGACCGCATTGGATGACAGGAAACCCATCTTCGGTGAGCATCACGCCTTCCGGCGGAGAGGTGTGATCAGCCGTGCCGGTGGGCGTCTCGGGTCCGTCGAGGCTTTGGGTGAGCAAATCGGCTACCACGCGCTTGAGCGGTTTTCGCTCCCGCACAGCCCGTAACTTAATTCGTTGCACCAAATCATCGGGTAGATCGAAAGTCGCCTTCATGACGCCAGGAAACCAGCAAACCAGCTTTACGTCAAGATGGGCGAAAGCGACGGGAGACCTGCGGGAGAACTCTTCTGGCATTTTACGGTCCATGGGGCCATCGCATGAAGGTGATGTCCCTAGACCTTGCGTCCCAATCGTCGTCTTCCTCCGAGGCGCCGTCCTTGCCGATTTCGTTGCGGCGCAACGTGACCGCGCTGCTGGTGGTGTCGTTTCTGTGCAACGTGGGCGTGTTGTTCTTTCCGTTCATGGATCTGCGGCAGGGGCTGATCACCGAGCCTTACACGCTGTTTCGTTCGGTGAAGATGTTCTGGAGCAGTGGGCTGTATGTGCTGGCGATCCTGGTGGTCGCTTTTTCGGTCGTGTTTCCCTTTGCCAAGCTGGCGGTGTTGGCGGCGGTGACGGGGACGGCGCGACCCGATGAAAACCTGCTGCGCTGGCTGCACCGGGCGGATCGTTATGCGAAGTGGTCGATGCTCGATGTGTATCTGGTGTGCCTGATCCTGGTGCTCACCTCGGAGCAGTTTTTCGTGGGGGCGCGACCGCTGGTCGGCATTCCGCTCTTCATCATCGCCATCCTGTTGAGCATGGTGGCGGGTGAAGTGTTGTCGGCCGCACTGCGCGCGCCTCACGCCGTTGAGGAGCAACCGCCGATCCCGCCCAACGGATGGTGGCTGGCCTGCTCGGGCATCGCGCTCGCGGCGACGCTCAGCCTCCCCTTTCTCGGAGTGCAGGATTGGCGGTTGGTCGATCGCGACTATAGCATCGTGATGCTCGTGCCGGTGTTGTGGGCGGAGGGGACGTGGCTGGCGGCGGTCCTGACCGGCTTCTTCCTGGTGGCAACGCCGGTGGCGGCCTGGATCCTGAGTTTCGTATCCTGGTGGCGGCTGCGCAGCCGCGAGGATAATCAGCAGGTCAACGCCTGGGCGGCGGGGCTGCGGCGTTGGAGCATGCTGGAGGTCTTTGGGTTGGCGCTGGCGATTTTTGCGCTGGAGGGCGACCACCTGATGAAGACGGAAATGCGCTGGGGTGCGCTGTTGCTGGCCGGCACGCTGGCGCTGCAACGTACCTTCGACAGCGCGCTGGCCCGGCGGGCGGTGGGGTGAAAGGGGGAGGGAGGGGGCGCAGTGGCGGGTGGCCGAGAGGCAGGGGGCACAGACAGGAATGTCTGTGGTACCAGGAGGGCGGGGGCATTGACAGGTTGGCCCGCCGTCGGAGGGAATGCCGGTGGTTACAGGGCGTGACTTCAATCGTCCCGCACGCCCCAGGTGATGAGGCGGGGCGACCGGTTCAGCCTTCGGGGCCGAGGAGTTGGGACTTGGTGGCGGCGGGCAGGGGGCTGGCGGCGATCCAGGCGGAGGCGGCGGCGCGGTCCTGTTGTATCCACTGGGTGAGCACGTTTTGCGTGGTGCGCAGGCGGGCGGACTCGTCGCCGATCTGTCCGGCGAGGTCGAGGGCGGTTTCGGGTGCGTAGCGGGCGGTTTGATCGGCGATGGCCTGGAAGCCGTAGTCGCGGGCCTCGCCGGCGGGTTGGGCGCTCACCCAGCGGCGGGCGCCATCGGCGTCGAACTGCGCCCAGTTGCCGAGGGTGTTGCGATAGGCGCCCTGGAGCTGCGGGTCGGCCGGGAGGGAGTCGAGCCAGGCGAGGGCGGCGGCGGGGTCGTAGGTGGCCCACTGGGCGGCGACGTTGGCGGCGGCGTTGGCGCGGGTGCGGGGATCGGTGAGGTCGGTGACGATGGCCGCGGCTTCGAGGGGATCGCGATTGGCGAGGGAGGCGGACACGTTGACGAGAAATTGCTGGCGGGCGGCGGCATCGGGAATCCGGTCGGCGAGGGCGAGGGCGCTTTCGAGCGAGGACTGGGCGAGGGTGAAGCCGACGGCCTCGAGGGCGGTGCGTTGGTCGGCGCCGTCAAGGGAAGTGAGAATGTAGTGGGTGGCGGCCTGAGGGTCGGTCTGGATCCAGGGATGGAGCATGCTGACGAGCGATTGCTGACGCTCGGCGGCGGAGGGGGCCTGATCGAGCAGGGCGATCGCTTGGTCGACGTCGGTGCGGGCGAGGGCGCTGACGAGATTGCTGAAGGCGTTGGCCCGGGCGTGGCCGGGGGACATGGTGGAAACCAGAGCGAGGGCGCCGGCAGGGTCGGTCGGGGCGAGTTGGCCGACGATCTGTTGGGCGGCCTGGTCGCGGGTCGCGCCGGCCGGCAGGGAGGTGATCCAGGCGAGCGCGCCGGCCGGGTCGCGGTTGGCGAAGACATGCGAGATCATGTTGATCGCGTTGGTGTGCTGCTGGCCGGGGGGCATGGCCGAGGCGATGAGGGCGGCGAGGTCGGGATCGTGGTTGACGACGGCGCTGACGATGCCGCTGAGCGCTTTCTGCCGGGCGATGGTGTTGGGCAGGGCCTGGACACGGGCCAGGGCGGCCTCGGGGTCACGGGCGGCGAGCTGGCCGATGATGGTGTTGAAGGCCTGGTCGTAGAGCAGGGGGGCGTCGATCTCCTCGAGGTAGGCGAAGGCGGTCTCGGGATCACGCTGGGCGATCTGTCCCAGCATGTTGGTCAGGGTTTCGTTGCGCAGGGAGCCGGCGGGAAGCGAAGTGGCGAAGGCGAAGGCGCGCTCCGCGTCGCGCTGGGCGAGATTGCTGAGCGCGGCGGCGATCATGTAGGGTTGGCTGGGGTTGAAGGGGAGTTTCTCGACCAGTTGGAAGGCGGCGTCGGGATCGGCGAACGCGAGCTGGTTGACCGCGTTCATGAAGGCGTGATCGCGCACCTGGCCGGCGGGCAGCTCGGCGAGCCAGGCGACGGCGGCATCGGGATCGGTGCGGATCCAGCCAACGGCGATGTTGGCGATGGCATTTTGGCGTTCCATGACGTTGGGGAGATCGCGGGCGGCGGCGTAGGCGGCGCGGGGATCGCGGGCCGCCCATGCGCCGAACAGGCTCGTGACCGAATGGCGGACCGTGTTGGGCGGGCTGTTCTGGCTGGCCAGGAGGGCGAAGGCGGCGGCGGGATCCTCCTCGACCAGAAACGGGGCGGCGGCGTTGAGCGCCTGGTTGCGCAGTTCACCCTCCGGTTGGCGGCGGGCCCAGGCGAGCAGGTCCTTGGGGGCGGCGTAGGCCCAGCCGTGAAAGACGCGGCCGGTGGCGCGCTCGCGTTCGTCGGGCCGGGTGAGCGATTGGGCGTGGCGCAGGGCGGCGGCGGGATCGAGTTCGGCCCAGCGGGAGTAGATCGGGTTGAGGAGGGCGAGGCGGGCGCCGGAGTCGGCGTGGCGTTGCAGGAGCTCGGCCAGGGCGGGCATCTCGGCGGCGGTGAGGGCGTTGATGCGGACCTCCCAGGCTTTGTTGAGGCGCCAGCTGTCCCGCGTGAGGGCGGCCTCGAAGGCGGCGAGATTGGCGGTGGGATCGGATGCAGGGGCGACGGCGGGGGCGGAGGTCTCGTCGGTCGGAGTCGCGAGGAGGGTGTCGAAGGCCTCGTCGGTGCCAGGCGTGGCGGTGCCGGAGAAAGGCGCCGTGCTGCGACCGATGAAGAAGCCGGCCGCGCCGAGGAGCAGGGCGAGACCCAGCGCGGGGAGGGGGGGCAGGGAGCGCATAACCGTGTCTTAAGCGGGAAGTGAGAAGTCGGAAGCACGAAGGTGCAAACGGAGCGGCGTACTCGGGCTGAAGTTCCGGCGACCGGATTTTTTGGGTCTTGGCTTTGTCGATTGGCCGGCAATCGCTGGAGACCGCATGTCTTCGCCGTCCGAATTGCTCAATTGGTTTTGCCGTCACGCCGTTTGCTGTCCCGGGGGTGGTCTCGAGCGCCGGGCACAGCTGCTGGTGTTGTTCACCGTGGCCGCGGAGATGGAGAACGCGGAGGTGGCACGGGCGTCCGGCAAAGTGCAGCGCTACGACGGAGCGGAACTGGCGTCGCGGCGTCAGCAGGCCGAAAATCGGCGACGCGCGCACTTCAAGAGCGACAACCGGGTGAATACCTAACGAGGCCTTGCCTCGTTAGAAATGTCCGCTGCGCGGACAAGGTTCGCCGTCGCCTCCAACAGGGTTCGTCGCCGGGGGGATCAAACCATAAGGGTTTGGTCCGTGGTCTTGTAGTCCATGGTCCGGGGCTTCCTCGCTACACCTCCGAGTTGGCCTTCAGGTAGGTGAGGAGGTCGTCGACCTGGCAGTGGGCGAGGGCGGTGTAGGTGTCGGCGGCGCCGTAATAGAGGGAGATGCGGCCGGTGGGGGCGTCGACCAGGGCGGAGACCGGAAAGCAGACATTGGGCACGAAACCGGTGGTCTCGTAGGGTTCCTCGGGCGTGAGCAAGTAGTCACGGCTGCGATAGAGCACCTTCTCGGGTTGTTCGAGGTCATGCAGGGAAGCGCCGATGGAGTAGACGAAGCCGTTGCAGGTGGTGGAGACGCCGTGATAAAAAACGAGCCAGCCGGCGGTCGTCTCGATCGGGACCGGCCCGGCGCCGATCTTCACACCCTGCCACCAGCCGCTGCCGCCCTTCTTCATCACCATGCGGTGCCTGCCCCAGTAGGTGAGGTCCTTCGAATGCGAAAGCACGATGTCGCCAAACGGCGTGTGGGCGCTGTCGGACGGACGGGAGAGCAGCACGTATTCGCCCCGGATTTTTCGCGGGAAGAGCACGCCGTTGCGGTTGAACGGCATGAGCGGATTTTCCATGCGGATGAAGGTCTTGAAGTCCTTGGTGCGACCAAGGCCGATGGAGGCGCCGGGGAAATCATCGCACCAGGTGATGTAATACCATGCGCCGATCTTCACCACGCGCGGATCGTAGGCGTAGGACGGGGTGGCCGGCCGGCCGGCTTCGTCGATCCACGCGATCTTGGCGTCCTCGATTTCGAAATGCAGGCCATCGGCGGAGGTGCCGGCATGGAGCGCGGCGCGGCCGTTGCGTTCATCGGCCCGGAAAACGCCGGCGAAGCCGCGGCCAAAAGGCACCGGGGCGCTGTTGTACACGCGGGCGGTGTGGGGCGTGGGATTCCAGCCAATGAGCGGATTGTGGCGGCTGCGCCACATGACCTGCGGGCAACCCGGAGGCTTGTCCTCCCACGGAAGGCGGGGCAGCGCGGAGCCGACGATGGTGGGGGATTTCGCGGGGGAGGTCTGGGCCTTTTTCACAACGAAGGGCGGAGGGAAGCTGGAGAATTTTTAGCGCCGATATCGGCGGGGGAACGGGCGATCGTGAGCAGGAGAAACCGCCGGACAAGGCAGATGTGCATGTCTCGGTAAAATTAAGATATTTTGTTCGGAGACCGTGAGCGCCGGTAAGATTCAACATTGAGTCGGTTGATGCTTGCCCGCCGGTGGGGGCCGGCGTGGAGTGCAGCTCCCCGATCGCGCGTTCTGCCGCGGGCGTCGCGCGCTGCCTCAACCCCCTGCTCAGCGTTTTCGCATCCTCTCCATGACGACTCGTTTCCGCGCTCTGACTGCCGTGGCCGCTCTGGCCGCGGGTCACGTTCTCAACGCTCATCCCCATGAGCCCGCCACGCCGCTGGCCGACCAGCTCGGGCTGCAGCTGTGGAGTGTGCGCGGCAGTTTCATGCAGGATCCCTTTGCCGCCATGGACATGGTGGCGGGCTACGGTATCAAGGAAGTGGAGACGGCGGGCACGGCGCGGATGACGCCGCAACAGTTCCGCGCTGAACTCGAGAAGCGCGGGCTCAAGGCCACCAGCGCGCATGTGCAATACAACGCGCTGCGGGACGACTTCGCCGCGGTGCTCAATGAAGTGAAGGCGCTGGGCGCGGGCTACGCGATCGTGCCGTGGATTCCGCACGAGGGCGAGTTCACCGCCGAGTCGGCCCGCGCGGCCGCGGCCGATTTTGCCAAGTGGGGCGATGCCTTTGCGGCCGCGGGCATCAAGTTCGGTTATCACCCGCACGGCTACGAATTTGGCGCGGGAAAACTCGAGGGCGACACGCCCTTCGATGTCTTTGCCGCTGCGACCGCGGGCCACAACGTGTTCTTCGAGATGGATGTTTTCTGGGTCGTGCACGGCGGCGCCGATCCGCTGGCGCTGCTGGAAAAATATCCGGATCGCTGGATGGGCCTGCACGTGAAGGACATTCGGAAGGGCGCCCCCACCGGCTTCAGCACCGGCGGCGCCCCGGAGACCGACAAGGTCATCGTGGGCACCGGCCAGATTGACTGGCCCACGCTGCTCCGGGCCTGCCGGGCGAATGGCATCCGCCACTACTACATCGAGGACGAGTCGCCGGACCCGCTGGCCAACATCCCGGAGAGTCTCAAGTATCTCCGCAGTCTCGATCTGTGAGCGTCGGTTGAATCTCCCGTGCCATGCCGTTTCTGACCAATCGCAAGACCCAGCCGGAGTATGACGTGATCGTGGTCGGCTCGGGCGCCGGTGGCGGACAGGCCGCCTACACCCTCGCCATGGAGGGCGTGAAGGTGCTCATGCTCGAGGCGGGCCGCCACTACGATCCCGCCACCGAGACGCCGATGTTCCAGACGCCGTCGCAGGCACCCCTGCGCGGCACGGGCACACCGGACAAGCCCTTTGGCTTCTACGATGCCACGGTCGACGGTGGCTGGACCGTGCCGGGCGAACCCTACGTGCGCGCCACGCCGGGCCGCGAAAACCAGTTCCTGTGGTGGCGTTCACGCATGCTGGGCGGACGCACCAACCACTGGGGCCGCCTCTCCTTCCGCAACGGTCCCTACGACTTCAAACCCCGCTCGCGCGACGGTCTCGGCTTCGACTGGCCGATGAGCTACGAGGACCTCGAGCCCTACTTCGAAAAGGTCGAGCTGCTCATCGGCGTTTACGGCGACAACGACGGGCTGGAGAACACGCCCAACTCCCGTCCCGGCGTACTCATGCCGCCACCGCCCCCGCGGGTCGGCGAACGTTACCTCAAGAAGCACGCCGCGACCCTCGGCGTGCCGGTGGTCGCCGCCCATCGCGCCGTGCTCACCCAACGGCAGGATGCCGAGCACCTGCCGGCCCGCCTGCATCCCAACAATCCCAAGGCGCAGCGGGTTCTGCGCGACGCCATGCGCGCGCGGGCGGCCTGCTTCTGGGCGACCGATTGCGGGCGCGGCTGCTCAATCAAGGCGAACTATCAGTCGACCACGGTGCACCTGCCGCCGGCGCTGGCGACCGGCAACCTCGATATCCTCTCCGACGCCATGGTGCGCGAAGTGACCGTCGATGAAAACGGCAAGGCCACCGGCGTGGTCTACATCGACCGCAAGGACGGGCAGGAGCATCGGGTCAACGCCCGCGCCGTCGTGCTTGCCGCCAGCGCGGCCGAGACGGTGCGCATCATGCTCAATTCGAAGTCGGCGGTCTTCCCCGGCGGCCTGGCCAACTCGACCGGCCTGGTCGGTAGGTATCTCATGGATACGGTGGGCGCCAGCGTGGGTGGCCAGGTGCCGGCGCTGGAGAACCTGCCGCCGCTCAACGAGGACGGCGCGGGCGGCACCCACGTGTATTCGCCCTGGTGGCTCTACCGGGAGCAGCTGGCCGGGCAGCTCGATTTTGCCCGCGGCTACCACATTGAAATCCATTCCGGCAAGGGCATGCCCGGCGTGGGCATCGGCCACATCGAGGGCTTCAACGGCGGCGGCAGCTGGGGGCGAAAATTCAAGGAGGACATCCGGCGCTACCACGGCTCCTTCGTGCACATGGCCGGTCGCGGCGAGATGATTCCCAACGAAGGCTCGTATTGTGAAATCGATCCGCAGGTGAAGGACAAGTGGGGCATCCCCGTGCTGCGTTTTCACTGGCAGTGGTCGGACCACGAGCTCAACCAGGTGGCGCACATGCGGCGCACCTTCGCGGCCATCGTCGAGGCCTGCGGCGGACGGGTGACGACCGATCTCAGCAACCCCGATCCGCGCAGCTTCATCAAGGCCGGCGGTGAGATCATCCACGAGGTGGGCGGCGCGATCATGGGCACCGACCGTCGCAAGTCGGTCTGCGACGCCTGGGGCCGCACCTGGGACGTGCCCAACCTCTACCTCACCGACGGCGCGCCCTTCCCGTCCAACGCCGACAAAAATCCCACTCTCACCCTCATGGCTCTCGCCTGGCGTGCCGCCGATCATCTCGTCGGCGAGCTGTCGCGCGGGAATATCTGAATCTTTGGCCCACGAAACACACGAATGGCACGAATCCATGGCTGCGATCGATAACGTGCACCGGCCGGCGTGCGGCCTGCCTCCTTTTCGTGTGATTCGTGTGTTTCGTGGTTAATCCTGTTTCATCCTGTTTTTCACCATGACTTCTCCGCTTTCTGACCGACTCGACCGGCGCACGGCCCTCAAGTGGATGGCCACGGTCGCCGCCGGCGCGACCCTGTTGCCGCGCGCCTTGGCCCAGCCTGCGCCCGGGGAACCCGGGGTGGTGATCGCCGGTGCGTATGAGGGTGACGGATACGGCACCGACCCGGACCTGATCAAAACCTATGCGCCGGGCGAATTGTGGCCGCTCACCTTCGATGAGCACCAGCGCGCGACGGCGGCTGTCCTGTGCGGTTTGATCATCCCAGCCGACGACCAGTCACCCAGCGCGGCCGACCTGAAGGTGCACGACTTCATCGACGAGTGGATCAGCTCTCCCTACCCGGGTTACGACCGGGATCGAAGTCTCATTCTGGAAGGGCTTGCCCAACTTGATGCCACCTGTCGGGAGCGTTTCCAGAAGCCGTTCGTGAAGCTGCGCATCAACCAGCAGGCGCGCCTGTGCAATGATCTCGCCAAGCTGGAGGAGCTGAGTCCCGAGCAGGTGGCGGCGCTCGACGAAGGGGCGCGCGCGCAACGCCGCTTGAAGTTCTTTTTCCGCCGTTTTCGTCAGCTCACGGCGGGCGGCTTCTATACGACGCCGGAAGGCATGAAGGACGTCGGCTACCTCGGCAACGTGGCCTTGAGCGAATACCCGCAACCGCCCGCCGACCTGCTGGCGCGTCTGGGTGTCGAATGAGCGAGTCTTATCAGCCACGGATTTCACGGATGCCCACGGATTCACTCCGCCGCTGGGCAGGTCCACGAAACGATGCATGAGCGTTGTGCCTGTCGGCGTGGTGCCGTTCCACCCCGGCAGGGGCGCAATCCGCTGCTTTGCCATCGCGAGGGGCTTCGGTGCCACCAAGGCTGACACCAAAGAAAGCGACTGGATGAAGATGGTGGACGCAATCGATCATGCCCTGGCCTGGATATTTCACACTGTAGGGCCGCCGCTTGTCGGCGTGCCGCTGGCTGACGGAGGGCAGAGAGGCAGATGCGGCTTGCCGACAAGCGGCAGCCCTACATTGCAGCGTGTAGGCGGTTTCCCTTCGAACTGTGGAATATGCGGGCTAGCCCTGCTGGCGATCATGCTGGCCGGGGTGGATTCGCGGGGGCTCGCGGCCGATCCGGCCGAACTCAGGGCCTGGCGCAAGGAGATCGCGACGGAGGTGCGCGGCAACATTCTGGAGTATTGGCTCCGGGAGGCGCCGAACCCCCGGACCGGCACCTTTCACGGGGCGGTCTTCAACGGCGCACCGCTGCCCGAAAGCGAGCGCGGCTCGCTGCTCACCGCGCGCATATTGTGGGCCTTCAGCAATGCGTATCGACGTGACAGTGACGCGCGATACCTCGCGATGGCCGAGCGGGCGTATGCGGACCTGTCAGGAAATTTCTGGGACGCGGAACACGGCGGACTGATCTGGTCGCGCGGCAGCGACGGGCAGCCGGCGGACACCACCAAGCAGACGTATGGGCAGGCGTTCGGCATCTATGCGTTGGCGGAGTATCATCGGGCAACCGGGGAACCGGAAGCCCTGCACCATGCGATCAGGTTGTTCCGCCTGCTCGAACGGCACGCAATCGATCCGGTGCACGGCGGCTATCGGGAGCTGCGGCGGGCGGATTGGGGAGAACCCGGTTTGCTCGACCGATGGCGGGTGGAGCCAGCGGACAAGTCGCAGAACACCCATCTGCACCTGATGGAGGCCTACACCAATCTGTTGCGGGTGTGGCCGGACCCGGGATTGCGCGAGGCGCAGCGCAGGCTGGTGGAGCTCATGCTCGATCGTATCCTGGATCCGGGCACGCTGCATCTGGGCCTGCATTTTGACGCCGACTGGACACGCACCACGTCCAAAAACGTGTCCTACGGCCACGACATCGAAGCGGCGTGGCTGCTCACGGAGGCCGCCGCCGTGCTCGGCGACGCTGACCTACAGGCGCGGGTGCGGGTTCTGGCGGTGAGCATCGCCGACGTCGTGCGGAGCGAAGGAGTCGGTTGCGACGGCGGATTGATCAACCTGGGCAGCCCGGAAGGCCCGGTGGACGCCGCCAGGGACTGGTGGTCGCAGGCCGAGGCGGTGGTGGGCTTTCTCAACGCCTATCAGCTCTCGGGCGAATCCCGTTTTCTGGATGCGGCGCGCGATTCCTGGCGCTTCATCGCGGAGAAGATCATCGATCGCGAGCGGGGTGGCTGGCGATGGGGCGTGACCGCCGATGGGCAGCCGGTTGAACGTCCACAGATCAGCCTGTGGAAATGTCCTTACCACAACAGCCGGGCGTGCTACGAAGCGATGGATCGGATCGATGCCCTGCTCGCGGCGAGCGGGGCGGCCGACCCACCCTGAACCCCTCCGCCCCATGTTTCGTAAACTCGCCCACGTCTGCCTCATCACCAACGACCTCGAGCGTCAGCTCGCGTTCTACCGGGACAAGCTCGGCTTCACGCTCCAGTTTTACTTCCGCAATGACGCGGGGGAGAAATTCGGCGCCTACCTTGCCTGTGGGGACACGACCTTCGTCGAGATCTTCGACCAGCACCTCGCGGCGGCGGTGTGGGGCGGCAACACGGACCCGCTCGACCGCGGCAACCAGATCAGTCACTTCTGCCTGGAGGTGACGGCGATCCACGACACGCGGCAGATGCTCGTCGACCGCGGGGTGGAGGTCGGACCGGTCAAGCGTGGCATCGACCACTCCGACCAGTGCTGGATCACCGATCCCGACGGCAACCGCATCGAGCTGATGGAGTACACCCACCGCAGCGGCCAGATCAACGCCCCGGAGCCGCGGTAGAATGCTTCCACCGCGAGGCACGGAGCGGTTCTGCTTTACATTGGGCAGCGTGGCGAAAGGGAGATTTGCCCACGAATGAAGTGCCTGCATGGTCGGGCGCATGCCCCTATCGATCGCTTCCCGTTGCCGTATTTTTCGTCTCTTGGTGTGTGCAGTTTTGTTGCCGGTCGCCCTCGCGGCGGCGCCGGAGGGACTGCCGGCGCTGCCGGCGCCGCAGGATGTGCCGGCGCCGGGACCGGTGGGTGACGGACCCTACCAGCCGACGGCGATTGTGCCGGGCGGGGTGGTGGTGCCGCTGTACCCGCCGGACTCACCGTACCTCAATCAGGAACGTATCCATGAACCGGAGACGTATGGCAGCTACAGCCCGCCGCACCTGGGTTACATCGTCAACATCCACAACCCTTCGATCGAATTCCATGCGGCCAAGGGCGCGCTCAACACCGGCACCGCGGTGATCCTCGCGGCGGGCGGCTGGGGCGAGCGCG
>CBFGUO010000027.1:0-78900 GCA_965652375.1 uncultured Opitutus sp.
CTGGTAGCTCGTCAGGCTCATAACCTGAAGGTCGTTGGTTCAAATCCAACCCCTGCACCCAATTTAACCCGGTCCGGCCCCTCGCCGACCGGGTTTTTTGTGCCCCCATGTATCGCGTCTACGAACTTCGCAACGACAGCGGGAAGCGCTATTTCGGTCTCTCCTCCGATGTCGTGCTTCGCCTCGCTCAGCACAACGCCGGCGAATCCAAATGGACCGCCAAATATCGTCCCTGGCATCTCACCTGGCAAAGCCGTCCGCTTTCCCTCAGCGACGCCCGTAAACTCGAAAACCGCCTCAAACGCCAAAAAGGCGGAAGCGGCATCCATCTCCTCGAGCAAGACTTCGCCGACCCCGGCTCATAATCCCGCGGCCGCGGGATCGTTGGTTCAAATCCAACCCCTGCACCCAATTTAACCCCTCACAAGCCCCTGGATGTGAGGGGTTTTTGTTTCTTGGCGCCGATTCCTTCGGTGGTCGCGAACACCGGCGAACATGGGCGAACACTGCCGGAAACGCCGAAAAATCGACCCCACAATCGACCCCACAAGGAGCGGCTCGCCGCTCAAACGACCTTACGGCAAGCGGTGCCCGATGAGGGCCCCGCGCCGGAAGAGAATCCCGCCGGTTCAAAACGCGGCAAAAGCCGGTCCCTCACCTCGCGCCAGTTGTCCGCATTCATCGACAGCAACAGTTCCCGAATCCCGGGTTCGTCAGTCCGGACGGCCGGCTTGGCCTCACCACTGCCCAACGCACCCCTGCGTTTCGCAGGGGTTAGCTTCAATAGAGAGCTGGGTCAGCCGGAGTTCCACGATGGATATCGTAGCTCCGCTTCACAAATCCGAAAAAGAAACTTTAAATATCGCTTTCCGCTATATTACAACGACTTATGAAAGTTCTTATGAAATATCTTCTCTGAAACCCAGCCCGAATGAGCTACCCTCCATGGGCCACCGACCGGAAAAGATACTCCAACTGATAGAAGAACAGGCGATGCGCCTTGATCTCGCCCGACGGGGTCGGCAACGCATGCATCTTGGCGCCATCGTAGCCCAACACGACGACCTTTCCGCGGACCTTCTCTGCCGCCGATCCATCGAGCAATGACCGCAACGTCAATGGCTGCAGATCGTCCACAAATTCCGCGGCGCCAGCAATCGGCCCCAGCTCCAACGATCCCGGAGTGCCCGCGAAACGAACTCCCCCGTCCTGAACCGATGCAGGACCGAGCGCCAACTCCAGCGTAATGAGAAACAGTGACGGCACGGCACGTCCTTGATACGCCTCACGCAGGTATACCGGCCGCAGGGAGTCGATGAAACCCACCGCCGTCGCATGCTCGGCCAGCGCTGGCAGAGGCAACCAGCCCCGATTCCGGTTCGGCACCGCACGGTCAAAAGGCAGGTCCGGGCGGAAAAACCGATCAGCCAGCACCACCGGATCGCCACTGGGTTCGAGGTTCGCCTGCAGGACCACCGGCATCGACGACTCGGCCAAGGCATCCTTCAGTGCGGCGTCGTCACGCAGGTCTTTCGCCGGAAGATCGATGAAGAACTTCAGGACAAGCCCTCGCGCCTCCGCACGGTCCGCGGCGCGAATGGCATCGGCCAATCGTCGGCGCGGCAGCGGAAAGTTGCCGCCCAGTGCCTGCACGTCCTCGTCGTTGATGAAAACTGCGATGAACGGACTGGGCGCCTCCTGGCGAGCAACCGAGGTCTCGGCGAGCACGCGAGGCCCGACCACGAAAAGGCTCAACACCAGCGCGGCGATGCCACGGAAACGGAAGATACGCGCAATCATTGGAAAACCGTTCCTGAGCATGCGGCTGAGCATGGCTCTATCCCAGCCGGAGCTTGCGGCGGGGCAGCTTCAGCGCCCAGGCCGGCATCGTCAGCCAGTCATCTTTTGCGCCGACCGGCGACGGATACCCCACCCGCATGATCACGCACAGGCCGATGGCTTCAATGCGCGGTGCAGGCAGATCGGCAATCACCGCCAGGGAACGCAGGGTTTCGCCGACGACGCCCGGCAGGTCCTTCGGCGGCACGCGGTCCCGCTGGACGCGGATTACGAGATCACGCAACGACTCCAGGCAGGCCGGCGGCACCGGGCAAAACGTCGGCAGCAGCCCGTCGGCATCCCGAAAATGCCAGCCGTCGGTGAGCACGTAGCCGCAGGCATAGGCCACCGGGACCCAAGGTGCCCCGAGTTCTCGCGCCCGCTGGTCGGCGACCGGTCGGGAAAGGAAGAGCGAAATGAAAGGCCGCTGCGGATTCTGGCCAATGTTGACGCGCTGCACGTCAGCGATGACCTCGGATCGAGCAGGGAGGTTTGCACCCGACGCTGTCGATTCAGTGGGGAACCACGGATTGCTGGCCGACTCCGACGAGGGCTGCGGCGAGCGGGAGGTCAGTGCCGGCTGTTGGTCAGTCGGCTTGCGCCGGAACGGTTGAAGCCAAGATTTCATGAGGAAAGGATCTGCCAGAAAAGCTCCCAGTAACCACGAGAGGGTGTGAAAGCGTAAACCAACCCAACCAACAGGCTGAAAAATGCGGTGAAGCAAATCAGAGTGAAGCCCAAGGCGGCTTGCAGCCAGTGGGCTGAAATCCACTGGTTTAGACGGAAGGCGAAGATTCCCAACAGACTGAAAAGGAAGGTACTGATGCCTGATAGGATCAGGGCGACTTGGCGCTCAAGACCCTCACCGAATACAATGATGGCGCCAAGTAACAGGTTGAATCCAACGCATCCCACCAGCGCCGCCATCCGATGAGATTGCGTGGTGGCACTGACGTATTTGTAAACAGCCCGCGTAAGCAGTTTCACCTGTAGGGCGCGGTTCTCGGCAAAGAACAACTTGAACGCCCGCCGCGCCGAGATCCCCTCGGTCCGCATGCGGTGGCGAATCGTATCGAAGACTTGAATCAGGCGCGGGTCGTGTGGGTCCGCTTCATAAATGGCCCGCAACTCGGCCGCGGACTGGATTGCGCCGTTGGCGGTCGGGCGGCTCACCGGCCGCCGTGTGGCGACCACGATGGGCGCAGGGGTCAGCCGCAGTGGTGCCTTCTCCGGAAAAACCAGGGACATGAACGAGGTGCGGCGAATCGGCACCGGCACCATCTCCGGCCGGTCGGCGGGCCGGATGAGCGTGTCGGGTGTGAGGCGACCGTTATACGCCAGGGTCTGGAGCCCCTCCAACGTGAGCCTACCGTCTTCGCCCTCGATCACGTAACGACGCGGTCCGCGATCCTTTTCATCCGGCGGCATGCGTAGCTTGCTCATGGCGCGGAAATCCTTCCGAGGCAGGAAGCTGAGGTCGGCGACCACCGATCCTTGCCGCACCACCAGCTGGGCAGGAAGCCTGCGCCCTCTTGCGCTACGTCTCTTTTGAATGGGCCTCTCATGCGTCGTTTCCCGGGCGTTCGGCATGTCCCACCTCCCTTTGGCGCCTGCTCCCGTCCAGGTTGAGCATCGTGGATTCAACCGGGCCACCGGATAGCCCGAGTCCACTCGATGCAGCCGGCCAGGTTTGGGTTTCCGGGTCGGAGGCTTTCGAGGGCTCGTCCCTTCCGAACGGGCGAAAAATCGTCGGATCCTCCACCAGATTGACGAACTGACTCACCGAGTAACCCTGGGCCGACAGGATCTTGCTCATCGCCTCCTGCCTCGGCAGCGAAAAATAGGTGCCGTTGAAATGAAAACCCCACTCGCCGAGCACGTCTTCCAGCAGGTGAAGATGCACCGAGCGGGGCAGCGTCGCAAAGCCCCGCACCAGCGATTCCACCGTGAGGTAGTTGCTCAACAAATGGGGCGCATCGCAGAAATTGCCCCCGCCGCGATCGCCGCCGCCGTCGGCCCCGAAACGGCGTCGCATGAACAGGCGCATGTTTTGCCGGATGGAGAGCAGGGTGGCCACGTAGACGCCCAGGGTCATGTTGTGCCGTTCCGGCGTATCAACAAATTGGTGACCATCGAACTCGATCGCCGACGGCGGCGGGAGCGGCGGCGTGAGGGGACGCAGATTCGCATCCTCCTGCATCTGGGCGAGCCGACGGGCCAGTCGATCCCGCGAGTCCAATGGTGCATCACCGTTCGGCATGTTGGTCCGGACGTGTCGGCTCGACCAGGGTGAATCGCTGGGGAGCGAACGGGCGGCGATCAGGACGGATGAATTTCACCCCGCGACCGTCTCCTGCGTCTTTTCCGAACGCAGCGCGTCGTTTTACCCCGCGAGGGGTAAACAAGATTTGCGTCATCAAATCGATTGCCACCGGCAACCAGACCACATCGTACCAAGTCTCACGGCATGCTCCGAATCATCGTCATCGAAGATCAAAAGCTGGTTCAGGACAGTTTGATGTCCGCCCTTTCCCGCCATCTCGATGTCGCCTGCGTCGGCGCATTTTCCTCAATGCACGAAGTCCTGGCCAACGGGGCGACGCTGCGCAAGGCCGAGGTCGCCCTCGTCGACTTTCACCTCGGCGCCGAAAACGCCTGCGACGTCATTCCGGACCTGCGCCGACTGGCCCCGCATCTGCGTTTGATTTGGGTGACCTCCGTGGACACGGAGTTCCTGCTCGACCGCGCTATCGCGGCCGATCTGGAGGGCTTCGTGCACAAGAACGATCCGATTCAGGTCTTGGTCACGGCCCTGCAACGGGTGGCCGGCGGTGCCCGTTTTGTGAGCCCGACCGTGGAGGAGATGCGCCGCCGGTTCCGCCAACGCCCGGACCACTACAGCAAGGTCCTTTCCGCCCGGGAACAGCAGTTGCTCGCCCTGCTCGGTCAGGGGCTGAGCAACGAGGAGGTCGCCGCCTTTCTTGGTCTCAGCGCCAGCACGGTAAAAACACATCGACGCAACATCATGGACCGGCTCGACCTGCACAGCGCCACCGAGTTGCAGACCTACGCGCTCCGCCATGGTTTCACGACCCCGGCCAAGCTGTCCGGCCAGTGAGCCGGGCGTGACCGCGCAGCGGGCAAAAACGCTCGTCGGGCGAGGTTCGCTGTCAGGACCAAGAGACGCAGAAACTACTCCTGGCGGGGTAGGATTCGGCGTTGCACCCATGCCGTGCTCCGACCGTGCTTTTTCCGTCCGAGCAAACATCCGAGCGTCTGGCCGGCGCGGGTGGATACCGGTGACCCATCGATGTCCAATTTCCATCTCATTCCCCTGGCGGCCGGCATCCTGAACCTGGCTCTCACGCTCTTTGTCGGCGCGGTCAACCCGCGCCGTCGGGTGAATCAAGTGTTTGTGATCGTGGGTAGCAGTATCGCGATCTGGAATCTGGGAGCGTTTGCCCTCCACCACACCGAGGACAGCGAGACTGCGCTGTTCCGCGCCCGCTGGCTGATGGTGGGAGTGATCCTCCTGCCGGCGGCATTCTTCCACCTCACTTGCGAGTTCGCCCGCGACATCAAAATGGGCCGGTGGGTCAGGTTCGCCTACCTCATGGCCGCATTGTTGTTGGCGACCAACGTCGCCGGCTACTTCGTGGTCGACGTCCGCTATCTGGACTATGCGTGGTTCTCATTGGCTGGCCCCGGCTTCTGGGCCTACTCTCTGGCCTATTTTCCGGCCTCCGCCTACGGAATTTTCAGGGTGCTCAAGGAACTCCTGCCCAACCCTTCGCGCCTCACCGCACGGGCCGCCAAAATCCTGTTGGCCACCCTGGGAGCCATCTATCTCGGCGGAGCCCATGATCTGCTGCCGGTACTCGGCTGGGCGCAGTATCCCGGCACCGACATTCCGATTCTCCCGTGGGGCACCTTGATGGCATCCTTCTACGGAGTTGTCATCGCCTATGGCGTTCTGAGCGATCAGCTGCTCGATGTCCGGGTTTCGCTCAGTCGGGAAATCGCGACCGGCCTGCGCATCGTTTTTCTCATCGCCATCGTACTTGTCCTGCTCGCTCCGCTCGGCGTCATCCGTCCCGATGCGTTCAGCGGGACCGTGATCGCCACCACGGTCGGCATCGTCGTGTTCGGCGCGTTGATCACCTCGGCATTCTTTCCCAGACTGTTGGGCGGACTTTCGACGCGATGGTCGCAACGCGTGCTGGGCGACCGATTCGAATACCGCGACCGCTTGAACGAGTTGATCAACGAAATGCCGTTCATCGAGAGCCGGCGCGACCTGGCCTGCCGCACGGTCGAGGTGATCTCCGCCTCCCTGAAACTCAACAGTTGTGGCATCTATCTTCAGTCCAATCAACACACCCCCGATGAACTCAGCTGGCTGCATCGATCATCGGCCAGACCTCCTACAGAACTCTGGCAGGATACTTCGCCCCTTTGGGAGCGATTGCGGGCGACATCCGTCCTGAACGCGATCCCGACTCAGCGGGAATCCGGCGATCCGGTGCAACAGCTACTGGCGATCCACCAGATCGAAATCGTGCAGGCTATCGGTCTGCGGCCCAGCGCGCCGATCGGAATGCTGATCATCGGAGCCCGAGGCGACCGCCAGCACTTCACGCAGCTCGATTTCGAATTATTCGGACGCGTTGCCCAAAGTCTGGCGCATTTCGCCGAACGCTTCGAACTCCACCGCACGGCTGACCTTCGGCTGGCCAACCGGGCCAAGGACCAGTTCCTCGCCAGCGTGAACCACGAAATTCGTAATCCTCTGAACGGCATCGTCGGCATCGCCCGCATGCTGGAGGAAACCGGCGTGGAACCCCGTCAACGCTTTCTGCTCTCGTCCCTGCGCGGCTGCGCCGATCACCTCCAGTCGATCCTCGATGACGTGTTGGATTTTCGCCAGGTGGAGGAACAGGTCATCACCCTCCGTCCTTCAACCGCCGAACTCAGCACGCTGCTCAAATCGGCCTGCACCGCGCTCGACCCGACCGGTCAACACCTCACCTGCGCTTCGCCGGAAGCGGCCGAAATCTGGGTGCGAATGGATACCGGCAAGTATCGCCAGATGATCGCGAACCTGCTCTCCAACGCCCTGAAATACGGCATCCCGCCCGGTGGCCGCGTTGATTTCATCGCGGCTTCCGGCGACAACTCGCGATGCCGTATCCGCACTACGGTGACAAGCACCGGACCGACGTTAGATACCGAGGAACTGGCCCAGCTCTTCTCACCGCTGTCGCGCGGACGTCGCGCCCGCGAGACCGGCGCTCACGGCATGGGGCTCGGCCTCGCCCTGGTGCGTCGTATTGCCGAAGCCATGGGCGGCTCCGTCGGCGCCCGCAGTGAGAACGGCCAGAGCGAATTCTGGTTCGAGGTCGAAGCGGAGACGACGTCCGCGCCGACCGCGACACCTGTCGGCGCTGTGTCCGAGGAGTTTCGCGGTGCCCGCGTTCTCGCCGTTGAGGACGAACCCTACAACCGCCTCGTGCTGAACCATCTCCTCGATCAACTCGGGATCACCACAACCTGGGCAGAGACCGCTTCGGCCGCCCTGCGGCTGGCGATGGAACAGCGCTTCGACTATGTGATCATGGACTGGTTCCTACCCGACCTGACCGGTGTGGAACTGTTGGCCGGAATCCAACGCGAATCCGTTCAACCCGCCCCACCGGTCATTGTCGCCACCGCCTATTCCACCACGGCCAAGCGAACAGAGTGCCTGCAGGCCGGAGCCAAGGCCTTCATCAGCAAACCCGTCGATCTGCCCAAGGTCGTTGAGGCCCTGCGGGGCGCCGCCACCACCAAACCCGCCTTCGCCCCTCCTGATCCCGGAGCTCCTGTGCGTTCCGCGCCGTCCACCATCGACGACCGAAATCTCAATGAATCAATTGCGCGCGTCCATCAGCGTCTGCTCGCGTGCTGGCGGGATGGTCCCACCGAGGCTGCACTGATGGCCCACCGCTTGCGATCGCTGCTCCGTTTGGCTGGCGACGAAGCCGGCGCTGAGTTGCTCGGCATCGTCGAAACGGCGCTGCACGAACGTTGGGCCACGCCCTCCATCGAAACCCTCATCCAGCAAACACTCCGCCTCAGATCGAATGATGTGCCGGGCGAGTCAACCAGACCCGCCCCGGTTTAGGATTCCGTCCCTTCATGAACCTGCGCACGAGATTAGCCCGAATCGCCCGTGAACTCTTCGTTCCCCGCTCGCCCACCTACTGGGAACCAGCACCGGAGTCGACGAAAACGCCATCCCGGACACCGCCCAAATACGATCGGGAAACCGCCGATGCTCTCGCCACCCTCACCATGGCCGCGCAGGAGAACCCTCAATTTCGCGCCGAACTGCTCGCCTTCCTTTCATTGCCCAAGGTGCAGCGACTGACCGCAGTGGACAACGCCCTCCGCATGATGGAGATCAACCGCGAGCCTAAGCGACTTCGGGATGCTTTCGCGGCGCTGGCGGATGATGCCATCGTCGCGGCAGCCTTCAGCGAACTCGGCGGCCACCGTTGAACGCATGCGGAGTCTCCATCGCCACAGCAGACCATTCCATCATCACCCCGGAATGCCGCGGCTCAAGCGGCGGCTTGAGTTCTGATCGCCACTGGACCATCGCACTCCGAAACCGGTTTGGCGCCGTACTTACGCCAAACCGTTTGTCGGCCGACGGGTCAGCAGAGAATGGCACTTGGTTAGGCAGGTGAGCCCCATCTCCTCGAGCAAAACTACGCCGACGCAGACTCACAATCTCGTGGCCTCATTTCATTCGTGTCTATTCGTGTCCATTCGTGGTTAAAAAATGAGTCCGGCTTGGCTTCCTTCTCCTATGACGCTCCTTCGCTCCCCTTTCCGTCTGCTGGAACTGATCGCGCTCTGCCTGATCTTCGGACTTCCGATCCGCGCCCGCGCCGCCGCGCCCCCCGAGGACGCGCTCTACACCGCCTTGCTGCAGGATCATGTCCACGGCGCCACTGTCGACTACCGTAAAATCGCCCGCGACGACCGCCTCGACCGCTACCTCGCCCAGCTCGCCGCCTTCGATCCGGCCACGCTCCGTTCCCGCGACGCCCAACTCGCTCTCTGGATCAACGCCTACAACGCCTACACGTTGAAACTCATCACCAGCGCCTACCCCGTCGACACCATCCGCCGCATCACTGCCCTCGGCCAGACCACCACCAACCCCGACGACGGCCGCCCCTGGGACATCCGCTTCGCCCGCGTCGGCGGCCGCGACTACACCCTGGAGGAAATCGAGCACGAGATCATCCGGCCCCGCTACCGCGACGCCCGCGTCCATTTCGCGCTCGTGTGCGCCGCCGCCGCCTGCCCCAAGCTGCGCAACGAAGCCTACACCGCCGCTCAACTCGACGCCCAACTCACCGATCAGGGCCGCTGGTTTCTCACCCACCGCAACCGCCTCGATGGTCGCCGTCGCCAAGCCGAACTTTCGCAAATCTTCCAATGGTTCGCCGATGACTTTGGCCCCACGCCCGCCCTGCGGCTGGACTTCCT
This sequence comes from uncultured Opitutus sp., assembly GCA_965652375.1. GTDB lineage: Bacteria > Verrucomicrobiota > Verrucomicrobiia > Opitutales > Opitutaceae > Actomonas. The sequence continues at coordinate 9,382 of CBFGUO010000027.1, forward strand.
CGCCGACTTCGTCACCCCCGACCTCGCGCGCAGCCTGCGCAATTCATCCGAGCACTGGCAGATCAGCTACGCCGACTACGACTGGTCCCTCAACGACCGGTTCTGACGTCCCTAAAAATTATTTCCCGCTCCGCCAAGGGCTTGCGCCGGGCTGCCCAAATCCCCCTTGAGCCGTCGCCCAACTAGTGTTCATTTGAACACATGTCCGACGATCTCACGCCCAAGCAACGCGCCGTCCTCGCCTACGTGCAGGCCCACCGGGACCGGCAGGGCGTTTTCCCCACCCTGCGCGAGATTCAGACCCATTTCGGCTTCGCCAGCCCCTTCGCCGCCACCCGCCACCTGCAGGCGCTCGAAAAAAAAGGCGCCCTCACCCGCCAGCCCGGCAAAGCCCGCGCTTTCCACCTGCCGACCACCTCCCCCCCTTTCACTTTTCCTTCTCATTCCCCCCTCCTCCCCATCCCCGTTTACGGCGTCATTCCCGCCGGCCTTCCCGCCGCCAATGCCCAGCACCCCGAGGCCGACGAAACCCTCGCTCTCGACCCCAGCGCCCTCGGCCTGCGGCCCGATTCCCGCCAACCCCTCTTCGCGCTGCGCGTGCGCGGCGACTCCATGATCGGCGCCAACATCCTTGAGGATGACCTCGTCTTCCTCACTCCCGGGGAACCCCGCTCCGGCCAGATCGTCGCCGCCCTCATCGACGGTGAATCCACCCTCAAGCGGTTTCTTCGCCAGAACGGCCGTCCCGTCCTCCGCGCCGAAAACCCCCACTATCCCGACCTCCTCCCCGCCGAGGAACTCCTCATCCAGGGCCTCATGGTCGGCCTCCTCCGCCGCACCCCCGCGGACGAGTAGACCACGCCTCATTTTCGTTCTCCTCTCGTTCTCGTTCTTCCAGCGCCCGGAGGGCTCAACACCGGCACCCGCGCCTTCAAAAAACGAGCACGAGTACAACACGAACATCCCTCTCACCATTCTCTCCTCCCCCCTCCGCCCGTCTCCTTCATGTCTTCCGCGCCGCCCAACTTGGCCGCGCTCCGGCATCTCCTCGCCGAGCGCTATCCGTCCGCCCACCGGACGGCTGCCGCGGCGCGCCTGCCCACCGGGCTGAAGACCATTGATGAGCCTACCGGCGGCGGCCTGCCGCTGGCCGCCCTCACCGAACTCGTCGCCGCCGTGCCCAGCTGCGGCTCCCATCTCCTGCTCGGGCAACTCCTCGCCACCACCCGCACCCGTCGCCAACGCGCGGCGCTCGTCGATCCAGCCGAGAGTTTCGATCACGAATAACACCACAACCACCCGCCCACTTCGAACACCTCGTCTGGGCGCGCGGCGGCGACGTGCCCACCGCCCTTACCGTCACCGACCTCTTCGCCCGCGATGCCAACCTCGGCCTCGTCGTGCTCGATCTCCGCCGCGCGTCCCTCCGCGACCTGCGCCGCGTTCCCGCCCCGCTCTGGTATCGCCTCCAACGCGCCGTCGAGGACACCGAACTGGCCCTGCTTGTCATCACCCCCCGCGCCCTCATTCCCAGCGCCGCTCTCCGCCTCGAACTCACCACCCCTCACGCCCTCGCCGCCCTCACCACCGACCGTCCCGACCTCCTCCCTCACCTCACCCCTCACCTCGCCCGCCACCGCCACGCTCATGCCCTCAGCGCGTAAAAATCATTCACATTCTCGTTCTCTTACTCGTTCTCGAACCTGCGACCGATTGCGGCCTGCGACCGCCGAGAATGAGGGTGAGAACGACCTCCCTCTCCCTTGTGCGCCTCTTCCTCACCTCTCTTCAGTGCGTAGCCGGTAGGCGACTTGTGCGCCGAAGCCTCGGCGGAGGAGTAAGCCATCCGTGTCTCCCGCGGCCGCGGGATGGTTAAAAAAATGCCCTGCCTCTCATCATCCGCTTTCGCCGTCCTCCACCTCGCCGACTTCCCCCTCCAGGCGCTGCTCCGCACCGCGCCCGATCTCGCCGCGCGCCCCGTCGCCCTGCTCGACGGCGAACGCAAACGCGCCCTCGTGCTCGCCCGCAATCCGGCCGCCGCCGCCCACGCCGTCGACCCCGGCCTCACCGCTCCCGCCGCCCTCTCCCGCTGCGCCGACCTGCGCCTCCTCCAACGCCACCCCACCGCCGAAGCCGAGGCCACCGCCGCCCTCCTCGCCGCCGCCGCCACCCTCGCCCCGCTCTACGAGGACACCGCCCCCGGCGTCGTCACCGCCGATCTCACCGCCCTGCCCGCTCCACAACGCCTCCCTCGTATCCAATCCGCGGTGACACAGCTCGCCACCCTCGGCCTCACCGCCACCGCCGCCCTCGCCCCCACCCCCCTCCTCGCCCGCTACGGCGCCTCCCTCCCCTCAATCGAAAATCCAAAATCGAGAATCCAAAATATAGAAAACCCATCGGGTTTTCTCTCCCCCCTCCCTCTCGCCGTCGCCGAACCCACCCCCGAACACGCCACCATCCTCGGCCTCTGGGGCGTGCACACCCTCGGCGATCTCACCGCCCTCCCCAAAAGCGAGGTCGCCCAACGCCTCGGCCCCGGCGGCCTCGCCCTGTGGGAACGCGCCGCTGGCCGGACCACCCGCCCGCTCCGGCCCGTCCCTCCCCCGGCCGCCTTCTCCGCCGCCCTCGAACTCGAGTTCGCCATCGAAACCCTCGAACCCCTGCTCTTCCTCCTGCGCCGCTTCACCGACCGGCTCGCCCTCCAACTCTCCACCGCCGGACTCGCCGCCGCCGCCCTCACCCTCACGCTCACCCTCGACAACGACGCCACCCACAGCCGCACCATCCGCCTCCCCGAACCCACGGCCTCGGCCGACCTCCTCCACCGCACCCTGCACAGCCATCTCGAGACCGTGCAAACCGACTCCCCCGTCGTCGCCGCCCGCCTCGATCTCGACCCCACCCGCCCCCTCCACCGCCAGCACGGTCTCTTCGACTCCAGCCTGCGCGACCCGCACGGCTTCGCCGAAACCCTCGCCCGCGCCGCCGCCCTCCTCGGCTCCGACCACATCGGCACTCCGCACCTCGCCGACACCCACCGTCCCGACTCCGCGACGCTCGCCGCCCCCGCCGTCGCCGTCGAACCCGCACCGCCCCCCGCGGCCCTGCCGCCCCTCGGGCTCCCGCTCCGCCGCTTCCGCCCGCCCCTGCCCGCCCGCGTCGAGCTCGCCCCCCTCACCCGCACCCCCGCCTACGTGACCAGCACCGAAATCAGCGGTCCCGTCACCGCCCTCCACGGCTCCTGGCGCACCAGCGGCGACTGGTGGCAGCCCGACCACGCCTGGGCCCGCGAAGACTGGGACATCGCCCTCGGCCCCCCCGCCTCCGGCCTCTACCGCCTCACCGAAACCCCGACAGGTTGGTATCTGGAAGGCGAATACGATTAATCCGATTCCTCACACAATCAACGGCCCCTGACCTGGTTTCAGTGCGTAGCCGGTAGGCGAAGCCATCCGTGTCCATCCGTGGTTGAAAAAACGCTCTGCCTCTCCGTTGCCTGCTCCTCCCTACATCGAACTCCACGCCGCCAGCGCCTTCAGCTTCCTGCGCGGCGCCTCGCAACCCGCCGACCTCGCCGCCGAGGCCGCCCGGCTCGGCCTGCCCGGCGTCGCCGTTTGCGATCGCGACGGCGTCTACGGCGCCCCCCGCTTCTACGCCTCCGCCCGCGAGCACGACCTGCGTCCGCTCGTCGGCGCCGAGATCACTCTGCTCGACGGCACCATCCTCCCGCTGCTCGTCGCCAACCGTACCGGCTACCAGAACCTCTGCCAGCTCATCTCCCACACCAAACAAACCGAGCGACCGCGCCGTCCGGCCCCTGCCACTCCCACCTCACTCCCTTTCACTCCTCCCTCACTCCCTCGCAAGCGCCCCTGTTTCGCCACCTGGGACGAACTTGCCGCCCATGCCGAAGGCCTCATCGCCCTCACCGGCGATGCCGAGGGACCCCTACTCACCGCCTGGCGCGGCGGCGGTCCCACCGCCGCCGCCGAAGCCCTCGCCCCACTCCAACGCCTTTTCGGCCCCGACCGTCTCTACGTCGAGATTCAGCGCCACCGCGTGCGCGGCGAAGACCGCGCCGTCACCTTCCTCCGCGACCTCGCCGCCGCCAAGGGTCTGCCTCTGCTCGCCACCGGCGGCGTGACCCACGCCACCGCCGATCGCCGCACCGTCGCCGATGTATTCACTTGCCTGCGACACCACACCACCCTCGACGCCGCCGGCCGCCTGCTCGCGCCCAATGCCGAACGCCACCTCCACGGCCCTCGCGTCATGGCCCGGCGCTTCGCCGACCTGCCCGCCGCCCTGAGCAACACCGTTCGCCTCGCCGATCGCCTCGAGTTCACCCTCTCCGACCTCGGCTACCGCTTCCCCGATTTCCCTGTTCCCGCCCATCATTCCATGGCCTCGTTTCTGCGCGAGCAGGTCTGCCACCAGATCGCCCAACTCGTCCCCAAGCTCACGCCCGCCTACCGCCGCCAGATCGACGCCGAACTCGCCCTCATCACCAAGCTCGGTTTCGAGGGCTACTTTCTCATTGTCGCCGACATCTGCCAATGGGCGCGCGATCACGGCATCCTCATTCAGGGCCGCGGTTCCGCCGCCAACAGTGTCGTCTGCTACGCCCTGCGCATCACCGCCATCGACCCGGTCAAGCACCAGCTGCTCTTCGAACGCTTCCTCAGCGAAGGCCGCGTCGGCGCCGACGGCCGCCCCTCCTGGCCCGACATCGACCTCGATCTCCCCAGCGGCGATCTCCGCGAATCCGTCATCCAAAACGTCTATCAACGTTACGCGCCCGACGGCGCCGCCATGACCGCCAACGTCATCACCTACCGCGGCCGCGGCACCACCCGCGAGCTGGGCAAGGTGCTCGGTCTGCCCGAGGACGTGCTGGATCGCTTCTCCAGTCTCTACCACGGCGGCGACTTCCCGCACACCATGTCGCTCGAGAGTCAGCTCCAGCAATCCGGCCTGCCCGCCGCCCACCCGCGCGCCGCCACCCTCATGCGGGTCTATCACCAGATGCGCGGACTTCCCCGCCACCTCGGCCAGCATTCCGGCGGCATGGTCATCTGCGGCGGGCGTCTCAATCAGGTCGTCCCCCTCGAACCCGCCTCCATGCCCGGTCGCGTCGTCGTGCAGTGGGACAAGGACGACTGCGAGGACCTCGGCATCGTCAAGGTCGACCTGCTCGGCCTCGGCATGATGGCCACCCTGCAGGACTGTTTCGAACTGTGTAACCGGAATGGCGATACACTTTCCCTTGAGACCATTCCGTCCGACGACCCCGAGACTTACCGCATGATGCAGGCGGCCGACACCGTCGGGGTGTTTCAGATCGAGAGCCGGGCGCAGATGTCATCCCTACGCCGCTTCAAACCCGCCTGCTTTTATGATGTCGCCATGCAGGTCGCCATCGTGCGGCCCGGTCCCATCGTCGGCAAACTCGCGCATCCCATCATTCGTCGCCGCCACGGCGGCGAGCCCATCACCTGTCTCGATCCCGAGGTACACGAAAAACTTCTTCCTATTCTCGAACGCACCTACGGGGTCGTGCTCTTCCAGGAGCAGATGCTCGCCTGCGCCATGGCCCTGGCCAGCTATAACGGCGCCCAGGCCGAGGAACTGCGTCGCGCCATGGGCTTCTCCCGCGGCACCGAGCGTCTTGACCGTGCGCTCACCAACCTACGCGCCGCGCTGCGCCAGCACGGCTGGTCCGACCGCATCGCCGACCTCCTCATCGAGTCGGCCTCCAACTTCGCCCTCTACGGTTTCCCCGAGTCGCATTCCCTCAGTTTCGCCCTGCTCGCCTACGCCAGCACCTGGCTCAAGGCTCACCGCCCCGCCGAGTTCGTCTGTGCGCTGCTCAACAACCAGCCCATGGGCTTCTACGGTCCGGCCACGCTGGTGCAGGACGCCCGTCGCCACGGTGTCACCTTTCTGCCGGTCTGTGTGCAAGCGTCCGATTGGCTGTGCACGATCGAATACCAAACCGCCCCTGTAGCCAGGGTCGCTGCCCCCGGCCCCGGCCGCCCTGCCCGCCGAAGCTCCGCTCCGCGGAGCGAAGCGCGGGTGCGCCTCGGCCTGTCCTACGTCAAAGGCCTGGCCGAAAAGCCCACCCGCGCCATGCTGGCGGTTCGGGCGCAACGCCCCTTCTCCGGCATCGACGACTGGCTGGCGCGCACAACCTTCGGCGCCGCCGACCGCCGCGCTCTCGCCGCGCTGGGTGCCCTCAACACCTTCGCCGGCCACCGCCGTGCCGCGCTTTGGCAGGTCGAAGCGGCCTGGTCCGCCGACGAACCGCTCCTCCAGCGCACGTATCAACAAACTGAATTCGAACCCTTGTTGGCCGCGGAGTGCGGCCGGCCTGCAGCTCCCGGCCAATCGAAATTCAAAAATCAAGAATCAAGAATCCTGAATCCCATGACCCGGTCGGAGCGCGTAGCGGCGGACTTTACCGGCATGGGTCTCACGGCGGGCGTGCATCCCATGGCTCACGTGCGGTCCCGTTTGCCGGACGTCTGGCGCGCCGGGGATCTTCCGCTGGGTCGGGACGGTGCGCGGGTGGTGGTCGCCGGCAGTGTCATTTGCCGGCAGCGTCCGGGCACGGCGAAGGGGTTTGTTTTCATTTCGCTCGAGGACGAAACCGGCGTGGCCAACTGCATCGTCACGCCCGATCATTTCGAGCGTTATCGGCTCACGATCAATCTGGAGCCGGCGCTGCGCATCAGCGGCAAGTTGCAGGTGCAGCACGGCATCATTCACATCAAGGCGGAGCAGATCGATGCGCTTCGTCTCGCGGATCTGCCGGCGCAGGCTTCGCACGATTTTCGTTGAGGAAAGCGGCGGACTGGCGGGCTAGCTCCATGCCTGTTTGCGCAGTCCGCGCAGGGTCGTGAGGTCTCCCCAATCGGCGAAGGCGGGCAGGGCGCGGGGCTGGGATCGTTTTCGGCGACCGGAACGGCGGCGGTAGCGCATCAGTTCTTGGGCGACGAAAGCGCGGGAGCCGAGCACGGCCCCGTCGGTGAAGTGACGAACGCGATGCCGCAGGACGGTGGCGAGGGGAAGGGTTCCGCCCTGGTCCAGAACCTGTTGAAAAGCCTCGTCGGAGAGACTGGCGCCGTGCTCGCGAGGACCGGTGCCGGTGCCGAAGAGCAGCAACCGGTAGGCAGCCTGGGTGGCCGACCAGGATCTGGCGTCGCTGCCCTCGAAAAGAAAGGCGAGGCCGCGGCGGGCGGCGGGGTTGCCGGCCAGGGCGTCGGAGTAGCCGCAGAACCGGTAGTCCTTGGGATCGGACACGAGCCCGGCGCGCACGGCGTTCAGGTCGATGTAGGCGGCCATGGTGCGCAGGATGTTGGGCTTGCCCTCGACCAGCACGCTCTTGAAGCGTTCCGCCCAGAGGGTGCCGTAGCGACCGTGGGTGCGGTTGAACCAAACGGAGAAGCGTTGTTTGAGCAGTTTCATGAACTGCGAAACATCGTTCATGAGCGCCTGCTGTTGTTTCCGCCAGGCGACGGCCTCGGCACCATTCGCTTTCAGTTGTTCCTTAATCACCTCCAGCCGGGCGGTCTGGAAGCGGGTCGGCTTCGGGTAAAGAATCGCATAGCGTCGCAGCAGTTCGGTGTCGTTCAGCTCCGACCACTGTGGAACGCGCACCAGCACGTGGAAGTGGTTGGACAGGATGGCGAAGGTGCAGACCTCGACACCGCAGTAGGCGGCAATCTGCCCAATCTGCCGCCGGAGCACATGTTTGGCGGGATCATCGAGGAGATGTTCCCCGTTCACGGTGCGGGTCATCACATGATAGATCGCTTCCCCCTCTCGCGAATTCACCTTGATCCGAGCCTGTCGCATCACCCCACCCCACCCGAAACCATCTTCGCGTCAAGAATAACGAGCCTGTCCCTTATACTATGGGTTGAGCTGAGCGGGGGATTGCGTGGGCTCCGTGGAGGCGGCTGTAGTCCTCTTTGATGATCAAGAACCCCATCCTGCCCGGCTTTAACCCCGACCCTTCCATCGTGCGCGTGGGCGACGACTACTACATCGCCACCTCCACGTTCGAGTGGTTCCCCGGCGTGCAGATCCACCACTCCCGCGACCTCGTCAACTGGGAACTCGTCGCCCGTCCTCTCGACCGTCCGTCCCAACTCGACATGATCGGCAATCCCGATTCCGGCGGCATCTGGGCGCCCTGCCTTTCCTACGCAGACGGCCTCTTCTGGCTCATCTACACCGACGTCAAACAATGGACCGGCACCCGTCACAAGATCACCCACAACTACCTCGTCACCGCCACCGCCATCACCGGCCCCTGGTCCGAGCCCACCTTCCTCGATTCCTCCGGCTTCGACGCTTCCCTCTTCCATGACGATGATGGCCGCAAATGGTATCTGTCCATGATCTGGGACCACCGCGTCGAACGAAACCAGTTCGCCGGCACCCTCCTCCAGGAGTTCGACTCCACCACCCGCACCCTCGTCGGTCCCCGCAAAAACATCTTCAAAGGCACCGACCTCAAACTCACCGAGGGCCCCCACCTCTACAAATACAACGGCTACTACTACCTGCTCACCGCCGAGGGCGGCACCTGGTACACCCACGCCGCCACCATCGCCCGCTCCCGCACCATCGACGGCCCCTACGAGGTCGATCCCGCCAACCCTTTCCTGACCGCTAAGGACCACCCCGACGCCCCCCTCCAAAAAGCCGGTCACGCCTCCCTCGTGCAAACCCAATCCGGCGCCTGGTACGTCGTCCACCTCTGCGGCCGCCCCCTGCGCGATCGCCGCTGCACCCTCGGCCGGGAAACCGCCATCCAACGCTTCGAATGGAACGCCGACGGCTGGCCCCGCCTCACGCACGGCAGCCCCGGACCCGCCGTCAACGTCCCCGACGATGCCCTGCCCCTCACCTCCCCCATCCCTCCCTCCCGCTCCCACCGCGAAGACTTCGATTCGCCGACCCTTTCCCTCCATTTCCAATCCCTCCGCCGCCCCATCACCTCGGATTGGCTCGACCTCACCGCCCGCCCCGGCTGGCTCCGCCTCCTCGGCGAGGAACCTCCCACCTCCAACTTCCGCCAAGCCCTCATCGCCCGCCGCCAACAAGCCTTCGATGTCGAGGTCACAACCTGCACCGATTTCACCCCCGCCGACTTCAAACACATGGCCGGCCTGATCGCCTACTACGACACCACCAACCACTACTACCTGCGCATCTCCCGCGACGAACAACTCGGCCGCCACCTCGGCATCATCCGCTGCGACGCCGGCAACAACGGCGAACTCCTCGACACCGAAACCGCCCTGCCCGACTCCGGCCCCGTCCACCTCCGCGTCACCATTCGCCGCGAATCCCTCCAGTTCAGCTACTCCCTCGACGCTTCCACCTGGCGGCCCGTCGGTCCCGAACTCGACGCCACCATCCTCTCCGACGACTACCATAAGCTCGGCTTCACCGGCACCTTCATCGGCCTCTGCGCCCAGGACCTGACCGGCCACCGCCACCCCGCCGATTTCGACTACTTCGACTACCGCGAACTCGAGCCCTGATCCGCCACCACGTTCCCGCTGCCCACGACCTCCCGCACAAACGCACTCGGCGCCACCTTGTAGACCTCTTTAAACAGACGCGAAAAATGATAGGGGTCGCTCATGCCGATGTGCCGCGCCGCTTCCTTTACCCTACAGTCGCCCTTCATCAGCCGCTCCGCCGCCAAGCTCATCCGCCGCCGCACCAGATAACGATACGGCGACTCGCCCTGAAACCGTCGAAACAACCGGCTCAGGTGCGCCCGCGCCACGCCGGTCTCCGCCGTCACCGCCGCCACCGAATCCAATCGCGCCGCGTGCTGGTCGATATAACCGCGGCAGCGTAAAAATGTGCTCTCCGCCCCACCTCCCGCCGGCAACACCCCGACATCGGCCATGTGCGCCAGCTTCACCAGCAACAACCGCAACTGCGCACCGCACACCTCCCGCCGCCCTCGCCGCAACGCGCGACCGTCCGCGATGAGGTGATCCCAGCACCGTTGAATTTCAAACGGCTCCGCCATGCGCCGACACTGCCCTTCGCCCAGCCCCGCCGCGGCCAACGCCCTGCCCAGTTCCACCCCCTGCATGCACACAAAATACTTGTGCAACACGTTCGCCGGCTCCGTGCGAATCCGCAGGGTGCAGTTCGGCCCGTAACTGAAAATCGTCCCCGCCCGCAAAACGTGCCGACGGCCGTTCAAGATCAACTCCCCTTCGCCCCCGATCACGAATTCCATGGCACGATACGGAAATCCTTCCCGCTCGATCCGATAATACGGCGCACATTCCTCCATCCCCCCATAAATCGCATGGATCCCGTCGTCCGCCGGCCCCTCCCCGGGCACGGTATCAAAGAAGTACACCCCATGGCTAACCTGCCGGGAAACCTCGACTCCCTCCTGCAGCGTGGTGTTGGGAATCTGCTGCGTCATACCAGCCATTCCAACAAGAGTCGGATCCAAATATCCATTCTTTTGTTCTCTCTGTCCATTGGCGGACACCGGCACCTTCTGCCATGATGAGACTCCCCACCCCATGAATCTCCATCTTCAGGACAAAGTCGTCATCGTCACCGGCGGCGCCAAGGGCATCGGCCGCGCCATCGCCGAATCCTTCGCCGCCGAGGGCGCCATCGCCTGCATCGTCGGCCGCAGCCTCGAAGAGGCCAATCAGGTCGTCGCCGCCATCACCGCCGCCGGCGGCCGCGCCGCCGCCTTCGGCTGCGAACTTACCGATGCCGCCCAACTCGAAGCCACCGTCAGCGCCATCGAACAACAGTTCGACCGCATCGACGTCCTCGTCCACAACGCCGGCGTCAACGACGGCGTCGGTCTCGACGCGGGGGTCGACGCCTTCCGCGCCTCCCTCGAGCGCAACCTCATCCACGTCTACGCGCTCACCCACCGCTGCCTGCCGCACCTCAAGAAATCCCGCGGCTCCATCATCAACATCGGCACCAAGTGCGCCGTCACCGGCCAGGGCGGCACCAGCGGTTACGCCGCCGCCAAGGGCGGCATGAACGCCCTTACCCGCGAATGGGCCGTCGACCTCGCCCCCCACGGCATCCGCGTCAACTGCATCATGCCGGCCGAAGTCATGACCCCTCTCTACGAACGCTGGCTCAGCTCCCGCCCCGATCCCGCCGCCTCCCGCGCCGCCATCGAACGCGCCATCCCCTTCGGCCACCGCTTCACCACCTGCGAAGAAATCGCCGATCTTGCCGTCTTCCTCGCGTCCCCGCGCTCCAGCCACACCACCGGCCAACTGCTGCATCCAGACGGTGGATACGTCCACTTCGACCGCGCCGTCACCTCCGGTGCCAACGTCTGACCTCCTCGCCACCCTCACGCCCGCCTCCGCTTCTCCACCATGGAGCCCTCCCCCGCCGCCAACCGTCCGACCCGCTACGGTTCCGTCCTCCGCGTGCGCCCCGAGCACTTTGAACGCTACCGCGCCGAACACGCCGCCGTCTGGCCCGGCGTGCTCGCCATGATCGAGCGTTGCCACATCCGCAACTACTCCATCTACCACCACGACGGCCTGCTCTTCGGCTATTACGAATACTGGGGTACCGACCACGCGCACGACATGACCCTCATGGCCGCCGACGCCGAAACCCGCCGCTGGTGGGACCTCATGGAACCCATGCAACAACCGCTCGATACCCGCGCCCCGGGCGAATGGTGGACCCGCATGGAGGAGGTCTTCCATCACGACGGCCCTTCCGCTCCGTAGCGGACTTCTCCGCCGCCCGCTGCAGCGTTCCGTTCTTCAGTATTCCGCCATTGCCCATGTTCTCCCTCGCCTCCAAAACCGCTCTCGTCACCGGTGCCGGTTCCGGTATCGGCGAGGCCATCGCCACCCTCTTCGCCGCGCAGGGCGCCCATGTCTGGGTCGTCGATCGCGACAGCGCCGCCGGCGAAGCGACCGTCGCCACCATCACCGCCGCCGGCGGCTCCGCCACCTTCGCATCCGCCGATGTCAGCGATCCGCCTGCCATCGCCACTCTCCGCGACCACGTCGGCCCCATCGACATCCTCGTCAACAACGCCGGCATTGGCCACGTCGGCAACCTCCTCGGCACCACCGCCGCCGACCTCGACCGCCTCCACGCCGTCAACGTCCGCGGCGCCTTCAATCTCTGCCACGCCTTCGTCCCCGCCATGCTCGAGCGCGGCGCCGGCTCGGTCATCAACATGGCCTCCATCGCCGGCCTCGTCGCCGTGCGCGACCGCCTGGCCTACACCGTGACCAAGTTCGCCATCGTCGGCCTCACCAAGGCACTCGCCCTCGACCACTCCCACACCGGCGTGCGCTTCAATGCCATCTGCCCCGGCCGCGTCGAGACCCCTTTCGTCAAAGCCCGCATCGCCGAATACCCCGACCCGGAGAAAGCGTACCGCGACATGGCCTCCACCCAGCTCAACGGCCGCATGGTCCAGCCCGCCGAAGTCGCCGCCGCCGCCCTCTACCTTGCCGCCGATGCCTCCGCCATGGTCACCGGCTCCACCCTCTCCATCGACGGCGGCTGGGGCGCCGGCAAATAGAGATCAGAAGTCAGATTTCTCAGGACGGAAGTCAGCAACCGAGCCTTCATTTCAGTTTTTCAGCTTTTCAGCCTTTCAGCGTTTTCCGCCCCATGCCCCTCTCCGGCAAGATCACCAACCTGCGCACCTACGATGTGCGCTTCCCCACCTCGCTCGCGCTCGATGGCTCCGATGCCATGAACGCCGATCCCGATTACTCGGCCGCCTACGTCATCCTCGAGACCGACCGCACCGACGGACTCACCGGCCACGGGCTCACCTTCACCATAGGCCGCGGCAACGACATCGTCGCCACCGCCATTGATGCCCTGCGCCCGCTCGTCATCGGCCTCGATCTCGCCACCTTCGCCGCCGCCCCGGGCGCCACCTGGAAACACCTCACCGGCGATTCCCAACTCCGCTGGCTCGGCCCCGAAAAGGGCGTCATCCACCTCGCCACCGCCGCCGTCGTCAACGCCCTCTGGGATCTCTGGGCCAAGGCCGTTGGCAAGCCGCTCTGGAAACTCCTTTCCGACCTCACGCCGGCCCAGATCGTCGAGATGGTCGACTGGCGCTACCTCACCGACGCCCTCACGCCCGACGAAGCCTTCGCCTCCCTCGAACGCCTCGCCCCCTCCCGCGCCGATCGCGAGGCCCGCATCCTCGCCTGCGGCTATCCCGCCTACACCACCTCCGCCGGCTGGCTCGGCTACTCCGACGAAAAAATCCGCCGCCTCTGCGCCGAGGGCATCGCCGCCGGCTTCACCCACTTCAAACTCAAGGTCGGCGCCGACCGTGCCGACGATCTCCGCCGCGCCCGCGTCATGCGCCAAGCCATCGGTCCCGATCGCGCCATGATGATCGATGCCAACCAACGCTGGGACGTCGGCGTGGCCATCGACTGGGTCACGTCACTCGCCGAATGCCGCCCCCTTTGGATCGAGGAGCCCACCTCGCCCGACGACATCCTCGGCCACGCCGCCATCGCGAAGGGCGTGCGGCCCCTCGGCATCGGCGTCGCCACCGGTGAACACTGCCACAGCCGCGTGATGTTCAAACAACTCCTCCAGGCCGACGCCATCGACTATTGCCAGATCGATTCCTGCCGCCTCGCCGGCGTCAATGAAGTCGTCGCCGTCCTCCTCCTCGCCGCCAAGTTCGGCATCCCCGTCTGCCCCCACGCCGGCGGCGTCGGACTCTGCGAATACGTGCAGCACGAATCCATCTTCGACTACATCTGCGTGAGTGGTTCCCTCGAAGGCCGCATCACGGAGTTCGTCGACCACCTCCACGAACACTTCGAGGATCCCTGCCTCGTCACCAACGGCGCCTACCAGGCCCCCACCGCCCCCGGCACCAGCATCACCCTCAAACCCAACTCCCTCGCCGACCACACCTTCCCCACCGGCCGCGTCTGGCAGGAACTGAAAGCCGCCAAACCGTAAGATGTGCTGCCCACGAAACCCACGAAATGCCACGAAAATGAATCCCTGCTTTCGTGACCTTTCGTGTATTTCGTGGGCAAAATTCAGGCTGACGGCCTCGATGCGTTCCACGGGCCCATCCGCAACTCCGACCTTCAGACCTTTAGACTTTTGGACCTTTAGACTCAGAGAAATGAAGATCATCCGCTACCAAGACTCCGCCGCCACCACCCACTACGGTGCCCTCCGTCCCGATGGCTCCGCCGAACGCCTCACCGGCGACCTCTTCAGCGGCCTCGAACCCAGCGGCGAAGTCGCCGACTTCGCCAAGCTGCTCGCCCCCGTCGTCCCCACCCAGATCCTCTGCATCGGCCTCAACTACCGCCGCCACGCCGAGGAAACCGGTGCCCGCTTCCCCGAGCGCCCCGTGCTATTTGTCAAAGGCATCAACACGCTGCAGAACCCCGGCGATCCCATCGAGCTCCCCCGTGTCCTGCACTCCGATGAAGTCGACTACGAATGCGAACTCGCCGTCGTCATCGGCAAGCCCTGCAAAAACGTCACCCGCGAGGATGCGCTGTCCTACGTTGCCGGATACACCTGTGCCAACGACGTCTCCGCCCGCGACCACCAGATCAAGCTCGGCGGCGGCCAATGGTGCCGCGGCAAGTTCTTCGACACCTTCGCCCCCCTCGGTCCCTGCCTCGTCACGCCCGACGAAATCCCCAACCCCAACGCCCTCAAGATCGCGACGATCCTCAACGGCGAGCGCGTGCAGGATTGGAACACCGACGACATGATCTTCGACGTGCCCGCCATCATCGCCTACCTCAGCGGCAGCACCACCCTGCCCCCCGGCACCGTCATCCTCACCGGCACCCCCCACGGCGTCGGCATGGCCACCAAACCCGAGCCCCGCTGGCTCCGCCCCGGTGACGAAGTCAGCATCGAAATCGAAGGGATCGGCACCCTCACGAACCCCGTGACCGAAGAACCAGCCTGAGCCCCCCTCATCTTTCTCTTTATTCTTTATCTTTCTCTTTATCCCCAAGGGCCGGAATCCGTCCGCTCTGCGAGGAGAAAGAAGAAAGATAAAGAATAAAGCAGCGCCCCATCTTCCTCTCCTCGTTTCCCCCTCCCCATCCCTATGCCCACCCCCACTGCCCCCGCTCCCGATACCTCGCGCGTCGTTCCCCGCCAGTACCTCTTCGCCTTCATTCTCGTCACGACACTCTTCTCGTTGTGGGGCTTCGCCAACGACGTGACCAACCCGCTCGTGCGCGTCTTCAAAGAGGTCTTCGTCATCTCCAACGCCCAGAGCAGTCTCGTCCAGTGGGCCTTCTACGGCGGCTACGCCACCATGGCCATCCCGGCCGCCCTCGTCATCCGCCGCTTCTCCTACAAGACCGGCATCCTCGTGGGCCTCGCCCTCTACGCCGGCGGCGCGCTGCTCACCATCCCGGCCAGCACCGCCCTGTCCTTCAACGTCTTCCTGGTCGGCTTTTACGTGCTCACCTTTGGCCTCGCCTTCCTGGAGACCGCCGCCAACCCCTACATCCTCTCGCTCGGCCCGCCCGAAACCGCCACCCGCCGGCTCAACCTCGCCCAGGCCTTCAATCCGATCGGCTCCCTCACCGGCATGATCGTGGCCAGCATGTTCGTGCTGCCTTCGCTCGACATCTCCGAGTTCCGCGACGACCAGCTCGCCGCCCATCCCGAATATGCCGAGATGCTGCCCAGCCAGGCCGACGCCGCCATCAGCGCCACCTGGGAGACCTTCGTCAAATCCGATCCCGAGGGCTTCCGCGCCATCCAGACCCACGACCTGCGCGTCGTCATGATTCCCTACGCCATCATCGCCGCGGTCGTCATCGTCACCTTCATCGCCTTCGCCGTCTCCAAACTCCCCGACACGGGCCACAACGATGCGCCCGTCAAGTTCGGCGCCCTCACCAAGCGCCTGCTCACGTCGCCGCTCTACGTCGGCGGCGTCATCGCCCAGGCCTTCTATGTCGGCGCGCAGATCATGTGCTGGACCTTCATCATCCACTACGGGATGACCCTCTGCGGCCTCACCGCGTCGCAGGCGCAGAACTACAATATCGCCGCGATGGTCCTTTTCCTCAGCAGCCGTTTCATCTGCACGCTGCTGCTGCGCATCGTCAAACCCGGCCAGCTCCTCGCCGCCCTCGCCGTCGGCGGACTCGTCCTCACCCTCGGGGCCATCTTCCTGCAGGGCATGCCCGGCCTCTACTGCCTCGTCGGCGTTTCGGGCTGCATGTCGCTCATGTTCCCCACCATCTACGGCATCGCCCTCGACGGCCTCACGCCCTCCGACGCCAAGCTCGGCTCGGCCGGACTCATCTTCGCCATCGTCGGCGGCGCCATCATGCCCCGCATGCAGGGCGCTATGATCGACGGCGAAGGCTTCCAGCTCGGCAGCCGCATGCTCGAGTCCGTCCGCGTCTCCTTCATCCTCCCGGCGATCTGCTTCGTCGTCATAGCGATTTACGGCTGGATGGCCCACCGCACCGCCGGCGCCCGCAACTGAGCCGCACTCTTTCTCTTTCGTCTTTGTCTTTATTCTTTCTCTCCGTGGAGCGGACGGGTTCCGGCCCTTGGGGAGAAAGAGAAAGATAAAGAGAACGAACAAAGAGGCTAGGCCCTCACCGCCCTCCGCGTCTTTCAGCATTTCAGTTTTTAGATTTTCAGCGTTTCCCTCCCATGCTCACCGTCACCCTCGACGAACCCGGCCGTTTCACCGCGCATTCCGACGCGCCCGAACCCACGCCCGCTCCCGGTGAGGCCCTCGTGCGCGTCCATCGCATCGGCGTATGCGGCACCGACCTGCACGCCTTCGCCGGCCGCCAGCCGTTCTTCGCCTTCCCGCGCGTGCTCGGCCACGAACTCGGCGTCGAGATCGTCGATCCCGGGGACACCCCCGGCGACCTGCGCGCCGGCGACCGCTGCTCGGTCGAGCCGTATTTGAATTGTGGACACTGCGTCGCCTGCCGCCACGGCAAGCCCAACTGCTGCGCCTCCCTGCGCGTGATGGGCGTGCACATCGACGGCGGTATGCGCCCCCTCCTCAGCGTGCCCGCCCACAAGCTCCACCGCTCCAACCAACTCGACTACGAACAACTCGCCCTGGTCGAGACCCTCGGCATCGGCGCCCACGCCGTCGAGCGCGCCGCGCCCACCGCCGCCG
Source organism: uncultured Opitutus sp. (assembly GCA_965652375.1). Taxonomy (GTDB): domain Bacteria; phylum Verrucomicrobiota; class Verrucomicrobiia; order Opitutales; family Opitutaceae; genus Actomonas. The sequence goes on from CBFGUO010000027.1 coordinate 26,582, forward strand.
ACTTCGTGCTCGTCATCGGCGCCGGCCCCATCGGGCTGAGCGTCGTGCCCTTCGCGGTCGAAACCGGCGCCCGCGTCGCCGTCATGGATCTCTCCGCCGACCGTCTGGCCTTCTGCCAGCGCGAGTGCCCGTCCATTCATGCCGTCACCGCCGGCCCCGACGCCGCCGCCCAACTCACGGCCATCGGCGACGGCGACCTGCCCACGGTCGTGATCGATGCCACCGGCAACCCGAAGAGCATGGCCGGCACCTTTGACCTGGTCGCCCCCGGCGGTCGCATCGTGTTCGTCGGCCTTTTCCAGGGTGAGCTCGCCTTTAACGATCCCAACTTTCACCGCCGCGAAATCACCTTGATGGCCTCACGCAACGCGCTGCCCGGCACCTTCCGCTCGATCATCGGCCTCATCGAGTCCGGCCGCCTCGACCCGCGCCGCTGGATCACCCACCGCACCACGCTGGCCGACGTCCCGACAGCCTTCCCTTCCTTCCCCGGCGCGCCCGGCTTGGTGAAGGCGATGATCGAGGTGCCGTGAACAACAAGTCGGAACGACTTGGGCCAGCACGAGTCTGACGCCCGCAACCCATGCGACTCGTGACCCAACTCCATCGTACTTTCATCGTTCTCTTCGCGCTCATTTTTGCGCCCGGCACCTTCGCCGCCAAATACCGCAACCTCGACGTGCTCGTGAATCCCACGGTCACGTTCCTCGGCGAACAGCAACCGCCGGCCGATCCGGTGCACAATCCGATCCGCTACCGTCTGCTCACCCGCGGCTTTTCCTCCTTCGAGTTGCACGTCCACAACATTCCCCCGCCGGATCGCGATGCACTGCTCCAACATCTGGTTATCCGGCTGCGGGAGATAGGTTATCTTCCGGCCGACGCCGAACACCCGCCGCAAGTCGCAATCGGCGTCATGTGGGGCAGCATCTTTTACACCGAACGCGAAACCACCTACCTGCAGCGCCGGCGGTTCAATCCGGCCTACGCGGCTGACCGCAACCCCAACAAGGACGAACTGATCCCGGCACAAACCGCCTTGGAGTTCATGGCCCAGAAAGCGCTTTCGATGAAATGGCGGCCCAACTTCGATGCCTGGGTCGATCTCTCGGCGGCCTGGCCGGACGCGTCCACCGCCGCCCGCGATCGGATCGCCCGCATCTGCGGCGGCGAAAACTTCGTCCTCGCGGTCGGCGCCTTCGATTGGGCCAACCTCACCAAGGGACGCGAGGTCGTGCTCTGGCAGACCCGCGGCGCGGTATCCGCCCGCAAGGTTCAGCCCGAAGACGCCTTCCCTCGCATGATCGAAGTGCTCGCGCCGTATTTCGCCACCAAGGCTTCCTATCCAAGTCGGATCGTGGCGCGCAAGGATGCCGCCGCTCGCGCGCTCAATTTTGGTTTCGACGCCGACAGCGAAAAGCCCGCCCCCGTGGACCTCACAGACCTCGTCGCCCACGATTTCGGCGACTCCTGATCAAGGCGCTGCCCGCCCCCCCCACGGCCGCACCTTCCCCTTCGTTCCCGCGCTCAGAGACGAGTGCCTCGCCTTGCCGGGGCGCTTCGCCCCCCGCAAGCGGCACTTCGTCCCTGCGTACTGGAGTCACCCCCGGTCGAGCGTGTTCTCAGGGGCCGTTTATAGCCCCTATTACGCCGTCTTACCTTCCTCCTCCGTACATGTTGCACCCCCTTTCCCGCTTCGGGCTGGTCCTCGGACTGACCCTCGCCGTCACCGCATCAGCCGCCTCCGAAAACCCGGTGCTCTACTGGAGCAACCAGGCCGTCAACGCCACGCGCCTTTCCCGCAATCCGCCGCCCATCGCCGCGCTGCATTTCGCCAGCCTGCACGTCGCGATCTTCGACACCGTCAACAGCTTTGAACACACGCACCAGGGCTGGCTGGTCAACGATCCCGCCCCCGCCGGCGCCGATCCCGATGCCGCGCTGCACAGCGCCGCCTACACCGTATTGAGTGCCCTCTGGGCCGATGCCGCCAATCCTCGCGTCCTCCGCGCCGCCTACGACGAAGCCCTCGCCGCCATTCCCGACGGGGAGGCGAAACAAGCCGGCCTCGCCTGGGGCAAACGCATCGCCGAAGCCGTCATGTTCGAACGGGCCAAGGTCGCCCTCAAACCCGGCGATCGCGACTACACCAGCCGCGCCCCCGGCAAGTGGCGCGAAACCCCGCCCGGTTTCCGCCCTCCCGTCACCCCGCGTCTCGGTGAGGTCGCTCCCTTCGCGCTCGAGTCCTCCTCCCAATTCCGCGCTCCACCGCCGCTGCCGCACGATTCGCCGGAATACGCCGCCGAAATCGCCTACGTCAACAAGGTCGGTCCCCGGGACGGCGCCGAGCGCACCGAATACCAGACCCTCTCCACCCCGTTCTGGTCCGACGACCTCGGCAGCGCCACCCCGCCCGGCCACTGGAACGTCATCGCCAGCGACATCGTCCATCGCCTCGGCCTCGACACCTACGCCACCGCCCGGCTCTTCGCCCTCATCAACATCGCCGGCGCCGACGCCGGCATCACGTGCTGGGAAACCAAATACTTCTACAGTACCTGGCGCCCCGAGACCGCGATCCGCGAGATCACCGCCAGCGACAACCCCGCCGCCCAAGCCAACCCGGAATTCATTCCCAACATGCCGTCGCCCGCCTTCCCGTCCTACACCTCGGGCCACAGCACCTACACCGCCGCCATGTCGCACATGCTCAGCCTCTGCATCGGCACCGATGACATCGAGTTCACCGTCACGTCCGATGGTCTGCCGGGCGTCATCCGCACGTATCAAAAACTCTCCGACGCCCGCCGCGAGGTCGGCATGAGCCGCGTCTGGGGCGGCATTCATGTCATGTCCGACAACATCGAGGGCCAAAAAGCCGGCATCAACGTCGCCGAATACATCTTCGCCCACGCCCTCCTCCCCCGCTCTCCCTGAGTCCCCCCCGGCGCCTTCGCCCCTCTTTCTCTTTCTTCTTTATCGTTCTCTTTATCCCCACGGAGCGGACGGATTCCAGCCCCTGGGGAGAAAGAGCAGGAAAAAGATAGTGAGAAAGAAGAAGGACCAGCCCCCCGCCTCCCACTTCACCCGAAACCGAACCCGAACCGACCCGATGCCCCTCCACCGCCCCCTGCCCCTGCTTGCCTTGGCCACCCTCGCCACCGCGACCCTCGCCGCCGAGTTTACCGCCCAGCCTCTCGCCCAGCGTACCCCGCCCGCCGACGGCGGCGCCGCGTTCACCCTGCTCGACTCGGAAGCGATCGGCCTGACCGTGCCCAACCTCTACAACGACCCGCGCATGTGGGGTGACCGCTTCCGCGAATACACCCTCGGCGCCCTGGAAACCGGCCTCGCCGTGGCCGACTTCGACGGCGACGGCCTGCTCGACATCTACGCCGTCTCCAAGAACGGCCCCAACGCCCTCTACCGCCAAAGCATTCCGCTCAAGTTCTACGATGTCGCCGCCACCGCTCGCGTCGACGTGGCCGACGATCCCGCCGGCCAGACCGGCGCCACCGCCGTCGACATCAATCAGGACGGCTGGCCCGACCTCTACCTCTGCCGCCTCGACGCCCCCAATCTCCTCTTCATCAACAATGGCGACGGCACCTTCACCGAACAGGGCGCCGCCTACGGTCTCGCCATCCACGACGCCTCCGTGCACGCCTCCTTCGCCGACTACGACGGCGACGGCGACCTCGATACCTACATCGTCACCAACATCCTCGACTACGCCAAAAGCTCCTTCGGCCAGCGCGACTACCTCATGCGCAACAACGGCGACGGCACCTTCACCGACGTCACCACCGAGGCCGGCATCTGGGGCAAGACCCAGGGCCACACCGCCATCTGGTTCGACGCCAACCGCGACGGCTGGCCCGACATCTACGTCGCCAACGACTTCGAGACCCCCGACCGCTTCTACCTCAACAACGGCAACGGCACCTTCACCGACGTCGTCGATGAACGCCTCCCGCACGTCACCTACTTCTCCATGGGCGCCGACGCCGGCGACCTCAACAACGACGGCGAGATCGACTTCATCGTTGCCGACATGCGCGACCGCACCCGCGCCGGCTACATGACCGGCATGGAGGAAATGGGCCGCGGCCTCTGGGAAATGGAACGCGTCGCCGAGCTCATTCCCCAGTACATGTGGAACGCCGTCTACCTCGGCACCGGGACCGACAAATTCGAGGAAGTCGCCCATCTCACCGGCATGAACGCCACCGGCTGGACCTGGGCCACCCGCATGGCCGACCTCGACAGCGACGGCCGCACCGACCTCTTCTACACCAACGGCATGCTGCGCAACTTCGTCGATGCCGACCTCGTCGACAAACAGAACGTCGCCCCCAATCTCGCCGCCCGCGCCCGTGTCTGGCGCGACGCCGCCGTGCGCGCCGAGCCCAATCTCGCCTTCCGCAACGACGGCCACCTCGGCTTCACCGATGTATCCAAGGATTGGGGACTTGCCCACGAGGGCGTCTCCTTCGGCTGCGCCATCGCCGATCTCGACGGTGACGGCGACCTCGACATCGTCTACGCCAACCTCGAGGGCCCGCCCACCATCGCCCGCAACGATACCACCGGCGGCCATCGCGTCGCCATCCAGCTGCGCGGCCGCGCCCCCAACCGTCACGCCATCGGGACCGAGATCACCCTCACCACCGCCGCCGGCACCCAGGTCCGCCAGGTCTTCGGCGAGCGCGGCGTCGTCGCCTCGGAGATCGCCCCCGTCGTATTCGGCCTCGGCGAACACGGCACCATCAAGTCGCTCACCGTTCGCTGGCCCGACGGCAATGTCTCCACCTTCACCGACGCCCCGGTCGATCGTTTGCTGCTGATCCAGCAACCCGACGCCCCCGCCGCGCGTCCCGCCGCCACCCTGCACGCCGACCTCGGCACCGCGCTCTTCACCGAAACCGCCGCCACCCGCGGCCTCGACTACACCAGCAGCGCCTACCCGCTGGAGGAACTCGCGCGCCAGCGCCTGCTCCCCCGCCGCCTCGGCCAGACCGCACCCGCGCTCGCCACGGCCGATGTTAATGGCGACGGCCGGGCCGATCTTTTCGTCTCGGGTGCCCGCGCCCAGGCGGGTGTGCTCTTCCTCGCGCAGGCCGACGGTTCGTTTGCTCCGGCGCCCGACCAGCCCTGGACCGCCCAGGCCGCGGCCGATGACACCGGCGCCCTGTTCTTCGACGCCAACGCCGACGGCCATCTCGATCTCTACCTCAGTGCCGGCGGCGTCGAACCCGCCGAAGGCGATGCCCTGCTGCACGACCGCCTGCACCTCGGTGACGGCACCGGAAAGTTCGCCACCGCCGTCACGCTCGCCGACGGCCTCAGCACCGACGCCATCGCCGCCGCCGACTTCGACGGCGACGGTCGCACCGACCTCTTCGTCGGTGGCCGCAGCATTCCCGGCGAGTGGCCCCGCGCCCCCCGCAGTATCCTTTATCGCAATACGCCGGAGGGCCTGCGCGACGTCACTGCCGAGGCCGCACCGGCCATCGCCAACGCCGGCCTGGTGACCGCCGCCGCCTGGGCCGATCTCGATGGCGACGGCGACGCGGATCTCGCCGTATCCACCGAATGGGGACCCGTGAAGGCCTTCACCAACGACGACGGCAAGCTCGCCGAATCCACCGCCGCGCTCGGTCTCGCCGCGCACACCGGCTGGTGGAGTGCCCTGACGGTGACCGATTTCAACAGCGACGGCCGTCTCGACCTCCTCGCCGGCAACGTCGGACTCAACACCAAGTACGAGGCCAGCCCCGAGCGCCCCGCGACCCTCTTCGCCGGCGATCTCGACGGCTCCGGCAGCTTTGAGATCCTCGAAGCCCAATACGATAGCGACGGCCGCCTCTACCCGGTGCGCGGCCGCAGCAAGCTCTCCTACTCCTTCACCAAGCTGCGCCGCCAGTTCCGCACCTTCGCCGCCTTTGCCGCCGCGCCGGTGGACGAGGTTTTTGATGCCGAACTGCTCGGCAAGGCGCTCAAGCTCGAGGCCACCGAGTTGCGCAGCGGCGTTTTCCTCCAACAGGCCGACGGCACCTTCACCTTCGAGCCCCTGCCGGTTGCCGCGCAGATCGCGCCTATCCATGGCTTCGTTCACGCCGACCTCGATGGCGACGGCATGGCCGACCTCTTCGTGGCAGGCAACGACTGGAGTCCCGAACCCTCCACCGGGCGCTTCGACGGCAGCATCGGCCGCCTCTTCAAGGGCGATGGCAAGGGCGGACTCACCGAGGTTTCCCCCGGCCAGAGTGGGCTCATCGTTCCCGGAGACACCCGCGCCCTCGCTCTCCTGCCGGCCGATGATGCCTCGCCTGCCCCGCGCATTGTCACCGCCGATGCCCGCGGCCCCGTCCGTCTCTTCGAGCGACGCTGATCGGGGCGGGGGTTCGAGGCTTCCGCCGCCCCGCTGGAAGTTCACGATGATCCGAAAGCCTCCGGCAGACCCGCGAGATTTCCACGGTTTGCCTTGAAGGCTTTCGGGTCATTGCCCCTTTGTGCTGCAGAACCCCCTCGGTCTGCACACTCCTTCTCTCATGTTTTCATTCCGCTCGCTGTTCGCCCCATCGGTCTTCGGTCTCCTCGTCTCGTCAGCCCTCGCGAACGTGGACTGGTTGAGCTCGATGGAAGCCGGTCGCGCCGCCGCCACCGAGCGGCAGCGTCCGCTCTACCTGCACATCGGTGATCCGCTCAATGAACTGACGGGCGCCATGGAACGCCAGACCTTCGCCAACGCGGAGGTCGCCGCGTTTCTCAACGAGCACTTCGTCTGCGTGCGCCTCGACCGTGACGCCGCTCCCGGCCTCGCCGGCTACGGTCAACAGTGGCTCGCCGCCGATCAAAAGCTTCCCGGCTGGCCGCTCAACCTCTGGTTCACGCCCGACCTGAGCCCCATTGAAGGCGCCTCCTACCTGCCACCCACGGAGGAGTGGGGCCGCGAGGGGTTCATGGTCGTCGCCGGTCGCGTGGCCGAACGCTGGGGGACGGATGCCGAAAGTGTTGGCCGCAACGCCGCCAACACCGCCGCCCTCATTGCCAACTATCTTCCCTTTGCCGCCGAACCTCCGGCCGATCTCGACGCCGCGCTCGCCCAGGCCTCCGACGATTGGCTCGCCCTGCTCGACACCGCCCAGGGAACCTTCGGTGATGCGCCACACAGTCTCGAACCCGAGCTCATCCGTTTCCTCCTCGTCCGCGGCGGCCCCGCCCGTGAAGCCGCCCTGGCCTCGCTCGAGGCGCGCCTGCTCAGCCCGTTGCGCGACCCCCTCGACGGCGGCTTCTACCGCGCGACCGCCGACAGCAAGGGATCGATTCCCGTCTTTCAAAAACGCCTTACCGACCAGGCCCGCATCGCGCTCGCCTGCCTCGACGCCGCCGCCGCCAACGACAATCCGCTCTTCGCGGCGGGTGCTGTCAGCGCCCTCGACTACGCGATCAACCGCCTGGCCGATTCCGCCAGCGGCGCCTACTTCGTGGGTGAGGACGCCACGGCTCCCGGTGCGGTGGCGACGCAGACCTGGACCTGGGCGGAACTGACCGACCTGACCGACAGCGAAACCGCCCGGCTCCTGGCCGCCCAGCCCGACGGCAATGTCGACCCGGCGGAGGACCTCGAAGGCCACCACCAGGGCCGCAATATCCTGCGCGCGTCGCCGCTCACCGCTTCCGCGCCATTCGAAAAACTGCTCACCGTTCGCTCGGAGCGAGCCACCACGCTCGTGCGCCAGCTTGCGCCGGCGGGTGCGCAGGCGCTGCTCCTGCACGCACTCCGTCGTTCCCACGACGAGTTGGACAATCAAGCCCATGGCGCGGCCGCCGAACGATTGCAGTCGACATTGACGGACCGTTTCGGCCTCGGCACCGACACCTTTTCCCGCATCGCCGGCGAACCCGTCCCGGCCACGCCCGAGGACTATGTGTTGGCCGCCCTCGCCCTGGACGACCACGCCCTCGCCGCCCGCGCCGATGAATTGTTCTACGATGACGAACTCGGCCTCTACACGGTGACGACCGACGAGGTACTCGGCATCCGTCCGCTCTGGTGGAAGACGGGCACCGGCGAGCTGCCCTCTCCCATGGTCTGGCGTGTCCTGCTCGGCGGCGCTCCCGAACTCATGGCTCAGGAGCTCACGCTCCCCTTCGAAAATCCCGATGCGCCTCCCGCGGGAGCCACGCTGCTCGCGCTCCAGCAAACGCTGCGATAGGCGGCTTCTCTTTGCCCCCTACCGGTCGCAATCCCACGCGCTCACGCTCCGTAGCAACCAGAGCGAGCACGTGGCTACGAGCGTGAGCGCGTGGAGGGATCAGGTGTCTGTGCTTCCGCACCTCCCCCTACTTCACTACCCGCCAGACGGTCACCCGGCTCATACGATCCCAAGGCGGATAGGCGTGGAAGCCGCCGCTCACGAGCACCGGCGGCGTAGTTGCGCCATCGATACGGGCGCTCGTCAGGCACATGAGGTGCGTCGGCTCGGTCGCCAGATCCACCGGTGTAAAATTGAAGGCACCATCGTTAAGGAAAGCCCGCAATGCCACGACGCCGGGTTTCGTCCATTCGTTGAAGCCACTGCAGGCCACCACATCGAGCGCACCGTCGGCGTTCAAATCGATCGCCACCGGACTGTAGGCGCCCTCCAGGTCGCCGATCCGGTGGGAACGGAAAAAGCCGTCGCCGCGATTCTCCAGCCACTGCACGCCGTGCCAGGGGCGTGAACCCGGCTCGGCGTAGTCGAAGCCGTCGCCATTGCTGTGCAGGATGTCGGGCCGGCCATCGCGATTGAGATCGACCACGCGGATGCCGCTGCTGCCGAAATCCTCATTGGTCGAGGCGAAGATCACCTTGCGCGCAAACGTGCCACCGCCGCGGTTTTCGAACAGGTAGACTTCCTCCCACTGCTGCGCGACCACCGTTACGATGTCCGGCGCCCGGTCGCCGTTCATGTCCGCAATCTCCACGTTGATCGCCCCGGACAGATTCAGCAGCACGTGCCGGTCGAACCGCCACTCGCCGCGGTTTTCCATCCAGGTCACCTCTCCCTGGTCATAGCCAAACTGGGCCACGGCCAGGTCGAGCAATCCATCCCCGTTAAGGTCCCCCACCCGCACATCCGTCACCCGCGCCACCTGCTCGGCCAGCACCCGCGCCGTGAACTGCTGCGCCCCGTCATTTTCGAGCACCACCACCGATCCGATCCGGGCATTGTTCGGAAACACTTCGCCCATGCAGGCGATGACGATATCCGGATCGCCGTCCTCATCGAGGTCGGCCACATCGAGGTGCACCGGCGCGGCCAACCGCTCCCCCAGCGCAACTTCGCTCCAAGCCCCATCAGAGGTGGGTCGGATCCAGCTCACCACGCCGCTCCGCGCTTCACAGACCAGCAAATCATCCTGGCCATCGCGATCCAGGTCCGTGGTGAGGACGTGGGCGATCCACGGTTTTCCCTCCAAAGGCCAGCCCACCGCCTCCGGACTTACCCGCACCGCCGGAGAGTTCTTCGCCCCCTCCGGCGGGCTCGCCTGCTCCGCCAATCGCCGCACCGGCGGAGGCTTGCTGCAACCGCCCAGGCCCGCCGCCAGGGCGACCATCATGAGCAGACGACTCAGGCGTTCGCCGCCGGATTTCAGGGGGTAACGATCCCGGGTAAAAAGCATCGCGCTTCGCTTTGCGGAACGCACCAAACAGCGTCAATCGACAACCCGTCTGCGCTCAAACGTGGGAGCTCCTTTACTCAAATCGAGCTGCGTTAAGCACTCATTATTGCCATACGTTGGCTTATAAATCACTCATTTCCTCCAATTGGCCTCAATTGCGCGCTAAATCGCCCATTTTTGCCCCTTCCTTTCGGCCGATTTTACTCTAACGAATGAACTGTCCGCACGGTTGGCGACCCTAACGTGCCACTCAAACTCCCGAGTCGAGCCGGCCGATCTTCCTCAGCCACGTCGTTCGTTCCCGCCCCCACCCGCCCCACGCCCGACGCCTCTCCTTCCATGCCTTCCGCCCCTCAGCCCGCCAAACGCATCACGATCAAGGATGTCGCCCGTGAGGCCGGCGTGCACTTCACCACCGTTTCGCTCGCGCTGCGCGACCATCCCAGCATTCCGGAACGCACCCGGGAGCGCATTCGCGCCGTAGCCAACCAGCTCGGCTACGAAAAAAACGAGGTCTTCTCCGCCCTCACTCAGTTCCATGGCAAACGCCGCGCCGCCGCTCCCGCGCCGCGCATCGCCTTTGTCGCCAATCGGGCCTTCGATGAGGCGACCGGATTTCACCCGCACCTTCGTTCCTTCTACGACGGCGCCCGACACCAGGCCGGGGTGCTCGGCTACGAGCTGGAAACCATCATCGTCGCGCAGGACCGCCACGACTCGCGCTCCCTCGAACGTTACCTGCGCAGCCACAACATCCCCGGACTCATCATCGCCAGTTTCGAACCCGGCTACGACACCCTCTCCCTCAACTGGGACGACTACGCCGTCGTCAAGATCGACTCCATGCACATGTCCCCCGAATCGGTCATCGTCGCCAACGATCACCGCCAGGACATCCGCACCGCCTACCGCCGTCTCGCCGAGCGCGGTTACCGCCGCATCGGTCTCGCCATCGGGCGGGCCGACGAGGAGTCGACCCAGCACCGCTACTCCGCCGGCTACTTCATCGAACGGGGCGAAGACATCCCCAACGACTCCGACCACATTCCGCCGCTGCTCTTTCCCTTCAACCCCACCCGCGAACAGGCCGTGAATCTTCTGCGCAGCTGGGTGAAGCACCATCACCTCGATGCGGTCATTTCCCACCACAATCACATCGACGAACTGCTCGCCGACGCCGGCTATCACGTGCCCGACGAGATCGCCTGCGCCTGCCTCTGCATTCGCGAGGGCAACGACGCCCTCACCGGGGTCCGCCCCCACTACTTCATGATCGGCGTCAAAGCCGTTTCCCAACTCGCCACCCAGATCCGCGTCGGCGAACGCGGCATCCCCGAATTTTCCCCCCAAACCTATGTCCGCAGCGAATGGCAAGAAGGCCGCTCCGCGCCTCCCCGCAATTGATCCCGCGCCCGCCACGACGGGCGACACCCCGCCGACGCCGTCCACCGCCGCCAAGCCCCGCCGCAGACGCGAGCGGCCGACCATGGCCGACATCGCCGCGCGGGTCGGCGTGCATCCCACCACCGTCTCCCTCGCCCTGCGTTCCCACCCGAGCATACCGGCCGCCACGCGCCAGCGCGTCCTCGCCGCCGCCGCCGAGGTCGGCTATGTGCGCAACCCCCTGCTCGACGCCTTCAATCACCACCGCCTCAACAAACGCTCCACCCGCTCGGGCGCGACCATCGCCTTCGTCGTCGACGCCAACACTTCGCCCTACTTCTTCGGCCAGGCCTTTCACCCGCTCGTCTACGCCGGCGCCCGCGCCGCCGCCGAGGCCCATCACCACTCCATCGAGGTCTTTCAGGTTGGCGCCCAGGACCTTTCACCCAAGCGCCTCAACACCATCATCCACTCCCGCGGCATCACCGGCGTCCTCCTCTCCACCTTCACCCTGCAGACGCAGGAACTGGATCTCGATTGGAACGAACTCGCCGCCGTGAAAATCGAGTCCCACCACCTCCTGCCCCAGATCGACGTGGTCACCAACGACCAGTGCCAGGCCGCCCGCCTCGCCGTCCGCCGCCTGCGCGCGCTCGGCTACCGCCGCATCGGCCTCGCCACGGCCCGCGACGACGAATCACGCCTCGACGACAATTTCTCCACCGGCGTCATCGTCGAACAGGCCGAGATGCCCGAAAGCGAATGCGTGCCGCCGCTGCTCTTCGAGCGCACCGCCCTTCCTGAGATCGGCGCGAAGATCGAACGCTGGGTGAAGGAGCAACAGGTCGACGTGCTCATCTCCAATTGGAAGGAACTGCTGGGTGATCCCCTCACCACCCAGAACGGCACCTGGACCATTCCCTGCACCCAACTGCGCGTGGGCGAAGACATCGCCTTTGCCTCGCTCGACGTTCCCGCCAACCGCCCCGACGTCGCCGGCATCGTGCAGAACCATCGCCTCGTCGGCACCCGCGCCATGGAGCAGCTCTCCCTTCTCGTGCGCACCTTCCACCGCGGCCCGCCCGAAGCCCCCTCCGCCACCTACGTCCCCGGCTACTGGCGGGACGGTGCGACCGTAAAACCCAAAGCCCGCCCCCACCACCCCTACGCCCTCACGGCGTGACAACCGCTGTTTTCAACCACGGATGGACACGGATGGCTTCGCCTACCGGCTACGCGTTGAAACCCGGAAACCCTTCCTTGGCAGGACAATCAGTCCTCCTGAAGGCGGAACGGTAGTGGAGCCCATCCGTGTCCATCCGTGGTTAAAAAACAGCCCTGCCTATCGGTTCACTTTCCTGCGCCAAACCGGGCGATGAATTCCCTCCGCGCATTCGCCAGCGCCGCCTCGTGGTTCGGCGCGCGCTCCAGTCGCTCCAGTGCCGCGCGCGCCTCCGCCTCCCGCCCGCCGCGCACGTGGAAACGCACCAGAAACTCCAACAGTGGCGCAAAATCCGGATCCCGCCCCAACGCCGCCACCAGCTCCGCCTCCGCCTTTTCCTCCTCTTCCAACCGAAACCACAGCGCCACCAACTCCACCGCCGCCGTCTGATTGTAGGGATCCAGCGCCACCGCCCGCTGCAAAGGCCCGATCGCCTCCCGCAGTCGCTCCGCCTGCACCAGCGCCCGGCCCCGTTCGTAATTTAATCCCGCGTCCTGCGGACACCTTTCCAACCCCGCCTCCACCATCGCCAACACCGCCGCCAGATCCCGCCGCGCCCGCGCCACCCCCACCCGGTCGAGCCACACCTGCGCCTCCGTCTCCTCGATCTCCAGCGCGCGTGCCAACGCCGCGTCCGCCCCCTCGAGATCGCCGGCCGCCTGCAGCGCGCGGCCCAGCTGCTGCCAGTTCGCCACCACCTCCGGCTCGAGGCGCGTCGCCCGCCGCAGCAACTGCAGCGACCACGCCTCGTCCTCACTCGCCGCTGCGGCCACCCGCAGCCCGTATGAAGTTTGGCAATACTGCAGCAGTTCGTCGTCCCACGGATCCCGCTCGGCCCGAAATCGCCCCGCCGCCTCCGCCCGCCGTCGCATCTCCCCCGCCCGCGCCGTCTCGCCGAGAATTTCATCCACCGTCGCCAGCAGGCTCAAACCGCCCGCAAAACGCGGATGCGCCGCCACCAGCTCCTCGAGCTCCCGCCGGGCCTCCAACCAACGCTGGTCCTCCACCGCCACCCGCGCCGCCCCCAGGCGCGCATGCGGATCGCCCGGTCGGCGCGCCAACACCGCCGCATACACGGCGCCCGCCTCGGCCCAGCGACCGTCCTTGAACAGCAGATCGCCCAGCTTGCGCCGCGCCAGCACCCGCTCGGGCGCAAGGTCCACCACCCGCCGCAACCACGGCTCCGCCTCCCCCAACCGTCCCTCCCCGCCCAAGAGTTCGCTCAACAGATACGGCCAGCGCGGTTCCGTCGGATCACGCTCCGTCAGCACCCGATAAACCTGCTCCGCTTCCGCCGCATATCCATTTGCATGATACACCATCGCCAGTTCCCCGGCCGCCGCCGCTCCGCCCTCGCCGTGCCACAGGCGTCCCACCAGTTCCTCCACCCGTAGCGCCACCGCCTCGGGCATCACCGGCTGCACCGCCGGCACCGCGGCCCGCCACACCGTATGCGACCGCCACCACAATCCGCCGCCGACTCCTCCCGCCAGCACCAGCAATCCCAGGACAACAATCACCCTTCGCGACATCCTCCCCACAACGCCGCCCCCGTCCCCCGCCGTCAAACGCCAAGCCCCGTCCTTCATTAGAGCACCCCGGCCCATGTCCCCCATCTTTCTCTTTCCTCTTTCTCTTTATCTTTATCCCCAGCGGGCGGACCCACTTCCGAATCCCACCCGGCAGGCGCCCCTGCGCGCCGTCAGAGAAGGATAAAGATAAAGAAGAAAGAGAAAGATTCGCCCCGCCTCCCTCCCTCCGTGCATCTCCGTTTCGCCATTCCCGCCTTTCTCAGTGTCGGCCTGCTCCTGGCCGAACCGCCCGTTTCCACGCCCCTCGCCCCCCGTCCTTCGTCCCTCGCTCCTCGCTCCGGCTTCACCACGCTCACCCCGGCCGACACCGGCATCGACGCTCCCAACGCCTACGACGATCCGCTCATGTGGTCGCGCCACTACCGCGAGTTCTCCCTCGGCGCGATCGGCACCGGCCTCGCCGCCGGTGACGTCGATGGCGATGGACTGCCCGACCTCTTCATCGTCAACAAATGCGGGCCCAACCGCCTCTACCGCAACCTCGGTGACTTCCGCTTCGTCGACGTCTCCGCCGCCGCCGGGGTCGCCGGTCCCGCCGAACCCGAACACTGGCAGCAGGGCGCCGCCTTCGCCGATATCGACAACGACGGCGACCTCGACCTGCACGTCTGCCGCTGGAACGCGCCCAACCTCCTCTACGTGAATGACGGCACCGGCACCTTCACCGAAGAGGCCGCCTCCCGCGGCCTCGCCGTCAGCTCCGCCTCCTCCCAGATCTTCTTCGCCGACATCGATCACGACGGCGACCTCGACGCCTACCTCCAGACCAACCTGCTCAACGGCGAAGCCCGGCCCAACGGCGAACCCGACTTTCTCTTCGCCAACGACGGCACCGGTCACTTCACCGACGTCACCGCCGCCGCCGGCCTCCGGGGCGACACCCAGGGCCACTCCGCCACCTGGTGGGACTACGACCACGACGGCTGGCTCGATCTCTACGTCGCCAACGACTTCAAGGACCCGGACATCCTCTATCACAACAATCGCGACGGCACCTTCACCAACACCCTCTCCCACGCCGTCCCCCACACGCCCCATTCCTCCATGGGCGCCGACTTCGGTGACCTCGACAACAACGGCTTCACCGACCTGCTCGTGGCCGACATGGCCGCCACCACGCACGAGAAAAACCTCCGGGGCATGGCCCACATCCGCGCCAACATGAAACTGCCCGAGTCGCCGCCCCGGACCGCCGTGCAACTCATGCGCAATGCCCTCTTTCTCAACCGCGGCGACGGCCGCATGCTCGAAGCCGCCTACCTCGCCGGTCTGGCCGCCTCCGACTGGACCTGGAGCGTGCGCCTCGAGGACTTCGACAACGACGGCGACACCGACGCCTGGTTCTCCAACGGCATGGTGCGCGAGCTGCACAGCACCGACATCACCGGCCGCATGCAACGCCAGGAGAGCATGGCCGCCCGCACCCGCATCATGCGCGACACCCCGCCGCTCGCCGAAGCCAACCTCGCCTTCCGCAACGACGGCGATCTTCGCTTCACCGACGTATCCACAGAATGGCGACTTGGCCACCGTGGCGTCTCCTTCGGCGCCGTCACCGCCGACTTCGATCGCGACGGCGATCTCGACCTCGCCTACTCCAACTACGACGCCCCCGCCACCCTCGTCCGCAACGACAGCACCGCCGGCCACGCCATCCTCATCAGCCTCCGCGGCGATGGCCGATCCGTTAACACCTTCGGCTACGGCGCCACGGTCGAGATCAGGACATCCTCCGGCCTCCAAAGCCGCACGCTGATTCCCCAACGCGGCTACCTTTCGTCCAGCGAACCGGTGCTCCATTTCGGCCTCGGCGACGACGACCACATCGAGGAACTCCGCATCCGCTGGCGAGGCGATGACGGGCAATCCTTCGGCTCGCTCGCGGCCGACCGGCACTGGACCCTCGTCTTGGCCGCCCCCGCCGGATTGGAGCCGGCGAACCGCATCCCGAGCGTTCTTCGCGCCCACCGCGACGAGCTCGTGCTCCCCTTGCCCGACGCCAACGTCTCCCCGCCTCAGGCCGATGAACTGCCCTACCATCTCGACCGGCTCGGTCCGGGAGTGGCAGTGGGCGACATCAATGGCGACGCCATCGATGACGTCATACTCAGCGGCAATACGGGCCACCCCGGCGAGGTGCGCACCTCGGTCAACGCCACCGAGTGGGTTCCCTCCAACTTCACGCTCTTCAGCGGCACCACCGCGACCGCCGACGCGCAACCCCTGCTCGTCGAGATCAACGGCGACGGGCATCCCGACCTCCTGCTCCCGCAAGGCGGCACTGCCCGTCCGGCGGGCGATCCGGCCTACGCTCCCCGCGCCTTTCTCAACGACGGTCGCGGCGGCTTCGACCGCGCGCCCGCCGGCACCCTGCCCGCATTGCCGCTCAGCGCCGGCGCCGCCGTCGCCGCGGATTTTGACCGCGATGGCGACCTCGATGTCTTCCTCGGCGCCCGCCTTCGTCCCGGCGCGTATCCGGAATCACCGGACAGCGCCTTCCTGCGCAATGAAGGCGGGCGACTGGCCGTCGCTCACCCCGACACCTTTGCCGCTCTGGGCCTCGTCACCTCCGCCCTCGCCACTGACGTCGACAATGACGGTTGGCCGGATCTCCTGATCGCCCGCGACTGGGGCACGATTCTTTACCTCCACAACGACGACGGGCAGGCCTTCACCGATCGCTCGGCCTCCGCGGGGTTCGCTGCCGCCGGTTCCGGCTGGTGGAGCAGTCTGGCGGGCGCCGACTTCAATGGCGACGGTCGCATGGATTACGCCGCCGGCAATCTCGGTCTCAATACAACCTATCAACCTCCGCTTACTCTCTTCCGTGGGGTATTCGAAGACGGCGCCGACCCGATCCTCATCGAAGCCATTACGGAAATGGGGGTCCTGTACCCGCGCCGCAGCCTCACCGTGCTCGGCTCCCTCATCCCGACGCTCAAGCGCAAGGTGCGCACGCACGACGCCTACAGCACCATGCGCCTGGACCAACTCCTCGGCGCCGAACGCATCGCCTCCGCCCAGCGCTACGAGGCGACCGAACTGCGCAGCGGCGTTTTCCTGAGCAAGGCCGATGGCACCTATGCGTTCTCACCTCTCCCCCGCATTCCCGTACAACTCGCTCCCGTCTACGGCTTGGTCGCCCTGGACGCGAACGCCGACGGTCATACCGATCTCATCGGGGCGCAGAATCTTTACAACGTGCGACCCGAGACCGGCCGCTTCGACGGCGGGCTCGGCTTCATCCTGCACGGGGATGGCAAGGGCGGATTCAATCCGTCTCCCGCACCTCACCTCAACCTGCGACACGACGTGAAGGGACTGGCGGTGATCGATCTCGGCCGCGACGGCCGGCCCGACCTATATGCGACTCGCAACAACGACACCACCGCGGCGATCGAGCTGGACCAGGGCACCTACCTCGCCCTGCGGCTCATTGGCCCGCCAACCAATCCGACCGGCATCGGCACGCGCGTCACCGTCGTGTATTCAAGTTCCCACTCCACGAGCACTGAAGTCGCCGCCGGCGGCGGCCATCGCAGCCAGTCGACTCCCACGGTCTTCATCGGTTACGACCCGACAGATCCGCCGCGCGAAATCATTTTCCGCTGGCCCAACGCCACGACCAACACCCTCGCCTGGCCCGCCGAGCCCCCGCCCATCCTGAACATCCGCTTACCCGACTGATCTTTCTCTTTATTCTTTCTCTTTCACTGACGGCGCGCAGCGCCGCCTGATTGGAGAGGCTTTTGGGCGGTTTCGGTCCGCGGGGATAAAGAGAAAGAGAAAGAACCCATTTTCCATGAAAACCCTTCACCTTATCACCCCCGTCGCGATCGTCTCCGTGGCCATCAACATCGGCCTGCTCTTGCGGCCGTCGCCGCCGCCCGCGCCCTCGGCCCCGGACTCGGAAATCGAGTCCCGAGCGGAGCTACATCCTCATCCAAAAACCCAAACCGAGATTCCCACCGGGGATCTCAATGCCTATGCCGCGCTGGGATCCTACGTCGCGGCCAGCAACCGCATCCCGGACCTGGATTGGACCGAGGCCCAGTTCAATGCCTTCGCCGCCGGCCTTCGCTCCTGCTACGAAGGCCGCCCCGTGCCGTTCAACGACGCAGCCGAGGCCCTGCGCGAAGGCATCAACGCCAAGGTCCGCGAAATCCTCGGTGAAACCGGTGGCGACGATCCGCTCGCACTGTATTTTTCGCAACTCCGCGCCGAGGAGGAGGTCACGCGCACCGACTCCGGGCTGCACTACCGCATCACCGACGCGGGTCACGGTGCCACACCGAAGACCGACTCCACCGTGCTCATCAGCTATGCCGGTCGCCTGCCCGACGGCACGTCGCTCAAGACTTTCCAGGCCACTCGCATCACGGTGAAACTCACCGACGTCCTCCCCGGTCTGCGCGAAGGCCTCATGCTCATGCAACCCGCCGGCAAGGCGCTGC
Source organism: uncultured Opitutus sp. (assembly GCA_965652375.1). GTDB lineage: Bacteria > Verrucomicrobiota > Verrucomicrobiia > Opitutales > Opitutaceae > Actomonas. The sequence continues at coordinate 44,905 of CBFGUO010000027.1, forward strand.
TCTACCTCCCGCCCGACCTCACCTTTGCCGACGGCAACTGGCCGGCCGAAATTCCCCGCGGCGCCCCCATCATCCTCTTCGTCGAACTGCACGACGTGGTGGAGTGAAACAGGGATCAGTTCTTACAGAAGCGCCGAACCGGCTTTTCCGGGCCATGATCCGCGAAGAAACATGAGTCGGTGAGGCAGGCGCATTTTTGACACAGAGGTCACAGAGGGAACACAGCGAAAACAGAGGAAGTTTCTGGAGAGGAACCGGAGGAAACGAAGTCGCCGGATTATCGGCCAAATCGGACCTTCGTTCACCTTTGTTGCCTTCTGTAAGAGCAACTCAGGCTGACGGCTCCGTTTTCCTCTGCGGCCTCCTGTGAAACCTAATCTGTCCGCTTCGGCAGGCCGGGATAATTCGGCTCCAGTTCACGCACGCGGGCGTAAGTCTCCTCAGCCTCGGTCGCCTCACCAAGCATGTCGTGCGCGAGGGCCAGCGCCATCAAGGTATCCACATCGTCGTCGATCCAGCCTGCGGCCTTTTGCAGGAGAGGTTTGGCCGTCATCGCGTCCCCCCGCGCCACCAGCATCGCACCGGTGTTGCGCTGGAGCACCCAATCGCCGGGCGCGAGCTGCAACGTCTGCGCCGCGCCCTGCTTGAGCGCGACGAGAGTCTGCGGTGCGGCGAGCAGCTGCTGTCCGCGCTCGGCGCGCTCCGACCAGGCAAACAGGCGTTGCGCGTTGTCCGACTGGCCGGTGAAGGGCGGCGCTTCGAAGCGATTCACCAATTCGAGCGCGATCATCGTCTGTTCATGCGCGTTGTAGCCGAGCCGGCGGCGCGCCTCGCTTTCCGTAAAGGGCTCCCCCACGTAACGGGTGCTCAGGCCGCGGGAGACCAGGTCCTCGGCGATGCGCGGAAACAAGGCCCGCGCAACCAGGTAGGTGCCATGAAAGTTGAGGTGCACGTGTTCGTAGAGCAGGTCGTCACCGGGGATGCCGAACTCCGCCTGCGCGCCGACCAGTCCGGCGATGTCGATCAGCTTCGCCGCGCTGCCGCCCGCGGCGTCCACGATGGCCTGATTCAAGGTGGAATCGGTGCGAAAGCGCAGCGTATCCAAATCCAGGGCACGCTGCAGCAGTCGGGCGGCCTCCGGGCGATCCCCGCGTTGCAGGGCCAGCCGGCCGAGTTTGAAGGCGAGTTCGGCGTGTCGGTCGTCAATCGCCCATGCCGCGCGATAGGCACGCTCAGCCGCCCGCGGGTTCTCGGCCGCCAACTCCGTGTCGCCGGCGAGATACAACTCCTGCCAGCGCGCCGCCTCCGTTTCGCCGAGGTCGGCGCGATGCTGCGACATGAAGGGGGCAAAATCCCGCTGATTGGTGAGCACCGTGCACAACAGCGTCGTCGCCCCCGCCTGCCGGCCGGCGTCGACGATCGCGCGGAGATTGGCCCGGAAGTGATCGGCGACGGCTCCGAGTCGCGGATCTTCGGCCGCGATCTGCTGGTCGAGAAACATCTGCATGCCGGCCCAGCGTTCGTCGTCGGCCTCCGGTGCGAGTGCTCCGCGCACCGCCTGGCCGAGTCGGGAGCGCTGCAGCAGGTCGGCGCCGCGCAAAGCCAGCGGCGAACGGCGGAAGCCGGCAAACACCCCCGCCGGACCGAAGGGGCCGATCACTTCGTTGTGGCCTTCGTAAACGATGAAGAGGTCGGGCTGCAGCTCCGCGCAGTCGGCGGCGATACCGCGCAGGACGTGGGAATTGATCGCGGTCACGGCGGCATTGACCACCTCGAATCGAGTTTCTGGATACGCTGCCGTCAGCATGTGCTCAAGCATGCGGGCGAGCGAAAAGGACGGTTCCGGATCCCCCATGGCGGCCGAACTCCCGAGCACGAAGACGCGGTAGGAGCCGGCCGGCTTCTCCGCGGGCAGCCGCAGCGGCCACGGGCGGCGTACGCGGCGCTCGCCAAAATAGGGCGCGGTGGCCCAACGGTTCTCGCGCAGAATGGCCTCGCCTTCCGGCGTCGTCGCCGAACGCACGAATTGCGGCGAATGGCCGACCCCGGTGAGACGCAGGATGAATTCGGCGCCGCCCACGAAGAGCCCGAGCAACACTGCGGCAGTTAGGAGGCCGTAGAGCAGTTTGCGGAAGAGGCTGAGACGAGGGGCGGGCATGAAGGACGGGGCGAGCATTGAGCGGCCGGCGCAGAGGTCGAGCCCTACCCGGGCAATTGTGGCACAGACATTCCTGTCTGTGCTCGTCGTCACTCCACCGGGCACAGGCAGGAATGTCTGTGGTACCCGTTTGTCCCGGCGCACAACAGATAGTCCCTTTCGCGCCGTGGCGGAGGGATTCTCCCGCCCCCAACAAAAGGGGCGGGCTCCGACGAGCCCGCCCCCTGGTCCAATGATCTTACTGACTGACTCTGTTACCCTACAGAAGCCTTAGAAGCTGATGCCCCAGGTGAGGCTCAGGCGCATCTTGGTCGGGATCTCGTAGCGCTCGGTGGCGATGGTCGAAGCCGAGCCGGTTCCCTTCCAACCGAAGAACTCTTCCTGGCGGGTGATGTTCTTCGCGTTGATCTGCACGCTGGAGTCGTAGCCGAACATCTTGAAGTTGTAGCCGGCAAAGACTTCGGCGCGGAGCGTGCTCGGGTTGAACCGGGCGGATCCGGCCGGGCCGTTGTAGTCCTGCAGCGCGCCATCGGCGGCGTGCACACCCAGACCGAGCCAAAGGCCGTCGAGGCTGCCGTCGAGGAAAGAGTAGCGGGTGAGGACCGAGAACTGGCTGTCGACATGACCGGCGGTCGATTGACCGATGGTCGCGGCATTGATCGCTTCGACCACCTCCTGGTCGTTGTTGGCGTAGCTGAACAGGATCTGCCAGTTGCGGGTCGGCTGATAGATCAGGTCGACTTCGAAGCCGGTGGATTCCTGTTTGGCGCCGGGGACATTGTCGCCGAGCAGATCGTTGCGGGTCTGGCCCGGGAAGGCCACGGCGCGCTCGGCCGCGGTCATGGAATCCCAACGCTGGGTGTTGAGATTCTCGGCGGTCGAGTCGACCTGGAAGCCGCCGGTCTGCTCGATCTTGTAGAAGGAGACGGTGCCGGAGAGTTTGCCTTCCATGAGTTCGGTCTTGAAGCCGATCTCCTGGCCCTTGCCGACCTGCGGCGGCATCTGCGTGCCGAAGGAGTCCTTGGTGGTCTCGGGGAAGAGCGAGGAGCTGGTGACGGCATAAATCGAGAGTTCGTCCGTGATGTCATACATCACGCCAAACATCGGAGAGTCCTTCGACTGGTCGGTCTCGTTGTAGGTCGTCGCCTGGCCGTTGGCCCACTGCTTGAGGTTCAGGTTGGTGCGGTTGATGGAGGCGTTGATCTTGAGGCGATTGTCGAGGGCCGACATCTGATACGAGGCGAAGTAGTAGTCGTTGGTGTTCGTCTCGTGGGTGAAGCCGTTGCCGTCGGTGATCGGCTGCAGGTCGGTGGGCGGCGCGTAGGAGGTCTCGATCGGAATGCCCGCCTGGATGGGGAACTCGCGGACCTGCTTGTTGGCGCTGTTGGCCTGCGTGTAGGAGCGGGAGCGGAAGTGCTCGGCCCAGACATTGGCGCCGAAGGTGAAGGTGTTCTTCACTTCGCTGAAATCCAACTTGTAGACGCCGGTCACGCCGTAGGCATGCATGTTGTTGGCCCAGTCGCGATAGCTGTAGCCCATCTGGATGTAGTCGTCGGCCGTACCGGGAAGATTGTCGGCGCCGAAGATCCAGCCGCCGCCGGCTTCCCAGGAGTCGGCGCCGCCGGAGCCGTTGGCATCCCAGCCGTCGCCGTCGATCTGCTTGCGGGCGGAGTATTGCAGGTAGGCGGAGAGCACGAGGTTTTCGCCCACGGTCTGCGTGACCTTGCCGCGGTAGAGCTTGGTGTCGAGCGAGCGCATGTTGGTGCCGTCGGACCAGTTCCAGGTGTAGGGGATGTCGGGGAAGAACTCCTGCAGCGGAATGGAGGATTGGTTGCCCAGAGCGTTGCCGTTGGCGTCGACTTCACCGGTGGCGAAGTAGGACAGGCCGTTGGGCTTTTCGCGGTACCCGCGTTCGGCGAGGAACTCGATCTGCGTGGTGGGCGTGGGCTGCCAGGCGAGCTGGGCCTGGGTGTAGTTGATGTTGCCCTCGGAGTGGGCGCGCTCGTCCTTCGAGACGGTCTTGGCGGCGTTGAAGCGCACGCCGAATTTGCCGCCGCCGACGTCGCCGGAGTAGTTGGCATCGATCGTGCCGCGCATCTCGCCGTAGCTGGCGGCGGTGAGACGGATGTCGGTGAAGTCCTCCGTGAAGTCCACCACCTTGGTGATGTTGTTCATGATGCCACCCGGGTAGGCCAAACCGTAGAGCGGCGCGGCCGGACCCTTGATGACCTCGACGCGGGCGAGGCCCTGCGTGTCAATCGGGTCGTATTCACGGATGCCATCGCGGATGCCCCAGTTCTGGATGAATCCGCGGAAGAGGAAGTTGTTGTAGGCCTGCTGAATCGCGTTGGAGGAACGGTGATCCGCGCCACCGTTCACCAGCGAAGCGTTGTAGGCCTCGAGGTCCGTCTGGTTGGTGATGAGCAGGTCCTCGTAGAGGTCCTGGGTGAAGACCTGGATGTTCAGGGGGACATCCTTGATCGGCGTGTTGGAGCGGGTGGCGGCGATCGAGTTGGTGGCGCGATAGCCGGAGCCCTTCTCGGATTCGACGGTGAACGTGGAGAGCGTGATGACGTTCTCGTCGGTTTCCTCCGAATCGGAACCCGTCGTGGCCTGGGCCGAGACGGCGTTCGCCGAGAGGAGCAGCGCCGCCGCGAGGGCGGGCAGCATCACCCGTTGGCGAGCTTGGTATGGGTTTCGTGTTTGCATCATGGGTTACGGTTCCTGCCCCGCACGCCGACGGCCGACCAGTGGGGCCGGACCGACGGTGACGAGGCAAAAGGTCGAAAGGGGAGGTTGGGGAAAAGAGGCGTGGGTTCCTCGCGCGTCACCCGGCACGCATTCCGGTGACGACGAAGCGAGGATGTGCGCCTTGGAACCGGCTGAGCCAACCGCCCAGAAACTCTGTCGTTTGAGTATGGTTGAGCGTAGTTTCGGGCCCTGTTCCCCCGTATCCATCGAGCTGATGCCTTCGTGCCGGGCTTGTTCTTGAGGAACTTTCCCCACGGGGGAGAAGGGTGATGGAGCGTTTCGGCAAGCGATTCCACTCGCTCATGCGGAAATCGCATGCCGTCGAGGGTCCAAAACTTCCGGAAATCAACCGCGAAAGACACGAAGAGGCGCGAAAACCTGCCGAAGCACCATGGGTTTCCCTTAACCCTCCACTGCTTCGCGCCTCTTCGCGTCCTTCGCGGTTCTTTCATGAACAGGCAATGCGCGGACCGGCCTGCACGGTTTTCGCCTTTCCGTTCGATGGATTCAGGCTTCAGTTTGCGCGCAGCAGCAAAGTCCTGCGGCCATGGACGAAACCAATCTCATTCCCGATCGCATTGCGGCCACCCTGCGCCGCTTCCCGCCCTTTTCCATGCTGCCGCCCGCGGCGATCGACGACCTTGCCGCCCGCGCCCGCGTCCACGTTTACGTGACCGACGAACACGTATGGGAGCAGGGCGACCCGCCCGGAACGGAATTGCTCGTCCTCGTGCGCGGCCGCGTCGAATACCTCATCACCACCGACGGCCAGGCCGAGCGCGTCGCGGTGCGCGACGAGGGCGATCTGCTCGGCCTCACGCCGCTGCTCCGCGCCCAGCCCACCCGCACCACCGCCCTGGTGGTCGAGGATGCGATCCTTTATGGCCTGCCCTGGGACCGCCTCCAACGCCTCCTCGCCGAAAACGACGACGCTCGCCACTACGTCAATCGCCACCTCTTCTGGACCACCCGTCTCGGCGGCAACTTCGAGTCGATGCCCGCGCCGGAAGACGGCTCCATTTCCGGCCGGGCCAAAAACATCCTCCAGGCGCACCTCGCCGGCGGCAAAGTCATCCAGCCCCGCTCGCTCGACCGCCTGCTCACCTGCGCCCCCGAGACCTCCATCCACGAGGCCGCCAAACTCATGGCCACCCGCCGCGTGCCCTCCGTGCTCGTGGTGGACCCGCAACGCCACCCGCTCGGCATCGTCACCCAAAGCAACATCGTCAAACACGTCGTCGCCGGCGACATGTCCCGCGACGATCCCGTCACCGGCGTCATGGCCAGCCCCGTCATCACGGTCTCCGCCCTCTCCTCCGCCACCGCCGCCATCCTGCTCATGCTGCGCGAACGCATCGGGCAGGTCTGCGTCACCGAGGACGGCACGCCCGACTCCCCTGCCCTCGACGTCTTCACCAACAAGGACCTGCTCGCCCAAAGCGGCCACCACCCGGCCGGTCTCCTCCGCGAGTTCCGCCACGCCCGCACCGTCGCCCGCCTGCGCGAGCTCTGCGACGAGGTCGAGGAAATCACCGCCTCCTACCTCGACGCCAACGTCTCCGCCATCTTCCTCGGCCAGATCTGCGCCGAACTCTACGACGAGCTCGTGCAACGCCTCCTCGAGATGGCCACCGCCGAACTCGCCGCCGAGGGCATCAAACTCCCGCGCATTCCCTGGGCCTGGCTCTCGGTGGGTTCCGACGGCCGCCGCGAGCAGACCCTGCGCACCGACATGGACAATGCGTTGGTCTTTGCCGACGCCGCCACGCCCGCCGAAGACGAGGCGAACCGCCAGCAGTTCCTGAAGCTCACCCACCGTGTCGTCGCCAAGATGGTCGAGTGCGGTTTCTCCCGCTGCCAGGGCGGCGTCATGGCCTCCAACCCGCGCTGGTGCCGCACCGCCCGCGAGTGGCTGGCCGAGATCGACAACCTCGCCACCACCACCGATCCCGACGAACTCTTCCGCGGCATCGTGCTCTACGACCTGCGCTACGTCGCCGGCGATCCCGCCCTGCCCCGCCCGCTGCGCCAGGCCGTCATCGACTCGGTGCGCACCAACGCCTGGCTCCAGCGCCGCCTGGCCGAACTTGTCATCGAGACACCGCCCCCGCTCAACTTCTGGGGCAATTTCGTCGTCGAGCGCAAAGGCGATCACTCCGGCGAGTTCGACCTCAAGGGCCGCGCCCTCGCCCCGCTGCGCGACGCCGCCCGCCTGCTCGCCCTCAAACACAACCAAACCCGCCGCTACTCCACCGGCGGTCGCTGGGAAGACCTGCGCCGCAACGTGCCCGCGCTGGCCGACACCGCCAAGGTCGCCCGCGAGGCCTACGATGTCCTGCTCACCCTGCGCCTCACCACCGCCCTCGATCGCCACGACTCCGGCCGCTTCGTTAATCCGGCCAAGCTCACCAAACTCGAAAAAGCCCGCCTCGCCCACGCCTTCGACGTCGTGCGCATGGTCCAAACCCACGTCCGCCTCGCCTTCCGCCTCGAAGGGAAATGAAGGCATGTAAGATGTAGGATGTGAGATGTTGGCAGTCAGTGGCTCCACCCGCCCCGCCTCCGCTTCCTCAACATCTGACGTTTCCCGCCTCACATCCCACATCCCACATCTTACATCGCACATCCCACATCTGAAATAAAACCATGTTCCGCTGGCTTCGACGCACCGCCTGGCCCGACTTCGTGGTCGATTACCACGAAGGCACGCCGCGCCGCATCGATCGCAGGACGCCCTGGTCCGCGCTGCGCTTCATCGTGCTCGATGCCGAAACCACCGGATTCAAGCCCGAGGTCGATCGCCTCCTGAGCATCGGTCTCGTGCCGATCCGCAGCGGCCGCATTCTCATCGAAGAACGCCGCGCCTGGCTCGTGCAGCAGGCCGACGCCCCCAACAATGAAGCGGTCAAGATTCACGGCATCTCGCCCGACGCCTCCGCCCACGGCCGGCCCGAAGCCGAGGTGTTGCAGGAACTGCTTGCCGTACTCACCGGCCACATCCTGGTGGGCCATCACATCGGGTTCGACGCCTCCATGATCAATGCCGCCCTCCAGCGGCATTGCGGCGCGCGTCTGCGTAATCCCCTGCTGGATACAGCTGCCATCGCGAGCCGGCGCCTCGACGCCTTCCACAAGACCGGCTACGCCAACCAGCGCCCGCCCGGCCTGGACGAACTCTGCACCCACGCCGGCCTGCCGGTCATCGGCCGCCACACGGCGAGCGGCGACGCCTTCACCACGGCCCAGCTCTTCCTCTGGCTCTGCGGCCGCATGCGCGTCCGCCTCGCCCGCCAACTCACCGCCGCCGACCTGTTCCGGCGATGACTTTCGTGCTCCTGTTGTCCGGCGTCCTGCTCAGCCCGGTCGCGGCGGCCGAGGAAGAGGAAACCGTAGTCGAGATGGCGGCCATGGTGCTCGAGGTATCCAATCGCCCACCACCGCCACCGGGGAAGCCGGGCGCCATGCAGTTCCCGCCGGAGCCGATCCGGTTGATCGAGACGAAGGTCAAACGAGCCTTGGCTCTGGGCTCGACCATCGCCGCCAACCGGCGGCGTCCCACGCTGCAAACCACGCGCAAGATCGAGGTTCGCCTCGCGCGGGACTCGATTCGCCCGCCCTTCCAGCCTCGCGGTCCCAAAGCGTCACCATCCCCGTTTCCCGGCGACCACACTCAGTGAGCCCACTCGCTTCTTTCAACCTTCCGCCGCCTCCGCCCGGCTACCTCGAGCGCATGCCGCGGTTCGAGGAGGCAAAGGATTTGGTTTCGGTCGGACCTGATGCCCTTGGTCGCGACACTTTGCTCACTCCGGCAACCGCGCGAGCGTGGACTGAATTGCACCGCGCCGCCGCGGCCGATGGCGTGCAACTGCTCCTCCTCTCCGGCTTCCGCAGCCTCGCCTACCAGGCCGGCATCGTCCGGCGAAAACTCGAAGCCGGGCAAACGCTCGACGCCATCCTCCGCATCAGCGCCTACCCCGGCCACAGCGAGCACCACACGGGCACGGTCATCGATCTGGGTGCACCGGAGGCCGAGCACCTGAGCGAGGCCTTCGCCCAAACCGGCGCGTTCGCCTGGCTCGACCATCATGCAGAGTCGTTCGGTTTCCACCTCTCCTACCCGCGCGACAATCCGCACGGCATCGCCTACGAGCCGTGGCACTGGCGCCATACCGCCCGTTCGGAGTCCCGCCTTCAGGCGGAAATCGATGCGTGTTCTTCCGCCTAAAGGCGGGACTCCGAACCTGACGCGGTTTCCAAGCGGCGCGGGGCTTGTTCTGCCAGATCACCAACTGTCACGTAATAGGTGACACTCGCCTCCACTCTCACTTTTCCCTCTCACTCATCACTGCGGCGCCCACCGACCGCACCAGCCGGCTCGGGCGACTCACCTCTGCGCAACAGTCCGCTTTCCGGCGGGCCCAGGCGGTCCATGCCCATGATGATGCGCGCGCCGCGCTTGTAGGTCCAATACGCATACACCCACTGCGTCAGCACCGAGATGCGGTTGCGCAGACCCACCAGGAAGAACAGGTGCAGCGCCAGCCACGCCATCCAGGCCGGCCAGCCGCGCAACTTGAGCCGGCCGATCTTGGCCACCGCCGCCGAACGGCCGATCGTCGCCATCTCTCCCTTGTCGACGTAGGCAAACGCTTCGCGCAAGCCCGGCTCCCGCACGGTGCGCAGTTCCAGATCGCGAGCGATCTGTCGCGCGACAAACGCGCCTTCCTGCATCGCCCCCTGCGCGACTCCGGGTACCACCCGGCCATTGGCATCCGTGAGCGCCGCCAGATCGCCAATGGCAAAAATACGGGGATGCCCCGGCACACTCAGATCCGGTTCGACCTTGATGCGGCCCGCCCGATCGCACTCCACGCCCAGCGAGGCTGTGACCGGACTCGCCCCCACGCCCGCCGCCCAGACGATATTGCCGGCCCGTACGGTTTGCCCGTTGAAATCGACCTCTCCGGGACGGATGCCGGTCACCCGCGTACTGGTGTGAATCTCCACGCCTTTCGCCTCCAATTGGTCCCGGGCGTCCTTGGACAGATCCTCGGGAAACTGCCCGAGCAGACGATCGCCACCCTCGACCAGGACGATGCGCGCCTGCCGCGGGTCGATGTGGTCAAAATCCTGATACAAGACCGTCCGCGCCAGCTCGGCAAAGCTGCCGGCCAGCTCCACCCCGGTGGGGCCTCCGCCCACGACGACGGTGGTCATCAGCTCGCGACGGCGCATCGGATCGGACTCGCGCTCGGCCCGTTCGTAGGCGAGCAGCAGATTGCGGCGCAGCCGCTGGGCATCGTCGAGCGACTTGAGCCCGGGCGCATGCTGTTCCCATTCGTCGCGGCCAAAGTAGGAGGTGCGCCCGCCCAGCGCGATGACGAGGTAGTCGAAGTCGAGCCGCGCGCCGTCGCTCAGGTTGACCCGCCGGGCCGCCGGGTCGATCGACTTCACTTCACCCATCAGCACCTCGAGGTTCGGCTGCTTGCGCAGGATCGAGCGGATCGGTTGGGCGATGTCGGGGGCGGCCAGCCCTGCGGTCGCGACCTGATAAAGCAGGGGTTGAAAAAGATGATGGTTCTGCCGGTCCACTACCGTCACCCGCGCCCGCTCCGTCGGAAAGGACTGGGCAAACCTCAGGCCGCCGAAGCCGGCGCCGAGCACGACAATGTGTGGCAGGGATGAGTCGATGGTCGTGGGCATGACGCGCCCATCCTAACGCCACCCGTCCTGCCCCGCAAATGCCCGGACGGGGTTTTGACCCGTCCCCTGTTCCGCGCGCCCACCCAGCGGACCACAACGCGTAGCCCGCCGCGGGAGCGGCGGGACTTTCCCGTGCGGACGCCGTTTCCCGTCCCTGCGCTCCCGCGCAGGGCTACCAGGCGCCGGACGGAATCGGATGCCGGGGGGGTTACGTGCCCGGTCCGCTGGCAAATCCGTCTTCGGTGCCGGGCGATACATGATAACGGCCGGTGCGGGTGGTGCCGGCGCGCGTGTTGTAGAGCTCAATGACCCGCAGCAGTTCCGTGAGGCTCAGCTCCCCGTTGCGGTTACTGTCGGCCGAATGATAGGCGGTGAAGTCCGGCGCGACACCGGCACTGGTTGCGCTGTCACTGGTGAAGCCGTCCTCCGTTCCCACCGCCGGACGATACCGCCCGGTGCGGGTCGTACCCTTGCGGGTGTTGTAGAGTTCGATCACCCGCAGCAACTCGGTAAGGCTGAGCTGGTAATCGGCGTTCGTATCGGCCGAGTGCGTGGCTGGCAGGGCGTGCAGCACCAAGGGGTCGGGCGTCACCATGTCATCCAGGGTCGTGCCCGCCACGTAGATTTCCAGCCAGGACACGAGTTCATAGTCGCCACTCGCCCCGGCGGGCACGCGGAACGTGTAGTTGAAGCTGAACGGACTCGGCGGCAGCCCCGTGAAGCCCCAATCCGCAAACGGCGGCGCCGACGCCGCACCGCCCGGGAAGACCGGCGTCGAGGCCGACTCGTAGCTCCAGGCCTCGCCGTTCACCGCTTCGGGCATCAGGATGGGCATGCGCAGGTTGGTCACTCCCGGGCTGTAGGCGATGGTGACATCGATCGTGATCGTACCGCCCGTCACATAGCCGGCACCCCGCAAGGCGTGCGTTGCCGTGACCTCGGCGACGACGAGCGCCGCCACGGCGGACGTCGCGGTGCCATGGGGATCGGTGACCACCACATCGTAGTCGGCCCCATCGTCCTCCGTCACGGCGGGCAGGGTCAGCGTGGCGCCGGTCGCGTTGGCGATCGGCACGCCGTCCTTGCGCCATTGATACGTGAGCGGATCGCTGCCCGTGGCGACGACGCTGAGCGTAACATCGGTGCCGGTGAGCACGACCTGGCTCTGCGGCTGCACCGTGATAACCGGCGCGGCCGGCGCCACCGTGATCGTGCGCTGCGTTTCAACCGTCGTGTAGTTGGTCGTGTCGTCGGGCTGGAAGCTCGCCGTGACTGTATGCTCGCCGGGCGCCAGGACGGTGCCGGCCGCCGGCGTGTAGGTGAAGGTGCCGGCCACCGCGGTCTGCGCGTTCAACACGCGATCGTCCAACGCGTCGCCGTCGACGAGCGGTCCCTCGGGAATCCACGTGATCACCGGCGTGGCGCGGTCGACCTCGAGGGTCTGCGTCCGGGTGACGGTGGTGTAGTTGGTGGAGTCCGCCGGGGTGAAGGTGACAGTCAGCTCATGCTCGCCGGTCGCCAGTACAACCCCTGCGGCCGGCTCGTACCCGTAAGTGCCCGGCAGGCCGGCATCGGCATTGAGTTGGCTCGAATCGAGCGCCGTTCCGTAGACGATCGCCGCCGGAGTCTGCCAGGTGAGCACCGGCGTTGCCTGGCCGATCGTCAAGGTGCCGCTGGCCGAACCGGCGTAGTTGGGATGATTGATCACGGCCTGCACGGCATAGTTGCCCGCGTCGATTGGCGCAACCGATTCCCCGGCGTAGGTGACGATCACGGGCAAACCGATCACGGCCGTGGTCGCGGAGACCGCCTGTGGCTGACCGTTGTAGGTGCGAACCAGGTTGGACAAGGTCACGCCCACCGGCGCCGGCGTGACGACAAGCGTCACCTCGGCGGCGGCCGGCAGGTAGTTGGCGCTGTCGGACGGCGCAAACGTGACCGTCAGCGTATGTGTGCCGGCGTCGAGCACCGTGCCCGCGGCCGGATCGTAGGTGAAGGAGCCCGGCACGTCGGCGGTCGCGTCGAGTTCCGTCACGCCGAGCGCGGTGCCGAAAACGATCGCCGCCGGATCGGTCCAGTCGACCGCGCCTGCCGCCGGCGCGATCACCAGCGTGCCGCTGACCGAACCTGCATATCGTGCGTCATCGATCGTCGCGACCACGGCGTAGGAACCGGCCGACGACGGCACGGAGACGGAGTCGTCGTAGGTCACGACAACCGGCAGATCGGCTACGGAAGTTGTGACGCTCACGGCGTGCGGTTCGCCATCGTAGGTGGCCGTGAGATCGCCGAGCGTCACGGAGACAGGCGCGGGGGTGACGGTGAAGCTGCGCTCCACCGGCAAGGCCGCTTCAAAACCGAACCCGCCCGCCTGGCTGGCGCGCACGGTGACGAGTCCGACGCCGGTGAGGGTGAGCGCATCGCCCTCGAGCGTGGCGGCGCCCTCCACGATCTCAAAGCTCACCGTGAGCCCGGAACTGGCCGTCGCCGTCAGGGTGACGGGCGCAGGATCGAAGGCCCGATCGGCCAACGGTGCGAAGGTGATCGACTGCGGCTCCGCTGGAATGGAGAGCGTCGCCGTCTCCGAAATCACGGTGGCGTAGGCGTTGCTGATCACCACATCATAATCGCCGCCATCGGCCGCTGTCAGTGCCGTCAAGTCGAGGGTCGCGCCGGTGGCGCCCTCGATCGGGTTGCCGTCACGACGCCACTGATACGCGAGGGTGCCGGCGCCGCTGGCGGTCACGCTGAAGCTTACCGCGCCGCCGGCGGTGGCCTCGACATGGCGCAGCGTGGATCCGAGCAGCTTGGGTCCGAGTGGCGAACCGAACAGTTTCACCAGGCCGGGGCGCTGCACGGTGGCGTCAAGATACGCAATGCCGCCCGCGACGTAGAGGTCGCCGTCCGGCAAGCCGAGGAGTTGATACACCGTGCCGGGATGGCCCGCGTTGGTCGACGAGGTAAAGGTTTGGGTGGGACCGAAGACGGAATCGATGGCACCGTCGGGCAGCAACTGCAGCACCCGGGAGCGGTTGACGTTGTTCTCCGAGAAGAACGCCGCCAGCAGGATCCGGCCGTCGGGCCGCAGCGCGAGTCGCTGCACGGAGCTGATGGTGGCGCCGGTGAAGGCAAACGACGGGTCGACGTTGCCGTCGGCCGTCAGGCGCGCCAGGCGCGGGCGACCGAGTCCGTCGACCGTGTTGAAATTGCCGCCGATGAGCAGACGGCCGTCGGGCAGGCGGAGGAGTTGCACCACGTTGGACACATCGATGGCGTTGAAGCTCGGGTCGACCGCGCCGCTCGCGAGCAGACGGGCGACGCCGCGCCGGGCCGCGGTGCCGACGGCGGTGAAGCTGCCGGCGATGAGCACGCGGCCATCGTCGAGCAGCTCGATGGCCTGCACCGAGCCCGTCGCGCCGCCGGTGGTGGCAAAGGCCGCGTCGGGCGTGCCGTTCGCCAGCAGGCGGCCGATGCCGCGCGTGGGCACTCCCCCGATGAGCAGGTCGGCGTTGTCCCAGGCGAGGTAGATGCGACCGGTGCCGGAGTCGACCTCGAGATCGCGAATGTTCGGCCGATCGATGAAGGGCGAGACGAAGGTCGGATCGACCGTCCCCTGCGGCGTGAGTCGAGCGAGATAAGGCGAGGCCAGCTCGCCGATCCCGGTGAATGATCCCCAGACGTAAAGGTGGCCGTCGGTCCCAAGCGTCATGCCTTCGGCGCTGCCCCCCGTGAGCGAGATCGGTGTGAAGGTGAGATCACGCGAACCGTCGGGCAACAGGCGTTCGAAATAGGACGTATTGAGTACCCACAGCCGACCCTCGGCAGCCAGGGCCGCGCCGCGCACACTGTTGCCGAGACCCGCGCCGTAGAAGCGCAGGTCGGCCGTCCCCGGACCGGAGGCCGGCGCCGGCGTGACCAGGAGCTGCACATTGGCCTCGGTGCTGGAGAGGCCGTTGCTCACCACGACGCGGTAGGTACCCGCGTCGGCGGGCGTGACGTTGCTCAACGCCAGAGACGAGGTGGTGCTCAACACCGCGCCGTTGCCACCGACCCGGGTCCAGGTGTAGGTGAGCGTACCGCTCGAGGTGGTGGCCGTGACCGACCAACTGGCGAGCCCGCCCTCGGGCAGGCTCAGGTTGGCCGGCGGCGTGCCGATGACGGGACCCTCGACGAGCGCGGGCGCCAGCCAGGCCAGGCCGACGCGGCGCGCCGTGCCCACGCGCTCGAAGATGCCGCCCACCAGCAACTGACCGTCCACGCCGAGCATGGCACTGGGATTGATGCGGGTCGTGGAATGGGCCTGCATGAAATAGCCGCGCCAGGCGTTGGCCTGCTGGAACTGGGTATCGACGGAGCCATCGGGCAGGTTGCGGCCCAGTGAGCCGGACGACGCCGCAAAGGCGTCCCCGGTTTCGAGCGCCGCGATCGGGAAAACGTTACCGAAGGGAAAGGTCGGGTTGATGTCGGAGACGGCGCCGCTGGCCGTCAGCCAGGCGAAGCGGTTCCGCGCGACCCCGCCGATGTTGGAGAAGTCGCCCCCCACCAGCAGCCGGTCGTCGGAGAGGCCCACGAGACCGCGCACCGTGTTGTTGGGTACCGGGTCGAAGGTGCCGTCGCGCGTGCCATCGGCATCGAGCCGCAGGAGCCGTCCGCTGGTGACGCTGTTGAACTGGTTGAACACGCCGCCGATGACCACGCGGTCCCCGGACTGGACCACGATGTGGTCGACGTAGTTGTTGGGACCGGTCCCGATGTTGAAGGAGGTGTCCAGCGTCCCGTCGGTCGCCAGGCGCGCGACGAAGCGGGCGTTGACACCCTGGAACTGGCTGAACGAGCCGCCTACGAGCAGACGGTCCTGCGCGTCGACCGCCAGCGCCCGCACCGTGTTGTTGAAGCCCACGCCGGGATCCCAGGTCGCATCGACCTCGCCCTGCGGGGTGAGGCGCACGATTCGATTACGGGTGAGGCCGTCGACCTTGGTGAAGGAACCGCCCACGTAGATGTTGCCCAAGCTGTCGACTGCCGCGGCCTCGATACTGGGAGAACTGTTGCCGAGACTGAAGAGTGCGGGGTAACCTTCGCGGAAGCTGCCGTCGGCGTTGAGGGTGTAGAGCTCGAACGGGCCGTGGCCGTCGACGTAGCTGCCGTTGCTCACCACCAGCACGCCGCCGTCGGGGCGCCGCACGAGTTTGCGCACCCAGCCTTCGATTTCGGCTGCGCGATTACGGTCACTGAGCGCGCCACTGAAGCTCGCTGTGGGCACCGCGACAGCGACCGGCGCGGTCGTGAACGTGCCGCCGGACGTGGTGAGCGTCAGCGTGTAGTCACCCGTCTCCGCGCTCGTGGCCCCCACGATGCGCAGGCGGCGACCGGTCTGGCCGGAGAGGGGCTGGCCGTTGCGCGACCATTGGTAGGTTGCAGCCGCCGGCCCATACACCGGCGCCTGCAGCGACAGCGTTTCGTAGGCCCCGAGCGCCCGCGGACCGAGGGTGCCGGTCGCCACGGGCAATGCGTCCACCGCCGGTGCCATCGCCTGCAGCGCCACCAGGCCGCTGCGATCGCCATAGCCGCCGAAGTTCACCAGTTGCGAACCGGCCAGGTAGATGCGGTCATCCGCGCCGGTCGCGACCAAACTCGGGTAACTCATGGTTCCCCCCGCGCCCGGCGAATCGAGCGACAGGTCCGCGCTGCCATCGCTCAACAGGCGCACCACGCCGCCGCGCGGCACTCCGTCGTGGGCGGAAAAGTTACCCACCACGACGAGCCGCCCCTGCGAGTCGGTCGCCATGTCGGTGATCTCGCGAATCGTAACGCCATCGGAATCGGTGAACGGACCGGCGACAAACCCGGGATCGGGCCGGCCGTCGGCGCCGATGCGCAGGAGGCGATAGGTGACGGCCGAGGCCGGACTCCAGCGCAGCGCGATGTAGAACGAGCCGTCCGGCCCCGGCGCGTAGCGGGACAGCGATTCACTGTAGCGCAATGGCAGGCCGCGGTAGGTCGCATCCAGCGAACCGTCGGCATTGAGCCGCCAAACCGCCAGACTGGCCCCCAGTTCGCTGCTGTAGGCCGAGCCGACCGCCCACCACTTGTCATTGGATGCCGGATACACCGCGTAGATGGTGCCGTTGAGCCCGCTGATCGCGGTGTCGCGGTTGCCCTCGGTGTCATACACCGCGACCGATTGGCCCGGCAGACCGCTGCCGTAGAACAGCAGCTTGCCATTGGCGAGGGTGACCACGCCGTACGGATTGCCTTGGGTGAAAGTCGTGCTGTTGATGCTCGGGTCGAGCGTGCCGGAGGCGGTCAGCGGAATCGCGCTGCGCGTGCTGCCGTCAAAACGCAGGTAGGAACTGATCCCGAACAGCCAGACCCGTCCGCCCGGCTCGACCTGACCGCGGATCGATCCGCTGTAAACCTGGACGCGCGAATCGACGACAAAGCTCTCGTCGACGCGCCCGGTGGCATCGAATGCGACCGCGGCTTTCGCCGCCGCGCCGTTCACCGAGACCGGACCGAAGGCGACGAGCCGGCCGGTGCTGTCGGTCCCGATGCCTTGCACGCCCGTCACATTGAGCGACGGTCCCCAGGCCAGATCCACCTGACCGGCCCGCGCCGGATTGATGAGCGCCGTCACGGCCACCGGATCGCTGCTCACGCTGTCCTCCCCGCGGGTGACGGTCACGTGATAGTCGCCGAGGTTCGCTGCCTCCACCGGATCGAGGGTGAGAGTCGGCCCGTCGGCCCCCGCGATCGCATCGCCGTCATGAAACCACTGATACACTGCCTCCTCGCCGCCGCGCACGCCTGCGCGCAACGTCACCGCGCCACCCGCCACCGCCGCGGTCGCCACCGGTGGGGAAATCAATTGCAGCGGCTCGAGCGCACCCGGGTTCACGAAGGCAAATTGGCGGACCGAACGGCTGTTGATGGCTCCCACGCCAGGACCAGCCACGAGCAGGCGCTCGCCCACCGGCCGCAGGACCGCCGCCGAACTCGTAAGCGCCACGCTGCGGTCGACGTCACCGGTCGGCAGCAGACGCGCGAGCGTGGACTGATGACCTTGCGCACCCGGCAGCCGCCCCACCGCCACCAAGCGTCCCAAGGGATCGAATCCGGCCACGTCCACCGAGGTGAAGGGGGAACGGAAGCCAGGATCGATCGTGCCGTCGGGACGGAGTTTCAACAGTCGCTGATCCTCCCCGCCCACCCGCGCGAGCACGTTGAGCCCCCAGGCAAAGACCGCGCCGTCCGGAGCGACCATGAACCCGTTCGGCGAGTTGCTGAGCGGCGGAGCGTAGTCGGGATCGATCGCACCCGTGGCATCAATGCCGAATACATAACGGCTCGCGCCCTCGAGGCTGACGCTGCCGCGGGCGAGAAAGCCGCCGCCCGGCCGCTCGGCGAGCCCGTGAACCGCCCCGGGAAACTGTGGGGCGGCAAAGCCGGAATCCAGGGCGCCGGTCGACGTGAGCCGCGCCAGATAGCGCTGCGTACCGCCCAGGATCGAGGTGAAGGTGCCGCCCACAATGATGTCGCCGTTGGACTGTGTAAGGATTGCCCGCACGTCGCTGTTGGCCTGCGTGTCGTCGAGCAGCACTTGGGCGAGCGAGCCGTTGGCGTTGAGCCGCACAAGATGTTTGGTGGAACCATCCGCCATCGTGAGACGCCCGCCGACGAGAATGCGTCCGTCCGATTCCACCGCCACGGCGTAAACCCACAGGGAACCGGTACTGGTAAACGGCAGCGCAGCGTTGAACGTGGTATCGATGTCGCCCCCGGCCGTGAAGGCCGCGAAGCCGGGCCGCGGGGCGCCGTCAATATTGTAGAAGGTCCCCCCGACCAGCCAGCCGCCGCCGGACCGCGGCACCACCACGCTGAAGTCACCGCTGATGCCGTTGGCGAGATTGAACGAAGCAACCGGCCCCAGGGGATCCGCCGCGATGAACGCGACCTCCATCGTCGCACTGGCCGAGCCATGGGCGTTGGTGGCCGTGACCACATAGGTGCCGGCGTCGGCCGGGGTCGGCGCGGCGAGCGCGAGTTGGGGACCGATGGCGCCGGCGATGGGAACGCCGTTGCGCGTCCAGGTGTAGCTCAGCGGCGCGCCGCCGGTGAAGCGCGCGTAAAGCGGCAATTCGACGCCTTCCGAGACGAGCCGGTCTCCGCTCGAGTCTTCCAGCACGGGCGCGCCAGCCGACGGCGGCACCTCGGCGTGCAGCCGGATCCATTGTGCTCGGGGCGAGTAACTGAACGAACCCATGAGCACGAGGCGATCGCTGCCCGCCCAGCCGAGGCTGCCCGAGCTGGCGGACGAGATGCGCCGCACGCCGGCGGCAGGAAAGGTGAGATCCAGCTGGCCGCGCTCGTCGAGCCGCACCAACGGCCCCAGGGCAAAGCCGTCCCAGGCCGAGAACGAGCCGAGTACATACAACCAGCCGTCGCCGCCGAAACGCAGCGTCTGGACTTCGCCGCCGGGTCCGCTCGAGGCGGTCGGACCGTAGGTATCATCGACTGCGCCCGCGGTGGTGAGCCGCACCAGGCCGTAACGGCTCTGGCCGCCGACGCTGCTGAACGAGCCGCCGAGCAGCGGGCGGTTGGCGGCGTCGACCACGATGCTGTTGACCGTGCCGGTCACCGGCACGCGGGCGAAACCGCCATCGACCGCCCCCGCCGAAGTGAGGCGAATGAGTTCCTGCTGGAAGGTGCTCGCGTTCTGTCCCAGCACGTAGACCGAGCCGTTCGGCGCGATCGCCACGCGTGAGACGGAACGGAAGCCGTGCCCGGTCGCAGCAAAGCTTTCGACGGCGCCGCTGGTGGCGAGCCGGGCGATGCCGGCGCGACTCTGGCCACCGATGGCGGCGAAATAGCCGAAAACGATCGCGCGGTTGTCGGACTGCAGCTCGATGCCCGTGATGCCGGTTTCGCTCGCCGGGTTGTATCCAGAATCCAATGACCCGTCGGCGTTGAGCCGGGCCAGGCCGTTGCGCGCCACGCCCTGCGCAGTCGTGAACTGCCCCCAGACGAGCACCTTCCCGTCGCCCTGCGGCGCCACGCCCAGGACGGTGTCGTTGAAACCGAGCCCCGGGTTGAAGGTCGCCGCCGGCACCACTCGGCCGTTGGCATCCCACTTGCCGACCCAGTTGGTCGGATAGTCGCGATAAACGCCGAAGGCGCCGCCGTCCGGTGCCGGCACCACGGCCAGCGTCTGGCCCGACTGGGGATCGGCGGCCCAGGTGAGATCCAGGGCACCGCGACCGCTTTGTTCGGGCTCGACCAATACGGTGGCCGCGGCCGACTCGCGGAAGCCGTGTTCCGCCGAGGTCACCCGCAGGACGTAATCACCGGCCTCGGCGGCGCGCACCGAACGCAGCGTGAGCCGCGCGGTCTGCGCGCCGTCCACGGTGTCGGAGTCAACGACCGGCGTGCCGTTGCGATACCACTGCAGCGCAAGCGCGCCGGGGCCGCTCACCAGCGACTCCAGCGAGACGCGGGCGCCCGGCAGGAAAGCCAACGTGGAGGCGGTCGGATGCTCATGGATGGTCGGCGGCTGCGGCGGGAAACTGCCGCCCAGCACCTCGAAGAAGGCTCGGTTGCTGCTCTCGCCCGGGAAACGGTAGCTGCCCACGGCCCAGAGGGGGCCGGTGCCGTCGGACAGCAGTCGCGTGAAACCGGCTTCGGCCGGCGTGGCCCATTGGGTGTCGACCGCGCCGGTCGCGGTGAGGCGCACGGAGTTCACGGCCGGCCAGCCACCGAAGCTGCGGAAGTAACCTGTGACGACGACGGTGCCGTTGCCGCCGGGCGCCAACCCGTTGAGATAGGGCGTGTCGAAACGGCTCGAACCCGCCGGGCCGCTGCCGGGATCGAAAGTCGCATCGAGCGCGCCGTTGGCGCTGAGCCGCGCCAGGCGCGGCCGCGCGACGCCGGCGTAACTGTTGAAGGTGCCGCGGATGAGCCAGCGTCCGGCCCCGTCGGCCACGACGTCCTCGACCGCGGCATTGGCGCCGACGGTCGACAGGAAGGTGGTGTCTACCGTATTGTTGGCATTGATACGAACGAGGCGGCCGACCGTCGTGCCGCGGTAGGCGGTGAATTCACCGGCAACGATCAGTCGGGCGCCGTCAATGCGCACGGCGTGGACGGCACCGTTCGGACCGGTCGCGTCGTCGACGGGCGCAAACGAGCCGTCGAGCGTGCCATCGGCGTTGAGGCGGGCGAGGTTTTGCCGGACCGTACCGTCCACCTGGGAAAAGCTGCCGCCGATGACGATCTTGCCGTCACTCTGGATCGCGAGGGTGTTGATCGTACTGAAGCTGCTGTAGGCCGGCGGGGTGAACGACGGATCCACGGCACCGCTGGGCAGCAGGCGCACCACGAGTTTCTGGCCACCGGCGGGCGTCGAAACGCGTCCGGCGACCACGAGTCTGCCGTCCGACTGTACCGCCACCACGGGGGAACTGATCACGGAGATACCGGGCGCGAAACCGTCGTCAAGAGAGCCGTCGGCATTGAGGCGCACGAGCTGACTGCTGCCGGCGAGGTAGATCTTGCCGTCAGTCGAGCGCGCCATGGCGGTGGGTGAACTGATCGGCGATTCAAAGCGGCCGGCAAAGGGCAGCACGATGGCTCCCGGCACCGCCGCCGGATCAAAGCCGAGCGCCACGGGCGTGGAATCGACGGAGCCGTAGGCATTGGTGATGCGCACAAAAATCATCGTCCCGAAGTCGGCGTCGCCAACGTTTGCGACCGTGAAGGTCGAGTCCGTCGCGCCGTCGACGGTCTCGCCGTCGCGGAACCATTGATACGTGAACGGACCCGGGCCGACCGCGCCCGCACTGAAGCTCGCACTGGCGCCATACCCCACCGAGGCCGCCACCGGCGCTGCGCTGATCACCGGTGCCAGGCGTACGATTACGCGAAAACCCCGCGTAGTAAATTCGCCGCCGCCGTTGCTCAGCACGAGCGTGTAGAGTCCGAGATCGTCGAGCGAGGCGTTCTCGATCGCATAGGTCGGCGCGGTCGCGCCGGCGAGACGCACGCCGTCCCGATACCACTGGTAACGCAGTCCTTCGATCGCGCCGTAGCCGAATTCCAGATCCGCCCCGGCATCAATCTCGTGCACGATCTCCTCGTCGGCCGGCACCACGGGCGCACCAGCGTCGCCGGCATAAAGGACGGCGAAACGGTTGCGCTCGACCCCGGCGTAACGGGTGAACGCGCCACCCGCCGCCAGCCGACCGTCACCGAGCAGGCCGAGCGCATGGATTGCGCCGTTGAAACCCGTGCCGGCATCAAAGACCGGATCGATAAGGCCCGCCGCCGTGAGGCGCGCGAGGCCGCGGTGTTCGCCACCGCCGAGGGCGGTGAAAGTGCCCGCGACGTAGAGTCGGCCGTCCGCCAGCGGCAGCAGCGTGCGCACCTCGCCATCGGCACCGAAGCCAGAGAGGAACGCCTCCACCAGCCCGCCGGTGGCGTCCAATTGCACGAGCCCGCGCCGGGCAGCACCGGCGAAAGTCTGAAACGCGCCGCCGACATACACGCCCCCGTCCGCCGCGGGCGCGAGGGCGTGCACCGCGTGACTGGCCCCCTCCCCCGCACCGAAGCCCGCGGCCCGCGCGCCGGTCGCGTCGAGACGTACGATGCGCGGCGCAGCGACCCCGGCAAAGGTGGTGAAATCTCCACCCGCCCACACGTGACCGGTGGAGTCGACCGTGATGGCGTTGACCGCACCGTCGGTGCCGACCGGCACGACGAAGGTCGAGTCGACCGCGCCACTGGGCAACAGGCGGGCGAGACCACCCCGCGGGTTGGCGCCGGCGCTGGTGAAGACGCCGCCGACGAGCACGCGACCATCGGCCAGCGGCACGGCGACGTTGATCGCACTGTTGAAGACGGCGGACACGAAGGTCGCATCCCGAGTGCCATCGGGGTTGAGTTTCACGAGTCCGGAGACGGCGGCGCCATTGTAGGCGGAGAAGTTGCCCCACACGATGATGTCACCATCGGCGCAATACGCCGCGCCCTGCGCGGTGCCGTTGAAACCGTCGGTGTAGGCAAAGGTCGGATCGACCGCGCCGAAGGCATCGAGGCGAGCAATGCGGTTGCGAGCGACGCCGCTCGCGTTGGTGAACTCGCCGACCGCGATGATGCCGCCGTCGGGCAGCGGCACGACCCCGCGTACCGTGTTGTTGAACAGCCCGGCGCCGGCCTGGACCGACTCGGGCGCGCCGCGCCGCACGGGCACGGCATGGAAGCGCGCGACGGCCTCGCGGGCCTCCCCATCTACCCCGGTGAAGGAGCCGCGCACGAGCAGCTTGCCGTCCGGACGCTCCAGCAGATCGAAGGCGTATCCACCCTGCAATGACGTATCGTCGAACAACGTGTCCAGCGGACCGTCGGCGGTCATGCGGCCCAGGCCCGCCGGACGGGCGGCCCCACGCAGGTTCTGAAAGGCACCGGCGACCAGGATGCGACCCTGCGCGTCGGGCCGGGCGGCATAGACGTAGTTGTCGGCGCCATCGCCGGGCAGGAAATCCGGGTCGCTGGTGCCGTCGGCCAGGAGGCGATCGATGCCACGGGCCTGAAAGCCGCCCGAGGTGGTGAAGTTGCCGCCCACGACGATGCGGCCGTCGGCCAGTGCTTCGACGCTGTTGAGCAGGCCGTTGAAGGCGGTGTTGCCGGCGAAGGCGCCATCGACCGTTCCGGTCGCGGCGTCGAGGCGCACGAGGTAGGCTTCGCCCGCGCCGGAAAAGTTGGTGAACGAACCGGCCACGAGCACGCGGTCGCTCGCGTCGACGGCAAGATCGGTGATGACGCCGTCGGCCACCCCGGAGCCGGACGCAAAGGTCGCGTCGAGCACGCCGGCGGCGCTCACCCGGGCGAGGCCGGCGCGGGCGGTGCCGTTCACCGCGGTGAAGGTACCCGCGACAACGAGCCGGCCCTGGCTGTCGGCGGCGGCGTGGTTGACCACGCCACCGGTGAAGCTGAGGGGATCGGCGGTGTCGAATTGCAGTTCGCCATTGGCGGCGAAACGCGCGGCGCCCGCGCGATCGTAGGTGGAGAAGCCCCCGCTGTCCGCCACCGAGGTAAAGGAACCGAAAGCCCAGACCTGTCCGTCGGCGCGTTCAACCACCGCGGAAATCGGCCCGTCGTAGTTTTCGATCATGTAGTCCGATCCCGGCACGAAGGTGGGATCGAGCCGGGCATTGGGCGTGAAGCGGGCCAGGTTTACGCGGGGACCGCCGGCGATCCAGTCGAAGTCGCCCGCGAGGTAGTAATTGCCGCGGCTGCCGTTGGCCATGGCGCGGATCGAAGCGGAGGCTTCGAGACCGCGGTGGCTGTTGAAGGACGTCACGGCGGCGCCCGTAGAGTCGACCCGCACGAGGCCGGCTTGTCCGGAGGCGACGTCAAAAAGGAACCCGGCGGCCAGCACACCGTCACCCGGCGTGATGGCGATGCCGGACACGTAGGCGGAGCGGCTGTGGGCGACCTCGAGGGGCGAGACGGCGAAGCTGTCGTCGTTGGCACCATCGACAATGCGGACGAGGCCGGGCGGACCAGACACGAAGGCGTTGGCATAGCCATCGAAGCCGCCGGCGACCAGCAGGCGTCCGGCGCTGTCGAAGCGCAGGTCGGCGACGAGACCGTTGAGGCCGCCACCGGGATGGAAATCGGCATCGAGCGCGCCGGCAGTGCTGAGGCGGGCGAGGCGGTAGCGGGTGGTGCCGCCGACGCTGGTAAAGTTGCCGCCGATCATGAAGCGGCCCGAGGCATCGATCGCGACCGCGTAGACCGAGCCGTTGGGCGCGGCGGAAAAGGCGACGGCGGTGTCGAGCGAACCGTTGGCGTTGAGCCGGGCGATGCCGGTGCGGGCGACGCCGGCCACTTGGGAGAAGGAGCCGGTGAGCACGACCTTGCCGTCGGGTTGCAGTGCGAGATCCCAGACCGTACCGTTGGCGCCGGCGCCGGGGTTGAAGGTCGTGTCGAGCGAGCCGTCGGTGTTCAGCCGGGCAATGCGGTTGCGGGCGGTGCCGTTGAAGGTGGTGAACGAGCCGGCGATGATCGCCTTGCCGTCAGACTGCAGCGCGATGGCGAGCACGCTGCCGTCGACGCCAGTGCCGGTGCCGGGGTTAAAGGACGTGTCCAGCGTGCCGTCGGCATTGAGCCGGGCGATGCCGTTGCGGGGAGTGACGACACCATCGACGGTGTGGGCGGTGAAGTTGCCGCCGATGAGAATCCGGCCGTCGGACTGCACGGCGACCGCGGACGCGCCCCCGTTGAAGGCGGAGCCGGCGAGAAAGGTCGGATCGAGGGCGCCCCCGGATTCGAAGCGAGCCACGGTGCTGCCGGGCTGGCCGTGGACGCGGCTGAAGTAGCCCGCCACCACGACCTTCCCATCGGCCTGCAGCGCGACGGCACGGCCGGAGCCGAACTTCCGCACATCGGCATCGAAGGCGAGGTCGACATCCGTCGCCTGCAAACGCGACATGTCCAGGCAGCTCAACAGGCACAGGCTCGCCAACAGGTTGAGCGAAAGCATTCGGCCGCGACGCAGAACGCCCCGGCCGCTCAAAGCAGCAAAGTGAGTCGACACGTCGACGAGAGAAATCGGGCCGTCGCTTTCCCGCAAGCTGGGAGCGACTAGGAGATTTACCTAAAATCCGATTCGACAGGCGTTTGCACGTCGGGCGATCTGCCCGATCGCAGCGGCGGTAGATCGCGAGAACTTATCCCCAAAGCCTCATTTGAGCGCCGCTCTCCCATCCACTCCCTCACGCTCGTAGCCACGAACTTAAGCGGGTGATACCTCGTGGCCACGAGCGTGAGGAGTGGCGGAATGAAGCATTAATTGAACGGAGTTCCGGCTAGCTCCGCAGCGTCTCCGCCATATCCGGGATGTCCTTCACCCGGCGGCCGCTGGGGTGGCGGGCGAGGTAGGGGTCCTCTTCGTCGAGATCGAGGTCGTCTTTGTCACCGGGCTCGGCTTGGCCCGGTTCGTCTTCGATCACGATCTCCGTATCGGCATCGATCAGGCCCGCCCAGGCGTTGTCGTCGTCGTCAAACCAGTGCGAAAAGCGACGCACCTGCTGGTCGAGCACGAGGGCCGGATTGGCGACGCGGCCCTTTTTCACCATTTCCACCAGGCAAGGCAGGCAGGCCTTGTGGAAGCGCGTGCGCAGGTCGCTGATCCATTTGTTCTCCACGCCTTCCCGGTGGTTGAGCAGCACGATGTCGGCAAAATGCACGCAGGCGTCATACCAGACGCGCAGGCGCTCATGTTCGGCGACGAGGGCGCAGTGATAAACGCAGATCACCCGGGCGAGCTCGACCCCTTGGGCAACCAGCCAGGGTTTGAACGCCTCGATCTGGTCGACCGGGTTGCGGAGACCCTCCACGATAAAAAACCCCGTCCGCCCCTCGGCCGGCCAGTCGACCGCGATGGGCCGATCCGCCCCGTCCTGCCACTCCCAATTCACGACCTGCGCCCGCGACACCGCGGCGTCGGCATCGGCCTCCCCGGCGGCGACAAACACCACCGGTATCTCCGCTGCATCCAGTCCGCCGTCGATCAGGTCGGCCACGATTTCGCGGCGACCGCTGCCGGGCGCGCCGAGAACGAGGTAAACAACGGGCTTTTCGTCCGGCAGGCTCACAGCGCAAAACTCCGGGTTTGCGCGTGGTGGCGCATCCAATGGTCGACCAATACGAGCGCGGCCATCGCCTCCACGATCGGCACCGCGCGCGGCACGACGCAGGGATCATGGCGACCCTTGCCCATGAGTTCAGTGGGCTGACCGGCGAGGTCGACCGTGGCCTGCTTTTGCAGAATCGTGGCCGTGGGCTTGAAGGCGACGCGGAAGACCAGTTCCTCGCCATTGCTGATCCCGCCCTGCACGCCGCCGGAGCGGTTGGTGGCGGTGCGCACCGCGCCGTCCCGGTTTTCAAATCGATCGTTGTGCTCGCTGCCCTTGAGCAGGGTGCCGCCGAATCCGCTGCCCACTTCGAAGCCCTTGGTGGCGGGAAGCGACAGCATGGCCTTGGCGAGGTCGGCCTCGAGCCGGTCGAAGACCGGTTCGCCGAGCCCGGCGGGCAGGCCGCGCACGCGGCACTCGATGACGCCACCCACCGAATCGCCTTCGGAGCGGACCGCCTTGATGCGCTCGATCATGGCGGCGGCGGTTTCCGGATGCGGACAACGCACGGGTGTCGCCTCAACGGCGGCCTCCGAGGGAAAGTCGGTCAAGGCCTCCGCCGGCACCGCAATATCCTGAATTCGGGTGATATAGGCGCGCACCTCGACGCCCTGCAGCAGTTTCTTGGCGATCGCCCCAGCGGCGACCCGCCCGATGGTTTCGCGGGCCGAGCTGCGTCCGCCTCCGCGATGGTCGCGGATCCCGTACTTCGTCTGATAAGTGAAATCGGCGTGGGACGGACGAAACTTGTCCTTCATCTCGTCGTAGGCGCTGGAGCGGTGATCGGCATTCTGCACGAGCAGCGAAATCGGGGTGCCGGTGGTGAGGCCTTCGAAGACGCCCGACAGGATCTCCACCCGGTCGGCCTCCTTCCGGGGCGTCACGATATCGCTCTGGCCGGGGCGGCGGCGGTCGAGTTCGGCCTGAATTTCCTCGGCCGTGATGGGCAGGCGCGGCGGACAGCCATCGATGACCACGCCGACGGCGGCACCGTGGCTTTCGCCCCAGGTTGAGATCACAAACAGTTCGCCGAACACGTTGCCCATACGCCCGCGACGCTGCCTTTCGCCCCCGGGGCTCCGCAAGTGTCAAAATCCCGCAACTTTCCCCGCGGACGAGCGTCTTTGCCTTGTCGAACGAGTGCACATCCGCGGTTTACACGCCCCGAATGATGGGCTCACATTCCCCTTCCCTCTGGCCACAACGCCACCCTGATCATTTTCATCGCATGCCATCTCGTCTTTTTCGTTTCGGCGCCCTCGCACTCCACCTGCTCGCGCTCACGATACCCTCCCCGGCCCAGGATGCCGCCAACGCCAGTCCCGCCCCGCTGAGCCCCTCCCTTACGCCCTCCGTCGAGGGCACGCTCGATGAAATCAACATTCCCGAGGGCCCCGTCGATGCCGCCTATGGGCTGATCGAAGAGCTGACCGGTCGCGAAGTCCTCCGTCCCTCCAACCTGCCCCAGCAACCCTTCTCGCTGGTTATCAAAAAGCCCCTCACCACCGCCGAGGCCCTGCTCGCGATCGAGACCACCCTGGCCATGAACGGCATCGCCATCGCCCCCTTGGGCGAGCGTTTCGTCAAGGTCGTTCCCATCGGCTCCGCCCGCATCGAGGCGCCCGAACTCATCGAGGGCAGCACCCTCAATCTCCCGCCCAGCGGCCGGGTCGCGACCAAGCTGTTCACCTTCGAATTCGTGCGCGTCGAGCAGTTTGCCTCCAAAATCGCCAGCCTGCTCAACGCCCAGTTCGGCGGCGCCATGCCCTTCGAACAATCCAACGCCCTGCTCGTCACCGACACCATCAGCACGCTCCAACGCGTCGAACTCCTGGTGAAGCAGCTCGACCAGCCCAACGTCGCCGCCCTCGAGCCCAAGTTCTACCCGCTCGTCTACGCCAAGGCCTCCGACCTCGCCAACAAGATGCGCACCATCCTGCAGGGCCCCGCCCAGCAGCAACTCGGCACCGGCACCACCTTCAACGCCGACGACCGCACCAACCAGATCGTCGTCATCAGCGATCCGCGCCTGCACAACTTTTTCGACAAACTCATCGCCAAGCTCGATGTGCGCTCCGATCCCAACACCCGCAACGAGGTCATCCCGCTCAAGCACGCCGAAGCCACCGAAGTCGCCTCGCTGGTGAGCCAGCTCGTCTCCGGCCAGAACCAGGCCGCCTCCCGCTCCGAGTCCGCCCGCCCAGGCGCCACCGCCATGCAGACCGTCCAGCCGGCGCAACCCGCCGCCCAAGCCGCCCAGGCTGTCGCCAACGAGGCCGGCATCAATACCAACGAGTTTTCCGAACTGGTCACCGTGCTCGCTGACGAACGCAGTAATGCCGTCGTCGTCTCCGGCACCGTCGAGGACATCCGCCTCATCAAAGAACTCATCGGCAAGATCGACGTCCTGCTCGCCCAGGTGCGCGTCGAAGTCGTGGTGGCCGAGGTGACGCTCACCGATAATAACTCGGTCGGTATCAGCGAACTGAACCTAGTGGTCGACAACGGCAAGCTGGTGGGCTTCACGGCGGACGCCATCGGCGCCAAACTCGGTGGCCTCGGTAGTTTGGTACCCGATAGCGCCACCGATCCTTCCACCATCCTGGCCAAAAATTTCGCCACCTTCAGCGGCTGGGATCTGAGCAGCATCATCAACCTCACCAATACCGACAATCGAAAGACCCGCGCCAATATCCTCTCCGTACCCGCCATCGTCACCACCCATAACAAGGAGGCGTCCGTCTTCGTCGGTCAGGAGATTCCAACCATCAACAGTTTCTTAAACGACGCTACAGGGTCCGGCTCCGTCAACAGCGGTTTCGGTCGCACCACTCTCAGCAGCCGTGAGGTCGGCATCACCTTGCAGGTGAAGCCGCTGATTGGCGCCAACGGTTCGGTACAGATGGAAATCACCCAGGAAGTTTCCAACAAGATCGAAGACATCGAGATCGACGGGAATCGGCAGCCCATCGTCGGCAAGCGCAAGGCTGAGTCCTTTGTCACGGTCAACAGCGGTGAAATCATTGTGCTCGGCGGCCTTCAGCAGGACAGCAATACGCGCGGGCGTAACCGCTTCGGCCCGATTCCCATTATCAGCGACTTGCTCGGCTCCCGGTCCCGTACGACGCAGCGTACCGATCTCATCTTCTTCCTCCGCCCGACCGTCCTTACCAACACCGATGTCGACAACGAGGAGGCCCGAATCCGCCTGAAGAACTCCGAAATCGGTCCCGCCGCCGAACGCGCCCTTTCCGGTCAATCGATCCTCGACTGAGCGTCCGATGAGCCTCACCGCCACCGCTCCCCTGCCCGCCGTCCTGACGGATGGCCTGGACGACGAACAGCAGCTCGCCGTCCTCGAGGCGCCGCGCCATGCGCGCATCGCCACCCTCGCCGCCGCCCGCGGCGAGACCGAGGCCGCCACGCTCGAAAAGGTGGCCGCCGCCGCCGGACTCGATGTCGCCTCCGACCTGCGCGCCGACGCCCACTCCCTGCGCCTGCTGCCCGCCCGCCTCGTCCACGAATACCAGGTCCTGCCCATCGATCTGTCGCCGCCCCGTCCAGCCGGTGCGGAGGAACCCGAACCCCTGTCCGAGGAAGACCTCGCGCAAGCCGAACTGCACCTCGCCAGCGCCTGGCCGCCCGACGATGTCATGGCGGACTGGATACGCACCTTCACGGCCCGCCCGCTGGTCTGGCACCTCGCCGTGCCCGAGCGCATCCACCAGCTCATCGTCGAACACTTCGGCGTCGGCGCCGGCTCCCTCGACGATGGCGACGAGGCCTACCTCGCGCCCGAGGCCAGCGCCGCCGAGGCCGAGATCGTCGACGAGGACGCAGCCGTCGTGCGCTTCGTCACCGATGTCATTTCGCAAGCCATCACCGACGAGGCGACCGACATCCATTTCGAGCCCCAGGAGGGCCAGCTTCGCATCCGCTACCGGGTCGACGGCCTGCTCGTGCCCGTCCCCGTTCCCGAAAACCTTCTGCGCTACCAGGATGCCATCATCTCTCGCGTGAAGATTATGGCCCGGCTCAATATTTCGGAAAAACGCCTGCCGCAGGACGGCCGCATCAACTTCCGCGCCGGCGGCACCGTGCTCGACATCCGCGTGTCGACCTTCCCCACCATCTACGCCGAGTCGATCTCGCTGCGCCTGCTCAACCAGAAGAAACAGGCCTTCTCCATGGAAAAGCTCGGCATGAGCGCAGCCGAGCAGGACATCATCGCCAAGGTGCTCGACTTCCCGCACGGCATCATTCTCGTCACCGGCCCGACCGGATCCGGCAAGTCGACCTCGCTCAACGCGTTCCTGCGCAAGATCAACTCCACCGACCTGCGCATCATCACGATCGAGGACCCGATCGAATACGAGATCGAGGGCGTCAACCAGCTCCAGGTGCGCTCCGAGATCGGCCTCACCTTCGCCAGCGCCCTGCGCCACGTGCTGCGCCAGGATCCCGACGTCATCATGGTCGGTGAGATCCGCGACCGCGAGACGGCCGACATCGCCATTCGCGCCTCGCTCACCGGTCACTTGGTGTTCTCCACCATCCACACCAACGACGCCCCCGGCGCCATCACGCGTCTGGTCGACATGGGCATCGAGCCCTTCCTGGTCGCCTCCTCGATCGAACTCGTCATCGCCCAGCGTCTCGTGCGTCGCCTTTGCCCCAACTGCGCCAAGGACGAGCCGGTCAACCCGATCAAGCTGCGCGAAAACATGCTCGTGCTCGGACTCGACCCCGACAAACCCGAGCACCAGGTGGCCACCCTCAAGGTCCCGTGCGGCTGTGACCGCTGCCGCGGCACGGGCTACCGTGGCCGCATCGGCATCTTCGAAATCTTCCGCCTCAACGAGGAGCTGCACGAACTCGTGCTCCAGCGCGAATCGACCCGCACCCTAGCCCAGGTCGCCCGCAAGCACGGCATGCGCACCCTCGGCCAGTCGGGCTGGGAAAAAATCGCGGCCGGCCACACCACCATGGACGAAGTCCTCCGCGTCGTGACCGTGACCGAGAGCTGAACCAAGGCAGTTTTTTAACCACGTGTATGAACGAATGTGAATGGCCTGACATGGACACGAATGGGCTCCACTACCGTTCCGCCAAGGCCGGGCTCTGGCCCGGAAATTTCACATTCCGAATGGAAATCATCGACACCGTGCAATGTAGGGCTGCCGCTTGCCGGCATGCCGCACCTGCCTCTCAGCCACCGTCAGCCTGCGGCACGCCGACGAGCGGCGGCCCTACAGCGTGAAATATCCGCTCTGTAATGTTGTTTCCCTTTTCCAAGCCTTCAGTGCGTAGCCGGTAGGCGAAGCCATCCGTGTCCATCCGTGGTTAAGAAAATCCTGTATCCAAGTTCCTGATGCCTCGCTTTGCCTACACCGCCCGTGACCGTTCCGGCCAAGCCGTGGCCGATGAACTCGAGGCTCCCTCCCGGAAGGATGCGCTGCGTCGCCTGCAGGCTCGCGGTCTGCAACCGCTGAAGCTCGACGAACACTCCGCGGCCGCCGCGCCCCGCAAGGCCAAGAAACCGAAACCGACCGCTGTTCGCGGCACGCCGACGGCACCCGCTGACGCATCCACCGCGCCGCGTCGAACCGGCAAAATCAAATACAACCGCGGTCACCGCCTGCCTTTTCTGCAGGCCGTTTACGACCTCACCTCCAGCGGCCTCTCCGCCGGCGAGGCCATCCGCCTGCTCGCCACGCGGCTCAAGAATCCGGTGCTCAAGGGACTCAGCACGGAGGTATGGGAACGTCTTTCCGAGGGCGCCAATCTTTCACGAGCGCTGATGGATTTTCCGCAGGTCTTCGACGAGTCGACCATCAACCTCATCCAGGCCGGCGAAGCCACCGGCAACCTCAACGACACGCTCGCGCGCATCATCGAGCACCTCACCGAGCAGCGCGAAATGCAGCGCCAGTTGCTCAACGCCCTCGCCTATCCGATCTTCATGACGGTCGTGGCGACGGGGGTGATCCTGTTCTTTCTCTTCTTCCTCCTGCCGCGCCTGCAGACCCTGCTGAACGCCCTCGGCGGTGACCTGCCCTGGTCGACCGCGCTACTGGTCGGCACCTCGGAGTTTGCCCTCAAATACGGCCTCGTGCTCGTCATCGGCCTCGTGTTTCTCGCCCTCAGTTTCTGGCGCTGGCGCGCCAGTGAGGCCGGACGCGTGATCACCGACCGCTGGCTGCTGCGCGCGCCGCTCATCGGTCCCTTCGTGCAGGCGCAAACCGTGCTCGCCTTCAGTCAGACGCTATCGGTGCTACTGGAAAACGGCATCACCACCGCCGAAGCGTTGCGGATGACGGAAAAGCAGATCCAGAATCGCGTGCATCGCGCGGCCTTCGACGACGCCACCGACCGCATCCTCGAAGGCGAGTCGCTCTCGCAGGCGCTGCCCGGCACGGGATGTTTTCCCGATCTCGTGCTGGACCAATTGGCGGTGGGAGAAAACACCGGCAACGTCGTGCCGGCGCTCAAGAAGACCGCGCTGACGTATCGGAAAAACATCAGTTCCCAACTCAACGCCTTCACCAAGGTGATCGCCAGTGGCGTGTTGTTGAGTGTGTTCCTCTTCGTCGGCTTCATCGCCTACGCGATGGTGAGCGCCATCTTCTCGCTGAGCAGCAACTTCAGCATGTAGGGGGCGGGGGCTGCCGATGAATCGGGCCTTCAGCCCTGAGGTTTTGGCGAACAAAAACCTGGGCCGTTGGCCCAGGCTGTGATGGAGCGGGCCCTTGGCCCTGCGATCACGACCATTTCAACGGCCGAAATCCCGACCTGGGCCGTCGGCCCAGGCTTTTATGGTGCGGGCCTTTGGCCCTCCGGCCTCGACCGTTTTCGGAGGGCCATGCTCCAAACCTGCTTCGTCCGAAGCGGAACGGCATACCGCAAAGCGCCAACGGCGCGGCCTCATCACAGCCTGGGCCAACGGCCCAGGATTGTCGTCCAGTGAAGGGCGAGGGCTGAAGGCCCGATTCATCTCACCGTCAGTCCCAGACATACCGCTCGTCGTACGCCACACCGTATTTCGTCAGGAACGCCCGATACTCATCCTGAAACGAACGGGTGCGATGGTGCTCTTCCTGGTTGTCGATCTAAGCGCACAATGCGTCACGATCAGATGGGCCGACCGAAAAAGCGCCATAACCACGTTGCCACCCGAATCCCGAGGTGGCGGGCGACTGCGTTTTGATCCATTTCGATGACGCGGTTTTCACGGTCTCGACGAGCGTCGCAACGGAGACCGTGCGGGATAGCCCAATGGCCAGGTGCACATGATCGGAAACACCGCCAACCCGATAGCACCCGCAATCCGTACTCCGCACTACTTCGGCCAGGTAAGCATGGACGGAAGGTCGAAGGGCGGGGGTGAGCCATGGCTCGCGGCCCTTTGTGCTGAACACGAGGTGCACGAGGATGTGAGCGAGCGATTGCGGCATGGGTGAATCGGGCCTTCAGCCCTGAGGTTACGGCGAACAAAACCTGGGCCGTTGGCCCAGGCTCGTATGGAACGGGCCTTTGGCCCTCGGGTCACGTTCGTTTTCGACGGGCCAAACTCCGTCGTTCCCCAGGCCAGCAGCGCCAACAACACGGCCTTCTCACATCCCGGATTTGCCCGTCCGCCGAAGCGGAACCGGGGCGATCCGCTGCCCGACAGCGCCAACGGCGCGACCTCAT
>CBFGUO010000028.1:0-78510 GCA_965652375.1 uncultured Opitutus sp.
GACGCCGTCGGCGGTGCGCGGCCGGATGCTCCCAGCCAAAATAACGCACGCGGTGTAGGCCAACAGGCAGCACGTGCTGGAGGTAGCGACGCATGAACTGTTCGCGTCACTGCCCGCTTGGCGGGCACCCGTTCCGCTCACCCCTCGCAAGCTCGGGGCTTCGCCATCTTCGCGCTGCCGCGCCGCGTCATCGGCGGATAATATGCACTGCCTGCGTTGCAGCGCCAAACGTTGGGGAGAAATTGCTGCGCTCGGTATTTCAGACGATTTGAGCACGATACGAGACCGTGAGCCATAACGCACAGTTCGTCACGGACGAGACCGGCAAGCGGACTGCTGTCCTGCTTCCGATCTCGGACTATGAGGATCTTTTGGAAGATCTCGCGGACTTGGCTGACATCGCAGAGCGGCGGAAAGAGCCGACCATTCCTCACGAACAGTTTCTGGAAGAGCTGAAGCGCGATGGCCTCTTATCGGTTTGGTCGCCTACTTTGGCGCCATGAAAAGCAGAGGCAAACCGGCCCGGCGCCGGTAAAAACGGCGTGAGATCCGATTGCTGCGGCTTGGGGCAGGGTGGGGCGGCTTGCGCGGTTCGGGGATCGGCCTATCGTGGTGGGCATGAAGCGTTCTCTCCGGTTGCCCCTCCTGTTGCTCGCTGTTGTGCTCCCGTTGACGGCCTTGGCCCAATCCAAGCAGGGGGACGGGGAGGCGGAAGAGCCCACCGTGAAGGGGATCGAACAGCCTCGCAGCGGCGGCGGTTTCCTGGGACTCGACATCGAGGGCACGGCCTTCGTGCTCCGGTTCTACGACGACGAGAAAAAGGAGATCGCACCGGACGCCGTGCGCGCGCTCGCCCGGTGGAACCCGCCGCGGAAGGCCGGCCAGGAGCGCACCGTGCTCGTCGCCTCCGGCGGTGCGCTGCGTTCCCCCGCCGTAGTCCGGCCGCCTCATGCTTTTGTGGTCTATCTCACCCTGATCGGCCCGGACGAAAACGTGCTCGAGAGCGCGGCCTTCAACATGCGCAACCTGCCGTAGGGTCGTGAACCGGACCGGTTTGTTTTTTCTAACCACGGATGGACACGGATAGGCCTCACTACCGTTCGGCTCAGCACCACTCCACCGAGACTGGACCTAACCCGGATTTTCACACTGTAGGGCCGCCGCTTGTCGGCGTGCCGCGGGCTGACGGAAGACCGAGAGGCAGGTACGGCGTGCCGACAAGCGGCAGCCCTACAATTTCACGGTGTAAGCGGTTTCCCATGAGAGTGTAAAATATCTGGGTGAAGAAGGGGGCTCGATTTCGCTGAGCTCGTTTCAGTGCCCATCGGGCGGGCAGTCTGCGGGGAAGCGGGAGCTCAGCCGATCCGGGTCATCTGCACGGTGGCGCTGAGACGTTCGGTGCGGGTGCCTTTGAAGACGCCGCGCGTGGGCGTGCAGTCGTGGTAGTCCCGCCCCGCCGCCACCTGCACGTGGCGTTCGCCGACCTCGCAATCGTTGGTGGGATCGAGCGCCCACCAGTGCCCGCCCGGCAGGCACACCTCGACCCAGGCATGGCTTTCGGCGGCGCCGATCAGCGGGACCGGCGCACCACGGCGCGGGCGCTTCCGGTTCGACGGAGGAGTCGACGCCGCGTCCCGCTGGGCGTCGGTCTCGATGTAACCCATGAGGTAGCGCGCCGGGATCTCGGCCGAACGCAGAACGGCGATCATCAGCTGGGCAAAGTCCTGACACACGCCCTGGAGCTGCTCCAGGACGGTGCCGACGGGCGTGTCGATGCAGGTGGAGCCGGGCACGTAACGCAGGTTCTCGTGGATCCAGTGATTGAGCGCCAGCGTCGCTGGTCCGATGGCGTGGCCCGGGCGAAAGAACCGATTGGCGAGCTTGTTGACTCCGGCGGAAAACCCGATGGCAGCGGAGGGGCTGAGAAACTCGAAGTAGCGCAGCGGCTCGCTGCGATAAAGCTGGCGCGCCTCGGAGACACTCAACTCCAGTGCCACGGCCGGGGGCTCGATGACGCTCGTCTCCACCTCGGCGTGGCTGTCGAGCACCAGCTCCGTGTGACGCTGCACGATCGAAAAGGTCTGCACCGCATTGCCGAAATAATCCCGGTAGGCGTGCAGGTTGGCGGGCGGGGCCGTTTCGAGCCGGTAGTCGATCAGACGCTGCCGCTCGTTTTCGGCGGGCCGCAGTCGGACCTCCATGAAGGATTCCGTGGCCGCGCCGGCATAGCGGTAATGCGTGCGATGATGAATGCGGAAATGCATGCCCGAAACCCGCAATGAGGACGGTTCCCCCGCGCCCTGCCAAGTCTGGAGCGCAGTCCGCGGGGCCACCCCGCCGGCCCGGTGCCGGAGTCGGGCGGTCCCGGCCCGGTGCCGGCCGATTCGGGTTGCGGAATGCCGAATGTGGAGTGTCGGTAGGGGCTTGCCGGATTGACGCCCGCGGCGCCGATCCGCATTTCGCCTCCTCCTTCATGTTTTCCGCCACGTCATGAGCCTCGACTCGCCCAGAGCCCTGCAGATCGATGGTGCCGCCTTCCGGGTCGGCATCGTGGCCGCGCGTTTCAATCAGCGTTATGTTGACGGCCTGCTCGACAGCGCGACGGCCGTGCTGCGCGACGCCGGAGTGACGGAGGCCAATACCGTCGTGGTGCGGGTGCCCGGCAGCGGTGAGCTGCCGACGGGAGCGCAGTTGCTCCTGGGCAAATACCGCTTCGATGTCCTGATCGCGCTCGGCGTCGTCATCAAGGGTGGCACCTTGCACGACCAACTCGTCGCGGAGGCCGCCCAACAGGGACTGCTGCGCGTGAGCCTTGACACCCGCACGCCCATCATCGCCGGCGTGGTCACGGCCAACGATGACGCCCAGGCGGAGCTGCGCTGTCTCGGCGACATCAATCGCGGCGCCGAGTTCGCCCGCGGTGCGCTCGAGATGGCCGCCCTCAAAAAGACCCTTTCCAAATGAGCAAAGCCCTTTTCGCCCAGCGCCGGGACGGCCGTGTCGCCGCCATGCAATTCCTCTACTCGTGGAGCCTCAATCCGCCGCAGAACCTCGCGGAGGATCTGCGGATCTTTTTCGAAAACCTCGAGACCACGGACAAGCCGCGCGAGCACTACGCTTTCGGCGAGGAGATCATCAACGGCGCGATCATGAACCTCGACGAGATCGACGCGCGCATCAAGCAGCTCGCCCACAATTGGGAGTTCGACCGCATCGCCCGCATCGACCTGGCGATCCTGCGCATGGCCATCTACGAGATGTTGTTTCGCAAGGACATCCCGCCGGTCGTCTCGATCAACGAGGCCATCGACCTCTCCAAGCAATTTTCCACTGCCGACTCCAAGCGCTTCATCAACGGCATCCTCGACCGCCTCAAGGGTCAGCTCGGCCGCGACGCCCGCAAGGCGGAGTAGGGAAGGCAGTGAAAGGGAGTGAGTGAAAGTGAGGAGGGAGCGGAGTTCCGATCCTTGCTTCGATTCGATTTCGCTCCCCCTTTTTTCACCTGCCCCGTTCCCTCATCCCTCTCACTCCTCACTCATCCCTCTCCCTCTCCCTCTTCCCTTATCTCTTCCCTCACTCCCTTTTCCCTTTCACTCATCACTTCCTCGGATGTTCGGACTGTTCAAAAAGTTTAAGGACGGTTTTTCCAAGACCGTCGCGGCCATCGCCAAGACCACCCACGGGCTCTTTGGCGGGCGCAAGATCGATGCCTCCTCCCTCGATGAACTCGAGGAGGCGCTCTACACGGCCGACTTCGGGGTGGAGACAACGGAAGAAATTCTCGCGGAGATCAAACGCGCCTACCGCAAGGATCCCGAGCTGAAGGGCCAAGCGGCCGCCGAGATCGGCGCCAAGGTGCTGGAGCGCGCGCTCGCCGGCAGCGCGGGTGAACTGCGGCCGGGCGAGGGCAGCGCCCCGCAGGTGATCGCGCTCATCGGTGTCAACGGTTCGGGCAAGACCACGACGTCAGCAAAACTTGGATACATGCTCAAGCAGGACGGTCAGTCCGTCATGCTCGCGGCCTGCGACACCTTCCGCGCCGCCGCGGTCGAGCAGCTCAAGACCTGGGCCACGCGGCTCGAGTTGCCCATCGTCGCCTCGCACACCGGAG
Source organism: uncultured Opitutus sp. (assembly GCA_965652375.1). GTDB lineage: Bacteria > Verrucomicrobiota > Verrucomicrobiia > Opitutales > Opitutaceae > Actomonas. Next base: position 4,112 of record CBFGUO010000028.1, read on the forward strand.
CCGATGCCGCCGCCGTGGCCTACGATGCCTGGGCCGCCGCCAAGTCGCGCGGCTGTCGCACGCTGCTGGTCGACACTGCCGGCCGCCTGCACACCAAGTCGAACCTGATGGACGAGCTGGCGAAGATCCGCCGCGTGCTGCAGAAGCACGACCCGGCGGCCCCGCATCATTCCTGGCTGGTCGTCGACGGTTCACTCGGCACCAACTCGATCGAGCAGGCGAAGGTGTTTCACGAGAAGTTCGGTCTCACGGGTTTGATCGTGACCAAGCTCGACGGTACCTCCCGCGGCGGCGCGATCGTGGGCATCTGGCGCGAGTTGAAGCTGCCGATCTACTTCCTCGGCCTCGGTGAACAGCCCGACGACCTGCAGCCCTTCAACGCCCGCAACTACGCGCGCGCGGTCTTCGGCCTGGAGGCCTGATTCGACTTTGTAGGAAAAGAGGATTTGGCCGCAATAAGGCGCAAAAATCTCCCTTAAGTGCCGGACAGTTCCTGCGCGATGATCTCGGCGATTTCGCTGAGCGGGGTGGGTTTGCTGAGCACGCGCCGCACGTGCAGCGCATCGAGCCGGTTCTGGGCGGCCGTGTCCAGAAATCCGGTGTAAATGAGCACCGGCACCTGCGGCCGTTTCTGCAAAATGGAGCCGGCCAGGTCCTCGCCCCGCAGGCCCGGCATCGCGAGATCGGAGATCACCAGATCAAAATCCTCCGGCGCCGCTTCGAACCGATCGCGGGCTTCCAGGGGGTCGGTGAATGCCTCCACGTCGTAACCGCGACGGCTGAGCAGACGCTGCAGGTTTTGCGCAATCATTTTCTCGTCATCAACGACGAGCAGCCGGGCGCAGGTGGAGGCTGACCTGGGGGCCGGCGCCGGGGCGGCCTGGGGGGAACGTTCTTCCGCAACTTCGGGCGCGGCCGCGCTCGCGACGGGTACGGGCACCGCGACGGACTGGGGTTGCGGCTGGGTCGGCGCCGCCGCAGCGGCGGGCGTCGACCACGGCCAGCGATTGAATCGGGCCGGGACGATACGCAGGGGAGAAGGGCGGTGAGAGGCGTTCGTCACGTTCATTGAAACTTGGGCGTCGGGGGGATGAGACCCGCGGAGCCGGAGTTCGGCTCCGCGGTAGGGAGTAAAATTTCTGTCTAGAAGGCGAGACGAAGACTCAATGCGAGAGAACGTCCCGGCAAGGGGACAACTTCTTTGAGGAAAGAAGAATGCACCCGGGCTTCGGCGTCGGTGAGGTTGGCCCCCCGCAACAAAAGATCCCAGGAAGCGCGTGCGGTGACCCAGCGGTAGCCGACGTAGGCCGACCAGAGGGTGTGGCTGTCGGTGGGGATCTCCCCGGGAGCAACGCGTTTTTGGTCAAAAACATAACCAAACTCCGCGCCGGCGCGCCAGGCGTCGCGCGTCCAGTCCAGGCTGGAGCGGAAGCGGGCCGGGGTGGTGCGGGGCAGGTCGGTGCCGTCGGTGGTGTTGCGCGCCCGCACGAGGTCTCCGCCGACCGTCAGGTCGACGTGCCCGTGTTCGTCCTCGTGCAGGTGAAACACCGCCGTGGCCTCGGCGCCGTGAAAGCGCGCGTCGCGCTGGACGAAGGCATAGACCGGCAGGTCGTCCTCCATGGCTCCAGTGGGGTTTTCGTAGATGTAGCCGTCGAAGGTGTTGGCGAAGAGCGTGAGTTCGCCGGAGACGAAACCGCCCCGGCGGCGCAGACTGAGGTCGACCCCCTGCGAGGCTTCGTTGCCGAGGTTCGGGTCACCCACCTCGTAAGCCTGGGTGCCGATATGCGGACCGTCGGCGAAGAGTTCCTGGGCCGTGGGCAACCGCTCGGTGTGGGCCAGCGACGCGGCGACGATCCACTCCTCGCCGAGTTTGCGCACCCAGCCCAGCGAAGCGCTGAGCGCGTCGCCGGTGTAGTCGCGACCGCTGCCGTCGCGCACCTTGATCGAGGACCAGTCGGTGCGGGCGCCGAACTGCCACAGCGTTGGTCCGGTTTCGATTTCCTCGAAAAGAAACAGCGCGCCCTCGCGGGAGCGGGTTGGCGGCAGAAAGGCCTCGGCCCCCACGGCGTCGAAATCGGACGAACCGAACTTCGCCCCGACCGCGCCCTGCAGCTCGCCCCAGGGGTCATGGAGGGCGTCGACGCGCAGGTCGAAGCCGTCGTTGTGGAACACGGTGCCCACCTCGTCGCCTTCGAGTTCGGTGTGGGTGTAGTCGGTATGGGCCGCGCGAAAACGCAGGGCGCGCAGACCGGTGAAGGGTTCACGCAGTTCACCTTCCAGCTCGAAGCGGCGCTGGCGCAGGTCGACGGAGACCAGCCCCTCGTCCTGCTCGTGCACTTCCTCTTCGTGATCCTCCTCCTCATGCTCGTCTTCCTCGTGATCCTCCTCCTCGTCGTGCTCATGGCTGTGGGCGCCGGGCGGGATGCCATAGAGCGTGTCGAAGCCGCTGTAGGCGAATCCGAGATAACCGCGTTCGCCGATCCACGACAGCCCGAGGGCACCGCCACGGGAATCCACGAAGGAGTTCGGCACGTGACCGAAGGCTTCTTCCTCCCTGTCCTCGTCGTGGTCCTCGTGATCCTCTTCGCCGGACTCCTCCTCGTCATGGTCGGGTTCCGCCTCCTCCAACGCCCGTAGCCAGGCGCTCTCGGCAAAGCCGGGAATCTCGATGTCGTCGCTCCGCCGGTCGAAGGCATCAATATGCCAGGCCAGCGCACCGGCGGCACCCTCCAGCACGAGGCCGGCCGAGCGTTCGTCGTTGCCGGTGGCGGTGCGGCCTTCGATGCGGCCGTGTACGCCGGGTTCGGGCAGGGCGGTGTGTATCCGGTGAGTCACGACATTGACCGCTCCGCCGATGGCGGAACCGCCCTGCAGGAGGGCGGCCGGACCGCGGGTGATTTCGACGCGTTCGATGAGCAGGGGGTCGAGCGACACGGCGTGGTCGGGACTGATGACGGAGGCATCGATCGTGTCCGTGCCGTTTTGCAGCACGGCGACGCGCGGTCCGCCGAGCGCCCGGATGATCGGACGGCTGGAGCCGGGACCGAACCAGGTCGAGCTTACGCCGGGTTGGTTGGCGAGCAGCTCGCCGAGCGTGGCCGCCTGGTCGCGGCGCACGGTTTCGTCCCCCACCACGGTGGTGGGCTGGGCGATTTGCGACTGGCTGCGCGCATAGGGATGCGTGCTGACGACAAAGTCGCTGAGGTGCACGGGATCTTCATCCGCGTGCGGAAGGGTGGTTTGGGCGGCGGCGCCGGAAACGAGGACGCAGCCGAAGGCGATTCGAAGGGAAAGGGACATAACTGGGTGAGGTTGGACCGACGCGGCCCGCGCAGGGGCGCACGCATCGGCAGGGTCAGGAAAAACGCCTCCGCGGACAGGCGGGGGCGAGGGTTCGTCTGGCGACTGGGAGCGGCTTCGGGCCGCTCAACCTCACATCAAAGGTGGGCCGCGGCCCGGGGGCAGGTTCCACGCGGGGGCGGCGAGGGCAACGCGGGTGACGGGGACGATGGATCCCAGCGCGAGCAACGCGACGGGGACAAAAATGGCGAGCGCAGCGATCGGGGTGATGCCGCCCGCAAACAGTTCGACGGCGCAGGTGTGCTCGGCGCCATGAGCATCGTCATGGAACGCCAGGTGCAGCTCCGGCGCGACGGTCATCAGTCCGAGTGCGAACACCACGCCAGCCAGCACCCCGGCCAGCCAGCGGCGGCGGTTGTGGAGGGCGCGATGATGGAGCACGGCGAACATCGAACGGTCGCGCACAGTGACCGCCCCCGTGGCAGGCCGTCAAGCGGCGCCGCAATTCAGACGGCGATCTGGTCGGCCACCACCCGCGTAATCACCGACAACGAGGTGGGCTTGGTCAGCACGCGCCGCACGCCGAGTGCCTCCAAGGCCTGCGCGGCGTAGTCGGTGAGATGGCCGGTGTAGATGAGCACGGGGAGCAAGGGCCGCCGCGCGAGCACATGGCGGGCAAGTTCACAGCCGTCCAGGCCGGGCATCGACAGGTCCGACAACACCAAGTCGAACGCGCCCGGATCAGCGTTGAAACGACTCCGCGCGGCAAAGGGATTGATGAACGCGTCGACGTCGTAGCCCAGGCTGGTGAACACCTCCGTCAGTTGTTCCGTGATCTGCGGTTCGTCGTCGACGATGAGGAGTCGGGCGCGCCGTGCTGCCGGGACGAGAAAAGGCGGGTCGGAAAACGTGGGACGGGCGGCGTTCACGAGGTCGAGGTCGGACATGATGATCATGGGAGTGGAGGGGATGTCGGCAGGCGGGCGTTGAACGGGTAAGCGGAATTGCGGGGCGAAACGGGTCACCGCCGGGGCGAAAAATCGAGGAGCGCCCTTGAGTTTGCGCCGGTCCTCCGTCGCTGTTTCCGTTCGCCTCGCATGCCGCTGCTCCAGCTTGAACGTCTCACCAAGGCCTACCGTCAGCCCGACGGTTCGGTGGTGCCGGTCGTCGACGTGCCCGAGTTTGCCCTGGAGGCGGGCCAGCCGGTGGCCTTGCGCGGGGCGAGCGGCTCGGGCAAGACCACCTTCCTGCATCTCATCGCCGGTATCCTGGCGGCGGACGGGGGCCGCGTGCTTATCGATGGGGAGGACATGGCGGCTCTGTCCGAGTCGAAACGCGACCGGCTGCGGGCGGCCACGATCGGCTACATATTCCAGACCTTCAACCTGCTGCAGGGTTACACGGCGCTCGACAACGTGGTGCTCGGCACGGCCTTTGGACCGCGCGGCGCCGACCGGGCGCATGCCGAGGCGCTGCTGCGTCGCGTCGGGCTCGGCGACCGGCTGCACCACCGGCCCCGCCAGCTTTCCACCGGCCAGCAGCAGCGGGTGGCGGTGGCCCGGGCCCTGGCCAATCACCCGAAACTCGTGCTCGCCGATGAACCCACCGGCAACCTCGACCCGCGGCATGCGCGCGAGGCCCTGCAACTCATCACCGAGGTCTGTCGCGAAAACGGCGCCGCGTTGCTGCTGGTGAGTCATGACGAGGCTGTGCTCGGCGGATTCGAGACCGTGCACGACTTCGCGACCCTCAACCGTGCGCTGCGCGCCGGGGAGGTGGCACCATGACCCTGCCCGGCATCGTGGCCCGCAGCCTGCGACAGCACGCCCTGTCGACCGTCGTGACCTCGCTCGCCCTCGCGCTCGCCGGCGGACTGCTGCTCGCGGTCTGGGTGGTGAAGACGCAGGCACAACGCTCCTTCACGGACGTGGCCACCGGCTTCGATGCCGTGCTCGGCGCCCGCGGCTCCAAACTGCAGCTCGTGCTCAACGCCGTCTTCCACCTCGAAGCCTCGCCGGGCAACCTGGCGATGGCCGATTACGAGCAGATCCGCCGCCACCCGATGGTGAAGGCGGCCGTGCCCTTGGCGGTCGGCGACAATCTGCGCGGCTTCCGGGTGGCGGGCACGGATGCGGCGCTCTTCGAGTCGGTCGAGTATGCGCCGGGCCGACGTTTCGCGTTCGCGGCCGGTCGGGTCTGGGCCGACCCCGAAGCGCAGGAAGCCGTGTTGGGCAGCTTTGCCGCGCAACGACTCGGTCTCGGCGTAGGCGATGAGTTTCACGCCACCCACGGCTTGGCCGAAGGGGGACAGCACGAACACGAGGATCACTACGAAGTCGTGGGGGTGCTCGCGCCCACCAACACCCCGATGGACCGCGTGGTGTGGATTCCGTTGCACGGCGTGCAGCACATGGACGGCCACAGCGAGGCGGCGGCCGACCAACTCAGCGCCGTGCTCGTGCAACTGCGTTCGCCGGCGGGCGGTTTCATGTTGGACAACCTCTACAACCGCCAGGGGCAGCGGCTGACCTTTGCCTATCCGGTCGGCGCGATCGTGGCCGACCTGTTCGGCAAGATCGGCTGGTTCGACCGCGTGCTCACGCTGGTCGCCTATCTCGTGGCGCTCGTCTCGGGCGCGACGGTGCTGGTCGCGATCTACAATTCCATGGCCGCGCGCCGCCGCGACCACGCCATCCTGCGCGCGCTGGGGGCGCGCCGCCGCACGCTCTTCGGCGCGGTGGTGCTGGAAGCGGTGGCGCTGGGCACGCTCGGCATGATCGCCGCCTTCGGAGTCTTCGCGCTCATCGCCACCGCGGGCGCGGAGGTCATCCGCGCCGAGACCGGCGCGGTGGTGGCGGTATGGGCCTGGCACCCGGTGATGGCCTGGGCGCCGGCCGGCGTGATCGCCCTCTGCGCGCTCGGCGGCCTCGTGCCCGCCTGGAAAGCCTACCGCACCGACGTCGCCGACGCCCTCGCGCCGGTGGCGTAGCGGGGCGTCGCCTACTCAACGCCCGGGCGACCTGCGACGGCCTGACGTAGTGCAGACGTTTTCAGCCGTGGGCCAGCAGGCGTGCATGCCGTTGCAGACCCTCGAAAATGGAGTCGCTGATCTTTGCGGGAAAACCATGGGGCAGCTCTGCTCCGACCGCTGAAATCGCCCGGGGCGTTTGCGCGATGAGTTCCTCGATGAGTGCAGAGGCGTCTTTGAGGCCGGCGGCCTTCGCGATCCCATTCCAGTGTCGGGGCTGAATCTCCTTCATCTTCCAATGAGGATTTTTGCCGCGAATCGCCATGGCCAGGCGGGCCTTCTGATACGCCAGCTTGCCTTTGCCGGCCCCGATGACGGGCCACGCGGAGAGGATGTCGTACAGCGGGGTCATCCGGAACGCTCCGCCTCGCTCGTGGAAGATGGAGAAATTCTTGGCGTGACCGTCCGTGGCCGCCAGCAGCCAGTAGACCATCTGGGCTTTGGCGAAATTGCGCCGGTCCACGTCAGCCACCGCACTCGCGGCGAGAACCCGCAGGATCGCGCCGATGCCCGGCCCGCCATCCGACTCGTATTTGGAGTGCGGGGAGACGCCCAGTGCCTGGCAGAAATCCTCCTGGGGCAATCGGGCAATCCAACCTCCTGGCTGCCAGGCCCGGTCGAAGCGTTCGACCACGAGCACCTTTTGCGCGCCGAACCGGGCGATCTCGCAGGTGGCGGTTTCCAACCCAAAGGCGCGAACGATTCGCGCGCACAGCCACTGGTTTTCAACCGACTCCTGCATGTCCGCCTGCAGGTTGCCCACCAACCCGAGCGGCAGCTTGAGAATATGGGTGGTGGGTGTTGAACCCCGGGGCAGCCACCAGTCGCCGTCATGGTGGAGCAGCGCGGTCGTTTCCTGGGCGCCGGCGATCGAAATGCGGAATGTGTCGTCGTCCGATTGCCCCAGGGTCCGGCCGGTCGACAGCGTCGAGCCAATCACGCTTTCCACTCCCGCGGCATCGAGCTTGTCCGCTTGAATGGTTCGGACGTGCTCAGGTGCGCGGTCGCCGGGCAAGAGCTGCACGGCGCCAACGCAGTCTCGGCCGATCGCTGCGAGCAGATCGAAGCTGGCGTTCGACGCGACCCGGTATCGGGTCCGGATGCGTTGGCGAATCGCGTCGCTGTCGGGCAGGAGGTTTTCGAAATAGTTCGCTACGGTAGACCCGCGGTGAGGCACGTTTCCTGGCGTGAAGGGCAGGGAAAGCGACAGTGCCCGGCCGGCGGGTGACGCGGTCCAATCTGCGTCGTATTGAAACACGTGGGTGCCGCCGCGGTTTTGGCTCCACGTGCCCACGCGAAGGCCGTTCATCCAGACGGCGAGGTGCTGGGGGCTGGGCATCTCGTTACCAGTTACCGGTCGAGTCGTCGGGCGTCACGGTTCGCGCGGACGATTTGCCTTCCACGACGATGCGGCCGCCGAGGAGAGCGATGAGTTTGGCGAGTTGATCGAAACTGGTTTTCTCCGGTGCCGCCTCAATGCGTGCGATCCGTTTCTGGCTAACGCCCAGGAGGTGCCCGACCTCCGCTTGGCTGAGGCCTTGAGATTGGCGCAGCGACCGAAGCACGGCTTTGGCTTGGGATGGGGTGTCTAGAGGGAAGTTCATCGCTGGTGTTACTCCTTACGGACAGTAAGAGCTAATTACTCCCCAAAAGGAGTAAAGTAAAAATACTCCCTATGTGGAGTAATGCAGCCAGCCGGCGCCTTTCCCCCTCCGATCATGCCCCATCGCTCTATGTGCCTATAGGGCGGCCGCTTGCCGACATGCTGCCTCTGCCTCTCGGTCCCCTGTCAGCCGTGTCGGAGTCAGGCAAGTCGGCGGCGCGCAGCGCCTATCGTCGGCGACGGTGTGTCGCGTGTCGGTCGCCTGGGGCATGTTGGGAATCTGATTCATGAGGGCGGGGGGCAGGTGCTTTTCGCCCGCACGTTGGCAAAGTCGTCACGCAGTGGTGAATCGCTGGTCCAATCCCAGAGTTTGGACGACGGCGTTGACGACGACGCCGGCTGTAATACAGGTATATTACCATGACGACGTTTACCGTGAAGCTCGACAAAAAGCAGGCGGCCAAAATCACCCGCTGGGCTCGCAGTCGCAAAGTGACCAAGTCCGATGTCATCCGCGATTTGATCGACCGCGCCGGTCCGGTGGAGACCGGTGACGACCTCGCTGAGTGGGTGAATCAGGCCGAAGGCAAAGGCTTGGGTCTGGCGCAGAAGGAAACGTGAGCGCGCTGCCGGTTGTCCTGCTGGACTCCTCCTTCCTGATTGCGCTGGAGCGTGAGACCCGCCGAAAGGAGCACGGTCCTGCCCGTGCCTTTCTGCCGCGCCTGCGCGGGCGAAAACTCGTGGTTTCAATCGTGAGTGTCGAGGAGTTGCTCGAAGGTGCGGTGGATGAGACGGTCACGCTCGCGGCGCTCCAGCGTTTCACGATCCAAGGGCTCCACCTGGCCCAGGCTCAGCGCTGCGCTCGCCTGCAGCGCCGGTCCCGCTCCCGGCTGGGTGAAAACGACGCATGGCTGGTAGCCACCGCGGAAGCACTTTCGGCTGAGATCGTGGGCGAAGACCGCCGGGCCTTCGAGCGCCTCGGCGCGCGCTACCTGCGCTTTGCCGACCCCGTAAGCTGAAAGGCGGAAACGGCCGCCGCGGTTGGATCGGGAACCGGACCGCGAAGGACCCGACCGAGGGAGGACATCCGAAGGGCCGATTCAAATCCAGTGAGAGAGAAACTGCGTCGATAAATGGGGGGGCACTCAGCCCCCGCTTCTCCGGGGGCTGCCCCCCCTCAAAAAAGCTTTCTCTTTATTCCTTATCTGACGGCGCGAATCGCCGCCCAATCGGAACTGAGGAAACAATTGGTTCCGGTCAGCGCGGAGTTCCGAACGCAGCGAGAATCCCCCAAGATAAAGAATTAATGCATTCACCTCTGCTTTTATTTTCCCCCTATACAATCCAGACCCCTGCTGTCCCTTCCCCCCCTTGATGAGTTGGTATTCCGGCCCCTTACCATAAAACTCTTGTAAGACGCGCGTCCGGTGGACCAACTGAATTTGGTTTTCAAGTATTTCCCCTGTGCATTATTTCCCGTTCTTCCGCCCACCCGGTCGAACTCCTCGGTCATTGCGTCATCTTCCCCGCAAGAGCGGGAGATCAAGAATGCTGGTGGTGGTGGCCATGACCTTTGCCGGGTTTCTGCAGGCGGAGCCGACCGTGTCCAACGGGGTGGCGACCGACAGCGCCGGGAGCGCCACCGCCAACAGCGCCGCGTCGACCGCCCAGATCGTGGAACCCGTTCCGGTGTCGCCGGTGAGCCGCACCGTGGGTGGTGGCGCGTCGGTTTACGTGCTTACGGTCAATGAGCCGGGGGCCTGGACGGCGAGTGTGGATCAACCCTGGGTGTGGTTGTCGCGCACCAGCGGCGCGGGAGGAGCACAGATTGAGGTGCGCGTGGCCGCCAACGGCACCGGGGCTGTGCGCACCGGCACGGTGACGGTGGCCGGCGTGGAGCATACCATCACCCAGCAGGCGCCCGATGCGGCGGTGTACGACCTGTGGGGCGTGGGTTCGAATGGTTCGGGGCAATTGGGTGGCGTCGGCTTTCTGAGCATACCGGGGAAAGTGGCCTCGGATGTAGCGCAAGTGGCTGCGGATAGCTATCACAGCTTATTTGTGACGACGGACGGGAGCCTGTGGGCCATGGGTAGGAACAGCGAAGGGCAGTTGGGCGACGGGACGACGACGCAGCGCAGCTCACCTGTGCAGGTGGCGACGGACGTGGCCTCCGTGGCGGCGGACAGTTTCCACAGCTTATTTGTGAAGGCAGACGGCACCCTGTGGGCCATGGGTTCGAACGGCCAAGGTCAGTTGGGCGACGGGACGACGATGCAGCGCACGTCACCCGTGCAGGTGGCGACAGACGTGGCCTCCGTGGCCGCGGGCAGTAATTACAGCTTGTTTGTGAAGACCGACGGGACGCTGTGGGCCATGGGTTGGAATGGCTTTGGTCAGTTGGGCGACGGGACAACGACGCAGCGCACCTCACCCGTGCAGGTGGCGACAGACGTGGCCTCCGTGGCTGCGGGTAATGTTCACAGCTTGTTTGTGAAGACGGACGGGACCCTATGGGCCATGGGTGGGAACGACTCCGGTGAGTTGGGTGACGGGACGACGACGCAGCGCACCTCACCCGTGGAGGTGGCGACGGACGTGGCAACCATGGCTGCGGGTAATTCGTACAGCTTGTTTGTGAAGACGGACGGAACCCTTTGGGCCATGGGAGGGAATGGCTATGGTCAGTTGGGCGACGGCACTTACGGCACGCGCACCTCACCCGTGCAGGTGGCGACAGACGTGGCCTCCGTGGCTGCGGGAGATGGTCACAGCTTGTTGGTGAAGACGGACGGGACCCTGTGGTCCATGGGTCGGAACAGCGATGGTCGGTTGGGCGACGGGACGACGACGCAGCGCCCTTCACCCGTGCAGGTGGCGACTGACGTGGCCTCCGTGGCTGCGGGTGTTGAACACAGCTCGTTCGTGAAGACCGACGGGACCCTTTGGGCCATGGGTAGAAACAACGATGGTCAATTGGGCAACGGGACGACGACGCAGCGCAAGTCACCTTTGCAGGTGGCGACGGACGTGGTCTCCGTGGCTGCTGGCAATATTCACAGCTTGATGGTGAAGACGGACGGGACCCTATGGGCCATGGGTGGGAACTGGAACGGTGAGTTGGGCGACGGGACGACGACGCAGCGCACCTCACCCGTGCAGGTGGCAACAGACGTGGCCGTCGCGGCTGCGGGTAGGGGACATAGTTTGTTTATCAAGACGGACGGGACTCTGTGGGCCATGGGTTCGAACTGGTTCGGTCAGTTGGGCGACGGATCGACGACGCAGCGCACCTCACCGGTGCAGGTAGCGACAGACGTGGCCTCCGTGGCTGCGGGCGGGGGACATAGTTTGTTTGTGAAAACCGACGGCACCCTGTGGGTCATAGGACAAAACGACTATGGTCAGTTGGGCGATGGAACGACCACGCAGCGCTCCTCACCCGTGCAGGTGGCGACGGACGTGGCCTCCGTGGCTGCGGGCGCTAGTCACAGCTTGTTTGTGAAGACGGACGCGACCCTGTGGGCCATGGGCCGGAACAGCGATGGTCGGTTGGGCGACGGGACGACGACGCAGCGCAGCTCACCCGTGCAGGTGGCGACAAATGTGGCCGTCGTGGCTGCGGGCAGTGAACACAGCTTGTTTGTGAAGACAGACGGGACCCTGTGGGCCATGGGTTCTAACGGCGAAGGTCGGTTGGGCGACGGGACGACGACGCAGCGCACGACCCCCGTGCAGGTGGCGACGGACGTGGCCTCCGTGGCTGCGGGCGGTGATCACAGCTTGTTTGTGAAGACGGACGAAACCCTATGGGCCATGGGTTTGAACTGGTACGGGGAGTTGGGCGATGGAACGACCACAACTCGCATCACACCGCTGCAGGTGGCCGCCGGGGTAACGGCCGTTGCCGCGGGAGGTGATCACAGCTTATTCCTCACCCGATCGGATGGTTCCTATGCGCCGCCAAAAGTCACCCCGATCGTCACGTGGGCTACTCCGGCCTCCATCACCGAGGGCACGGCGCTGGGCGGGGCGCAGTTCAATGCTACGGCTGAGGTCGCCGGCAGCTTCAGCTACAGCCCGGCATCGGGCACGGTCCTGCCGGCGGGCACTCATGTGCTCACGGTGACTTTTACGCCTGAGCAGGGGGACTTTTACGAGGAGGTCACTGTCACTCGTAGCTTGGTCGTGGAACCCGTTCCGGTGTCGCCGGTGAGCCGCACCGTGGGTGGTGGCGCGTCGGTTTACGTGCTTACGGTCAATGAGCCGGGGGCCTGGACGGCGAGTGTGGATCAACCCTGGGTGTGGTTGTCGCGCACCAGCGGCGCGGGAGGAGCACAGATTGAGGTGCGCGTGGCCGCCAACGGCACCGGGGCTGTGCGCACCGGCACGGTGACGGTGGCCGGCGTGGAGCATACCATCACCCAGCAGGCGCCCGATGCGGCGGTGTACGACCTGTGGGGCGTGGGTTCGAATGGTTCGGGGCAATTGGGTAGCGCCGGTTTCCTTAGTAGCCCGGGGTACGCGGCCTCGGATGTGGCGAAAGTGGCCACCGGGTCATCCCACACTCTCTTTATCAAGACCGATGGAACGTTATGGGCTGTCGGTTCCAACCGCTTCGGTCAGTTGGGCGACGGAACGGCGACGCAGCGCACGTTACCCGTGCAGGTGGCCACAGACGTGGCCTCTGTGGCTGCGGGCAGTGATCACAGCTTGTTTGTGAAGACAGACGGGACCCTGTGGGCCATGGGTTCGAACGGCTCCGGTCAGTTGGGCGACGGGACAACCGCGTCGCGCACCTCACCCGTGCAGGTGACGACAGGCGTCACCTCCGTGGCTGCGGGTAGTGAACACAGCCTGTTTGTGAAGACGGACGGGACCCTTTGGGCCATGGGTTTGAACGGCGAAGGTCAGTTGGGCGACGGGACGACGACGCAGCGCACGTCACCCGCGCGGGTGGCGACAGATGTGGCCGCCGCGGCTGCCGGAATTTGGCACAGTTTGTTTGTGAAGACGGACGGAAGCCTGTGGGCCATGGGTCAGAACTGGGCCGGGCAGTTGGGCGACGGTACGACGACCCAGCGCACGTCACCCGTGCAGGTGGCGACAGACGTGGCCTCCGTGGCTGCGGGTAGTCATCACAGCATGTTTGTGAAAACGGACGGGACCCTGTGGGCCACGGGGAGGAACTACGAAGGTCAATTGGGCGACGGGACGACGACACAACACAGCTCACCGGTGCAGGTGGCGACAGGCGTGGTAGCCGTGGCGGCGGGCAGATTCCACGGCCTGTTTGTGAAGATGGACGGGACCCTGTGGGCCATGGGATCAAACGGCAATGGTCAATTGGGCGATGGAACGACGACGCAGCGCACGCCACCCGTGCAGGTGGCGACAGACGTGGCCGCCGTGGCGGCGGGCGTTAATCACAGCTTGTTCGTGCAGACCGACGGGACTCTGTGGGCTATGGGTTCGTACGGCGAAGGTCAGTTGGGTAACGGGAGGACGACGCGGCGCACGTTTCCCGTGCAGGCGGTGACGGACGTGGCCTCCGTGGCTGCGGGTGGTGAACACAGCCTGTTTTTGAAGACGGACGGGACCCTATGGGCCATGGGTTCGAACTACATCGGTCAATTGGGCGACGGGACGGTCGAGCAGCGCACGTCACCCGTACAGGTGGCGACAGACGTGGCCTCGGTGGCTGCGGGGAGTGAACACAGCGTGTTTGTTAAGACGGACGGAACCCTGTGGGCCATGGGGAGGAACGGCGATGGTCAGTTGGGTGACGGGACGACCGAGCATCGCACGTCGCCCGTGCAGGTGGCGACCGAGGTGGCCGCGGTGGCTGCGGGCTTTAGTTACACTTTGTTTGTGAAGACCGACGGGACCCTGTGGGCCATGGGTCGGAACGGCAATGGACAGTTGGGCGACGGGACGACAGCGCAGCGCGTCTCACCCGTGCAGGTGGCGACAGACGTGACTTCGGTGGCCGCGGGCAGTAATTATAGTTTGTTTGTGAAGTCGGACGGCACTCTGTGGGCGATGGGTTCGAACGACTACGGACAGTTGGGCGACGGGACGACGTCGCAGCGCCCGTCGCCCGTGCAGGTGGCGACAGACGTGGTCACCATGGCTGCGGGCAGACTCCACAGTTTGTTTGTGAAGACGGACGGGACCCTATGGGCCATGGGTTCGAACTGGGACGCTCAACTGGGCGACGGATCGGCGACGCCGCGCACCTCACCCGTGCAGGTGGCGACGGACGTGGCCTACGTGGCTGCGGGAGATGGTCACAGCTTGTTTGTGAAGACGAGCGGGACCCTGTGGGCCATGGGCCGGAACTGGGACGGTCAGTTGGGGGATGGAACGACCACAACTCGCTATACGCCGGTGCAGGTGGCCGCCGGGGTAACCGCTGTGGCCGCGGGAGGTGGTCACAGTTTGTTCCTCGCCCGCTCGGATGGTTCCTACGCTCCGCCGAAGCTCATCCCAGTCGTCATGTGGGCCACGCCTCTCTCCATCACCGAGGGCACGGCGCTGGGTGGCGCGCAGTTCAATGCTACGACAGACGTCGCCGGCACCTTCAGCTACAGCCCGGCGATAGGCACGGTCCTGCCGGTGGGCACCCATGAACTCACGGTGGCTTTTACGCCTGGGCAGGGTGACTTTTACGAGACGATCACGGTCACTCGCAGCATAACCGTGGAGGAGCCGAAAACCCGCATCATAGCGCTTTCCGGTGAGCTGGACTTCGGCAGCGTCACGGAGGGCCAGACGGCGACACGCACGCTGACGATCACCAACACCGGCAACAGTTCGCTGACGGTAACGGGTGTCTCTTACCCGGCCGGTTTCAGCGGCAACTGGTCGTCGGGGTCGATCTCGGCCGGGTCCTCGCAGAATGTGACGGTGACCTTCGCGCCGACGGCCGACCATGCCTACAGCGGCGAATTGACGGTGACCTCCAACGCCACCAGTGGCACCCACACACGCAGCCTCTCCGGTACCGGCCGAGCGGCTACGGTGGCGCCCAGCTTTACCGTCCAACCGCAGCACCGCAGCCTGAGCCAGGGCGGCGATACCACCTTTGCCGTGGTGATCGTCGGCACGCCAACGCCGACCGTGCAATGGCAGGTGAGCACTGACGGCGGTACGACTTGGACGGACGTGAGCGACGGTGGGGTTTACAGCGGTGTGACGACCAGCACCCTCACGATCACGGGCGCAACCCCGGCGATGAACGGCCACCGCTATCGCGCGGTGGCGACCAACACCGCCGGGAGCGCAACCTCCGACAGCGCCACCCTGACCGTGCAGCCGGACGATTCGACCGCCGAGCACGCGCTGGCCGCAGGTGCAGGCGGACACAGCGCCACTGCCACGACCCCCGGCGTGGTCACCATTTTCAACCGTTTTACTTATGGGGGTGAGATCGGTGCGCTGTCCTGGCAGGTCCTGCTGCCGGACGGCTGGAGCTTTGCCGCGGTGGCGGGCAAGGATTCGCCGGATGTCAGTCCGATGGCCGGCACGATTTTGCTGGCGGATTTTGAATGGACCGATGTCCCCGCAAGTCCGGTGGAGTTTACCTACACGCTTAATGTCCCCGCCGGCGACGACGGCACGTCCACGCTTGCCGCTTTGGCGGAGTTTCGTCGCGACGGCGTTGCCATCCAGGTGCTCGCGCAACCGGATCCGCTGGAAGTCCCCCGCGCCTCCGGTCGCCACGCGGCCGATCTCGACGGCGACTACAGGATCAGCCTGACGGAACTGTTGCGGGTGATCGAACTCTACAACACCCGCTCGGGCACGACTCGCACCGGCCGCTATAGGGTGGAGGAGGGTACCGGCGATGGGTTCGCGGCCGACTTGGTGACGCCCCCCGCGGCCCCGGCGAATCTGTCGCGCTACCATTCCGCCGACACCAACAGGGATGCCACGATCGATCTGACGGAATTGCTGCGCGTCATCGAACTTTACAACTACCGGGAAGGAACCACTCGCACCGGTGCGTATCATGTGTCCCCGTCCACGGTTGATGGATTTGCATCGGGCTCGGGCGGTTGAACTTCCCGGATGACACCTTCGCTTCCGCAGTCACACGACGTAGGGCCGAAAATGGGATCAGGCCTTGGGCTTTGGGGTGAGCAGTGGCGTTGTATTCATAAACCGGGCACAACTACCTTTGGGCGGGACGGTGGCTTTGGGCGAACTCGCGAATGCGCTGGCACAGGTTGATGCCGCGACAGGCCGAAGAAAGTCGGTTGACCGGCGGATTCCATGCTGGAAAATGCATGCATGGGGCCGGGATTTGTCCTGATTTTCTGGGGCTTTGTTTTCTTCGTTTTCGCAGCGGTTTGGGCGGCGTTGGTTGTGGCGGCGATCTGGGGCTGGAAGCGCAATATCGTTTGGCTCAAATGGGGAGCGACCGTTGCCGCCGCCCTGTCTGCGGCGGCAACGGTCGCGATTGTGGGATTTTTCGTGTTCGGCGTGTATTGGTTTTCCCGACCGCCGGAGGTATTTCGGGAAGTGTTCCGCGAATACCCGTCGCGTGAGATATCGGATTTGGAGAGCCGCCAGTTTTTTTTCGCCGACAACGGTGAGGTGCGGATGCGTTTCGTTACGACCCGGCTAGAGTTTGAGCGCCTTGTGCCGGCGGACCTTCGACCGAGTTCGGCTGAGGAGGTGCGCCGTCGGATGGGAATCCGATCGGGAGGCGATCCAGAGTGGTGGACGTTTCAGCTCAATCCGTCGTGGCAGTATGCCATGCGGGAAACGGAACGGGATGCCAATCGAGCCGGAAAACGCGGCTTTTTTTGGGAGCTTGAAGTGTTCGCATACGACCCGAGTGCGAGCGCGGCTTATTATTTCTTCAGCGGAATTGACTAGCTGATCCTTCCTTGCCGGCCTCTGCGCATTCGGTGGCCTCGTGCCTGCCAGGAAAGCGTCCCGCACCGACGTGGCCGACGCGCTGGCGCCAATCGCGTGATCCAGCGACAGCCGGGCGGACAGAAACCGGATCAGCCCGATCGGGGGGCAAAACGGGCGCGGATGAGGAGGTTTTGCGCGAAAGGCACCGGCGGCTCGAAGCCGGCTTCAGTGAGGAGGGTGTCGAGTTCGGCGTCCTCGACCAGCGCGACCTGCTCCTGCAGCACCCGCAGCTTCGATTCGACCTCTTTCGCCGGCGTGCCGGCGTGGACCATCATCCGGCCCCAGACTTCGAACAGCTGCGCCCGCTGCTGAGTCGGCGGGAGGATGAGGTCGGCGGTCACGAGCAGGCCGGTCGATTTGAGTCGACGGGCGATGTCGGCGTAGAATCGCCGTCGCTCGTCGGTGACCGTGATGAATTGGGAGACGAGGATCGCGGTCGCCGCGTCGAACCGGGCGGCCGGATCGAGGGTGGCGGTGTAGCCGGCATGAAACTCACAACGTGGGGTGATTCCTGCCTCCTCCGCATGGCGACGGCAGATTGCGAGCATCGCCGGCGCGGGTTCCACGACCGTGAAGCGCCAGCCGGGAAAATATCGGGCGAGCGCGAGCAGTTCTGCGCCGGTGCCACCGCCGACGCAAAGACAATGGCTATCGGCCGGCAGGGCGCGGAAGACCAGGGCGGTCTGGAGATCGAGATTGTCCCGCAGGGCTGCGAGAGGCTTCCAGCGTTCGTCATACAGGGCAGCCCCGGCTTCACCGAACGGACCCTCGTCGGCTTTCGTCGAGGCGGCGGCCTTCGCGGTGGTGTCCAGGTGGGTTGGGCGGGATTCCGTCGGATCGGTAGGTTCGGGCATGGGCTCAACGATGGTCTCGGGCCATCACGATGCAACGGAACCGGTTTCAAAATTGCCGCGGTGGTTTACTCCGACGTTGCAGCGCGGGCCGAATCGGGCAGCGGTGTAGCCATGAGTAACTTCCTTTCGTGGCGTCGCTTTGCGGCGGCGCTGGTTCTTCCCTTCCTCGCCGCGACGGCGGCCGCCGATGATGGCATGTGGCTGCTCAATGCGCCGCCCACCGCGCTGTTGAAAGAGCGCTACGGCTTTGAGCCCACGCTGGCCTGGCTCGAACACCTGCAGAAGGCGTCCGTGCGTTTCAACAATGGTGGCTCCGGTTCGTTCGTCTCGGCCGACGGCTTGGTCATCACCAACCATCACGTCGCCTCCGACGTGCTGCACAAGCTGAGCTCCGCCGAACGCGACCTGCTCAACGACGGTTTTCTCGCCCGCGACCGCGCCGAGGAGATTCCCTGCCTCGATCTCGAACTCAACGTGCTGATGTCGATCGAGGACGTGACCGACCGGGTGAACGCCGCGGTGAGCGACGACCTGGACGCCGCCGCGGCCAGCGCCGCGCGCCGCGCCGTGATGGCGGAGATCGAAAAGGAGTCGATGGACGCCTCCGGCCTGCGCAGCGACGTGGTCACGCTGTATCAGGGTGCCCAATACCACCTCTACCGTTACCAGCGCTACACCGACGTGCGCCTGGTCTTCGCGCCGGAGAACGACGCCGCGATGTTCGGCGGCGATCCCGACAACTTCGGCTACCCGCGCTTCAACCTCGATGTCACCTTCTTCCGCGTCTACCAGGACGGCGAGCCGGCCCGTACCGAGCATTTCCTGAAATGGAATTCCGCCGGCACGCAGGCAGGCGATCTGGTGTTCGTGACTGGTCATCCCGGCTCCACCCAGCGGCTCATCACCATGGCCGAGCTCGCCTTTGCCCGCGACGTGCAGGTGCCGAAGGTTCTCTGGTGGATCAAGAGCCGCGAGGTGCTGCTCAACGCCTACAGCAAGACGGGAGCCGAGCAGGCGCGGCGCGCGCAGGACGAGCTGCTCTACATGCAGAACAGCCGCAAGGTGTACGACGGTCGCATTTCCGGACTGCTCGATCCCGAACTCGTCGCCGGCAAGCAGGCCGAGGAGAATGCCCTGCGCCTCCACGCCATGGAGCATCCCGAGCTCGGTGCAGCCGGCGCGTGGGAGGAGATCGAAGCGGCGCAGGCGAAGATCGCCGACCTCTATTTCCGCAACAGCCTGGTCGAGCGCTACGACCTCGACTCCACTCTCTTCGGTAAGGCTCGCGCGCTGTTTCGCGCCGCCACCGAGCGGGCGAAACCCAACGGCGAGCGGCTGCGCGAGTTTCGCGATTCGGCCCGCGAAGAGTTTGAGCTGGCGCTCTTCTCGCCGCAGCCGATCTACTCCGACTTCGAGCGACTGAAGGTGCAGCATTTCCTGGAATTCATGGCCATGTCGCTCGGTGCCGATGATCCCGCGGTGGTGGCGGTGCTGGCCGGGCAGGCGCCCGCCGCGCGTGCTGCGGAACTGGTGATGGGCACCAAGGTGGGCGAGATCGATTACCGCAAACAGCTCTATGCGATGGACGCGGCAGCGATGGCCAAAGTCGACGATCCCATGATCGAGCTGGCCCGCGCTCTTGACGACGACGCACGCACCATGCGCAAGGAGATCGAGGCGCAGGAGGAGGTGAAGAAGCAGGCGCATGCCCGCATCGCCAAGGTGCGCTACGCGCTTTCGGGCGGCGACACTTCGCCCGACGCGACTTTCACGCTGCGGCTCGCTTTTGGCACAGTGAAGAGCGTGCTGCATGAGGGGGAAATGGTCGCACCCTACACGACGCTGGCCGGCACCTTCGCGCGGGCGGAGAGCCACGAGTTTGTCGATCCCTTCAACCTGCCGCCGAGCTGGCTCGAGGCGCGCGATGAGATCGACGGTGACACGCCCTACAACTTCATCAGCACGGTTTATTCGATCGGCGGCAATTCCGGCAGTCCGGTCGTGAATCGCGCCGGCGAGTTCGTGGGCATTCTCTTCGACGGCAACATCCACTCGCTGGTGTGGAACTACGCCTATTCCGACACGCTGGCGCGCTCGGTGCAGGTGGACGTCCGCGGCATCCTCGAGGTGCTCGACACGGTCTACGGCGCCGAGGAACTGCTGGCGGAAATCGGAGCGAAGTAACCAGGCTTTATTGTAGGGCTGCCGCTTGCCGGCATGCCGCATCTGCCTCGCCGCTATCCTCGGCTGCTCCGTCGCTCCACTCCGCTGCGGCGCGGCGGCGAGCGCCGGCCCTACATCAAAAAGGCGCCGCGATTCGCGGCGCCTTTTTGATTTTGTAGCACAGGCATTCCTGCCTGTGTCGTTGGAGGGCACACAGACAGGAATGTCTGTGCTACCGCTTCACCGGGTGCGGGGGCGGGGGCGGCAGCGCGGTTTCCGTCTGCTCCAGCAGCGCGAGGACTTCATCGATGCCGCGGTCGAGCTGCTGGTCCTCGCCGTGGAATTCGCGCCAGGGGTCGTTGTCGACCACGATGTCGGGATCGACGCCGTGGCCTTCGATGATCCAGGCCGAGCCGTCCTTGGCGTAGGGTCCCGTTTCGGGTTTCATGAGCTGGCCGCCGTCGATGAAGGGCAGGGAACCCCAGATGCCGACCACGCCGCCCCAGGAGCGTTTGCCGATGATCGGGCCGAGGCCGGAGTCGCGGAAACGATAGTTCACGAGGTCGCCGTCGGAGGCGGAGAACTCGTCGATCAACATGACCTTGGGGCCGGTGATGGCGTAGCCGGGATCGGGCCGCGGGGTCCCGTTGCGGCGCAACTCGATCATCGCGATCTCGCGCTGGAGGCGCTCGATGATCATGGGCGAGACATTGCCGCCGCCGTTGCCGCGCACGTCGATGATGAGGGCTTCCTTGCGCAGCTGTGGATAGAAGCGGCGGACAAAGGCGTTGAGACCCTGCGGTCCCATGTCGGGGATGTGCAGGTAGCCGACGCGGCCGTCGGTGCGTTCGTTCACATGGGCGATGTTCTGCTCCACCCATTCCTCGTAGTAGAGGTCGGCCTCGTCGCCGATGGGCACAATGGTGACCTCGCGGGCGCCGTCCTGGGTGGGGGTGGAGTTGACCGTGAGTTTCACCTGCTTGCCGACCTTGCCGACAAGGGCGGCGAAGAGGTTGTCCATGGCGTCGACGGGGCGGCCGTCAACGGCGAGGATGTAGTCGCCCTCACTCACGTTGACGCCGAGCTCGGTGAGCGGCGAACGGGTGTTGGAGCGCCAGTTGGCGCCGGGCAGGATGTGGTCGATGCGGTAGGCGCGGCTGGCTTCGTCGCGGGAAAGGCGGGCGCCGAGCAGGCCGGTCTTGATGCGCGGGGCCTGGTCACGATCGCCGCCGCCGACGTAGGCGTGGCCGATGTGCAGTTCCCCGATCATCTCGCCGATGAGGTAGGTGAGGTCGTTGCGCGTGGCGACGGCCGGCACCAGGGCGCCGTATTTGGCGCGCTGTGCCTCCCAATCGACGCCGTGCATCGCCGGGTCGTAGAAGAAGTCGCGCATCTGGCGCCAGCTCTCCTCGAAGATCTGCGCCCACTCGGCGCGCGGATCGACCGTCATTTCGAGGCCGGAGAAATCGAGCTTCTGCTCCGGCTTCACCTCGAGGGAGCCCTTGGCGGGCAGGTCGACGAGCGCGTAGGTGTCGTCGTTGCCGAGGAGGAGCATCTTCTTGTTGTCGGCGGTGACCTGGAAATCGGCGTAGGAACCGAGCACGGTCTCCTTGCGTTCCTCGAAGTTGTAGCGGGCGATCACGGGCTGGCGGCCGCTGTCGCCGCCGAAGCCTTCGCCGCCGCCGCCGCCGGTGACGGCACTGCCGGGCTCGCGATGGTAGTAGACGTTGCCCTCGATGTAGTGGAGACGGGAGTAGTTGGAGGGGACGATCGGCAGGCCGATCACGCGATCGAAAAGACCTTCGGCGTCCACCTTGACGACAACGGGTTTGGCGGGTTCGTCGGACTTTTTGTCGCCGTTCTTTTTGTCGCTGTCGGATTCCTTGTCGGTGTCGGAGTCCTTCTCATCCTTGGCGTCGTTGTCCTTGGCGTTGACCTCATCGCTACGCGGCGCGAGGGGCGAGGGTGTGTCCTTGGCGAGTGCGAGGAGGTAGACGCGCTCCATGTCCATGTAGGCGTAGTTCCATTCGACGTCGGAGTAGATGGGATTGAAGTCGCGGCCGGAGGCGAAGAGCAGCCATTTGCCGTCGGCGCTGAAGGCCGGGGAGTTGGCGTTGTACCACTTGTCGGTGGCGGTGATGTCGGTGCCGTCGACGAGGTTGTGGAGGATGATGTGGCCGAGGGTGAGCGGATCCTGGCGGACCCAGGCGACCCAGTTGGAATCGGGGGCCCAGGTGTAGCTGGTGATGGGCCAGTCGGGGTTGTGGCCGATGTCGGTCACGGTGCGAGTGTCGACATCGAGCACGCGCAGGCGCTGGGTGCGGTCGGCCCAGAGGAGCTTTTTGGAGTCGGGCGACCATTGGGGCGCGAAGCTGTAGGCGGTGGCGTCGTCGGTGAGCTGGATTTCCTCGCCGCTGCCATCCTGGGCGCGGAGGTGCAGCTCGAACTCGCCGGAGGCGTCGGAGAGGTAGGCGACCCACTTGCCGTCGGGGGACCACACGGCGTCGCGCTCGTGCACGCCGGGCGTGCGGGTGAGATTGCGGGTGGGACCGTGCTGGGCGGGGACGGTGAAGACGTCACCGCGGGCGGTGACGGCGACGCGGGCACCGTCGGGCGCGGGGGTGACATCGGCAATGAAATCCTCGACCGACTCGAGCCCGGGCCGGGTGTCGGTGCGGTCATCGATGACGGTGATGGGCACGGCGGCGGCGGTCTGGGCGGCGAGGTCGAAGCGCCAGATTTGCCCGCCGTTTTCGAAGACGATGGCGTCGGGGCCGAGGGAGGGGAACTTGACGTCGAAGTCGGCGAAATCGGTGTGCTGGCGCAGCTCGCGGGTGGCGAGGTCGATGGAGAAGAGGTTGGCGCGCGGGGTGCGTTCGGAGGCGAAGTAAACGCGACCATCGGAGGCCCACATGGGGAAGATATCCTGGGCGGGATGATCGGTGAGGTTTTCCAGTGCGCCGTCGGCCAGGTTCATGATCCAGACATCGTCGGCCATGCCGCCGCGGTACTGTTTCCAGGTGCGGAACTCGCGGAAGATGCGGTTGAAGGCGATCTTGGTATCGTCGGGCGAGTAGGACAGGAAGCCGCCGCGGGGCAGCGGCAGGCGGGTGGGGACATCGCCGTCGAGGCCGACGGTGTAGAGCTGGCCGTTGAAGGAATTGTATTCGATGGCGCGGGAGCGGAAGGCGATCTGCGGCGCGGTGTTGCGCCAGGTCATGACGATGTTGTTGGGACCCATGCGGTCGGCGAGGTCGTCGCGGCCGAGGGTGGCGGTGACGGTGAGGCGGCGGGGTTCGCCGCCGGCGGCGGGCATGACGTAGACCTCGGTGTTGCCGTCGTATTGCGCGGTGAAGGCGAGCTGGTCACCGTCGGCCGAGAAGCGCGGGAAGATCGCGTAGCCCGGAGTGGAGGTGAGGCGGCGGGCGGTGCCGCCGGCCTTGTCGACGGTGTAGAGCTGCCCGGCGGAGGAGAACACGATCTGTTCGCCGTTGGTCGCCGGGAAGCGCAGGAGTTGAGCAGGGGCGGAGGAGGAATCCGCGGCGAGGGCCGCCGCGGCCGACAATAGAACGGAGAGGAGCGTCGCCACGATCGGGCGGCTCCGGCCAAGTGTTGTGTGCATCGGCCCAAGCAAGCCGGCGCCGGGACGAGCGCAACGGCGAAAGGTTGGACGGTCCGAGCGCCGGGGTGAACGGCGTCGGCAGGACCGCGGGAATAACCGCAAGCTGAACCGATTCGGCTCGTTCTTTATTCTTTCTCTTTCTCTTTATCCCCGTGGAGCGAGGGGCGGACGGATTCCGGGCGGTGGGGAGAAAGAGAAAGATAATGAATAACGAGAAAGATTCGGAGCGCGGCGGCGAAGGGCGGGGGCGAGAACGAGAACGAGTGGGGGGGCGGACTTACTCGGCCTGGTTGAGCAGGCGCAGGTTGAAGAGCCACCATCTGCCGTCGTCGCGGCGCTCCATGCGGGCCATGATCTGCTGGCCTTCCTGCACGAGCGGGATGACGCGGGGGTCGACCGAGAATTGCATGGTCATGGCCTTCATGACGCCCGGCACCTCCTCGTGAGCGACGAGCAGGGCATTGCGGTCGGCGAGGATTTTTTCGATCCGGCCGCGCACGGGATGCCCGCGATCGGTGTTTTCCTGCGGGCCGCAGCCGCAGTCGTCGATGGCGGCGCCTTCCTCGAGCGGGAGGGTGGCGATCCAGGTGTGCACGCGGTCGGGTTCGGGGCGGGCGATGAGCAGGCGGGCGGGTCGATCGCTGCGGTTGTCGAGCAGGGTGAGCCGGGCCCGGGCGTGGGGACCGGCATCGCCCTCGGCGGTGGGCGGAGCGAGGCGGTCGATGGCGTGCAGGGTGTTGTTGCGGTCCATCCGGCGCAGGGCGAGGGCGCCGCCGGCTTCGGCCCAGGAAATCCATTGGCTGCCGTCGCGGGTGACGGCGACACCGACCCGACCGAGGGGCGGTTTGTCGGGATCGCTCACTGGGCCGGAGAGATTCCAGCTGTTGCCGATGTTGTTGGAACGGGCGGTCATGACGGTGGGTTTCCCCCCCGCCGCGGTGAACCAGGCGGCGGCGACATGGGCGCCGCGGCGGGTGAGAGCGGCGCCGTTGACGGGGCAGCCGTTGATGACCCAGCCATCGGCGCCGGGAGCGGTGGCGGGGCTCCAGGTGCCGCGGCTGTAGCGCTGATAGGCGATGTCGCGGGTCTCATCGTCGGCGCGGTCGCGGTAGGCGACGAGCACGGCGCCGTTGGGCAGCACGGTGGCGGCGAGGTTGCAGCAATCGCAGACGCGGTCGTCGACCAGCGTATCCGCATCGTCGCTACCAAGCAGGCGGCTGCGCAGCTGCATGGGGCCGTCCTCGGCGCGCGCCCGACCGTCGAGCCAGAGGGCGAGCCATTTGCCGTTGATGAGCGGGGCGAGCAGGGCGAACTCGGTGACGGGGCTTTCGGTGGTGAGCGGAGCGGGATCCGACCAGGAGCGACCGTGGTCCTCGGAGGTGGCGTAGACGGCGTGATAGGCGTGGTGTTCGGAGTGGTCGGCGCCGTGTTCGTACCAGACGGCGGCGACCTTGCCGCGCAGTCCGGCGGCGAGCGTAGGCGTGTCGGCACCGTTGATGAACCAGTTGGTGCCGGAGGCGATGGTGACGGGTTCCGCCCAAGCGTCGGTTTCGCGATCAAAACGGGCGAAGCGCAGCGCATGGCCGGAGTCGCCGGGGAGCGGCTCGAGCCAGGACACATAGAGTGAGCCGTCGTGGGCGCTGGTCAGGTCGGGTGCGGTGGACCCGGCCGCGGCGGCCAGCGGCAGCTCGTCGAAGCGCACCGACTGGGCGGCGAGGGTAACGGCGGCGAGGGTGAAGAGCAGGAGGTGCCGAAGCAGAATCATGAGGGACGGAGGCGCAAAGGGCACAGGTGAGTGTTCCGAGAGAACAGTCATGAAAACGCATGGCGAGAGCCAAGCCAAGCAAGGGGCGCAAACTTTGTTGCTAAGAATGGGGCCGGGCGGACGTTATCCGTGGCATGCGACGCGCGTGGTTTTTCGGGCTGCTGGTCGGGTTCGTGATGCCCCTGTCGGGCGAGGTCGAGGTCCCGGCTCCGCCGGAGCGCGGGTCGCAGCGCGGCTTGAGCCCGGCGCAGCGCGAGGCCGTGCAACAGAGCGATCGAGAGGCGCAGCGGGCATGGGAGGAGCGGCTCACCGAGGAGCAGAAACGAGTGTGGCAGCAGGAGCGGGAGGTCGGATTTCGGCGCGAACGCGACCAGTTGGCGCGGCCGGGTGGATGGATGGAAGACGGCTGGCGGGCGCAGGCGGAGCGCTTGGGGTTCGGCGCGGAGGACCTGACGCGGTTGGAGCGCGACAAGTTGTTCATCGAGGACCTGCAGTTGAAGCAATCGTTCGAGGGCTACACGCGGCCGCGCGGACCGGTGTTCGTGACGAGCGACGTGATGCTCAATGCATTCCACGTTCTGTTCGAGGACTCGTTTCACGAGCTGGAGTTGCGGCGGGTCGGGGTCTTGCGCGAGGAGCTGGAGCGACTGGTGCGGCGGAGTCGCGAGCAGATTGCGCGATTCAGTGCGCGCCACGAATTCGCCGTGGAGGAAGTGCGCCCGGGCTGGGAGCACCTGCAGCGGGTGGTCGGGCCGGCGCTGCGTCTGCTGGGCACGGCGCCGGAGTTTTTCGATGAGGCGGTGAGAGGCGACATCGAGGCGGAGGTGGCACGTATCCGGGCGGCGAAGGAGATCGCGTTGCCGCAATGGCTCGAGCCGACTTCGCGCGATCTGCTGGCCATCGACTATCGGCGCATGCGGCCGGTGGGGTTCTACGTGGAGGACGAGCAACTGGCGGATTCCTTTCGAGCCGTACGTTGGTTGCAGAGTGTGCCGTTTCGGATGGAGCGGGATCGGGAACTGGTGGCGATGGCTTTGATGGGAACGGCACTGGATCACGACCCGCGGTTCTTTGGCGCGTACGGCGGTTTGCTCGGCCGGCCGGACGATCCGGATCTCACCCGGGCGGTGGACGAGTTTCAGAATTTTCTATCAGGGTCGGATCGTTCGTTGTCGGAGCAGATGGCGTTTTGCCGACGTTGGTTGTTGCGGGAGGAGTTTTCGCGCGATGAGTGGGGCAAGTTGAACGATGCCGTGAGCCTGCCGCTCGAGGCGCAGGAGAAGCTGGCGCAGATTCGTTTTCGGGTGATGTCGGCTTTCCGCCTGCCGGAATCGCTTGCGCTGGCCGGTGACACCGAAGCGGGGCGACTGCCCCGGGGACTGGTGGTGGCGGCGCTGTTGGGATCAAAGTTTGCCGAGGCCCGGTTGGGCGCGGACGAATCCGGACGCCGGGCGGAGGCAATGGCTGCGGCGCGGGCCGACTGGCATCCGGGTGGCGTGGTCGAGCGGCGGCGCGGGGAAGCCAGCGTCCACGATCGTTACCTCGATGTGCTGGCGACCCTGGCTGCGCCGGCGGAGGCCGATGCGCCCGGGTTTATGAGGGGCGAAGCGTGGGCGGCGAAATCGTGCCAGACGATCCTGGCGGGCTGGGCGCAGCAGCGGCACACCTTCACCCTTCAGGCGAAGGAGGACGTGCTCTACTTCGGGTTGATGCAGTTGCCGCCGGGTTTTGTGGAGCCGAACCCCGTGTTCTTCGGGGCGCTGGCGAATCTGGTGCAACACACCGAAGGGCTGCTGTCGCGCGCCGGAGGAACCGATTCGAATTCCGGGGCATGGCGACAACTGGAGCGGATGGCGCGACGCCTTGAGGCGATGGCGCACAAGCAACTGCGTCAGCAGGATTGGTCGGTCGACGAGGCGAAATTTCTGCGGGATTTTGGGGAGTCGATTGCGGCCGTGATGGGCTACGCGGGCAACTCGTGGATGAAACCCAACGATGACGCGCCGCGTTGGGCGACGGTCGCGAGCGATCCGCGCAGCGGCACCTTGCTGGCGGTGGCCGTGGGGCGGGCTCGACCCATCCATGTGCTGTATCCGTGGCATGGGCACGAGGTGCTGTGCCATGGGGCGATCATGACCTACTATGAATACACCGCGGAGGAGCGGCTGACGGACGCGGAATGGAAGGCGCGACTGGACTCGGAGGAGGCGCCGATGCTGCCGGACTGGATCGAACCGATTGTAGCCCGATGAGCGTACGTGCCTTCTCTTCCTGAACTCCGTAGTGGAACGCAATGGCGGGTGGCTGCGAGCGCGAGCGAGCGGGTCGGGTCCCGTCCACTCGCTCACGCTCGTAGCCACGGGCGGCGGAAAACGCGCGGTGCGAGCGAAATGAGAAGGTCAACTCACTCACGCTCGCAGTCACCGGCGGGCTGGTCCCGGGGTTCAGGAGTCGGTGCTCAGTTTCACGTCGTCGAGATACCAGACGCCGTCCTCGCTGCGGTGGAGGGTGGCGGTGATGGGGTCGCCGGTTTTGACCTGAGTCAGCACGGCCGGGGCGACGCGCAGCATCATGGTCATGGCCTTCATCACTCCGGGGATTTCTTCGTGTTTGACCAGCAGGGCCTGCTTGTCGGCCAGGACGGCCTGCACGACGCCTTTGAGCGGGTGGCCGATGTCGCGCGGAGATTCATCGTCGTCGGTCGCACAGCAGCAGGCGGGCTTGCCTTGGTCGGCGCCGCGACCGCAGGCGGCGTTGTCGTCGGCGACAGCGTAGGAGAGTACGCCGGCAAGGAGCGCGGCGGTGAGGATCATGCGGGAGTTCATGGGCGATAGGAAGAGGAGTTCAGTAGCGGTAGTCGCACTTGAGCCAGGCGAAGCGGCCAGGCTCGTTGACGCGGGTGGTCTGCACGAAGCCGGCGACGGCGGCGCCGGCGCGGCTGATGTGTTCGGCGTAGGTGGTGTCGAAAAGGTTATCGACGCCGGCGGAGAGACGCAGGGCCGCGGTGGGTGCCCAACTGGCGTTGAGGGACACAATCTCGAAGGCGGGTGAGGGGCCGAGGTCGGAGCCGACGATGTTGCCCTGGCCGAGGGCGACGCGGTGTTGCGCGGCGACACCGCGCCAGAGGGCGCCGACCGACCAGGTGTCGGTGGCGTAGGTGAGGCCAAGTCGGACCTCGAGTGGCGGGAGTTGGGCGAGAGGCAGGTCGTCGGTCGTGTTGTCGCCGCGGACGGTGGCGAGGCTGGTGTCGAGGCGGAGGGATTCGCCGAGGCGGTAGCCGAGGCCGAGTTCGCCGCCGAAGGTGGTGGCGCTGATGCTGCGGGCAACGGTGGCGAGGCGGGTCGTCCCCGTCATGCCGACCGGTTTGGCGACGTTGCGCTCGATGAGGATGAAGTCGGCGATGCGGGCGGCAAAGGTGGAGAGGGAGAGGTCGAAGCGATCGCGACGCAGGAGCCAGCCGGCGTCAACCTGGGTGGTTTTTTCGGTGGCGGTGGAGAAGCCGCTGAGAGAGCTCGGGCTTTCGGCGGAGACGAGCTCCCAATAGTCGGGAAAGCGGGCAGTGTGGCCGAGGCCGAGGTAGAGGGTGGAGTCGCCCGCGAGGTCGTGCTCGGCCCGCACAAAGGCGGCGGGCAAGGTGGACGTGCGCTCGAGGCCCGCGGTGGGATTGGCGACAGCGCCGCCCATCATGCCGGTTCGAATCGTCGCGCGGCGGTCGGTGGCGCTCCAGCGGTCGGCGCGGACGCCGGCGTAGCCGCGGGTGTCATTGGAGAATGAATACGAGGCCTCGGCAAAAAGGCCGGTCTGATGAAAGGCGGCATCGGCGACGCGGGCCATGGTTTCGAAGGGCATCGCGTCCTGATTCGTGGTCGAGCGCAGCCGATGGCGGTTGCTCTGGTGGTCGAGGCCGAGGTCCAGGCGCAGGGCTTCGCCGGGGGTAAGGGCGACAGCGAGGCGACCGCCCCAGGTGAGGCGGTCGGGATTGGAGGCGGACTTGCCCGGCATCATCATCGTGGGCGTGAAGGCGCGCAGCGAATAGTTGTCCATCACATGATCGACGGCGTTGAGGTAGAGCTGGGCCTCGACCTCGGCGATGAGGGCGGAGAGGCCGGTGCGACGCAGGCGCAGGCCGAGGTTGTTGCGCTCGAAGAGGACGCCGTCCATTAGGCGATCGGCGTAGGCGGCTTCGCCGTCGGAACGGGCGCCGGTGAGTTCGACGAAGGTTTGCGGATCGGGTGTCCAGGCCAGGGCGGCGTGGGTCGACCAGCGTTCGTAGGCGGAGTGGACGGTTTGCCCGGAGCCGTCGGCGTAGTCGTCGAGCGTGGACCAGGTGGCGGCGAGCCGGCCCTGCAGGAGCGGGTTGCCGCCGCGCAGGTCGAGGGCAGCGTCGGTGCGGCCGAAGTCGCCGATGGTGGCGGTGGCAAAGGCGGACGCGCCGCTTTCGTCGCGGCGGACGAAGTCGCGTTCGAAGCGCACGGAGCCGGCGGGGCTCACCGGGCCGTGACGGACGGACTGCGGTCCCTTGACGACGGTGATGCGGTCATAGGCGGCGGGAAAGATGTAGGCGGTGGGCGGATCCATGCGCTGGCCGCAGCCGCCGAGCAGGCCTTCCCCTTCGATGAGGATGCCGAGCCGGGAACCGGCCATGCCGCGCAGCGTGGGATCGCCGTCGGCGCCGCCTTTGCGAATGATGGCGAAGCCGGGGATATTCTTGAGCGCGTCGGCGCCATCGTGGGCGGGAACGGGTTGGGCGGGTGCCTTGGCGTCGGTGGATACGGTGAGCGGGTCGGCGGTCTTGGCCGAAGTGACAACGACGGGGGCGAGGGAATAAACCGGGGTGGTTTGGGCGGGGAGGGAGCCGGTCGCCAGCGTCAGAGCGGCGACGAGGGAAGGACGAAAACAGGACATGGAAAAGGTTGGATTGAGTTTTTGGATACAGGGGACGGCGTAGCCTGCGCCGAGGCGCACGCACGGGAACGCACCCGCGTCGCAACGCGGTACGGTTCAGGGGAGGATGCGCGAACTCAGGCGCGCGGTGGCGGGACCGGCGGAGCAACCGCCAGTGGGGCCGGGAGGGTGAGGTCGCTAGGCGACCATGATTCGGGGGCGGGCGCGGCGATGACGACGCGCGGCACGACGCCCAGGGCGAGCTGGATCTTTTGGGTGCCGGATTCGGCCGGGGCGGGTTGGCCGCTTTCGTCGTTCGACTGCCGGGCCTCCTGCACCACTTCGCAGAGGCCGCAGAAACTGTCGGCCGAGAAGGTGAGGCGGGCGGCCTCGGTGTAGGACATGGTTTGCGCGTAGCGCGCAAACATCTGGCCCCAGGCGAAGGTCTGCACCAAATCCCAATGACTGCCCGTGGCGAAGAGCCAGGCGGCGAAGGTCAGGATGATGGCGAAGCGTTGGCGCATGGGGGTGTGATCGCAAGAAACGCGCAGGCGGTTCGCGCGGGCAAGTCGAAAGGCGGGAGGACTTGATACGGATCAAGGAGGGCAAGAGATTCACCGCTATGCCCCATCCGCCACCCCTGCCCGCCGAACCGACGCCCGGTCACTACCGCCACTACAAGGGTGGTGAGTACGAAGTCGTGGGACTCGCCCGTCACTCAGAGACCGAGGAGGCACTGGTGGTTTATCGGGCGCTCTACGGCGAGCGCGGCCTGTGGGTGCGTCCGGCGGCGATGTGGAACGAGGCGGTGACACTAGCGGATGGACGACAAGTGACGCGGTTCGCACGGATTTGAGGAGGCCACGATGGATGAGGAAATCATGCAACTGAAGGTGAAGCGGGATCAGGTGTTCGGTCTTTTCGTCTGCGTGCCGGAGGCGAAAGCGGACCAGGTCGGGCAGGCGCTCAAATACTGGGACGTGGAGCACTCGCTGGCGCCATCCGAAGCGGCACGCCTCGGCGTATCCGGCTGCACCACGTTGATCCTTCACGAGCCGTGGGAAGACCTGCGTCTTGCGCTCGCGCTGGAACAGAAATTGTGGCGTCTCGACCCCGCTCTCGAAGAATTGCCGCTGCGCTACACCGGGCGGATCGAACGTTTGCTCGCACTCGGTGACCCGCGGGATATTCCGCAAGACTCGGAGTTCGCCGCCGGATCGGGATTTACCTTGGCCGATGTCGCTGACCTGGTCCGCATGATGGGGGATGCGGAACTGCATGGCGCCTCCTCGACATCGAGCGCGGTGTGGGGACCGATCCATGCCATCAACGTGCTGGGTGCGTTGCAGGCTGAGTCGGCGATCGACCCTTTGCTCGCGGAATGGAGGCGAAGCGAGACGCTTGATGATGACTTTCTCGGCGAGGCGGTAGCCGACGCGCTGGCGAGCATCGGTCCCGTGACGATCGATCCGGCGGCGAAGGTTTTGGCCGACGGGCAGCGCTCGCAATTCGTCCGTTGTTGTGCGGCGCGGACGCTGGCCGCATTGGCCAATCAAGTTCCGGAAGCGCGGGAGCGGTGCCTGGCGGCGCTCGTGGCTCAGTTGGCGTGCCATGCGGAACAGGATCCGGAGTTCAACGGCCTGCTGGTGTCGGCTCTGCTGGATGCACGCGCGGTCGAAGCCGAGCCGGAGATCACCCGCGCGTATGCGAGTGGCCACGTGGACGACACGATTGCGGGCGATATCGAGGACGTGCAGATCGAGCTGGGTCTGAAGGATCCCAGTGAGCGCAGCGCGAAGGACCATTCTTCGGGCGGGATGCTCGACAGGCTCTTCAGTCCACCCGCGCCGTATCGCGCACCGCCGAAAATTGCCCGCAATGCCCCGTGCCCCTGTGGCAGCGGGAAGAAATACAAGCGGTGCTGCGGCCCGTGACGCGCGGAGCCGTCGGGCGGAGGAGGATCTTCGGGGCGGAGGAGCGCCTTTCCTCTTTTGACAGGGTGGAATCCGTGAGGCAGGTTGCGGCCATGCAACCGGCGAGCCCTCGCATCGAGCTGCTGACGTTGAACGATTATCGGGCGCTGCCCGAAGGGGGGCCGCGCTATCAACTCGTCGAAGGAGAACTGCATAGGGCGCCGGCACCGGGATCGTTTCATCAGGAGATCGTGTGGAATCTGAGCCAGACTCTTGGCGAATACATAAAAGACCATCCGATCGGTCGCGTCTATCTGGCTCCCTACGATGTGTATCTCTCCGAACACGACGTGGTGCAGCCTGACCTCCTGTTCGTGGCGGAGGACCGGATGCACCTGCGGCAAGAGGACGGGTTGCACGGACCGCCGGATTTGGTCGTCGAAGTGCTGTCGCCGTCGACAGCGCTGCTCGACAAGAACAACAAGCGCGTCGTCTACGCCCGAGCCGGGGTGAAGGAAATGTGGCTGGTCGATCCGACGCTGCGCCAGATTCACCTTTATGATTTTGCCCGCGATGCGGCGAAGGCGGTTCGGATTTTGGACGAGGGTGAAACCTTTACCACCTCGCTGTTGCCGGATCTGGTGGTCGCAACGACCGACGTGTTTCGGCGCTGAAATAAAGCCGGATCAACGCATCGCGCTCACCAGCAGGCCGCTGCCGAGGGCGAGGAGGAGAGTGCCGGCGACGTAGAGCACGGTGGTGCGGCGGCCGATGATGCCCAGCGCCATCGTGATGGTGGGCAGACAGGTGCCGACCGAGGCGAGCAGGAAGGTGAAGGCCGGTCCGGCCCCCAGCCCGAGTTCAAGCAGGGAGCGCGTGAGCACCACTTCGCCGCCATCGCAGACGTAGAGCGGGATACCGCCGACGAGTGCGACCGCGTAGGCCCAGATCCCGTCGCCGACGCTGGCAAGATCGGCCGGTGAGATGAAGGCCATCAAGACGGCCACCACCGCCAGACTGATGGCGAACAGAGGCAGGAGGTCGCGCGCGTTTTGCCAGGTGACTTGGGCAAAGCCTCGCCAACCGGTCGGTGCGGTCGTCGTTTTGTGGCCGCAGCAGCCGCTGTGGCAGGCGTCTTCCGGTGCGGCGGCGGAGGCGAGATCCGGTTCGGCCGAGGGAGTCGACCAGGGGAGGCTCCGGTTGACCACGAGGCCGAAGGCGAGGGTGAAGAGCACGGGCAGGATCACCCGTGCTACGGCGAAATCGGTGCCGATGAGGATCGCGGTGAGCGCGACGGTGTGCGGGCTGATCAGGGGGGCGATCAAGAGAAACGCTGCCACGGTGCCGCGAGGCGCACCGCGAGCCTTAAGCGAACGGGCGAGCGGCACCGCACTCATGGCGCAGCCCGGCAGCACGGCGCCGGCGGCAATGGCGAGTGACAGCGATTGGTTGCCGCGCGCCAGCCAGCGGTCGGCCCATCGCTGCGGGAGAAACTGCTCGATGGCACTGCCCAGCAGCAGGCCGCCCAAAAAGGGCAGGGCGGCGTCGCCGACCAGGTGCAGGAAGGCGGTGGCGATTTCCTTCAGGGTTTCCATGGGTGTTTCTGCTTTTCACAGAAGCAAACAAAGAGAACGAAGCTAATTTTGGTGAAGGGACGGAAGGACGAGACGACAGAAATATTTGTGACAGAAAAAGAGGGTGGGTCCGGGATCAGAAATCCACGCGGGCGCCGAGGGTCCAGGTGCGGGGTTGGCGCGGGCCGTAGATGTATCCGGGATCTCGTGACGGGCCGGTTTCAAGGTCGGATTGGTATTCGTCGAGCAGATTGTTCACGCTGGCGCGCAGGGTGAGGGCGAAGGACTCGAAATCGAGGCGCTTGCTTACGCCCAGATCGACGACGACGAAATCCGGCGTGCGTTCGACGGGGTTCACGCCGGGCACGACGGAGTCGAGGCGGTCGGCCAGCATGGGGCCGGTCCATTTGGCCGCGAGGAAGGCATCGACCAACGAATCGTTGGTGTAGACGAACTGGAGCAGGCCGGTCCAATCGGGGGTCTTGTTGTAGCGGCGGGTGCCGCGATCGGGATCGGCGACATCGTAGCGAGCGCGGCTGTAGGCGAGGCCGGCGTTCATCGAGAGATTGGCGTTGAAGCGGTAGGACAGATCCCACTCGACGCCGGTCACGGTGGAGCCGTTACTGTTGATACGGTCGATCTTTTCGCGACCGTTTTCGAGGCGGAGGGTGCCTTCGTCGAGGTCGAAGGCATTCTCCAGCACGGTGTAGTAGGCCTGGAAGGCGGTGACGAGACGGTCATCGAAGGCCGGTGGAGTGAAATCGGCGCCGAGCGCGAAGGTGTAGGAGCGCTCTTCCTCGAGGCCGGCGGGGTTAACGATGTCGCGCGGGATGCCGCCGATGGCTTCGATGTGGATGTCCTCGTCGAAGATGCGCGGGGCGAGGAAGCCGGAGCTGTAATTGGCGCGCCAGGTGAGGGCGGGGCTGGCGGTCCAGCGGGCGGCGATGCGCGGTGAGACGACCCAGTCGGAAAGGGTATTGGCCTTGTCGGCGCGCAGGCCGGGAACGATCTCGATGCGCTCGGCGAGTTGCCATTCGTCCTGCACGAAGACGCCAAGGTTGCGGTAGGTGTCGTCGTGCAGGGAGGCGACGAAATCGCCGGCGGCGTTGAGCTGGTCGTCGCGCAGGTCCTCGGTCTCGGCCTGGAATCCGAGGACGAAACGGTGCGAGCCGGTGGCGCCGAGTTCTCCGGCGGCCCAGTCGGCGGAGGCGTCGAAGAACCAGGACGTGGTGTCGGTGTGGCCGAAGCTGTTGAACGAACCGCCGCCGGAACCGTCGGTGGGATCGCCGAAGAGTACGGCGGCGCGGGCGGCGTCGCTGCCGGGCGCGGCGTTGGCGTCGGGCGCGGTGCCGTTGTAGGTGAAGGCGATCGGATCGACGAGCGGATCGCCGGGTTGGATCAGTTCCTCGCCGGTGCCGCCGTAGAAGCTGTCGCGGCGAAACTTCACGAGGGAGGCGGAGAGGTCGAAGCTGAGGTCGGGCGCCAGCTCCTGTTCCCAGCCGAGTGTAGCCCAGTGATAGTCGGTCTTGAGGGACTCGGCGATTTGGGCGTACTGTTCCGGCACCTCGAGCCGGTCGCCGCCGCGGCGGCTTTCGCCGATGAACTGGTAGTTGAAGTGGAGACGGGAGCGCTCGGTGGGGGTCCACCAGAGGTAGGTGCCGAGGGTGGTGTTGTCGCGTTGCACGAGGTCGGTAAAGCCGTCCCCGTTGACGTCATGGCCCTGCTGGTCGGCGAGCAGGCCGTAGACGGCGGTCTTGAACTGGCCGGAGGGGCTCACGCTGTATCCGGCAAACTGTGACTGCCGTACCGCTGCGCCGTCGATGCTGCGGTAGGTGAGGTCGAGGTGGGTGTGGGGTTCGGCGGGTTCTTCGGGGATGAGGTTGATTACCCCGGCGACCGCACCGGGGCCGTAGAGGGAGGAGCCGCCGCCTTTCACGACCTCGATGCGTTCGACGAAGAGGGTCGGCACCTGATCGATGCCGTAGACGGCGGCGACGCCGGTGAAAAGCGGGCGGCCATCGATGAGGATCTGGTTGTAGTTGCCGGGCAGCCCGAGGAGCTGGATCTCGGCCGTACCGCAGTTTTGGCAATTGGCTTCGGTGCGGGCGCCGTTGAGGAGCTCAAGGGCGTCGCCGAGCTCGAAGGCCATGGCGGCGTTGAAGTCCGCCGCACTGAGCATCTCGGTCTTGATGGGCACTTCGGAAAACAGGCGCTCGGTGC
The DNA here is from genome assembly GCA_965652375.1 of uncultured Opitutus sp. Classification (GTDB taxonomy): domain Bacteria; phylum Verrucomicrobiota; class Verrucomicrobiia; order Opitutales; family Opitutaceae; genus Actomonas. The sequence goes on from CBFGUO010000028.1 coordinate 39,966, forward strand.
GGGTCCCGGTGGTGACGACCTGGAAGGCATCCATGATCACGGGATGATCCGCGGGATCCGCGGCGACCGGGGCGGCGGCGGTTTCCGGGCTTTGCCCGCACAGCCATGAGGGCGAAGCCAAGCCAACCGCCCCGGCGAGAGCGGGAAGGGAGCGAAAGAAGCGGGAGCGGAGGGGGGAAGGCATCGTGGTGGTCGCCGGCGCCGGATTGATCCCGAGGCCACAGGGCGAGGGGCAGGGATAGGAAAGTATATCAAAACTAGGCAAGGCTAATAACTAAAGTTTACCCTAAATATGGGCGTGGCCTGATGGGTAAAACCCCCCACAGGAATCGCTTGCTCGAGCCTGCCGTGCTCCCTTTGGTGAGCCGGTGGATTCGACTTACAACCCATGGCTTGTCACGCTCTCGGTGGTCGTCGCCATGGTCGTATCCTACACGGCGCTCACGCTGACTGCGCGTGTGGCCGAGGGGGGGCGGGCCAGCGGGCGCTACTGGTTGCTGGGCGGCGCGGTGGCCATGGGCATCGGCATCTGGTCGATGCATTTCATCGGCATGCTGGCGTTCGTGGTCCCGATCCAACTGCGTTACGGAGTCTCTCGGACGCTGTTTTCGCTGCTGATCGCGATCGTGACCTCGGGATTCGCGCTGGCGATTGCCAGTCGGGCCCATTTGAGTCGGATACGGTTGGCGGTGGGGGCCTTGCTCATGGGCAGCGGCATCTGTTCGATGCATTACATGGGTATGGCGGCGATCCGGATCGCACCGCCGATCCGTTACGACGCGGGGTGGGTCGCGGCCTCTTTTGCGATTGCGGTGGCGGCGTCGGCGGCGGCGCTGTGGCTGGCCTTCCGGCTGCGGGGTGACGATACGGTTTCGAACCTTCCGGCGCGCAGTGCCGCGGCGGCGGTGATGGGGCTGGCGATCAGTGGCATGCACTACACGGGCATGGCTGCGTGCCATCTGGCCGAGGGAGCGGTTTGCTTCGAGGGCACGGCCTTCGACAACCTGCTGCTCGCGTTGGCGATCGGCCTGTTTTCGCTCGGTCTGCTCACGGTGGCGCTGATCACCTCGGTGTATGACGCCAAACTGGTGGCGCGGGTGCGGGAGGACGCGCGCAATCTGGCCGCGGTGAACGTGTCGCTGGAGCAGGGCCGCAATCTGCTTTCTCTCGCCACGCAGGCCGGAGGGATTTCGTTGTGGGAGCTCGATCTGAGCGCGCAGCGGCTGCTGTGGATCGAAAACGCGCTCCCGTCACTGCGCAGCGCCGGCGTGGACCTGCGGGAGACGCCCAACGCCGGTTGGGACCTCACGCACCCCGAGGATCGCGATGCGCTGACGCACGCGGTCCGGCAGGCCGTGGCGGAGGACCGCGACACCTGCTCGATTCACACGCGGCTGGTACTGCCGACCGGGCAGGTGATTCACATCGAATCGCACATGCGTATTTTCTTCGAACCGGTGGGCACGCCGGCCCGGGTGCTCGGCGCGTCCTGGGAGATAACCGAACGCATCGAGCACCAGGAACGCGAACAGGAGCTGCAGGCCCGGCTGCGCCAGGCTTCGCGGGAGGCGGGCATGGCCGAGGTGGCGGCCGGAGTGCTGCACAACATCGGCAACGTGCTCAACAGCCTCGGCGTCGCGGTGCAAATGGTGCGCGCCCAGCTGGCGGAGTCGCGCGTAGGCCAGCTGCAGAAAGTCGTCGATCTGATCGACCGCCAGGGAACGGACGCCGGCCGCTGGCTCACCGAGGAGGAACGTGGTCGCAAAACGCTGGAATACCTCGGACAGCTCAGCGGGGTCCTGGGCAGCGAGCGCCAGACCCTGGTGGAGGAGACGGAGGCCATCGAGGAACACGTCGCTCACATCCGCAACATCGTCGCCGCCCAGCAGGCGTTTACGGGGCGGGGCGGCGTGCTCGAGCCGATCGACTTGGCCAAGCTGTTGGACCAGTGCCTGGTGACGCATTTTGACGCCGAGGGCCCGGCGGAGATCCGCCGGCACTACGATCCGGTGCCGCCGTTGATGGGAGACCGCCACAAGATCATGCAGATCGTGATCAACCTGCTGAGCAACGCCCGGCAGGCGATGGCGCAGGAGCCGGTCAACGGGACGCCCCACCGGCTCACCGTGTCGCTCGTTGGCGCATCCCCGGACCGGCAGGTGAGCGTGGTCGTGCAGGATACGGGCGTGGGCATCACGAGCGAGGCGCTCGCCCGGCTGTTCGAGTTCGGTTTCACAACGAAGCCCGACGGCCATGGATACGGATTGCACAACAGTGCTCTCCTGGCGCGGGAGATGGGCGGCGAGTTGCTGGCGCGCAGCGAGGGCGCGGGCCAGGGAGCCGAGTTTGAATTGCGGCTGCCGCTGAAGACGGTCGAGCGCCCCCCGGCGCCGCGACCGGCGGGCTCCGCCCGGCCCGCCCCGGCGGAGACGTCATCCTGAAAGTATCCGGTATATAACTACGCCCGGGGCCGGATCAGGCGGGCGTAGCGGCCGGGACCGCGGCCAGCGCGCGTTCGATCGCCATCAGCAGTCCGGCGGAGTTGTAGGGTTTGGCGATGAACACCGGAGCCGGCGCCGCCTCCGGCGGGACCGAGACGGCGGCCGGCCGGGGGGCGCAGTCGTAACCCGAGGCGATGACCACGGCCAGGCCCGGATGGCGGCGGCGCAGGTCGAGAGCGAGTTCCTGACCGTTGCGTCCCCCGGGCAGCTCGAGGTCGGCCAGCACCAGGTCAAATCGTCCGGCGTGCCGCTCCCAGGCGGCGAGCGCCTCGGCGGCGTCGTGTGCGACGGTGAGCGCCACCTTTTGATGGGCGAGCATGAAGCGCAGCACGTCGCGGACCGCCGGATCGTCTTCGACCGCCAGCACGCGCAGGTGGCGTTGCGGCAGGTCCGTCACGGGCGCCAGGGGCGCGCTGGAATCGACCACCTCGGTTCCCACCAGCGGAAGATAAACCGTGAAGGTCGTGCCTTGCCCGGGCTCGCTTTGCACATCGACCCAGCCGCGGTGCCGCTTCACGACGGCGTAGACGGTGGCGAGGCCGAGGCCGGTGCCGCGCCCCTCGTCCTTGGTGGTGAAAAAAGGCTCGAAGATCCGGACAATCGTATCGGCCGTCATGCCGGCGCCGGTGTCGGCGACCTGCAGGCGGGCGTAGCCGCCGGGGGCCCGCACCGCCTCGGGATTGGCGGTGAGCGGGTGGGTCTCGATGGGACAGATCTCCACGCGGATGCGGCCGGGACCGGTGATGGCGTCGCGGGCGTTGACCACGAGGTTGAGCAGGATCTGCTCGAAGCCGGAGACCTCGCCCGCCACGGTGCAGCGTCCGTTCACGCAGTGCCAGGTGAGCTCGATGTCCTCCCCCACCAGGCGGTTGAGCATGGGGCGGAGCCGGGTCGCGATGGTCGCGGGATCATACTCGATCGGTTCGGCGGGCTGGCGGCGGCTGAAGACCAGCAGCTGGCGGGTGAGGCTGGCCGCGTGTTCGGCGGCGTGGATGACGTGGTCCAGCTGGCTGCGGAGGGGAGGCGGCAGCTGGTCGTCGCTCTGCGTGAGGGAGGTGAGGCCGGAGATGACCGTGAGCACGTTGTTGAAGTCATGGGCGATGCCGGCGGCCAGTGAGCCGAGCGCCTCCATCTTCTGCGACTGGCGCAGCTGCTGCTCGAGGCGGCGGTGTTCGCTGATGTCGGTCAGGCCGATGAGGGCGCGCGGCTGGTCCGATTCAAAAAAGGGCGAGGCGGAGAGCCGTACGGCCCGGCGGTGGCCGTGGCGGTCGCGCCACTCCAGCTCGACCTCGGGCGGGGTGCGGCCGGCGGCGAGGTGGCGGAGCGCGCCGCTCAGCGGCAGCGGATCGATCCATGCCACGGTGGCGGCGAGAGGCTGGGGGGCGAAGCCTTCGCCGAGGCCGACCAGGCGGCGGAAGGCGGGATTGGACTGCACGATCACGCCGCCGGGCAGATCGACGATGACGTAGGCGCGGGCGCCGCCGAGGAAGGCGGCGGCGAACCGCTGCTCCGCCGCCTGCAGCGCATTGCCCCGGTCGCGCGCCAGCGTATCCAGTTGCTGGATGCGGGAGTCGATCTCGCGCTGCATCGACCACTTGGCCGCCAGCGTGTGGGCGAGTTGCATGACCTCGATGCTGTCAAAAGGCTTTTTGAGGATCAGCAGATCGTCGTGCGGCTGCAGCGCCTCGGTGATGTGGTTCCAGCTCTTGTCGGAGTAGGCGGTGCAGAGCACGACCTGAAGCCGTGGATCGCTGCGACGGAGATGGCGGATGGTGGTGAGGCCGTCCCAGCCGGGGGGCATGCGCATGTCGACGAAGGCGACCGCAAACGGCCGATCGGCGGCGAGGCCGTCCTTGACGGCCTGCAGGGCTTCCTCGCCCTGATGGGCGTGATGCAGCTCGAAGGTCCGGCGCCCGGAGGGCGCGGACGGGGCGTCGAGCGGGCCGAGCACCTCCGCCTCGAGCCGGACAAAGGCATCGTTGGGGGCGGCGGCGGCGAGGATCTTGCGGTAGTCGCGGTGGATTTCGGGATTGTCGTCCACCAACAGGACGCGGTGCGGGGGCGCGTCGCTCATGAGCCGGGGTCTTCCTTCCGGCGTTTGAGGAAGCGGGCGGCGGTGTCGGCCAGTTTCCGGGGCTGCACGGGCTTGGTGAGGTAGTCGTCCATGCCGGCCTCCAGGCATTTGATGCGATCGGCGGGCGTGGCGCTGGCGGTGAGCGCGATGACCGGCAGGCGGGCGCGTCCGAGGCGTTGTTCGCGCTCGCGTAGCCGGCGGGTGGCGGCGAAGCCGTCCAGGCCGGGCATCTGGCAGTCCATGAAGACGAGATCGTATTCCTCGGTCTCGATCGCGGTGAGGGCGTCCTCGCCGTCCGAGACGGCGTCGACGGCAAAGCCTTCGCGCAGCAGCAGACCGACGGCGACCCGTTGGTTGACGGCGTTGTCTTCGACGATGAGCACCTTGGCGCGGGGTTGGATGGGATCGGAGGGCCGGAAGAGCGGCGGGGTGGAGGAGGAACGGGCATGCTGACCGGCCAGCCGGGCCAGCAGCGCCTGCTTGCGGAACGGCTTGGCGAGGGCGTGCTCGATGCCGTTTTCCGCAAGCTGGGATTCGGCGAGGGTGCGGCCGTTGGCCATGAGCAGAATCAGTCGCGGTTGCCCGACACCGGGGGTGGCACGAATCCGGGCGGCCAGCGCCAGCCCGTCCATGTCCGGCAGGCTGCTGTCGATCAGGATAATGTCGTAGTGGCGTCCGGAGGCGGCTTCCGCCCGCAGGTGATCGAGGGCTGCGCCGGCTTCGGCGACGGCGTGGTGGGGCATGTTCCAGCCGGCGAGCAGCCGGTCGACGTGACTGCGATCGACGGGATGATCGTCGACGATGAGCACGCGGCGGCCGGCGACGACGCGGTGGAATTCATCCGGCAGCGCACCGGCGGCACCCGCCGCGCGGGGCAGGACGAGGTCGACGGTGAAGGTCGAGCCGACCCCGGGCGTGCTCTCGACCTGAATGGTGCCGCCCATGAGGTGGACGAGCCGGCGGCAGATGGAAAGACCGAGGCCGGAGCCGCCGAACCGTCGCGAGACGGAGTTGTCGGCCTGGGTGAAGGGCTCGAAAAGGCGGGCTTGTTCCTCGGCGCTCATGCCGACGCCGGTGTCACGCACGGCGAAGCGCACGCCGATCGAATCGAGGTCGTCGATCACTTGCACCGTCAGGTGGAGGCTGACTTCGCCGCTGGCGGTGAACTTGATCGCGTTGCCGAGCAGGTTGAGCAGGATCTGGCGCAGCCGGACCGGGTCGCCGAGGCACTCGGTGCCGGCCGCTTCGTCGATCTGCACGAGGAAGCCGAGTTGCTTGGCGTGGGCGCGGGGCGCCAGCAGGCTCACGACGTCTTCGGCCACGGTGTCGAGGCGGAAGGGAACGGACTCGAGGTCGAGTTTGCCGGCTTCGATCTTGGAGAAGTCGAGGACGTCGTCGATGATGGCGAGCAGGGTCTCGCCGCTGGAGCGGATGGTCTCGGTGTAGTCGCGCTGCTCCGGGTTGAGCGGTGTATCCATCAACAGGGCACACATGCCGATGACGCCGTTCATCGGGGTGCGGATCTCGTGGCTCATGTTGGCGAGGAACGCGCTCTTGGCGCGGTTGGCGTCCTCGGCCTCGTCGCGCGCGAGGGCCAGCTCGGCGGTGCGGCGGGCGACCAGCATCTGCAGTTCCTCCTGTTTGAGACCGGCCTGCTCGGCGAGGCGCCACTTGGCGGTGAGGGCGCAGGCCAGCTGGATGACCTCGAGGTTGTCGAAGGGTTTTTTCAGGATGAGCAGCCGGTCGGTCGCGCCGAGCCGGGCGTTGATGCTCTTCCAGGTGTGGTCCGAGTAGGCGGTGCAGATGACCACCTGCAGGTTGGGGTCCTTTTCCCACAGCCGGCGAATGGTCTCCAGGCCATCCCAGCCCGGCGGCATGCGCATATCGACGAAGGCGACCGAGAACGGGCGCTGCGCGGCGAGGCCGTCGTCGAGCAGGGTCACCGCCTGCTGGCCCTGGGTGGCGTGGGCGAGTTCGAACGGCGGGGGGGCCGGGGTCGCGGTCGAAGCGGCGTCACCCTCGCCAAACAGGTAGGACTCCAACTCGCCCAGGTGGTGGGGGTGACGGGACGGGCTGAGGATCTTGCGAAAATCGTCGTGGATGGAGGGCGTGTCGTCGACGACGAGGATTCGGTTTCCGTTGGATGGCATCATGGCGGGAAGCACAGCCGCGCCTCTCGGATCAAAACGGGCTGCCGGGGGAGTGAGGGATCGAGGGTAGGGAACTGCGGACGCGGAACAGGCGAGCCTCTCCGCAATGAGGAGGCAAGGTGCTGAAGGCGGGCGGCTTGTCGATGCTCGATGCGAGCGGACGCGCCGTCGTGTGCTTTAGGAATGGCCTGGGTGCGGGAATTGCTCACGGTGTTGCCGCATGTCCGTTCGATCTAGACACCCGCTGCGCGAAGAAGGGTTCCGCTCCCTGCAGGAGGAACTGCGCCTGTTGACCGAAGGATTTGGCGCGGTCCTCCGGCGCCTGGGCGAGGAAGAGCTTGCCGATCTGCTGCCCTGGGTCGGGGCCAAGGCCGCCCAGGCCGGCCAGACCAAGCGCTCACTCGGCCAGGCCTATTCCATCGCCTTCCAACTGCTCAACATCGTCGAGGAACGTACGGCGGCCCGCGTGCGCCGGCGCCGCGAGATCAAGGCGGGTCCGCAGGCCGAAAAGGGGCTTTGGCCCGATAACCTGGCCGGGATGTGCGAGCTCGGCCTCACTGAAGACCAGGTGCTCGAGGTGTTGCGCGACGTGGAGGTGGAGCCGGTGCTCACCGCTCACCCGACCGAGGCCAAACGCGCCACGGTGCGCGAGCTGCACCGCGAGATCTACCGCCTCATCAACGAGCACGAAAACGCCGAATACACCCCGCGCGAGCTTGCCCGCCTGCGCCGGCGCATCGAAACCCGCCTGGAAAGCCTTTGGCGCACCGGCGAGATCCAGGTCACGCGCCCGACCATCGAGGCCGAGCTCGACAACGCGCTCCACTTCCTCCGCGACATCCTGCCCGAGGCGGTCAAACGCAGTCACGTCCACCTGCGCGAAGCGTGGGTCCAGGCCGGATTCGATCCCGACCGCCTCCAGGAGGCGGGCTCCTGCGTACGATTCGGCACCTGGATCGGCGGCGATCGCGACGGCCATCCCTTCGTCACGGCGGAGGTCACCCGCACCACGCTGGGCCTGCTGCGGCACAATGCGCTGCGGGTTCAACGCCGCGGCCTCGAGGCCCTCGCGGCCGATCTGCCCCTCAGCTCGCTCTTCCAAGCGCCGCCCGCCCCGCTCGGCGCGCTCATCAAGCGGCTCGAAAAGGAACTCAACAGCGTGCCGGGCACGGGCGTGAAACTCGTCCAGGAACGCAATCACGAGGAGCCGTGGCGACACGCCGCCTACCTCATGCGCGAAAAACTGTTGCTGGCGCTCGCCGGCAGTCCGGCCGGCTACGGCGCCGCGGCCCAGCTGGACACCGATCTCGAGGTGCTCGCGACGGCGCTCGACGAAATCGGCGCAGGAGAATTGTCGCGCGACTTCATCAGGCCTCTGCGCCGCCAACTCGCCGTCTTCGGCTTCCATCTCGCCACGCTCGACGTCCGGCAGAACTCGGCCTTCCACGAAAAGGCGCTCGGGCAGCTGTTGGAAGCGGCCGGCATCGTGAGCGCGACCGCCTTCGCCGCGTGGAGCCCGGCGGAAAAACGCGCGCTGCTCGACGCCGAGCTGCAGTCACCGCGTCCCTTTCTGGCCGACGGCACCGCCGCCGGCCCGGAAGCCGAGGCGGTGCTCGCGTGCTACCGGGTGCTGGCGGACCACCACGCCCGCCACGGCCGCGCCGGCCTGGGGGCGCTCATCGTGTCCATGACCCGTCGCACCGAGGACCTGCTCACGGTCTACCTCCTGGCGCGCGAAGTCGGTCTGGCGCGCTGGACCGACGGCGGACTGAGCTGTCCCATGCCGGTGGTGCCGCTCTTCGAGACCATGGCCGATCTCGAGGCGGGCCCCGACATCGTATCCGATTTTCTGGCACACCCGGTCACGCGACGGAGCCTGGGCCTGGCCGACACCGCCGGCGCCGGCGCCGCGCGCCCGGCCTTTCAGATGATGGTGGGCTATTCCGACTCCAACAAGGACTGTGGCATTTTCGCCAGCCAGTGGGCGCTGCACCGCGCGCAGCACGCGCTTTCCCGTGTTGCCGCCGCCCAGGGCGTGCGGCCGGTGTTTTTTCACGGCCGCGGCGGTACGGTGGGCCGCGGCGCGGGGCCGACCCACTGGTTCATGGAGGCGCTGCCGCCCGGCTCCCTGCACGGCCGCATGCGCATGACCGAGCAGGGCGAAACGATCGCGCAGAAATACGCACACCAGTCGTCCGCCGTCTACAACATCGAGCTGCTCATGGCCTCGGCCGCGGCGACCACGGCGGCCCACCGCTTCGGCCGGCCGGGGGACGAATCGCTCTGGCCCTTGCTGGACCAGGTGGCGGCCTGGAGTCGCGATACCTACCGCGAGCTGTTGCATGCCCCGGGCTTCATCGCGTTCTACCGCGAGGCGACGCCCATCGACGCGCTGGAAAACGCCCGCATCGGCTCGCGACCCTCGCGTCGGACCGGGCAGGCCTCGCTCGATGACCTGCGCGCGATCCCGTGGGTGTTTTCGTGGACGCAGAGCCGCTTCTACCTGCCGGGCTGGTATGGCGCCGGCGCGGCACTCGAGCGCCTGCAGGCGGAGGATCCGAAGGGATTCAACCGGCTGCTCAAGGCGGTGCGTTCGATGCCCTTCCTGCGCTACGTGCTCACCAACATCGAGAGTTCGCTGGTGAGCACCAACGCCGACATCATGGACAGCTATGCCGCCCTGGTGCAGGACGCCGAGCTGCGCGAGCGGTTCATGCGGATGATTCGCGCCGAGTGCGACCGCACGCGGACGATGATGACCGAGATCTTCCGCGGCACCTTCGAGGAGCGCCGGCCGCGGCTGGCGTTCACCCTGCAGATCCGGGAGCAGGCATTGACCCAACTGCACCGCCAGCAGGTTGCGCTGCTGCGCGAATGGCGCTCGCTCAAGGGCCGCGAGGCCGAGACGCTGCTGCCCGACCTGCTGTTGTCGATCAACGCCATCGCCAGCGGCCTCCGCACGACCGGCTGAGCGAATAGAGCGTCGCTGGACCGAGAGGCAGGTGGATTTTACAGAAGGCAACGAAGGCAACGAAGCCACTCCGACCCAGGGGGGCGCAGAGTCTCGAATCCTTGCCTCTCGGCACCTTCGTGCTCTTCGTTTCCTTCGGTAAAGCCGTCCCGCTCAGGCGCGGCGTCGTTGGAGGATGGATACGACGACCAGCAGAACGAAGGAGAGGACGAGGAGGGTGGCGGCGAAGGCGTGGGCGGCCGGGTAGTTGAGTTTCTGCACCTCGTCGTAGAGGGCGATGCTGGCCACCCGGGTCTCGCCGGGAATGGAACCGCCGATCATGAGCACCACGCCGAACTCCCCGAGGGTGTGGGCGAAGCCGAGGGTGAGGCCGGCGCCGATGCCGCGGCGGGCGAGCGGCAGCTGCACCCGCCACCAGGTACGCCAGGCGGTCGCCCCGCTCGCCCGGCCGGCGTCGAGCAGTTCGGCCGGTACCGCGCGTAACGCCGCCTGGAAGGGCTGCACGGCGAAGGGCAGGGAATAGATCACCGAGGCGATCACCAGCCCCGTAAAGGTGAAGGAGAGCGGACCGCCCGTGAGCGCCACCCACCAGCTGCCGGGCGGATGCTGCGGCGAAAACGCCACGAGCAGGTAGAAACCGATGACGGTCGGTGGCAACACGATCGGCAGGGTGACCAGCGCTTCGAAGGCTGCAGCGAAGCGTGAACGGGTCGAGTTGAGCCATTGCGCCAGGGGCAGACCGATCACCCCCAGCAAGAGGGTCGTTACCGCCGCGAGCTTCAGCGTGAGGCCGAGCGCCTGCCAAAGCGGCGGCGACAACCACAGGGTGCTCAACACGGAGGCGAAGGCGGGCGACACGAGCGCAACCTGTGCAGATTCAGGGGACGGCGTCGATGCCGCGATTGGGCCCCCGGTAGCCGTGGGCAAGCAGCACGGCCTGCGCCTCCTCGCTCAGCAACCACCCGAGGAAGACGCGCGCGCCCTCCTGGCCGGCACCGCGACGCAGCAACACCGCGGTGTGGTGCAGCGAGGGATCATCCTGTTCGAAGGCCAGTCCGTCGCCCGCTCCCGGCCGGCCAGTGAGCAGCGAGCCGGCGACGAAGCCGAAGTCGGCGTTCCCGCTTTCGACGAAGTGCAGGGTCTGCGCCACGTTTTCGGCGATGACCAAACGGGACTGAATCGCTTCCCAGATGCCCGCCTCGCGCAGTACCATCCGCGCCGAACGACCGAAGGGAGCGGTATCCGGATTGGGGATCGCGATGCGCAACCGGCCGGGCGCGGCCAGGACCTCCGCCCACCCGGCGGCGTCGCCGGGCGGCTGAGGCCAGAGAACCAACACGCCGCGGGCAAAGGGCGTGACGGTCGCCGCGTCGGCCTCGCCCGCCTGCACCAGGGCGGCCGGATGATCGGGATCGGCCGAGAGGAAGACCTCGAACGGCGCACCGTGCCGGATCTGCGCGTACAGACTGCCCGAGGCTCCCAGCGAGACACGCAGGTCGATTTCCGGGTGAAGCGCTTCGAAACCGGCTTCGAGCGGCTCGATCACCCGCGCCATGTTGGCAGCGGCGGCGACGTGGAGGCGTTGAGGCTCAGCGTCGGCGCAGGGGCCGCTGGCCGCCAGCAGAGACAGTGCGGCTCCCGCGGGGGCGAGGCGGCGAAAAAGGGGCGCACTCACAGCGGTGGCACCGGGAAGGTGAGCGTGGCCCGCAGGCGCTCGCGACCGTGCTGGTTCATGCCGGCGAAGGTCGCCGAGATGGCACTGCCGTCGTCGGTGATGTCGACGAGCCCGAAAAATTCCTCGGTCGGCTCGGGCATGAGGGGGCCGTACGTCCATTCCCCGCCGGGCCCGCCGGCGGGCCGCAGGTCGATGTCGCCGACCTGAAACTCCGGCATGACGAACGGATCCCGCGATCCCGCGTGCGCAGCCAACGCGCCGGTATTGGCGCTCAGCCAGATGAGTCGGCGGACGCCCTGCTCAATGATCCATTGCCGCAGGTTTTCCTTTTCGGCCGGGAAACGGGTCCAGGAATCAATGCCCGCGTCCGCCGGCGCGGCGTGCCACGGGACCGTCGAAAAAACCAAGGTGAGGGCGTGGGTCCGATCCGCCGCTGCGAGTTCCTCCCGCAGCCAGGCGTTCTGCCACGTGCCGAGGAGGGTGGGGGTGTCGCCGGCGGTGGTGCGGGCCGAGCGGGTGTCGAGCACGATGAAGCGCACGCGGCCAATGGTGAAAACCTGCGCGACCGGTCGTTCGTCGAGCGGAGCGGCGGCCAGGGCTTCGGCCTGGTCGGCGGGGAAGGGGTGGTGAGGCGTCAGGAGCCGGAAGGCTTTTTGCGCGGAGAGGGCCGTGGAACGGCCGGTCTCGCCGTAGTCGTAGCGGTCCCAGGTGTAAACCAGCGGGACCGATCGCATGAGTTCGGCGCGGGCAAAGGAGCCGAGCGAGGCGAGGTAGGCGTCGGTGAAGCCGGTCGGGTTGTCCGCGGCAATGGGCGCGTTGTGGAGGTTGCCGAGCTGGACGAAGAACAGGGGTTTCTGAAAGCCGATCTCCGCCAGCCCGCCTGCCTCGGAATTCGCGACCGCCCCGCCGGCGACAGCCAGCCGGAAGGAGGCATGCGTGCCCTCAAGCGGCGGAGTGCGGAGGCTGCCGATGCGTTGATACTCACGTACATTGCCCGCCCGCACGCGGTAGTAATAGAGCGTGTCGGGCTCGAGGTTGGTGAGCCGGTAGCGCGTGAGCCGCGGGATGTCGCCCGGCCGGCGCGCCTGCTCCGGCACCGTGGTGAATCGGGAAAAGTCCCGCAGTTTGCTGATTTCGAGACTGCTGAGCCGGGATTCAAACAGCACCAGGTTGACCTCGACGGAATAGGGCGTGAGCGCGCCGCTCCAGGGGCCGCGAGCCACGAGCTGAGCCCGCGACGTCGGCCCCAGCAGGCAGCCGAACGCGAGGAGCGAAAGCAACGGGGCACGGGACATGGCGCGGACAATCACGAAGCGGTCGGTCGGGAGGCAGTCGGTCGTTCGTTGCGGCTGGCGCGTTTGTTCGGGCGGGCGGGCGCGGAGCGCGGCGGAGGCGACCGCGTCCGGCGGCGGCTAGAAAGGCGGTTCCTCGTCCATGCTGCCCGTGCCCATCTCGGGCTCCCGCAGCGGCGGGCCGTCCTCACGACCGGTGCCACCACCGCCGCCTTCGCCCACCGACTCGATCTTCCAGGCGTTGAGATTCACGTAATAGTTGTCCTTCCACTCCCGCCCGCGGATGTCGAAGAAGACCTTGATCGGGTCGCCGACCTTGAGGGGATTGAGCAGGCTGGTCTTGTCCTTGACGGTCTCGAACTTGATGTCCTGCGGGAAGCGTCCGTCGGGAACCGTGAGGACGAATTCGCGCTTGTTGAAGCCGCTGCCGAAGGTCTGTTCCTCGTAGATCTTTTTGATGGTGCCGGAAATTTCGAACATGGGATCCTCAAGGTGGGCACAGACGTGGCGCGCGGCCAGAAAGCTTTTGCAGATTTTCTCGGAAAACAGCGCCGGGGGTGGGCGGAGTCAGGGCCCGCCCTGGGCTTGGCGCGCCCGTTCGCTTTCGGCGCTTTGTTCAACCAGCAGGTGTCCGGCAAAGGTGACCGCGAGCACCCAGACGACCACGAAGACGATCTTGCGCAGACTGCTTTCGTCGGCGCGCGCCCGGCGGGGTTTGCCCGCGTGGTGACGCAGCCAGCTGCGCCGTCGCCGTTGATGCGGTGCGGGCTGGCCGCGGCGCTGCACCTGCCCGCCCGATCCCTCTTCGCCGGGCATGGCAGCCGGCGCGGCGTCGACGGCCAGCAACAGCTCGGCTCCGGCTGAAGGCGCCGCGAACGGTGCAGCCGAATCGACGCCGGCCTCCCGTCCCTCCGGGGCCGGCAGCAACAGGGGCGCACCGTCAAAGCCAGCGGTCAGGCGTTGATCCAAGGCTTCACGTTCCGCGGTCTCCCGCAGGAGCCAGGACTCGACCGCGCAGGATGCCGTTTTCGGGGCAAAGGATCCGTCGGGTGGTGGCGACCAGGGCACCATTCCGACGTGACGGGCGATCGACGCCGCCACTTTCGCGAGGCGCGGGCCGAGCCCCACCACCGCAAGAACATGACCGAGCGCATGGTGGGTGGTGACGCGCTTCAACGGCTCCACAAACTCCGCCAGAATTCCGGCAGGCGCATCCTCCCAATCGAAGTCCTCGTTGAACAGGAGATCGAAGGCGGAGGAGCGGAAATGCAGCGACATTTCCTTCTGCACCAAGTCGATGAGACGATTCAGTCCCGTCGGAACCTCTTCAAGGTAGACGCGGCCATCGGGTTGCAGCTGCACGCGCTGGGAATCATCCAGACCCAGCAGCCAAATCCACTGTTGTTCGCCGCTGTTCAAGGTCTGCTCGCGCAGGGACACGACCGCGCTGAGCCATAACGAGGAAGTCTGTTCTGCACCGCTCCCCAAGGCCTTCACGTCCGCCCGCTGCGCGGTCACCGTCAGCCATTGATGAAAACCGGTGAGACGGGCGGTCGCGGCCGCAAAACCCGGCGCGGGGATGTGACGCAGATCGGTGAGATGAAGCCGATCGCGGCCCGTCGCCGCCAGGATATGGCGTCCCGCGGCCTGGGCTCTTAAGTCACCTTTTTGATAAGTCTCCAGCCCCGCCACCCCATCGATCGTCAGGTGGGCCGACGCCTCCTCCTCGCCGCGATCCCAGCGGCAATGGCTGGTCGGCGTTCGCAACCCGAAGGGGGTGAAGCTGAGCAGGTCGGATGTCACTAGGTTAGAATGGGCCCCCTCGTAAGCACTAGACAGGAGGCGCGGGGGCAAGACTATATAGGGCAGGCGATTTCGGCGCAGCGGCCTCAATTGGCTTTATTCCGCGCCATCTAGGGTGAACTATCTAGGGGATCCAGCGGCCTCATGCCAACTCAAACCGTCTACCTTCAGCGAGTGGATCCTGCCGTCACCCAGGAGATCGTGGTTTCCTTTGACCACCATCATGCGCACTCGCGGGTGGTCCAGTCGCCGGAGGGGGGCGCACCGGTTCTGCCGCCTGCCGATGTCGCCCTCTTCGATTTGCGGACCCTGACGGATCCGAACCTCATCCGGCGGTGCATCGATTCCTACCGCCAGGCCCGGCCGGGGGTTCCGGTCTATCTCATCGCCGAGCGACTCAATGAGCTGGATGTCTCCCGCGCCGCCCGGCTCAGCCTGCGCGAAATCGTCACGACTCCTGTCACCTTCAACGGGCTCGCCGCCGCCATCGTGCGGGCCCTCATCCCGAAGTCCGGCGGCATGCCTCCGCATTGGATTCGCAAGTCGGAACTCATTCGCCTCCTCGTCGACTACACGCGGAGTCCGCAACGCTTTCTGGCGGTGCCGGAACGCCGTTATCCGTCGCCAAGGGGCAGGTTGCCCGAAAGCCCGCCCTCCGCGCCGCCCCTGCCGTTGCCGGAAGCCGATGCAGCCGCGGACGCCGATCCTACGACTGCTCCCGACCCGGCTCCCGACCCCGCTTCGCTGCCCGTCCTCGCGGGCACCGCGGCCGATCCCGCGGTGGGCGATGTACTCGAAGGTGAGGACCAGGTCGCCGCACTGGCCGCCCGCGAGCAGACGCTGGACGAGACCGCCGCCAGAATTGCGCGCCAGGAAAAGGCCATCGCCAAGACCCTGGCAGCGATCACCGAACGGGAGCGCGTCCTCTCCACGCAGACGGATCAGCTGGCCGCCGAGCGCAATGACCTTGCGAACAGGGAAAAACAGCTGGCCGCCGAACGCGAGGCGTTGGAACGGCGCCAGGCGGATCTGCGTCAGGCCGAAGTCGACCGCGAAGCCGCCGAGTCGGAAATCGCGACGGGCCGGCTCGCGCTGGACACCGAAAGCCGTGCGCACGCCGCCGCGGTGGCCGAACTGGCGGCCGAGCGCGCGGCGCTGGCCGCGGAGCAAACCGCGCTGGCGGCCACCCGAGCCGATCTCGAGACGCGCGAAGCCGAACTCGGAGCCCGGGCTGCAAGCCTGAGCGAAGCCGAACATCGTCTTACCGCCTTGGAGACCCGCCTTCGCGAACGCGAAGATCGGGTCGCCGCCAGCGAGCGTGACCATGCGACGACCCGGGAGGAACTCGCCGCGACGCAGGAGCAACTGGAACGGGATCGCGCCGGACTCGCTGCCGAGGGTTCCGCGCTCGAGCAACGTGAGCACGCGGCGACCGTCGAAGTCCACAAGCTCGCCGAACGCGAAGCCACTCTTGCCGCGGAACGCGCCGCGCACGAAGCAGCGGTGGAGGCACACGCCGAGGCCGTCGCGCGTCTCGAGAAAGATCGCGCCACGCTCGAGGCCGAAGCCGAACAGTACGCGGAGGCGAAGGCCCAACTCGACGCCGAGCGAACGGCGTTGGCCGAGGCGCAGGCAACCTTGGCCGAACAACAGGCGACGTTCGCCGCGCGGGAAGACGAGGCGTCTGCGGCGGGCCGAGAGCTTGCCGAACGCGAAGCCGCTCTCGCGGCCGAGCGCGCTGCGCACGAAGCGGCGTTGCAGGCACATGCCGAAGCGATCGCGCGCCTTGAAAAGGATCGTGCGACGCTAGAGGCCGAAACCGGACAGCACGCGAAGGCGAAGGCCCAACTCGACGCCGAGCGAACGGCGTTGGCCGAGGCGCAGGCGGTCCTGGCCGAACAACAGGCGACCTTCGCCGCGCGGGAAGACGCGGCGTCCGCGGCGGGCCGAGAGCTTGCCGACCGCGAAGCCGCTCTCGCCGCGGAACGCGCCGCGCACGAAGCAGCGGTGAAAGCACATGCCGAGGCGGTTGCGCGCCTTGAAACGGATCGCGCCGAGTTCGATGAGCGCCGGGACAGTCTCGACGCCGCGGCTCGTCGTATTCACGAATCGGAGACCGCTCTCGCCGAGCAAAACCGCGCCCACGCGGCCGCCGCGCAGGAGCTGGCCGGGGCGCGTGCGCAGTTCGAGGCGGATCGCACCGCCCTGGCCGAGGCGCAGTCGGCGTTGGAGGTGCGGCTGGCCGCGACCCTCGTCTCCGAACAGGCGCTGAGCGAACGCGCGTCCGCGCTCGCCGATCGGGAGGAGGCACTCGCTGCCGCCGGGCGGGAACACGCGGAGTCCGTTGCCCGGCTGGATGCGGAACTGACGCAGCGGGAGGATGCGCTGGCGGCGGCGGAGCAGAACCTGGCCCGGCGGGACTCGGCCACCCAGGCGGCGAGCGCATCGCTGGGCGAACGCACGCAGGCGTTGGGCGCCCAGGAACTCGCGATGGCGCACCGGCGACAGGAAATCGACGATGCGGCCTCGACCGTGGCGGCCCGGGAACAGCGCCTGGAGAGAGCGAAGGCCGGTGCGGATCAGCGGACCCGGGAACTGGAGGCGAGGGCGCAGGCTCTGGCCCGGCGCGAGCAGGACCTGGCGGCGCGCGAGGAACAGATGCGGCGGCAGCCGTCGGCTGTAGAAGGGCGGGTCGCCTCCGGAGTCGATCCGCGGATCGTGGCGGTGGAGGTGGCCGAGTTGCGGCGGTTCGAAGCGTCGTTGAAGGAGCGGGAAGAGCGGCTGGCGGAGTTGGAGCGGCAGATCCGGCACCGCCAGGCGCATCTGGACAATCAGCAGGCGGCCGCCCAGCGTTCCGGCAACGAGCAGGCCCTGCGCAAGAGTGATCTCGATGAGCGTGCCCGGGAGCTGGATACACTGCAGCAGACCCTGGCCGAGCGGGAGCGGACCCTGAGCCGGATCGAGATCGAGCTGGCCAAGGCGCGGACCAAACTCGCCGCCCGCGAACGGGAGGCGGCGGCGGAGAGCCGCAGCGAAGCGGCATACCCGGATTGACCCGGATCCACTCCACCGCGTTCACGCCGTCGGGGACGCCGGCGTCCACCCATAGTTGCGGTCAGGAAAGGCGCGTGAACCTCCCGAGCGCGGCGCGGGCGTGGGATTTGACCTCGCCAGCCGGAAGGGGGGCGGCTCTAGTGGGCGACTTCCGACTCCTTCGACTGGCCGCGAGCGAGATCGTTGCGCAATCCAAGTCTCTTTGTTTCCCACGCTCATGAAATCGGCCCGCCTTCCGTTTCTCATTGTTGTCTGTCTGCTCGCCGGAGCTGGCAGTGCTGCTCTTCGCGCAGATGTGCTGCGCTGGTGGCGCTTCGAGCAGCCCGACATCTGGACCGAAGAGATCGGCGGCGAGGAGCGGGCGATCCCGTCGGCCGGGGTGGGGGCCGTCACCCTCTCGAGCGGCGGGTTGGGCAGCCGTTTCGACCGGCTGGCCGCGGGCATTCCCAACGCGGGGGCGCTTGGCCTGACGGGGCGCGCGAGCGGCGTGGAGGTGACCCTTCCCGAACTCGGGGACCGATTCACCCTGGAGTGTCTTTTCACGCCACTGGATCCGGCCGGGCGCGAGCGCGAAGTGTTGTTCGGGCAGGGAAGTGCCGACGGCGGGGCGACCGAATCGGGCATCACGGTTGAGCGGCGGTTTGGGGCCGCCGCCGATACGGCGGGTGAGCAGGTCGTCCCCGGCGAGTTGCTGCTGACGCTGTCGGGTGGCGGCCGTTTCACGGTGGTGGGCTCCGGCCTCGTGCCGGAAGCGGGCTTCGACTATCATCTGGCGGTGTCGTTCGATCAGGCGGCGGGCGAGGCGGTGTTTCGGTTGCGGAACCTCGACGCCGATGGGGAGACGATCGCGGTGCGACGGCGGGTGACCGTGAGTGCGCTCAACGGGATGCCGCGTCTTATGATCGGCAATGCGGCCCCGGGGGCCGACGCCGCCTTTCGCGGGCTCATCGACGAGGTGCGCGTGGCGGATTCGGTTCTGACGCCGGAGCAGTTGCTGGTGGGGCCCGGCGATGGAGAGGAAGGCCCGGTGGCCGCTTTGCAGGCGCGGGTGGGGCAATTGGAGGCACTGGTGCTGCAACTGGCGGACGAGTTGGCCGGGTTGCGGCGGAATGCCGTGCGCAATGGGGAAGAGATTGCCGAGCTCACCAACGTCGCGGAGCTGCTGAGCCAGGAACAGGGCAGCCTGGGCCGGCAGGTGGAGGGATTGGAGGCAAGGATCGATCCGCTGGCGGAGGCTCAGGCCGCGCTGGACCTTCGTTTTGACGAGATCGTGGGCGAGTTCAGCGATGCGATCGTGGTGCTGGAGTTCAAGATGATGGGTCAGCAGGAGTTGGCGGAGCACCTCGCCGGTGAAGTGCGTGCGCTGCGGGAGACTCTCGCCCGTGGCCGTGAGGAATGGGCGGCGCGCTTCGGTGAGCTGGAGAGCTTCCAGAGCGTGGCGCTGTTTGCGCAGGAGGATCTGGAGAACCAGATGGACCAGCTCGCGGCCGGGCAGGCGCTGCAGCTGACGACTTTCGAGGACGTATTGATCGGTTTCGCGGAGCGGCTCGACGTGCTGGAGGCCTGGCTGGACCGGCGGGAGGAATGATTCCGGCGGGTGCCGGTCGCGGATCGTCAGCGGGGGCGGCCGGTGTGGGCGCGCAAGGTGGCGAGGTCGTTGATCGGCTTGTCGTCGTCGGCGTCGGATGCGGGATCGTTGATGGGCAACCGCAGTGTCACGGTGGTGCCGGAGGGGTCCGGTTCGACCGTGAGGCCACCGTGGTGCTTGCGCATGACGGCGTGGGCGATGGCGAGTCCCAGCCCCATGCCCTTTTGGCCGCCGCGGGGTTTGGTCGAGAAGTAGGGATCAAAAATACGGGTCAGGTTTTCCGGGGTGATTCCGGTGCCGGAGTCGGAAATGCGGACGCGCACGTAAGGGCCGGGCCGCAGGGAGGTCGGACCCTCCGCGCCAAGCGTCTCGGCCTCGGCCACGATGCGGACGACGGCGCCCGGTGGCGAGGCCTCGGCGGCGTTGATCAACACCTGCTTGAGCGCCTGCAGGATCTGGGTGCGATCGAGCAGGAGCGGAGGCAGTCCGGCGCCGAGGTCGGTCTCAACGGTAACATCGTGGTGAGCGGTCTCGGCGATCGCCTGCGCCAGCAGGGAGGCAAGATGGACGGTTTCGTGGGCCTGGTTGCTGCCGCTGGACAGGCTGACGAGAAGCTGCGTGAGGGCCCCCGCTGAGACCGTGGCGTCGCGGGCGAGCTTGAGGTGAGCGGCCTGTTCGGGCGTGAGAGAGCCGCCGCGTTCGACGAGTTCCAGGCTGAGCAGCAGCGTGGTGAGCAGGTTGTTGAAATCGTGCGCGATCCCGCCGGCGAAGAGCGCCGTCGATTCCAGGCGGGTCACGGTTTGCCGGAGTTGTTCAGCCTGACGCTGTTCGGTGATGTCGCGGGCGACGCCGAAGACCGTGCCGTTGTCGCGGGTGGCGGCCGACTGCCACGCGAGCCAGCGGTAGGAACCATCCCGGCAACGGTAGCGGTTTTCCAGTCGAACGCCCGGTTCGCCCTTACACAGCCGGGCGCGGGCTTCGAGGGTTGCGGGCACATCATCGGGATGGACAAAGGAGATGGAAGGCCGGTCCAGCAGCTCGGCGGCGGACCAGCCGAGCACGCGCGTCCAGGAGGGATTGACCTTCTTGAAATACCCGTCGAGGCCCGCCACGCAGAGCAGATCGAGGGAACGCTCGAAGAGTTCGTTCGGGGAGTCGTGGCGATGCGGGGATTGATCAGAAAGAGGGGATTCCGGCATGGGCGCGGCTCTATTGCTGGGCCGGCGGCGAGGGGCGGGAAAGGGAAAAGTGGGCAAGGCTGTCGCGAGTGCTGCGGCCGGACGGTGGGAGACTTCCGCCACCCGCGGGCAGACCCCTGGGCGCCTGCCGGGGCCGCCCTGTTGAAGGGCCGCCGTCCGTGACCGGGTGGCCGGCGGCAGGTAAAGCGTTTCCTGGCTCAGGCGTCGGCGGCGAAGGCGTCCAGCAACTGCTCGAGTCGTTCCACATCGAGCGGCTTGGTGCAGTGTTCGGTGAAGCCGGCGGCCCGGGAGCGGGCGATATCCTCATCCATGCCATAGCCACTCGCGGCGATGCCGCGCATCCCCGGCCGGCTCCGGCGCAACTCGGCCATCAAGTCATAGCCGGTGCCATCGGGCAGACCGATGTCGGAAATAAGCACGTCGATCGGGTGCCGCGCCGCCAGGGAACGGGCTTCACCCACCGAGGTGGCGACGAGGGTCTCATGGCCGCGGCGTGAGAGAAAACGCGCCAGGGCCCGGCAGGTCGGCCGGTGGTCGTCGACCAGCAGCACGCGCAGCCCCGCGACGTCTGGGGAACTGCCGGCATCCCGCTGGGTTCCCGGTCTCGCGGCGGCACGAAGGAACCGGTCGCTTCTCGCGGCGGACGGTTCCGGTGCCGGGGGCAAGGGGGGGCGGACGACCTCGGCCGGGACCACGGGGATTTCGATACGGATTGTCGAACCGGTGCCGCGTCCGGCGCTGCGGGCTGCGATCGTGCCGCCGTGGAGCGTGACGAGTTCGCGGGAGATCGCCAGCCCCAGCCCGAGGCCGCCGAAGACGGAGCCCGAACTCCTGGTGGCATGATCCCCCTGCTCATAAGGATCAAAGACCCGCGCCACTTCGTCCGGATTCATCCCGATGCCGCTGTCGCTGATCTCGACGGTGAAGCGGTCGCTCCCGAGTTCGCAGCGCGCCGTCACGGCGATGCGCCCGCCCGGAGGGGTGAACTTGGCCGCGTTGCTGAGGACGTTCCAAAACACCTGCTGCAGCCGGACCGTGTCGGCCCACAGCTGGCAGTGGCCGGCGGCGAGATCCACGGTAAGCGCAATTTGTTTAGCGACGATGTCGGCCTCCACCGTCGTGAGGGCGGCGCGCAGGACCGGCTCCGGCTCCGTCACGGTGCGGTTGAGCTCCAGTTTGCCGCGGGCGATACGCGTGAGGTCCAGCATGTCGTCGATCAACCGAGCCTCGAGCCGCACATGGTCCTGGATGGTGACGAAGTCGGCCCGGATGTCGGCCGGCAGGTCGGGACGGCGCAGGGCGACGCTCGCCACCATCAGCACGGGATTCAGTGGCGTGCGCAGTTCGTGGGAGAGCGCGGCGATGAAGGTATCCTTGGCTCGCGAGGCCTGTTGGGCGGCGTCACGGGCGTGGGCGAGTTCCGTGAGCAAGCGTTTCCAGGCGGTGATGTCGCGGGCGATTTTGGAGGCGCCGACGACGCGGCCGCGCCAGTCCTTGATGGGCGATACGCAGAGCGAAACGACGACCGGCGTGCCGTCCTTGCGGCGGCGCGTGGTCTCGTAATGGTCGACCGGCAGGCCATTGCGGATCTGGGTCAGGATCTCGATTTCCTCGTCCTGTCGATCATCGGGAATGAGCATCATGATCGACTGACCCACCGCCTCCGCCTCGGTGTAGCCGAAGAGTCGCTCGGCGCCGCGGTTCCAGCTCATGATCACGCCGTCGAGGTTCTTGCTGACAATCGCGTCATCGGACCACTCGACGATGGCCGCCAGTCGTCGGCTGGCCAGATTGCCGGCAATGCGATCGCCGATGTCGACCAGCAGATTGGCGGCGCCGGTGATACGGCCGGTCGGGTCACGCAGGGGAAAGGGGTGCGGCAGAACGTGGCGACGGACGCCGTCGGGCCGTTCGACCACGATGTCGCAACCACTCACTTGGCGGCCCTCCCGGAGGGCGCGGGCCATGGGACACATTTCCAGCGGTATGGGCGTACCATCGGGCGTGAAGATGCGCCAGGAGCCACACCACATGTCGACGCCCACGACGGGCTGGCGGCCCCAAAGCTCCGCGGCGGCGCGGTTGAAAAAGGTGATCACGCCTGCGGCATCCGTCGTGTAGACGGCGGCGGGCAGTTGCTGGAGCACCTCCATCAAGAGAGAACTCGGCAACCCGGCGGATGCGGGAGGCGCTGGCGGCGAGGAGGCACGCGGCAGCGGTCGCGGCGCCGCCGGAGGGACGGCATCATCGGAAGCGGAGGGCAAGGTCGGTTCGGCTAGGGTTCGGGACGCTTCCGGGAAAGGGAGCGAGGCAAGGCAAGGCGAGACGTGAGGGCGCGGCAAGGCGGAGCCGGAGTGTAGCAAACAGGTGGGCGCGCGGTATCGGGGAAACACCCGATCATAACAGGGAAGCATTTTCCGAAAATCCTTTGCATATAGCAGGATGGAACACAGGCGAGGGCCGCCGCAGGCGGCGGTCGGGCCGGAGGCAACGCCGGACTGTATCGACTACGTCGCGACAGTGCTGCACCCGGGCTCAAGTCCGCCGGGTGGAATCCTTGCGCACGAGCAGAATGAGCAACGCCGCTGCTGTTCCTGCGGTGGCGGCGGTGGCGAGCAGAAAGCTGAGCCCGTGCGCGGCGTCGCCGGCGGCCTTGAACAGCTTATCCATGTTGGCGTTGTTCGAGCCGTGGAAGAGCATGGCGAGGAAGACGCTGCCCCTCGTATGGCGGAACAGCCAGGTCATCATCACCGACAGCGCGCAGGCGAACACTGTGGAGGCGAGCGTCATGGCGACTGCGGCAAGCGCGTTGCCCGATGCCCCCCAGGAAGCGGTCAGCCAATAGGGGTAGTGCCAGACCGCCCAGATGAGACCGACCCGGACTGCCGCGGTCGGCCAGGCGCTTCGGACCAAGGCGCGGGGCAGGAGGAAGCCGCGCCAACCGAGTTCCTCCGTGAGGAAGTAGAGTGCGCTGAAGGCGGCGATTTGCAGCCAACTGGCCAGGTAGGCGGCGAAGGGCGGATAATCAACCGCCGTGCCGGTGAACGCGCCCCAGAGCCACGCGGCCGGCCACTGGTAGACGGGTGGAAACATCAGGGCCAGCAGGTACCAGCGCGGGCTGACCCGGAGGCGCACGACGCGTCGCCACAGGTCGCCCAGGCCGGCCCGCCCGCGAAACCAGGCGGTCACCGCGGTGGCGGCCAGCATCGGTCCGGCGCCGAAGCAAAGCAGCCAGCTGCCGAAGGCGGCTTCGAGCGTGGCCCGATCGCCCGGCACGAAATCGGCCGGCAACGCCAGCCAGACGGGAATCATCAACGGCCAGGAAAGCGCGGCGCTGAGCAGGAGGAAGGTGATCTGCTCGCGGCGCAGGAGCCGGGAATCGTGCGGGACGGGAGGCAGGGAGGTGGCATCGTGCATGGCAAAGGCAGCGCCGAATCGCACAGAGCGAGAGGGCGGGGACGTTCGGGTTGGCGTGGGTGCTCGCAGGCTCTTCACGCCGCGCGCCGGGCAGGTTTCAGATTGTGTGGAAATCCGGTCAGATTGTGCGCCCAATCGACGTTCGCGGGTCGCGGCGAGCGCGACCCCTACAGGGTGTTGGGGCTTCGGTGAACGAAGTCCCTACCGTTCCCGGCTACGACGCCTCCCAAACGCCCGAGGTGGTTCAGCTCGAGAACCAGTAGGTCAGCTTGAGCATGAGCTGGTTGTCGGCGGGGCGGTGGGGAAGGTCGGTGAGGGCGCGCCAAGGGGTGAGGGTGGGGGCGTCGTCGGCTCCTTCGCGCTGCTGCGCCCAGACGAGATAAAGCGTCGAACCGCGGCGGTATTCCCACTTGAGGACCAGATTGGAGCGGTAGCTGGCGATGTTGGCGTCGGGTGCGTCGAAACGGTGATCCGGCAGGCCGTCGTGGTTGGCGTCCAGCGTGTAACCGTCGTCGCCGCCGCTGGCGGTGGTGGCGGTCAACACGGGGCCCAGACGAGCGTCGAAGGCCGCGGCGGCCGGATCGAGCACCTGGCGAATCTCGGTGTGGCGCAGGGTGAGGCCGAAGGGATTGCCGTAGTATTGCAGGCTCAGCTCGGGGCGCAGGTTCCACTCGACCCGCAGGGCGAGGGCGCGCGACTCGCCGCGGAGGCGGGAGACGAACCAGGTGTCGGTGTCGCCGGTGAGCGCATCGACCGGGAGGTGACGCTGACGATCGCTCAGGTTTTCGAGATCGGCCGTGAGGCGGACGAGGAGGGTGGGCCAGGGCCGATAGGAAACACCGGCGCCGGCCCAGATCGAACGGTAGGTGGTATCCGAACCGTCGATACCGCCGGCATAGAGGTTGCCGGTCACGCGTTTGGAGTCATCGGAACGGAGATGGATATTCCAACCCTCGTGGCGGGGCAGGTGGAGGAGCGGGCCGCCGCGCAGGGCGGTGAGATCGTTGCCGTCGGCGTTGGTTTCGACCTCGGCGCCGAAGGTCCACTTGTTGGTGAAAGTGATCTCTCCGCCGAGTTCGAGTTCGCTGCCGAGATGCTCGCGACGGGTGGTCCAGGCTTTGGACTGGCTCAGACCGAGTTCGTAGGAGCGGTACCAGGCGGCGGGCTCCTTCACGACGTAGCGGATCTCGGTCTCCTGTTCGATGCGATCGGTTTCGGCGAGGAAACCGAGGTCGTTAAACTCGAGGCCGCGGGTCTTGATCGCAACTTCCTCCTCCCAGCGCCAGCGGCCTTTACTGGCCTTGCCGACTTCGAACCAGAGTCCGCCGCCGCCGAGGTGATCGCGGGTGGGGTCGAAGTGATCGATCCCGTCGATGGGGCGCTGGAAGTAGCGGGCCGAATTGAGTTGGAGGCGGCTGATGGCGCGGGGATCGCCGCGCACGTCGCTGGCGATGGCGGCGAGGTTGAGCCGGTATTCGCGGTCGGCCCAATGATGGGTGAGGTCGGCGCCGACCACGTTCGCCTCTTCGGGCATTAGCGCGGCGAGCGCGTCGTCGGCCGGAGCGAGGTCGCGGCGGACGTGGGTGAGCAATCCGCCGACGATGGTGTCGCCGTCGCGGAAATCCTGCTGCGCGCGCAGGACGAGATGGGCGGCCGAAGGCGCGACGCGGACCGCCGTCGGGTCGGCCGCGGGATCGGCGGGGTCAGTCACGCGGGCCGACTCGGCGTCGGTGAGGGCGGCGAGGGCGCCGAAGGCGAAGCCGGAGCCGGTCTTGCCGGACACCTTGAGCGCGCCGAGCAGGGTGGTGGAATCGGGAAAGGCGCCGCTGAGGTACGCGGGGCGATAGCTGGGCGGCTGGCCGATGCGGCGCGAGTAGAAGAGCGTGTCGTCGGCGAACTCGAAGGCGAAGATGTCCTTCCCTTCGAGGAAGAGCGGGCGCTTTTCGGTCAGAAAGGTTTCGAAGGCGCTGAGGTTCATGACCGCCGGGTCGGCCTCGACCTGGCCGAAGTCGGGCAGGACGGAGGCGTCGAGGGTGATGTTGGCGGTGAGGCCATATTTGAGGTCGAGGCCGGCCTTGACGTCGGTTTGCCCGGGGCGGTCGTGATCGTCGGCGAAGCGGATGGAGCTGTAGGGCGCGAGTTCGAGGCGGCGGTTGTGGCGCAGGCCGGTGAGCTGGTGGAGTTCGCCGAAGGATTTGACGAAGCCGGAGTCGTCGTTGGCGAGGAGGTTCCAGTTGGACTCCTCCTTGTAGCGGTCGATCCAGCGCCACGCGTGCAGGCCCCAGGTGTCGTTGGCGGGATCGAAGCGGAGCTGGCTGAGCGGGATGAGAAACTCGGCGGACCAGTGGTCGGGTGCGTGGGCGACCTTGCCCTCCCAGACGGCGTTCCAGGTGGTGTCCCAGCCGTCGTTGGCCAGGCGCAGGTCGATCTTCTGACCGGAGGCGGTGAGGTTGAATTCGAAGCCGGTGCGTTGGTCGTGGTAGCTGTCGAAATTGATGCCCATGATGTCGCCCACGAAGTTGTCGCGGCCGCCGGCCTGGCGGGAGCGTAACGCGGGTGGATCGTCGTAGGCGCGCAGGGCGACGTAGAGGTGGCGATCGTCGTAGAGGATCTTCAGCTCGGTCGGATGGCTAGGCGCGGCCTCATAATGCGGGGTGAGCTGGGTGTAACCGCCGGACCATTCGCCGAGGTGCTGCCAGCAGGCATCGTCGAGATGGCCATCGATGGCGGGGGCGGCGGCGGGATCGGCGAGGCGGGTGGCGTAGTAGACGCGTTTGGGCCGGCCGGTGGGCGAGGGCGCGGTTGGCTCCGCGGGGCGGACGACTGGAAGCGAGGCGGTGAGGAGGACGAGGAAAGCGAGGACCCTGCGTTGCACGAGGGCCCGATGGTGGAAACGGATCGCCGTGGGCAAAAGCCCCGACCCGCCCGCTGCGGCACTATGTCAATGGCTTACTAGGCCGCATAAGCGGGATCGGGCGGAAGGCTCGGGCCGGGTCGAGATTTCTCGAAAGAATTTCCGCCTGATGTCGTATCGTGGGAGTTCCCGTTCGACTTGTTGGGAAAGCAAAACTTCGAAATACCATGCAATATATCCTGATGATTCACCAAGCTGCCGACTGGTCGTCGGTGTCGAACGACGAGAAGAATCGTGTGCACGAGGCCTGCGGGGCGTGGCACCAAGAACTCGTGCGGAGCGGACACAGTCGCGCCTGTTTCGGCCTCCAGGCACCGCAGACCGCAACGAGTCTGCGGACGGCGGGCGGAGAAATCGTGGTCACCGACGGTCCGTTTGTGGAGACCAAGGAAGTGCTCGGCGGCTTCGAGGTGATCGAATGCCGCGATCTCGACGAGGCCCTGGCGATCGCCCAGCGGTTTCCTGCCTTGCGCTCCGGGCACTGTCACGTGGAGGTGCGACCGCTCGTGGAGGGCGGCGAGTGCCGCGATTAACCTGAGCGCGTTGCGTGTGTCGCTCGAGCAGATCCATCGCGATCACTACGGTCGGCTCCTGGCGAGCCTCCTCCGGACGGTGCGCGATTTCGCGCTGGCCGAGGACGCCCTGCAAGAGGCGTATGCGATCGCACTCGAGCACTGGCCGAAGCACGGTGAGCCACCCAACCCGGTGGCCTGGCTGCTGACGACGGCGCGACACAAGGCGATCGATCGCCTCAGGCGACACACGCTCGCCGGACGGAAACACCAACACATGGTCGCGTTCACGCCGGACCAGGAATCACAGCCGGATCCGCAGGACCTGTTGCGGCTCATCTTCACCTGTTGCCACCCGGCGCTGTCCCGGGAGGCCCAGGTGGCCTTGACGCTCCACACGGTGGGCGGACTGAAGACGTGCGAGATCGCGCGGGCCTTTCTCGTGCCAGAGCCGACCATGGCGCGCCGGCTTCTGCGGGCCAAGGACAAGATCAGGCAGGCGGGCATCCCTTATCGGGTGCCGGAGGGCGAGGAACTCGCGGAGCGCTTGGCGGGCGTGCTGAAGGTGATCTATCTGGTTTTCAACGAGGGCTACGCGGCGACGAGTGGAACCGAACTGGTCCGCCGCGAACTTTGCGCCGAGGCGATCCGTCTGGGACGACAGGTGGTGGAACTTCTGCCCACCGCGACCGAAGCGGCGGGATTGTTGGCGTTGATGCTGTTTCACCACGCGCGTCGACGGACGCGAGTGGATGGCGAAGGTGCGCTGGTTTTGCTGGAGGATCAGGATCGGCGGCAGTGGGATCGCGCTCAGATTGGCGAAGGTGCCGTGGCGCTCGAATGGGCGTTGCGGGAGGCTGCGGGCGCGCCGGGTCCGTTCACATTGGAGGCGGCGATTGCGGCGCTGCATGCCCAGGCGGAGAGCTTTGCGCAGACGGATTGGGCGCAGATCGTGCAGCTCTACGATCTATTGCTCGCGCGACAGCCCTCGCCCCTGGTGAAACTCAATCGCGCCGTGGCGATGGCGATGTCCGCCGGATGGGAAGTCGGCTTGGCTCTCCTGGATGAAATAGAACTTCCCGGCTATTACCTGCTGCCGGCCACGCGAGCGTATCTGCTGCGGCGGCTCGGCCGGTCTGAGGATGCGGCGACTGCGTATCGGGAGGCGCTGGCGCTGGTGCAAACGACGCCCGAGCGACGGTTTCTGGAGCGGCGGCTGGAAATGCTCGTCGGCGGGTCGGGCTGATCGGGCGCGGAGGCGTGGCGATAAGGCTCAACCGACCGCGGCTGCTGTTCAGCTCGCAGGCGAGCGAGGTTCCCGATCGCCGTAGAGGTCGAAGCGGTCGGCGTTGCAGGGCGGGCTGCCGCCGCGGTCTTCGCACACCTCGTCATCGCCGCCGTGAGCCGCCTCGCCGAATTCCTGGCAACAGGCGCCGCGGATCGGGTAACACGCATCGCAGATCGGCACCCCGCCGATGCGCTGCGTCACCGGCACGCCACAATGGATGCAAGGCGCGGAGGCGGATTTGTCTACGGACATGCGCTCGACGTAGCCCGGCCCTTCCATGCTGTCAATGGGACCGGTCCGATCCCCTTGTTGGCCAAGGGTTGGCAAAGATTGACAATGGATGCTGTTCGAGCGACAAGGGAGTGCAGGAGATCAGGAATGCCGACACAGAATGTGAACTTAACCCCGGAACTTGAGGCTTTTGTGAAAGCCCAGGTCGCAAGCGGGCGTTTCAACAATGCAAGCGAGGTTCACCGTGCAGCGATTGCCGAAATGGCCCGGGAAGAGGAAGAACGCAACCTGCGGCTGGAACGGTTGCGCAAAGCCATCCAGTTGGGCGCCGATGATCTGGATCGTGGACGCTACGTCGACCTTCACGATGAAGGCGCGCTTGATGAATTCATCGCAAGTGTGGGTGAGGGCGCCTTGGCGCGGCAAAGCGAAGCACCGGGCGGCAGTTCGTTGTGACGTTCCGGATCACTCAGCGTGCGCAGACTGACATCGAAGCATGCCTTGAATGGTCGCTTTCAGAGTTCGGCCACTCGGCCTTCCAGCGCTACAAGCGTTTGATCAAGGCGGCCATTCTTGATGTGGCGCATGATCCTGCGCGCCACGGTTCACGTGAGATCGAGGTTTTCGGTGGAACCTATCGACTCTACCATCTCCGGCACAGCACGGCATCGGCGGGAACGCCGGGCGCCAGGGTGAAAACACCACGGCACTTTCTGGCATTCCGGGTGAGCGGTGAAACGGTTGAGATTGTCCGCTTGCTGCATGACGGCATGGATATCGAAAACCGGCTATCGCCCTGATTGCCGCGGCTACCCCAAACCCCGAGGCCCGAGCCGTTCCAGCTGCGCGGTGTCCGGTGATTCGATACGCTGCGCGGAAGCGGCGGGAAGGCGCGACCAGAGGCTCAGTCTATAGTGAAAGGGAACGAGGAATCAGGCGCAGTGCGGCGGGTGCAGGTTTAATGAAAATCGTCGTGGTGTTGGTTCAGGTACTCGGTGTGTGCCTTCACCTGTTCCGACTGGCGGGTCTTGCTGATTCGCCTGGCTTCGGAAATGGCCCTGCCCTGGGTTTTACCGGTGCTGATACCGACTCGCAGGGTAAACTGTCGTTCGGTTTCGGCGCAGGAGCAGGCGGGGCAACGGGCCGACTCGTTCAGTTTCACCAATTGCTCGAACTTGTGTCCGCAGGAGGGGCAGAGGAAATCGTAAATCGGCATGGTTCTGACGGACTTACTGCCAACGCGGATCAATTGGCAAAGCAGGGAATCCTTTTTCAGGCGACGGCGGGGGCCGGTTTTCGACCGAGGCGTTTGGGCACCGTTTCAGGCTCCCAGGGCCTGACCCGTTTCGGGCCCGCCATGGGGCGAATTCCACCGCAGTGGCCGGGGGAGCGCACCGGACCAATAGCGGCCGGCTCAACCGGATGCCATGAGTCCGACGTCCGGGTTTCGACCGGAAACGGTATGACGCCCCTTCGAATTGCCATCGGGGGAGCGATCCGGCGTCGTCGCCTACGCATTCTTCGCCAACTGCAGGCGGACCAAGAACCGTCCGGACGACGAACATCGATTCCAGATCAAGTACGGGGCAAAGGACGGCAAATATCACGAACTCTGGCAAGACCCGCACGGTCTCTACACGACACTCCTTTGTGGCATCGATCCCGAACGAGGAATCTTCGTTGGAGCCGACCCGATACTCCACAATCCGACACGTTTCTTCATCTCACTTGAGTATAAGGAGGTCCAGGTTCACGAGATCCAGCGACGGGGCTGGTGGGCGTGGGAAAGAGACAAACGGAACTCTCGCGGCGATGATCCGATCGAGGTTCTGGTGGGTGGAACGCGGGACAATTTTCTGAAGTTCGTCCAATTCGAAAGGGCCGCGGCGGGCGAATCCCAGGGACACCGGCATCTGCTGGCTGAGCAGCATCCCCAGGCCGAGGAGATCCACGGGTTTGGCCTTCGCCAAGCACCGGAGGTTCCGGCCGCCAGGTTGCATGCGCTCACCAAGGAGTTCGCGCTTTCTGAAGATGAAGTATTCGACCTGATCGCCAATGCCCGGCGCCTCAAGATGGCAGTGCGAGGGTGGGTCGCCGAAGAGCATTTGACGCGGCTGCTCAGAACGATTCCTGGAGTTTCGGATTGCCGGCGTCGAGACGAAGAAGGCGGACCCGACGTTTCGCTGACCTTTGCTTGCGTACCTCTTACCGTGGAGTGCAAGAACGTCCTTCGTATCACCGATTCCGCCGGGTTTGCGCGGGTCGACTTTCAACGCACACGCGCGTCAAAATCGGATCCATGCTCGCGCTTCTATTCACCTCAGGACTTCGATGTGCTCGCGGCGTGTTTGAACGCCGTCGAAAGCACGTGGTCTTATCGATTCATGCCAACGCACCGACTCGCGCCGCACGCCCACTGCCCCGGGAAACTCTCGAACCGGGTCAAGGTGGATGACGGCTGGGCGGACGACGCGAGCGTGGCCTTACAGGCGGCGGCCGACGCGAAGGCATAAGATGCGACTTCCGATCATCAGCTTGTTTTCGGGCTGTGGTGGCATGGATTTCGGATTCGAAGCGGCCGGCTTTGAAACGGCGGTCGCTCTGGAAATGGATGCCGATTGCTGCCGTACGCTGAGGCAAAACCGATCATGGCCCTTGATGGAAACGGACGTGTTTGCCGTCACAACTGGTCAGATCCTGGCCACCGCCGGACTCAGACCGACCGAGGTCGCGCTGCTCATCGGCGGTCCGCCCTGCCAGCCCTTTTCCAAGTCGGGTTATTGGGCGAAAGGTGATTCGGCACGACTGAACGATCCACGTGCCAACACCCTCAAGGCTTACCTTGACGTGCTGGAAAAGGCTTTGCCGACCGCCTTCGTGTTGGAGAACGTCAGCGGACTGGCCTTCACGGGCAAGGACGAGGGCCTGAACTTGTTGTTGAAGGAGATTGCTGCGATCAACCGACGAACCGGCAGCCAATATCGGCCTGCCTGGCGGATCTTGAAGGCGGCGGAGTATGGGGTGCCGCAACTGCGGGAGCGACTGTTTCTCGTCGCGGCGCGGGACGGCAGGGATTTTGATTTTCCCGCGCCGGAGTTTGGCCGCTTGGAAGATGAATCGACCCTCCTGGCACCAAGGAGAGGCTACCGGACCTGTTGGGATGCGTTGGGTGACCTCACGACCGACGCCGACGGTGACGATCTTACGGTGCGCGGTAAATGGGCGGATCTGCTCCCATCGATCCCGGAGGGGCAGAATTATCTCTGGCATACTGAACGGGGCGGAGGTGAACCGCTGTTCGGTTGGCGCCGACGCTACTGGAATTTTCTGCTGAAACTGGCGAAGGATCGCCCTTCGTGGACCATTCAGGCGCAACCGGGACCATCGACCGGTCCCTTTCACTGGGATAGTCGCCGTTTGAGCCGACGGGAACTGTGTCGCCTGCAGACGTTTCCTGATGATGTGCGCATTTGTGGCCCGTATCTGGAGGCACATCGTCAGATCGGGAATGCCGTACCCTCGCTATTGGCCGAGGTGGTGGGAAGGGCAGTGCGTCGGCAGTTTTTCGGGCTGCGGCCGGTTTCTGCCAGTCCAGTTCTGCTGCCGCCGGTGCGACCCGGTTGTCCCGATCCAGTTTCAACCGGCAGAGTGCCGCGAAGGCTTCTTTCGTTGCGCAATAGCGAAACCGCCCACCCGGGAACGGGTAAAGGCCGCGGAGCATTGGCGCGGGCTGAATTGGACAGGCTCAGCGCCTGATCGGCAGGTTACGGCTCTCCGCCGGTAGTGCTGTTCAGATATGCATGGGTAAGTCTGCCGAAGGGCGCCGGACAGGCTCCGGAGCCGAACTGGGTCATGGGTCGGACGGGGGCAAACTTTCATTCTTGCAGTTGGAGCCGGCGAGGAGTGGCTGAGGTTCGCGCTCCACGGGGTGAGGCTGCCATGGTTCGTTGGCGCAGCGTCTTGCGAAGGGGCAGATGGCCCGAGGGGGGAGACGGACGGGGGCCGCCAGGGCCTTGGCGTTCGGATCACGAACTTGAAACGTGAACGGGCGGCTGAAAACGGGTCGCCTCCAAAAGACAGGCAATCCGAAGGAGAGCGAAAGGCTGAGCCGGTCCCATTTTTGGGAGGCTCGGATCTCAGCCGCGGCACCTTGTCGGGTTGTGGTGGAAGGTTGAAAGAAACGGAAAAAGTTGTAAATCAAGTAATAAGATCCTGCGTATCCAGTTGGCATGGACGGTGCAAAGGAGGGCGTCGGATACGCGATCCTCGCGTCTCTGTCCCAAACCAAACCCAAATTCCTAAATCCCGCTCCGCGGGTTCTGACCATGAACCAATCCTTCAAACTCCTCTCGACCGCTCTTCTCACCTCCGCGCTGCTCGCGTCCTCCGCGCTGGCGTTTTCTTACAAGACCGTTGCGTCCACCAACCCGTTCACCGCTCCGTTGCCCTCCGATATCGTGGCTCCCGCGTTGGCGACTGCCGACGCGGGCCAGAGCCTTCGCGTGCGTCTGACGATCGATGAAAAGGGCCAGGCGAGCGATGTTCGCGTGCTCTCCTCCGTCGATCGCGCGCTGAACCGCCGCATCGTGAAGGCCGTGGAGCAATGGCGCTTCGAGCCCGCTCTGCGTGACGGCAAAGCCGTCAAGGTCCGCGCCGTGATGCCGATCGAACTGAAGCTCGATCAGGCGTCCTGAGTGCCGAACCGACCGCCCGATTACTTAAAATTCTTACAGAAGGTAACGAAGAGAACGAAGTCGCGGCAGTGCTGCTCGCACGCTCCGCTTTGTTGCCTTCGTTTCCTTCTGTAGAACCCGGTTCGTTCAGGCTTCCGGAATAAGCTTCACACTCAACGGCCGATGTGGTCCGGGATGTCGTCCGGATGACATTGGCCGTGTTGTTTTATTCTCAGAAGGGAACGGAGGAATCGAAGGAGGAGAATGGCCGCAAAAAGGCGCAGAAGGCGCAAAAGAAACAACCGCGAAGGTCGCGAAAGGGCGCGGAGAATTGGGCTGGGTATTCGAACGAACATCGGTCGATGTTTGACGGGTGGATGCGGGCGTCCCTGCCGGCGTTGAGGGCATAGTGCCGGGTGCGATGTCTCCTCCGAGGAGTATGGGGCCTGCCGCTACTCGACTTCTGCGGGGGTGGTTGCGGCGAGGGGGGCGCGGGTGGGGGACGTCGTGGCGATGACTTGGCGGGCGGTGCGGCGGCGGTGGAACCAGATCATCGCGCCGCTGAGAGTGAGGGCGCCGGGGGCAAGGCCGGCGAGGCTCCAGAGGATCTTGGAGACGAGGCCGCCGAAGTCGCCGAAGTGCAGGGGCTCGAAGGCGTCGACAGCGCGGTCCCACCAGCCCGCCGTGCGCAGGTCCCTCTCGTAGTTGATTTCCAATGACGCGGCATCCAGCCACAGCGTGCTGCCGTAGCGGCTGGCGAAGCGGGCGTCGGGTTCGGTCTGGCCGAAGACGTAGAACTGCTTGTCCTCGGCGGTTGGCAGGTAGACGTAGTTGAAGGCGTAGCCGGGCCACTTGGCCTCGGCCAGCGCGGGCAACTTGTCGACGTGGACGAGGCGTTCTGCGTAGGGCGTGTAGACTTCGGGTTCTTTGTGGCCCAGTTCGCCGACGACGTGCGCGATGTTCCAGTAGGCGCCGGTGAAACCGAGCAGGAGGTTGAAGGGAATTGAGGCGATGCCGACGGCCTTGTGCAGGTCGGACGAGAAGAGGCGCCAGCTTTGGCCCCAGCGCAGGCGGAAGAGCGTCTTGAAGAAGGCGCGGTGGAGGTAGAGTCCGGAGAGGCTGAGGAAGATGAAGACGATCGCCAGCAGCGCCGTGAGCACGAGGCCGACGTGATCGGCGAAGAAGGTGTAGTGCAGATCAACGAACCAACCGTAGATCGTGTCATGCGTGGCCACGGGCGGGGTGCCGATCGCGCCGGTGGCGGGGTCGACCGTCATGATGTGCCAGTCGTTGGAGTCGGCATGGGGCGTGAGGTAGGCCACGTCGCGGCGTTCGTCGCCGTGGTAGAGCAGCCAGCCGCGCACCCAGTAGTCGGGCGCGGCCGACTCCGCGCCGGCGATGAGCTGCGAGAGCGGCAGGCGCGGTGCGTCGGCGGGCGACTCGCGCAGCACGGCGGTGGGGTTGAGGGCCCGGGTTATCTCGTGATGGAACACGAGCACGCTGCCGGTGAGGCCGATGACGACGAGGCCCAGCCCGGCGAAGAGGCCGAGCCAGGAGTGAAGTTGCCAGATGCGTTTACGCATGGAGGGGGAGTTTTTTTTAACCACGGATGGACACGAATGGCTTCGCCTACCGGCTACGCACCGCAGCGGGGAGGGCTTTGGTCACGGAGGGCACAGAGGTGGCACCAGCCGCCGCTCTTTGAGCTATGGCCGGCACGGCAGAGGTCACGAAGCAGGACAGGCGGGTTTGGCTCTGTGTTCTCGGTGTCTCCTCCGTGCTCTCTGTGATTCATGCTTGGCTGCGTCCTGATGGTGTTCCGAGAGGCAGGGGCGGCGTGCCGCAAGCGGCAGCCCTACAGGTATGAGTGGTGGTCGCCTTAGAGTTTGTAGTCGAAGGCGATGGAGAATTGGCGGGGGGCGCCGTAGATGGCGCCGAATTGTACGGTGCGCAGGTATTTCTCGTCGGTGAGGTTGTCGATGTTGAGGCGGACGGTGGCGACCTGGCTCAGCTCGTAGGCGGCGAAGGCGTCGACGAGGAGATAGGCGTCCTGACGGGCGCCGCCGTTTTTCTCGATGTCGGATTGCCAGCGCAGGCCGGCGCCGAACTTGAGCTGGGGCAGGGCCGGCAGGCGGGTGGCGGCGCGCAGGCTCACGATGGTGCGCGGAATCCATTCGTAGATGTCGTTGCCGTCGGGGCCGGTGAGGTCCATGCGGGTGAAGCCGGCGGTCAAGTGGGTGTATTCGCCGAGGCGGCCGGTGGCTTCGAACTCGAAGCCGCGCGACTGTACGTCCTTGGGCTCGTAGTAGGATTGTTGGGCAACCGGATCGAAGCCGGCTTCGGTGGCGAGGCCGCGCTGCTCGGCGTCGAACCAGGCGACGGTGGTGAGGAGCCGGCGATTGAGCCATTCGGCCTTGAGGCCGACCTCGAAGTTTACCCCCTTCATCGGGGCGAGGAAGGCGCCGTTGATGTCGCGCTGATCCTGGGCCTGGAAGATGTCGGAATAGGAGGCGTAGGCGAGGACGTGGTCGGTGAGGTCGTAGGTGAGGCCGGCGTAGGGGCTGACCTTCTCGGTCGTCTCGTTGTCGAGGTTGACGCCGCCGCCGTAGATGGAGGTGCCGTCGCGCTGGAGCTTGATGGCGTTGAGGCCGGCGATGGCCTTCAACTGATCGGTGAGCGTGAGGCGGGTGGCGGCGTAGAAGCGGACGAGGGACTGGTCGCCGTCGCTGCCCACGTAGGTGTCGCCCCAGACGGGTTCGGCGTAGACGTCGCCGGCGTAGGGGAAAGCCGGGAGGACTGCGCTGGGGGAGCTGACGATGTTGTAGGTATCGGTGTAGGTGTCCTGCGTCGAGAGGCTGAGTCCGGCGATGAGCTCGTGGGTGCGATCGAAGGCGTCGATGCGGCCGGAGACGTTGGCGTCGACGATGTCGGCGCGGGAGTCGGATTCGCTGCGGTAGGGCCAGCCGTAGAGGCCGGTGTAGTCGTCGTTGAGGGTGCCGGTGAGAGAGTAGGCGTAGAAGAGTTTCACGGCCTCGTCGCCGGTGCGGTGATTGTAGGTGAGCGAGGCCTCCCAATCGTCGGAGAAGGTGTGGGCATACTCGACGAAGGCGTTGGCGGAATTGAGTTCCCAGCGGGTCCAGTCCTGCGAGGGCGAGGCGGAGGTGTCGAACTCGGCTTGGGTGCCGTTGGCGAGCATGAGGGTGAGGGAACCCCACATGGGCGAGCGCTGCAGGTATTCGGTGTAGGAGAAGCCGGCGGTGAGCACGCCGGCGGTGCCGAGCTGGCCCTCGATCACGCCGTAGGCGGAGGTGCGGCGATCCTGCAGGGCGCGCAGGTAGGAGTCGCTGTCCTCGTGGGCGACGACGAAGCGGGCGGCCCAGGAACCGGAGTCGGTGAGGACCTTGTTGTAGTCGAGGGAGGCGCGCAGGAGGTCTTCCGAGCCGGCGCGCACGATGAACTCGCCGCCGTCATGGTTGATCGGACGCTTGCGCACATAGTTGATGGTGCCGGAGGCGTTGCCCACGCCGGTGAGCAGGCCGTTGGCGCCGCGGATCAGTTCGATGCGATCGAAGACGGCGGTATCCTGCTGGCCGACAACGAGGCCCCAGTCGTTGGTCATGCCGAGGCCGTCGACTTGGGTGAGCATGATGTCGAAGCCGCGAGCGCTGTAGGAGGTGCGGCTGGTTTCCCATTGATCGACGGTGAGGCCGGTGCCGAGACGGAGGGCGTCATGGGTGCCCGTGGTGGCGAAGTCGCGCATGGCGTCCTGGTCGATCGTGCTGATCGACTGCGGCGTTTCCTTGATGGTGAGCGGCAGATTGGTCGCACCCTGGGAGGTGCGGTATTCGCGCTTGGCGGTGACGGTGAGACTTTCCAGCGAAACCGTATCGGACGGATCGTCGGGCAGTGCGGTCTGCGCGCGGGCGAAAGCGGCGAGGGCCAGCAGCGTCGCGCCGAAGCGGAGGTGTCGGGACGGTAAAACAGCGGTGTGGTACATCGTGATGGGAGAAGTGGGAATGGGACTTGGTCTCAAATGGTGGGTGAAGTCAGGGCTCGGGGCGGTGTGGGCGCGGCAGGCCTTGGGGAAGCGAATCTCGGCGGCCGCCGGGGTCAGGCAGACGCGGACGGGATGGCGTGGCGTCGGGCGCGGTCGCAGTGGCCGGTGGTGCGGAGGGTTTCGCAGTCGGCCTCGATGCGCAGATCGAGTTTGCGGGGGTTGAAACCCGCCTGGCGTACACTGGCGGTTTCGCGCAGGGCGAGGCAGGGGGCTTCGAGCGGGTGGAGCTCGCCGCAGTCGCGGCAGACGACGGTCACGGCACTGGCGAGCGCGCCGGCGCGTTCGGGTGGGACGACGGCGTAGCAGCGCTCGTCGTGGGCGCCGCGGCTCTCGTGGAGGAGGCCGAAGCGGCTCAGGTCGCCGAGGGTGCGGTAAATCGAGGCTAGCGAGATCCCGCGATCGGCGGCGCGCACGAGCGGCAGCAGTTGATCGGCGGTGAAGAGGGCGTCGCGGGCGGCGACCACGCGGCAAATGACGGTGCGCACGTGGGTGAGGCGCTGGCCGGCGCGTTGCCAGTGCTGGCCGGCGGCGGCGACAAAAGGTTCGGCCGAATCGACTGGAGCGGAATCGGGCACGGCGAGGCTCAGGCGGCGGCGGATTGCGTTGCGGGCGTGGGGCGGAAGCGGAAACTGAGTCCGATCTCGCGGGTTTCGCGATAGCTCCGGTCTTCGAAGAAGAGATCCATTACGCGCTGGCAGCAGGACTCGAGATCGGCGGCGTTGTCGAGGTGGAGCGGCAGCACTTCGAGCAGGGCCTGGTGATCGTCGGTGGCGGCGATTTCGATGCGGTTCTCCAGCCAACGGCGCAGGGGAGTCAGGCGGGGCGCGAGGTGGGCCGGCGCGGCGGCGAGTAGTTTGAAATAGCAGCTCACGCAGCGACCCGGGTGGGCGTGGGGCGAGGCGGCGGCGTCGCGCAGGTCGAGCAAGGTGTCGGCCTCGCGGGCGAGCGGGGAGGCGATCTCAACAAGGAGGTGGTCAATCTCAGTAATGGGACTCATTCTCAAAAAGTTGAGGAAGGTGACCGAGAATGAGACGCGGTTTCAAGACGTTTGTGGGCAGAGGTGGGAATTTTTCAAAATATGCGCAGTGGGGATGGGGGGCGCGGGGTGCGCTGGGGGCGGGTGAGGAAGCGGGGGGCGCGTGCGGA
>CBFGUO010000029.1:0-78302 GCA_965652375.1 uncultured Opitutus sp.
CGAATTTGGAGCATTTGTCTTTCTAACAGTGTTATTAGGCTGCATTCAATGCAGCATATCGGGAAATTGAGGCCGGAGGGGGCAGCGGGACGGGAATCTGCATCTTCATCGAAACAAGGGGGTAACGCATTTCCTGAGGGCGGAGCGAACGCGGGCCAGTTTCCCGAAAAGCGGCGGGTTGGCCAGACGGAAATTTCAACGATCGTCTGGAACGCTGTCGAATGCAGCATATTGGGAATCCGGGGCGCAGCCGAACGCGGGTAACAAGCCACGTA
The DNA here is from genome assembly GCA_965652375.1 of uncultured Opitutus sp. Taxonomy (GTDB): domain Bacteria; phylum Verrucomicrobiota; class Verrucomicrobiia; order Opitutales; family Opitutaceae; genus Actomonas. The sequence goes on from CBFGUO010000029.1 coordinate 276, forward strand.
ACCAATAGAAGGATAACTTCATACGGCATGTTTGGAGCACTTTTGGCTAAGCGCCGCATTCCTGAAAAGCGGCGTAAATTTCACGGTTTTTGCCTCTCCTGTCAAAACTCCGGCCAAGCTCCGCAACTGCGGAGATGGGCGAGGTTGTCGAATGCAGCCTATAGGGAGAGCCTGTCAGATTGCCGGACCTTCAGCGCAGACCGTTAGTCGCTGGAATGACGTGAATTGCATTTTATCAGAAAGAAATCCGGCAAAAACACCGTTTCCCATAGTACGGCGTGATTCTCCCCGTCGCATTCCTCCAACCCTTCGCCCGAAATCATGCAATCACCGACACCCTCTCCCCTGGCCAGATCCTGGCGCCTGGCTCTCCCCGGCAACGCAGAACAATCCCCCTCCACCCCGATTTCCCCTGAAAGGACTGCGCCATGAAGGATGAAGTGATTGATTTTCGCGACTGGAAGGCGCGGTTACGCGCGGAGGCCATGCCCACGGCCCGGAAACGGCTATATGAGGCGGAAATCGTAGCTGTGCTGCGGGTATGCAAAATGATGCGGCGGCAATTGTCGGTCGGCTTTATCACTTGGTTTGTGCAAGAGGCAGACCAGCGAGAGGGGTACCGTCGCGAGCTGCGGCGCGAGGCCCTGCGTTGGTTGCTCCGGGAAGCCCGCAAGCACCAGGCAACCCGTCCCGGACGCGGCGTCTTTGTTGTCCCCTTGGGCGGACTTCCCAAAGAAGCCGTCACGCCTTCGCCGGGCCGAGCGCGAGGTCGGTCACAACCGCCGCCCACCCGGGCGCAGGATTTGGGCGGAACGGATTGGGAGCAGGCGCTGGTGAAGGCGATACGGGAGCGGGGACTCCTGTGGCGCACGGAGGAAACCTATCGAAGCTGGGCGAAGCGATTTGCCCAGTTCCTCGCTCCGCGGCAGCCATGGGCCGCGTCAGCCGAAGAAGTGGGTGCATTTCTCAGTGAACTGGCGGTGCGGGAGGGCTTGAGCCGCTCAAGCCAGAAGCAGGCCCTCAACGCGCTGGTGTTCCTGATGCAGGAGGGGCTGAAAATCGAGTTGGTCGAGATTCCCTTCGAGGAATCGAAGCGCACGGGATGTGCGGTGACCGTACTGGGAGGGAAAGAGTTACAGCGGCTTTGGCGCGAACTGGGCGAGACGGAGCGCCTCATGGCCGAGCTGATGTATGGCGCGGGCTTGCGACTGATGGAGCTCCTGCGGCTGCGCGTGAAGGATCTCGATCTGGAACGCGGACGTTTGAATGTGTTGTGCGGCAAGGGAGACAAGGACCGGGTGACCCTGCTGCCCGACGTGCTGCACGAGAGGCTGCGACTTCACCTCGACCGCTTGCGGCCAGTGTTCGAACAGGACCGGAAGGCGGGAGTGCCCGGCGTGTGGCTGCCGGAAGGGCTGGCGCGCAAATATCCCAGAGCGGGGGAAGAATGGCAGTGGCAATGGGTATGGCCGTCGCGAAAACTGTCGGTGGACCCAGCCAGCGGCGTGGAACGGCGGCATCATCTGTCGGACACGGCGTTTCAGCGCTCGATTAAAGAGGCGGCCCGCCAGGCGAAAATCGACAAGCGGGTGACGCCCCACGTGCTGCGGCACTGCTTCGCTACTCACCTGCTCGAAGGTGGAACGGACATCCGCAACGTACAGGATTTGATGGGTCACGCGAAGATCACGACGACCCAGCGCTACCTGCACGTAATGAGAAAGCCCGGCCTAGGTGTGCGCAGTCCGCTGGATAGGCTCGGTGAGGGCTCCGATGCACTTGGCTGAGCGCAGAGGCGGGCGCCGGCGAACGGAGTCCGTTCAGGGAGAAGTCCGCTCGACAGGCTGGATGGAACCTCGGCTCTCTCCGTTTCCTCCTGTAACCGGCCTATTCCTCAGCTTTCCGGCGTGAACAGGATCACCCAGTGGTCGGTCTGGGCTTCGGCTTGGACCGTGTAGCCACGGGCGGCGAGGCGGGGGTAGAGCGGACGGGGTTCGAAGGGGGCGAGGAGGCGCAGGGGCTGACCCGGGGCCAGGCGGTCGACCGCGGCGAGAATGGCGGGGAGGGGCGAACGCTCGGCCGCCAGGAGCGGGCGCACGTCGAGTTCGAGCGGCGGTGGATTGTGCATGGGATGAGACTACCATCGTCCGGGCGCTCCGGCCTTGATCCAGCTCAATTCCCGGTCCGATAGTGGCCGCCACCTTGCCGAACTCCATCCGCATCGATGATCTGCGCGGCGCCGCCCTCACGGCGACGCTGCGGCGCTGCCCGCTCTTTGCCGAGCTGCCGTCCGCCGACCTCGCGGCCGTCGCCGAATGCTGCACGCTCAAATCGCTGCAGAAGGGCGAGCTGCTGTTCCGCGAGGGTGAAACCGCCGAAGGGTTTTATGTTGTGCACTCGGGACGCATCAGCATTTCACGGCTCACACCCGACGGTCGCGAGCAGATCATCTGCCTCTTTAATCCGCCGGAGAGCTTTGCCGAGGTGACCCTCGCCACGGTCGAAACCTACCCGGCCAACGCCACCGCCCTCGAACACTCGCAGGTGATCCTGGTGCGCAAGACGCCTTTCCGCCGACTCGTCGCCCAGAAGCCCGAATTGTCGCTGCAGATGCTCAGCTCGATGAGCCTGCACCTGAAACACCTCGTGCAACTCCTGCAGGACCTGAAGGGTCGCCAGATCGAGGCTCGCCTCGCCGACTGGCTGCTGCAGCAAAGCCCGGCGGCCCGCGCCGGCTGCCCTGCCCTCTTTGAGCTGCCCGTCACCAAGAAGGTCCTCGCCGGCCAGCTCGGCGTGACCAGCGAAACGCTCTCCCGCACCCTCGCCCGCTTCCGCGACGAAAACCTCATCAAGGTCGACGGCCCCCGCGTCACCATCATCAACGGCCCCGGGCTGCAGGCCTACCTGAACGGCACGGCGTGAGGCCGTGATGGTGGGCAAAGCGCTGAAGCCTGCGGCACGAACAGGAGAATAGCCGCAAAGAGGCGCATCGCCGCGGTCGCGGGACAGGAAAGGCGCAAAAAAATGCCTTCTCACTTCGGCGCCTCGCCGAGGTTTTCGGAATGCAGGGCGGCCGCTTGCCGGCATACCGCAGTCGGATGGTTCTCTGAGAGGCAACGCGGCATGCCGACAAGCGGCAGCCCTACAAATGGGAGCCCTACTGGAGATCGCGGGTCGCGGCGAGCGCGACCCCTACAAAATAAACGTGTAGGGGCGCTGCTCGTCGGTGCCCAGTTGCGGCGGAGTGGAGGCGGAACGGTAGTGGAGCTTATCCGTGTCCATCCGTGGTTAAAAAAAGACCCTGCCTCTCAGCTCTACGCCAGGGGGCGGCGGGCGCCGCGCCAGGCGATCGCGCCGAGGGCGAGGGTCCAGGTGGCGCAGAGGAGGGCCAGCCACAACGCCGGGTGCGCATGCCACCAGCCCGCCAGCGGTCCCGCCGCCAGGCCACTGAAGGCGGCGCGCTCGACGGCGAAGAGGACGCCGACGCGGAAGGCGTCGAGCGGGTTGGCCATCAGCACGCCGACGAAGACATCCGGGTTGGCCTGCACCCAGGGCGCGCCCGCGAAGCCGAGCAGCAGCAGATCGGTGCCATAGAGCAGCGCGAACCAGGCCGCCACCGCCGCGATGAGTCCGGTCACGCCGTCCTTGACCCAGCAGCCGACCGCCAGCCCCAGCAACACGAACACGGCGCTTACCGCCGCCGCACTTCCGGCCATGAGCGCGAGGCCCGTCGAACCGCCGCCGGCCAGCCAGGTAGGCAGCACCAACAGACCCGCCGCCGCCGTCACCAGCGCGACCAGCATGGCCGCCTTGCCCGCCAGCCAGGGACCGACGCCGGCCGGCTGCACGAGGATCCATTCACGTTCGTCGGCCTCGGCGTGCGCCGAACTCAGGCCGAGCAGCAGCGCCGACAGCGACACGGCATACAACACCGCGTGCATGAGCCACCAAGTCGCGCCGCGCACCAGCGCCTCGCCAGGCGTGAGCAGGGGCAGCAGGCCAGCGACCGCCACGAGCGCGAGGTGGGCGTGCAAAAAGCGATTGAGCCGGTGCCCCAGCCACTCGCGGGTGGCCGACGCCAGGAGGACGTCACAAAGAGATGGATACGAGGGGGAGAAGGCGGACGCTTTCATGATCGGACGGGACGGGTTTGTTTTTCACAGAAGGCAACGAAGGGAACGAAGCGGAGAGGCAGGGAGGCAGACGCCTTTTTGACACAGAGATCACAGAGGGGACACGGAGAGCACGGAGAGGGAATGAGGTTTTTTAGAGGCAACGCGGCGGAGAGGCAGGGAGGTTTTGGGGCCACGGATGTCACAGATACTCACGGATGAGGATCCCTCTGCAGGTGCAGCTCCGAGAGGCAGGGATTTTTCAACCGCAGAGGACACAGAGAGCGCAGAGTTGGGGCGGCAGATATCCGTGTTCATCGGTGTGATCCGTGGCTGGGATTCGTTGTTCGGTGGGTTCGGTTCATGCGCGGGCGAGCACGGGGCGGCGGACGGCGGCGGGGCAACGCGGCACGCCGGCAAGCGGCGGCCCTACATTCGCGGTTTCCGGCCGCGTGTCGGTGAGGGTGTGGGGGGCGATTTGGCGGACGGTGGAGTCGGCGGCGAGGACGTGGCAGGTGTCGGCGAAGCCGTTCCATTCGGCGAGGAGGTGCGTCGCCACCACCACGGTCACACCGCGCTCGCGGGATTCGGTCGTGAGGTAGTCGCGCAGCGTCTGGCGCCACACGGGATCGAGGCTCACGCCCGGCTCGTCGAGCAGACGCACAGGCACCGGCGCGAGCGAGAAGACCGCCAGGGCGAGACGCTGACGCAGTCCGCCGGAGAGTTGGGCCGAGGGCGTGCGGCGGTGGTCGTCGAGTCCCCATTGCCTGAGCGCGGCGTCGGCGGCCGCGGCGTCGCGTCCGCGCAGGCGGGCGTGAAAGCCGACAATGTGTTCCGGCGTGAGCCGCGGATGAAACCGCGGCACCTGCGGCAGGTAAGCCATGCGCGCCAGCGCGGCGGCGCGCTGGGTGCGCAGGTCGCAGCCGGCGACGGTAATGTCACCGCCGTCGGGTCGCAGCAGGCCGGCGAGCAATTGCAGGCAGGTGGTCTTGCCCGCGCCGTTGTCGCCGAGCAGCAGGCTGAGCCGGCCGGCCGCGAAATCGAGGTTGAGGTCGCGCAACACCGCACGGCGACCGTAGGATTTCTGGAGGTGGCGGAGGGAAATCATGGCGAGAGGGGGGTGGAGGAGTTCGACACGAGCGGTGCGGGGTCGGTGACGCGGGCGCGGCCGCGCAGGCCGATGCGGCCTTGGATGAAGCGCAGGAGGCGTTCGCCGGGGCTGGCCGAGAGCAGGCCGATGGCGGGGAAGTCGCGGCGCAGGCGGCCGAAGAGATCGACTTCGTGGTGCGGCACGTCGGCCACGCCGTTGCGGTCGAGGTCGAGCGTGATCGCGCCCTCCCAGCGGTTGCCGCGGCCGGCCTCCGACCAGGCGTTGGCGGCGTTGGCGCCGGAGGTTTCGACGGGATGCAGGTTCTGCACGAAGCGGTTGCCGGCAAAAACATTGGCCGCCGAGCTGTCGCTTACGCGCACGCCGACGTAGTTGGCCGCGATGAGGTTGCCGGTGACGCGGTTGGCGTTGCCGTTCTCCAGGTAGAGGCCGAGCGTGTTGCCCTCGATGCGGTTGGCGGCGATGACGGTGTCGTCGACCGACTGGAGCAGCAGGCCGTAGGCGCGCTGGCTGCGGTTGGCGAGGAAGCGGTTGTCGCGCAGCTCGAGCTGCTTGGAATACATGAGCGCGGCGCCGGCGGCGCTGTCGCGGAAGGTGTTTCGCACGAAGACGTTTTCGTCGGAATACATGTAGTGCAGCCCGTAGCGCACACCGGTGATGACGTTATCCTCCAGGCGGGTGCGGTCGGTGAAGGAGAAATACACGCCGTCGCGCGTGCCGGTGATGGTGTTGCGGGCGATGAGGTGACCGGCGGAGTTCCAAAGGTGGATGCCGTTGCCGCGGCGATCCTGCGCGGTCGGGATGCCGCACAACTCGTCCTGGCCGGGCATGAGTCCGCGCACGAGCGGGTCGGACACGGCGGCGACGGCGGCGCCGTCGCCGGTGATGACGTTGTCGGCGATGAAGGCGCCTTCGGCGCGTTTCACGTAGATCCCGTGCAGACAGTCGAGGATGCGGTTGCCGATGATGCGAGCGCGGTCGCCGGAGACGTGGATGGCGGCGTGGTCGGCGCCGAGTTCGCGGCCGGAACGGCGAATCCGGAATCCGGATACCTCGACGTCGGGCGCGGTGACGGTGACGACGTGGCCGGTGCCGCCGCCGTCGAGGATGGCGCCGGGTTCGCCGCGGAGGGCGACGGGGCGGTCGAGGACGAAGGGACCGGCGTAGACGCCCGGGGCGACGGTGATCACGGCCCCGGCGGGGGCGGCGGCGAGACGGGCGCGGAGGGCGTCGCCGGCACTCTCGGTGTAGGGGCGCGGCTCGTCCGCGCCCGCGAATGGTGGTTGGAGGGCGGGCGCGGATGGGGGAGGCAAAGGGGATTCGACGTTCGGGCGGGCGTCGGCGAGCGACGCCCCTACAGGGGAGGTTGCGAACGGTGGAGGTTGTTCGTGGGCCGACGGGAGGGGCGAACGGGGTTCGACGTTCGGGCGGGCGTGGACGAGCCACGCCCCTACCAGCGTCAGGGCGGCCAGGCCGAGGACGAGGGGGAGGCGGCGCTTCACACTTCCTCCTTTCGCGAGAACCACATGGCGGCGAGGACGAGGAGGGGGAAGAGGCCCATGGCGAGGGCGCCGGACTGCGGCAGGCTGGTCTGCACGAAGTTGGCGATCTTCTGGCTGCCGAGCATGATCGGCGTGAAGGGCTCGATGGTCATCGGCGCACGCGGATCGAGCGAGTGACCGTAGCTGTAGAGCCGGTAGTAGAAGCTCCCGAGCGAGAAGGCGGAGAAGTAGAGGAAGAGCGCGAGCAGGTCGACGAGGCTGATCATGCGGCCGAGGGCGGCGGCGCGCAGGGCGAGCAGGGCGAAGATGCCGAAGGCGAAGGGCAGCCACTGCATCTCGACGAAGTCGGCCTCCGCCAGCGGCTTCATGCCGATGTAGTGGTTGAGCATGTTTATCTCCGCGAGATCCTGGCCGCCGTTGCCGCCGACCAGTTTGTGCGCGAAGATGCTCAGGGCGAGGCCCTCGCGGTATTGCGGGGCCACGAGGTGAATCTGCCAGAGCGGCAGGAAAATGGCCGCCACGATCGCCCCGGCGGCGAGCAGCAGCATCAGGCGCGACCGCAGATTGAGCGGACGGCGCAGGAAGAGGTATTCGCGACGGAAGAGGGAGGTCATGGCGGGATGGGTGCGGACGGAGGTCGGAGGTCGGAGGACGGAAGTCGGAGGTCCGAGAGGCAGGGGCGGCACGGCGCGAGGCTCCAGAGGCGCCCAAGGCGCCGGCCCTACATGGGGTTATTCGCTCTTTGGTTTTACGGTGACGTAGCCCTGCATCTCCTGGTGGAGGGCGGAGCAGAAGTTGGTGCAGTAGAACGGAAACACGCCGGTCTTGGTGGCCTTGAGACGCACCGTCTTGGTCTCACCCGGATCGAAGATGATGTTCACGTTCTGCTCCGCGATCGCGAGGCCGTGGATCATGTCGGGCGTCTGCTCGACATTGGTGACGTGGAGCACGAGTTCGTCGCCCTCCTCGAGTTCGATGCGGTCGGGAATGAAGCGGCTGCGGATGGCCATCATCTTCACTTCAACCGTTTTGCCTTTGCGGACGACGCCGGTCTCCTCGGCGGTCCAGGCGGCCTGCGGGTGGGTGTTCTCCGCGCGCGGATACACCTCGATGGGCTTCACGATGTCGGCGCGGATGACCTGGGCGAAGTGCGGTTCGGGCTCGGTGAAGGCTTCATAGAGCATCTTCATTTTCTTGCCGGTGATATCGATCAACTGGCTCGACTCGGGCTGGGCGGGCCCGGTGGAGAGGTGACGGCCCTTCGAGAGCTTGTTCATGGCGACGAGGTAGTCGCCGTAGGGCTCGCGAGTGTCGCTGCCACCGATGACGAGGTGGCCGATGTTGTAGTGCACATCGATCTTGTCGGTGACGACGGCGTTGAGGTCGGCCTTCTGCTCGGCGGTCCAGGGCGGCATGGTCCACTTGGCCACGACCGACTCGATGTAGAGGGAGGTGTAGGCGTTGCCCTTGCCGTCATATTGGGTGTGGAGCGGGCCGAGACCGACGGGGACTTCGCCCTCGAGGGCGGCTTCGTAGCGGATGACCGGCACGCCGCGGAAGGTGGTTTCAAAATCCTTGGCGGCGATGGCGGCCTGGATCTTCTCGAAGTCGAAGACCGAGACGACGGGCTGGAGTTTGCCGGAGGCGACGATCCAGCGGCCGGAGGGATCGGTGTCGATGCCGTGCGGCGACTTCGGCACCGGCAGGAAGTAGAGCACGCCCGGCACCTTGGCGGGATCGATCACCGGCACGCCGGCGACGTCGATCGTTTGGCCGGCGGCGACGGCCTTTTCGACGGCCTGCCAGTTGACGACGGCGGCGTAGTCGCGGTCGAGCTGGGTGGAGTTGGCCTCCATGACGGAGCTGGCCATCTCGGTGTTGTAGGAGGTCCAGAAGGCCCAGCCGGCGCTCGGGCCCTTGCCGGTGGAACCGAGGTCCCAGTTGAAGGGCGGAGTGAGCACCTGCCAGCCCACGCTCATCTCACCGGAGGCCGGGTCGACCTTGATGCCGCTCACGATGCCGTTGAACTCATCGGCGTATTTCTCGAGCTCGGCGTAACGGCCCTTGGGCAGCGGGACGGAGAAGCGGGTGGCGACGAGCACGTATTCGGAGTTGTCGGTCACGAAGGACGAGCCGTGGTTGCCGCTGGAGTTGGGAATGGGGCCGAGGATCTGGTGAGTCTTGAAGTCACGCAGGTCGACGCGGGCGATGCGGTTGTTGGCATTGTCGTTCACGAAGAGCCAGCGGCCGTCGTAGTTGCCGTCGGTCTTGGAGAGGCCCGGGTGGTGGACGTCGCCCCAGGTGTAGTCGCCGAGCATGGCCTTGGTCTCCTCGTCGAAGCCGTAGCCGGTTCCTGAATACGGCGAGAACACCGGGATGGTGGAGAGGTGGCGCATCGAGGGGATGCCGGCCACGAAGACCTGGCCGCTGTGGCCGCCGGAGTAGAACAGGTAGTATTCGTCCTTCTCGCCCGGGGCGACGTAGGTGGCCTCGGCGGCCGACTTGCCGGCGCCGGAAGCGGACGCCGTGGCGGAACCGGCGTCGCCCGCGGGAGCGCAGCCGGTGAGGCCGGCGACGGCGCCCGCGAGCGCGGCCGGCAGGAGGAAGCGTGATGATGCTTTCATGGGTGGTTGAGCGGGGGAATTGCAGGGGAAAGGTGGTTCACTGCACGACGAGCACGCCCTTCATCCCGACCTGGAAATGGCCCGGGAAGGTGCAGAGGTAGACGTAGCGGCCGGGCTGCTTGGGCGCGTAGAAGAGGGCCGTGTCGCTCTCGTTGGGGCCGAGCAGCTTGGTGGAGGCGACGACCTCCTTGGCGCGGGCGGCGGGCACGTATTCGGTTTTCACCGCCTGGGCGGCATCCATGGCGAAGGCGTTGGCGTCGACGTTGGCGGCGAGCAGCACCCAGTTGTGGCCCATGGAGAACTTGGGCATGGTGCCCTTGTTGACGAGGGTGACGGCGAGGGCCTCGCCCGGCTGGGCGATGATCTCGGTCACATCGAACTTCATGGCGTCGTTGGCGACGATGGTGACGGCACGGCCTTCGGCGGGCGCGTTGGCCTTGGCGGTCGCGGCGGGTTTGGCAGCGGCCGGAGCGGCCGCGGATTTCGAGTCGGCCCGGCCGCAGCCGGTGCCGAGGAGAACCGCCAGGGAAGCGGCGGCGAGGAGGAGGATCGGTTTTGTTTTCATGGCGATGCCCCAAACTACGTCACCGCGCCGGATCCGGCCTTGATGTGCATCAAGCCCGCCGCACTTCCGGCCGGTTTTTCGGATTCTCCGCCAAAGCCCGAAGCGGCTTGATGCACATCAAGGCGGCTGGCGCGAAGATGGCCGATGATGGCGGCATGCACTCGCCCACCCGTTTCCTGCGCCTGTTCGCCCTGGCTCTGACCACCGTCGTCACCTTGTGCGCCAATGCCCGCACCTATACGATCACCGGCACGATCGAGGCCTTGCTCGATGACGGACGTCCGGTCGTGGCGCACGAGCCCGTGCCGGGATTCATGCCGGCCATGACGATGGCCTTCGAGATTGCCGATCCGGGCGCCACCGCCGGCCTGCAGCAGGGCGACCGGGTGCGGTTTCTTTTCAACGTGGACGACACGCGGTCGAGGGCCTCGGACTTCACCGTGCTGGCACGTTCAGCGCCCACCGCCCCGTCGGCGATGCGGCCACCCGCCCGCCCTCGGCCCGCGCGGTTGCGCGTGGGGGACGTGGTTCCAGCCGTGCCGCTCATTGATGAGCAGGGGGAGGAAATCACGCCGGGCGCATGGCCGGAGCGGTTTTCGATCGTCACCTTCATCTTCACCCGCTGCCCCGTGCCGGAGTTCTGCCCGGCGATGGCACTGCGCTACGGAGAACTGCAGGAGGCGGTGCAAACGGAGACCGAGCTGCGCGGGCGGGTCGGCTTGTTGAGCATCACCCTGGATCCGGACTTCGACCGGCCGGAGATTCTCGCCGCCTACGGTGAGGCGCTCGGCGCGCAGCGGGACACCTGGCGCTTCGCCACGGGTGAGCCCGCCCAGATCGAGTCACTGGCGCGCGCCTTCGCGGTCTTCACCGAACGCGACGGCGTGACGCTCAACCACACGCTGTGCACCGCCCTCATCGATCCGACCGGCCGCGTGGTCGAAATCTGGCGCGGCAACCACTGGAAGGCGGCCGAACTGCTCGACGTCCTGCGCGCAGGAATCGCCGAACGTTGAAACTCCTTCCCCACCCTCTTCCTCATCATGAATCCAACCGCTCCCAAACTCCTCGACGTTCGCTCGATCGTGTGCCGCGAAAAGCACGCGACGATCTTCAAGCAATGGCACGAACTCGCCGTCGGCGACGCCTTTGTTTTGGTCAACGACCACGACCCGGTGCCGCTTTATTATCAATTCTCCGCCATGTTCCCGGACGCCTTCGACTGGACCTACGTCGAAGACGGTCCGGACGTTTTCCAGGTGCGCATCACGCGCCTGCGCGAAACCTCGGTCGCCACCGTCGGCCTGCCCCCACGCTCCTCCTGCGGAGGGCGGCATCATCACGAACAGGAACCCATGACGGTGCGCGTGGAGACCCGCGGGGACGAACTTGACGTGCGCGGACTGGAACCGCCGCAACCGATGATCGCCATCCTCGAAGTGGTCGAGGAGCTGGCGCCCGGCGCCGTCCTGCTCGCGCGCACGGATCGCAATCCCCTGCATCTGCTACCCGAGTTGGACCGTCGCGGCTTCGAGCACAGCAGCAGCGAATTGCCTGACGGCAGCTGGCGCACGCGGATCACGCGGCGGTAGGTGCGGGCATTCCGAAGCCGCCTCACAAATCACGATCGCGGGTCGCGGCGAGCGCGACCCCTACAGTCGGAAAACAAGCCGCCAGGCCTTTCAACAGGCGAAATTTCCGGGTCGTAGGTGAGTAACGTCCGCCGGCCGCGGCTTACCCGAGCCGAGCTACCCACCTTCAACCCGGGGCGTGACTTTGGGGCGGCGGTGGCACAGGTTGCCTGCCGCCCGCCGCCATGGATCTTGCGCTTTCCACCCCCGCCCTGCTCTTCCCGGCCATCAGCCTGCTGTTCCTGGCCTACACCAACCGCTTCCTGCATCTGGCCGCGCTCATTCGGAAACTGCATTCCGACTTCCGCGCCGGTGGCGATCCGCTGGCGCGCGAGCAGATCCTGCTTATTCACCGCCGGCTCGCGCTCATTCGCTGGATGCAGATCTGCGGCGTCGCCAGCCTCATCGGCTGCACGCTGGCCATGGTGTGCCTTTTCTTTGGATACGGCACGCTTGGCTCCGCGATCTTTGTGCTCAGCGTGCTGCTCATGACCGCCTCCCTTGCGCTTTCGCTGCGCGAGATCATGGTCTCGGGCGGCGCGCTCGGGCTGTTGCTCGATCAACTCGAAAACCACCGACGTCCCCCTTCCCCATGAGTTCTTCTTGCGACCAACGCATCGACGCCTACATCGCCAAGGCGCAGCCCTTTGCCCGACCCATCCTCGAGCACCTGCGCCAGTGCGTGCATGAGGCCTGCCCCGATATCGAAGAGACCCTCAAATGGAGTGCGCCGGCCTACACGCTGCGCGGCAAGATCGTGTGCATCACCGCCTCGTTCAAAGCGCACTGCGCGGTCTCGTTCTGGGCCAAGGAAATGGAGGCGGTACTGGCGGCCGAAGGCATCGGAGCCCGCGAAGGCATGGGCAATCTGGGCAAGGTGACGTCACTCGAGGATCTGCCGGCCAAGGCGAAGTTGAAACGCTTCATCAAGCAGGCGGCCGAGTTTGCCATCGCGCCGCCCTCCGGACGCCCGCCGCCGCGCACGGTGCGGCCGGCTCCGCCGACCCCACCCGAACTGAGCGCGGCATTGGCGCAGAAGCAGCATGCCAAGGCGGCCGCAACCTGGAAGGACGCCAGTCCGTCCATGAAACGTGAATACATCGAGTGGATCACCGAGGCCAAACAGGAGGCGACCCGCGCCCGACGCCTCGCCACCACCCTCGAGTGGCTCGCCCAAGGAAAGTCGCGCAACTGGAAGTACCAAAATTGTTGAAACGCGGCGCGCCGTAGCGGCGGCTTCAGCCGCCGGCTCACGTCCTCCCCGAATGCCGGCTGAAGGCCGGCACTACGCCACTCCGGTGAGGCCGAGAGGCAGGGGCGGCACGCCGGCGAGCGGCGGCCCTACATTGAAGGCGCGGGAGACGGTTGCCGGGGCGCGACGACCGTGATGCTTTCGCTGAGAACCGTGCCGGCGAGGTTGTGGACGAGGACGCGGTAGGTGCCGGGCTCGGTGGCGTCAAACGAGACAGCGGTGGCGCCGTGGATCGCCTCGCCGTCGCGCAGCCATTGGTAGTCGAGCGGTTCCGAGCCGGTGGCAGTCGCGATCAGCGTGCGGCCTTCCGCACGGAGGTCGGCGATGACCGGGACCGTCGCGCCGGGGATGCCGAAGGCAATGTCGCTGGCGTTGACCTGAACCCCGGCGACCCGCGTCGTGGCGGTGCGGCCGCGCAGATCGGTGACGGTGGCAATGAAGGTGAGGTCGTCCCCGGGCGTGAGATCGGACGGGCGCGACCAAAACACGCGATACGGCGCGGTGTCGTCGACGCCGATGATCTCGTAGTGGCCGGGTCGTGACGCGCGCTGCAGCGCGAAGGTCACCTCGGCCACGCCGTCGTCGCCCGTGACTTCGGCGCGGATTTCGTGCCGGCTGGGAAAGAGCAGGCCGTCGATCTCGCGGGCAGTGAATCGCAGCTCCGCGCCGGGAGCCGGATTGACCAGTGCAATGGCGAGCGGTGCGTCGACGGCCGGCAGCGGCGATTCCGCCCGCCAGAGCGCAAATTGCAGCGGCGCGAGTTCGATCGTGACCTGGCCGTCGGCGTCGGCGGAGAGCGTCGGCGCCACGCCGTCACTGGCGAAGAGCGGCGCGAGTTTGGCACCGGCCGGCTGGCTGGTGGGGAGCGAGGAACGCAGGGTGACCGTGCGCGAGTTATTGAAGGCAGCGAGGTATTCGATGCGTTCGCCGCGTTCGATGCGGGAAAAGGCGGCGAGGCCGGGCGCATCGCCGAGCCGCGGGATCAGCGTGCCCGTGCGCAGGGCGGCATGCTCGGATCGAAGCCGGCCCAGGGCGGCGAAGAGCCGGTAGAAGGGATGATCGAGGTCGTATTTGTCGTCGGCGCCAGTGCGGTCGGTCGCGAGCAGTTCGGCATCGCGGAAGAGCGGGGCCTGCGCGGCGAAGAGCGTTTCGCGGGCGCGCATGTCGTTGCCGGCGCGGCCGATGAGGCCCTGTTCGTCGCCGTAGTAGATGACCGGCTGGCCTCGGGCGAAGAAGAGCAGGCCGTGGCCGAGCTCGACCAGCGCGGCGAGCTGCGCCGGCGAGGCGCCAGGGTTGGCTTCGGCCAGAAAGTAGGCGAAGCGGCCGGCGTCGTGGTTGCCGAGAAAGGTGGTGGTGGTGTGGACGTTGCTGTCGTGGTCGATGTAGTGGTCGTCGCGGGCGAAGAAGTCGGCCAGGGCGGCGGCGGTGCCGCCCTCGGCGACAAACTTGCGGGCGGCGACGAAGAAGCCGAAGTCGAGGGTGGTATCGATCGGCAGGGTGTTGGTGGAAAACTCGCTCAGCACGGCGGGGTCGCCGGCGTCGTTGTAGACCTCGGCGAATTGCACGAAGTCGGGCCGGCCGAGCTCGCGGGCCTGCGCGGCGATGGCGGGAGCGAAGGCCTGCCAGAAGGCGGTGTCGACGTGGCGCACCGTGTCGATGCGGAAGGCGTCGACGCCGAACTCGCGCTGCCACCAGGTGAAGATGTCGATGAAGCCGCGCACGACGCGCGGGTGTTCGGTGAAGAGGTCGTCGAGGCCGACGAAGTCGCCGTGGGTGGAGTTTTCGCCGGTGAAGGTGGTGTTGCCGCGGTTGTGGTAGAGCGTGACGTCGTTGAGCCAGGCGGGGCTTTTCACGGTCTCCTCGCCGGCTGGAATCCAAGGGCGGTAGGGGAAGCTCGTCTCTGCGGCGAGCACCGGGAAGGCCGCGGGATCGTTGAGGCCGTTGAAGGCGACGGCGCGGGCGTCGAAAGGTTGCCCGACGGCGTCGCGGTAGGGCGCGTCCTTGATCGGCCGATACGCGTAATCACCCTGCAGCTGGATGACGTCGGCGGTGTGATTGACGATGATGTCCATCGTGACGCGCATCCCGCGATCATGGGCGGCGGCGACGAAGGCGCGAAACTCGTCGTTGGTCCCGAGGTGCGGATCGATCGCGAGGAAATCGGTGATCCAGTAGCCATGGTAGCCGGCGGTGCCCTGCTGCATGGGTTTGTTGCGAAACGGCGGCGTGACCCAGACCGAGGTGACGCCGAGGTTCTGCAGGTAATCGAGGCGAGCCGTAAGGCCGGCGAAGTCGCCGCCATGGTAGTGCGAGATACGCGTCGGGTCGAAGCCGGTGACATCGGCGCCGCCGGAGAGGCCGCCTTGGTCGTTGGCCGGGTCACCGTTGGCAAAGCGATCGGTGAGAACGAAGTAGTAGGTCTGGCCGGCGCCCGGATGGGTGAAACGCGGCACGATGATCGGCGCGGTCTCAGCCGCAGCAATGGCGACGGTGAAACTGGAACCGAGAACCAGCGCGAGAAAGCGGACACGCAGGGAGACGGAGGGGCGACACATAGCCTGAGGGAAGAGTCGGCGGGGGCGGCTCACAACGGTGACCGCACGGACAAGTCCGCAGGCCTCAGGAGAAAACCGGGACGGACATGAAGTGGACGCCGAAGTGAGACTGAAAGTGAAAAGGGGGAAAGGGGCGGGCGGAGGGCCTCTCGCCCGGTGTGGCCGAGAGGCAACGTGAACGGACGGGGACGTCCGTTCTCCGCCGGGGACGCCTTCGATCGTCCACCTGCATGGGGTGCCGCGGCGAGGACGGACCGCTTCGCGTCCCTTCGCGTTTTTCGCGGTCCAGGATCTCAGGCGAGTTCGCAGGCGCCGCCGGCGCAGGCGATCACTTGCTTCAGTTCGGTGATGTCCTCGTCCTCGCAGAGTTCGGTGTAGTGTACCGGGCGATACTGCAGGCGGTTCCAGCGGTCGACATCGGCTGCGGAAATCACGGCTTCACGCGGAGCCTGGGCATAGGCCTTGTCGCCGCTGTCCTGGAGCAGGGCGACGCCGGTGAACAGGTCGCGATGGGTCCAGATGGCGTCGGCGACGGCCTGCCATTCGTCGGGTTTCACGGTGACGGTGCAGGAGACGTTGTGATGGAGGCCCTTGGAATGCTCCTCATGCCGGCGGCCCGCCTGCACCCAGTTCTTCTGCACGTGGCGGATGTAGTCGAGATGAGTCAGGGCATCGAGGTCCTCGCGGTAGATGCCGAACTCGGGCCCCTCGACCGGGAAGGTGATAACCTCGGTGCGGCCGTGGGGATCGTAGACGCTCTCCTCGACCATGTGGGGGTTGTGCCGCTTGAAGTGCTGGAAGACGGGGCAAAGCTTGTTGGACTGCACGCGGCGGAAGTAGCGCACGGCGTGATGCGGGTGCACGCCGCTGGAGGTACCGAGCAGGAGGCTGGCGGTACCCTCGGGTTTCACGCAGGTCGTGCGGGCGGCGGGATTGATGCCGATGGCGCGGGCGACGATGAGATTGACGGTCTTCACCACCTCGGCGCCCTGGCGCAGCACCGCGGCGTCAAGCAGCACGTCCGGCCGGTCGAGCACGCCGCAGATGGAAACGCCGAGCAGGGCCTCGCGTTCGGTGATGAGGCGCGAGACGGGAGAGAGGTAGTTGAACTCGGTGTACCCCGCCTGCAGCGTGCCGATGAGGGCGGCCTGGGCGCAGAGTTCGTAGAAGCGGGCGGGCGTCTCGGCGGCGGCCGAGGACAAGGTGGTGAGGTTGCAGAACTGCACCCCGGTGAGCGTGTCGCCCTCGCGGAGTTCTCCCGTGTAGCCGAGTTCGCGCAGGCGGGCCGCGACGTCGGTCGTGACGGAGAGCTTGGGATTGAGGCCGATCTCGACGCAGGGATTGGCGCCGTGGTCGGCGTCCTCGACGAAGTAGAAGCCCGGCTCGCCGAACTGCTTCTGCGCCTCGAAGAGCTTGTCGAACTGCTCGCGCGTGGCCTCGCCGCGCACGATGACGGCGGAGTTGTTGGAGGCGGAGCGCTGCGGATTGACCTCGAACCAGTTGCCGGTCTTGGCGGAGCACATCTCGGCATCGTCGGCGGAGAAGAGGCAAATCGTAGCGGAACGCCGGATACCGCCGGAGAGCACGGCCTTGGCGCCCCACATGAGGCAGTCGTAGGCCTCGATGGGCTTGAGCTGGCGGCCGGCGGCGCCATGGAGCACACCTTCGATCTTGCGCAGGGCGTGCATGAGCGGCTCGGGTCCGGGGGCCTTGCCGCCGGAGGTGCGCAGCGGGGCGCCGGCGGGGCGGATGTCGGAGTAGTCGAAGACGACGCGGCGGCCCTCGACGTGGGCGAGGACGAGTTCGTGCAGGGCATCGGCCCAGCCCTCGATCGTGTCGCCCACGACCCAGGTCGTGGCGGGAGCGTCGGCCGCGGGCCGGGGGGCGAGCGCGGGAAGGCGCGCGACATGCTGCTTCTGCACGGAAAAGCCGACGCCACAACCGCAGAGCAGGAGATAGAGGCTCTCCCGGAAGGATTCGAGGCGGTCGATGTGCATGAAGGCGCAGTTGTAGATGCGCGTGTGCTTCTGGAGGATGGCCTCGCCGCCGAACTGCAGGCTGCGCATGGAAGGCAGCACGCGCTTCTCGGTCACGGCGGTGAAGGCGTCGCGGATGGCGTCGTGCAGCGAACCGAGATTACCCATGCAGGCGAGCGAGCGAGCGTCGATCTCCCCCCGGCGCAGCGCCTCGGCCGCCACTTCGAGCAACGAACGGTCGGCGTAGTGCCCCAGGTGCATGTCGCGCACGCGCTCGACGGCTTCCTGCCAGGTTTCGCGACGGCGTTTCTTTTCGTCGTAACGGGCGTAGCGGGACACGGCGATGTAGTCCTGCAGCCCGTTCGCGTCGTGCCGCACCGGCCGCGGTTGGGTGGAGGAGAATGCGGGTTCGGACGAAGAGACAGGAAAGGACGGTTCAAGATTCATGACGACGATACTCCACGGTTAAAGCTGAACGGGGTAGGACACTTGCCACTCACTCCCTACAGGTTGTGTCGAGCGGCAAGGAAAACCCCAACATATTGGGGTGACGAAATGCAAACCTGATTGCTGCGCAAATTTTGCGCGGGGCGCTTTTGACCGTTTTTTGCGAAGGAGGGTGGGCACCGCACAGGAGCCGCAGCGGGTGGCCAAGATCGGCAAAGCGAGGATTGCTGGGGCCGCAGTCTCTACGCTCCAGCGCCTCGGTTCGACGCGGTTCGGGGTGCCGTCTTCAGGCGAAAAACCGTTGCCGGAATTCCGCCTGAAGGCGGAACTCCAAACCGGACCACGACAGTCGAACAATCGATCGATTCAGGACGGTGCGGCGTTCGCGCGCACGCGGTCCTGGAGGCGGTGCCAGATGGCGAGGAGGGCGTCGAAGTCGGCCTGCTTGGTCGTGCTGGTGATGACGTAGTCGAACTTGTCGCGTTCCTGTTGTTCGCGTTGGGCGGTGAGCATGCGACGCTCGATCTCCTCGGCGTCTTCGCCGCGACCCTGGAGGCGGGCGCGAAGCTCGGGGATGGGGACGTCGATGTAGACGGTGCCCATGTGGCGGGCGAGCAGCGGATTGGCAGCCGCGACGCGGCGGAAATTGTCCACGCCTTGCACATCGACGTTGATGATCAGGCTGCGGCCGGCAGCGAGGGGCTCGAGCACCGAGGAGGCCAGCGTGCCGTAACGGCGGTTCAGCTTGTGCACGCGGGCCCACTCGAGGAACTCGTCGGCAGCGAGGCGGCGGTCGAATTCGGCGTCGTCGAAAAAATGGTAGTGCACGCCGTTGATCTCGCCGGGGCGGGGTTCGCGGGTGGTCGTGGTGACGACGCGCGAGAAGCCTTCGGTTTCGGCGACCATGCGTTCACAGAGGGTGGTCTTGCCTGAGCCGGCGGGACCGGCGAGCACGAGGAGCACGGGAGTCGGAGCGAAGGACGCGGCGGCCATGGCAGAAGAACGGCGGACGATTGCTCAGTCGCTCAGTAGGTAAACCCGACGATGGTTACGACGAGGCCGTAGGTGGCGATGAGTCCGCCCACGAGACGGGCGCGGCCGGGTTTGCGGTAGAGCCAGTTGAGAAAGTCGCGGGCCCGGAACGGCGAGGCGCCGAGATAGACGGCGACTCCGGCGGCGACGAAGACCGCGATCTTGTAGAGGTAAATGCGGCCACCATCGGTGAGTTCGCCGTAGGTCCAGTCCATGTAGCCCGGCTCCAGCAGGTTGGTGGCGCCGAGCAGGACGAGCACGCAGACGCCGCGCACGGCGAGAAAATCCGGCACCCAGATGAAGGCGCCGACGGCGACGAGGGCAAAGAAGACGAAGAGTTGTTTACGGAACTGTCCGAAGTCGGCCTCCGACAAGTACCATACGCGGTAGAGGAACCAGACCGCACCGAGCCCGAAGAAGAGGTAGGCCAGCGAGCGTGACCGCGGGAACCGTTTGAGTGACGACACCACGGCGGGCGACGGCACAAGGAACGCCACGCCGAGGGCGAGGAGAAGGAAACCGGTGATGAGCGTGGCGAGGGTGAGAGACATGATGAGAAGATAAATAACCGCGAAGGGCGCGAATATACGCGAAGGGTTACACCACAGATTTCAGAGATATCCGCCGAGCCGCGAACCCGGGACTACGGCGCAGCCTACACTTGACGGGTTTCAACCCGCGGGCTTCGCGTTTCTTCGCGTCCTTCGCGGTTGAAACAAGAGGCGGACTCATACCTCGACTCCTTCCAGCACCAGGTCGCCGTAGAGGGTGCTGACGGTGGCGCGGTGGATTTTTACGGGGACGACTTCGCCGACGAGGCGGGGGTCGGCGTCGACGATGACGACGCGGTTGCCGGGCGTGCGGCCGGTGAAGTGGGCGCCGGTTTTGTCGGGCCCCTCCAGCAACACCTCCTGCGTCGTGCCGACGAGGGAGCGGTTGCGGCGGGCGGAGTTGGCGCGGAGCACGGCGAGCAACTCCTGGTTGCGGCGCTCCTTCACCTCATCGCTCAGCTGGTCCTCCAGCTGCTCGGCGACCGTGCCGGTGCGGATGGAATACTTGAAGATGTAGGCCATGTCGAAGTTGCAGGCTTCGAACAGCGCCTTGGTTTCCTGAAAATCCTCCTCCGTTTCGCCCGGGAAACCGACGATTACATCGGTCGAGAAATACATGTCGGGGCTCACAACGCGCAGGGCGTCGACGATCTCCTTGTAACGCGCAGCTGAATACGGCCGGTTCATCGCGCGCAGGATGCGGTCGCTGCCGCTCTGCATCGGCAGGTGCACGTAGGGCATGAGCTTGGGCAGGCGGCCGTAGGCCTCGACCAGGTCCTGCTTGAAGCCGCGCGGGTGCGGCGAGGTGAAACGAATGCGCTCGATGCCGTCGATGGCGTGCACCTGCTCGATGAGCTGCACGAAGGGCGAGATGCCGTCGGTGTGGGCGTAGTCGCGCCGACCGTAGCTGGTGACGATCTGGCCGAGGAGGGTGATCTCCTTCACGCCGCGGGCGGCGAGCTGCCGGCACTCGGCCACGATGTCGGCCATGGGCCGCGAGCGTTCGTCGCCACGGGTCTTGGGGACGATGCAGAAGTGGCAGGACATGTTGCAGCCCTGCTGGATGGAGACGAAGGCGCTGACCTTTTTCTCCTCGGTCTCGAGGTGCTCGCGGATGGTGTTCTGCGAACCGGCTTCCTCGGCGATATCGACGATGGAGCTGCCGATCGGCACGCCGGCCTCGCGGGCGGCGCGCAGGTTGTCGAGGTAGTCGGGGACCTGGTGAAACTTCTGGGTGCCGACGATGAGATCGACATCGGGCAGCTGCTCGAGGATCGAGGCGCCGCGGTTTTGCGCCATGCAACCGAGGATGCCCAACACGAAGTCGGGGTTCTTCTTTTTGCGGTGCGACAGGTAGGTGGCCTTGCCGAGCGCCTTCTGCTCGGCGGCGTCGCGTACGCTGCAGGTGTTGAGCAGCAGGATGTCGCAGTCGTGTTCGTCGCCCACGATGCGGTAGCCCCGGCTGCGCAGCATCGCCGCGACAGCCTCACTGTCGCGCTCGTTCATCTGGCAGCCGTAGGTTTTGATGTAGACGCGGTTCATGCGCGTGAGCGGCCTTGCCTAGAGGGCTCGTTCGCCGCGTCAAACGGGAAAGCCCCGCGCGCGCCCAAGGTGCGGGCGCGGCGGGGCTTGCGGAAAACCATCGGGCCTACTGTGAGAGCGGAACCGACAGGGCGAGGTCGAGTCGTTTGCCGTCGCGACGCAGCTGGGCGTTGCCCAGCAGGGTCGTGGCGCTGACTCCGGCGGGATAGGAGAGTTTGAGTTTGAAGGTGACACCGCCGGCGGGCGCGGTCGTCCAGGCGCACTCGACCTTGCCGGTGGTCCCGCGGCGGGAGGTGATGCCGGGCGCCTGCTCGCCCGCGACGCCCGCGAAGGTCCAGCCTTCCGGCAACCCGAGCTCCAAGCCCATGGCGGCCGGAGCGTTCTGGTAGAGCACCTGCACCTCGAGCGCGAGCTCGCCGCCGGCCGGGTCGAGCCGGGCGGGACTCGGCGTCGCGATGACGCTTTCGGCCCGGGCCAGCGAGGCCCAGCACAGGGCGAAGAGGACGACGGGCAGGAGCAGGCGGGAGTGTTTCATGACGGAGGGAGGGTGACGGGTGAGGACGAGCGGGGTGTGATCAGGACTGCGGGGCCGGACCGGAGGCGAAACCGTCCTCCGTGCCGGTGGCCGGATGGTAGGCGCCGGTGCGGACGGTGCCCGAACGGTAGTTGTAGAGCTCGATCACGCGCAACAGCTCGGTGAGGTCGAGGCGACCGTCCTGATTGCTGTCACCCGAGTGGTAGCGGGCGAGCGTGACGGTCTGCCCGCCGGTAACGGTGGCGTCGGACGAGAAGCCGTCCTCGGTACCATTCAGCACGCGGTAGGCTCCGGTGCGGACGGTGCCGTTGCGGGTGTTGTAGAGCTCGATCACGCGCAACAGCTCGGTGAGGCTGAGGGCGCTGTCGCCATCGGTGTCGGCCGAGTGGAACGGCGGCGCCTGCTCGATGGTGAGCGGACTCGGCGTGGCCGTGAAGGTTTGCTGCGGTTGCGAGCCGTCACGGAAGAGCACGCTGGCTGTGAGTTGGGCCGGACCCGATGTGCCGGCAGGCACGTTGAGCGTGTAGGTGAAGGTCACCGGGCTGGCGGGCGGGATGCCGGTATAGCCCCAGCCGAGCGTGCCGGTGGAACCCGCCTCCGGCCGCAGGCTGGGGGCGCCCTCGCCGCCGGTGGAGGCATAGCTCCAGCCGGACGGCAGCACGACGCTCCAACCGTAGGTCGAAACCGGACCACTGTAGGTGACGGTGGTCGAGATGGTGACCGTTCCGCCTGGCTGATAACCGGCGCCCACCACACTGTGGGTGGCCACGACGTCCGAGGGCGGGAACACCGACACGGTCGCCGTGGCGGAATCAACCGAGCCCACGGTGTTGGTCACCCGCACCCAATAGGAGGCGGTGGCCGTGAGAGACGGCGTCGTGTAACTCGCCTGCGTGGCGCCGGAGATCGGCGATGCGGTGTCGCCGCTGTTGCCGGCGTACCACTGATAACTCACCGGACCGGCCCCGGACGAAACGCCGACCTCGAGCGTGGCGGTGCCGCCAGACTGGATCGCTACGTCACCGGGTTGCGTGGTGATCGTCGGAGCCGCGAGCAGCGCGAGCGTGACCGGCGCGGAGTCGACCGTCGTGTCGGCGTTGGTGAGCCGCAGCGCGTAGTTGTCGGCATCGGCGGCACTGACGTTGGTGATCTCGAGGACCGGCGAGGTTTCACCATCAATTGCGTTCCCGCCCTTGAGCCACTGATAGCTGAGCGTCGACGAGCTGGTGGCGTAGACCTCGAAGCGGGCCGTACCACCTTCGGCCACGACGACCGAGCGCGGCGGGATGAGCAGCACGGGCTCGGTGATCGGCGCGCGGACGCGACGATCGAATATCTCCGTCAGGTGCAGGCCGGCGTCGTTGCCGGTTTCGAGCGAGTAGGCGCCGGTGGCGAAGGCATGGATTGCCGCGGCGTCCAGCGACCCCGGATCGAGCGACGTGGCCCGCGCCTCGCCGAAGGCGGTGGCGAGGTCGGTGGCGCCGCCCCAGTTTTCGTTGCTGAAGATCGGCGAACCGGCCTGCTTGACCGTGAGCTGGGGATCCGCCGCGACACCGGTGAGGCCGAGGCTGGGACCGAGCACACGCACCAGCAGGTCGGTGGCGGAATCGCTTTGAACGACAAAGCCGCTCTGCACGATCGACTGGGCCGAGGCACGGGCGGCCGCACCGAGGTAAACCAAGCGCGAGGTCGTCGCGGGTCCGTCGGCGTCGTAGATTTCGGCGAACAACATGCCACTGTTGGTACCGTCGCCTTCGATGAGCAGGGTGTAGCTGCCCGGCGGGAGCAGGGCGACAGTGGCGGCGTCGGCCGAACCGGCTGCCAGCGAGAAGGCGCCGACGGTGCCACTCACGGTCGACACCGTGCTGCCGTCGTCGGCATCCCAATCGTCGTTGGTGGCGATTTCGAAGCCGAGCTCATCGACCACCCGCAGGCGCGGGTCGCTGTGGGCGGTATCGATGTCGAAGTTGGCCAGGTGCGGTCCCACGGCGCGGACGAGCACCTGCTTGTCCCCACTGCCTTCGATGCGGAACGGCAGTGCCGCGCGTTCGCCGACGCCGAGGACCAGGCGCACCGACTGTTGGAGCAAGGCGCGACCGGGCGGCGTGGGGGCGGCGCCGACGGCGATGAACGCCTCGTCGCTGACGGAGGTGCCATCGGGTCCGGTGACGGCGACGTCGTAATATCCTTCGTCATCCTCGGTGAGCGGGGACAACGTGAGCGTGCTGCCGGTCTCGCCTTCGAGGGCGACCCCGTTGCGACGCCACTGGTAGGTGAAGGGGCCGGTGCCGGAGACTTCGACGCTGAGCACGACTTCGCCACCGGCGGTGAAATCGCCACCGGTCGGGTTGGTGGTGATGTCGACCGGTTGCGGCGCGATGCGCTCGAAGGTGCCGCCGCTCACCGCGTCGGCGTAGGCGAGGATCCAGCCGTAGTGCTGCAGGTTGACCGTGACCTGGCCATCGGGATGCGAGAGGCCCCAGGTGCCGTTGGTATCGACCGTGAAGCCGGAGGCGTTGAAGGCGCCGGTTTCGCTGTTCCAGGTCCAGGCGCCGTGTTCGATGCCGGATTGGCCTTCGCCGTCGGCCTCGTCTTCCTCGGCAAAGAAGAATTTGCCGTCGGACATGAGCACGAGAATGGCTCCGCCGTCGCTTTCAACTTCACCGTCCGACTCCAGGTCCCAGGCGCCCACGAGCGGCTGCGAGGAATCCGCGACCCGTTGCAACGTGACAGCGTCGTCGCCGGGGATGGTGAGCGTGAGTTGATCGCCGTCGACGGCCACCGTGACGTCGCTGCGACCGGTGAGGTCGCCGAGGCCGACGTCGCCGTTGAAGTCGACGACGGTCGAGACGCGGAAGGTGCCGTCGGCGCTCCAGGCGTAGCGACCATGTTCGAAGCCGGAGGTTGCGTCGGGATTGCCGCCGGGCACGAGTTCGATGTGGACGTAGGATCCGTCGGCCGTGAGCACGATGACGAACTCGGCGTTGGCCCCGGTCGACCAGGCGCCGACGATGCTGTCGTCGTGCGGTCCGTCCAGCGGCGGCGGCGGTTCGAAGGCGGCGAGGTAGCCCGCCGGGAACTCGACCACGAAACCTTCGGGGAAGCCGTTGCGGAATCCCTGGCCGAAGACGAGGCGACCGTCGCGCGAGACGCCGAGGCCGCCGTCGAAGTTCCAGCCGTCGAGACCCGTACCGAGACCGAGGATGGCCTCCTGCAGCGAGAACCAGCCGTGCTGATTACGCAGGTAGGTGGCGCCGTCGCTGGTGCCGACATCGAAGAAGGACACCACGATGACGGAGGCGTCGCCGGACATGCCGAAGAGGTTGAGCGGATACTTGCCGGCATCGGGTGAACCGAGCGGCTCGACCGAGTTGTCGCCCGCGTGGTGCAGGAAGAGTTCACCGTTCGGGAAAGCGGTCGAGTCGCCGCGCAGCAGCGTGGTCGTGCCATCGGCGGAGACCGCGGCCGCGGAGGACCAGGTGCCGCCGGACAGAAGCGGCAGGGTCTCCACGCCGTTCGCCGACGTCCAGCGGAAGGCACGACGAGGCAGCTGCAGATCAGCGTCCTCCTGGCTGCCGACGACGACCGAACCATCGGCCGACATGCCGCCATTGCCGGCGGGGAAGAGGTTTTCGTAGTCCGGCAGGACCGCGCCGAACTCCGTCACTGTCGAGTTGGTCACGTCAGCGACGAAGCTGTTGAAGGTCTGGCTCGCGGTGAAGGCGAACCCGGCGAGCAGGTTGCCGTCGTCGGAGATCGCAACGGCGGCACTGTAGCCGTCGAAGGAGGGCGCATCGGGCAGACGGGCCACACTGCCGTCGGCCGTGGTCAGGCGCGTGGCGACGCGTTGGCCGAAGAACTCCGTGCGGCTGCGCGCGGCGACGTGGACAGCATCGGGCGTGATGGCGGCGGCGGTGATGAAGTTGAAGCCAGCGGCGGTGGGCGACAGTTCGGGCACGGCGATGAGACCGGTGTCGGAACGCCAGTAGAGGTTGGCATCGCCGACCGAGCCGGTGTCGGGAGCCGAGCGCGCGATCGAGGTGCCGACGGCGTGAATCACCCCGTCGACCAACGTGGCGGCGCGCACTTCGGAGAGGCGGTCACCGCCCGGCAGCTCGCTGACACCGTAGATCGGGCCGTTGCCTTCGGGCAGGCCGGCGACGACGAGTTGCGTCGTGCTGGTGATGGTGGCGCCACCGTGACCGGTGACGGTGACGGTATAGGTGCCGGCGTCCTCCGCGGTCGCTCCGAAGAGGCGCAGGAAGGGCGTAGTCGCGCCCTCGATGGGCTGGCCGTCCTTGGTCCAGGCGAAGCTCAGCTCGCCCTCCCCGCTCGCAAAGGCGCCGAGGGAAACGAAGCCCCCGCTGGCGAAGGCGACCTGCGGTGGCAGAGCCCCGTTGGGGAAGCTCGGGCCGGTCGGCACCGTCGGGTTGGTGGTCGAGAGGATCGCACCGCCTTCGCCGGCGACGATCATGCGACCGGCGCCGAAGGCGAGGGCGTTGAGGTTGGGCTTGGCCTCGATGGCGGCGGCCTGGGTCCAGGAGAGCCAGTTGGTCGTGCGCAGGACGCGGCCCTGGGTGCTCACCACATAATAGGCGTCACCGCCCTTGCGGACATCGGCGTAGCCGAAGCCGAAGTTGACGTAGTCGTTGGGCACCGGCGCCGGGTTCCAGGTGATACCGTCGGTCGAGAGCAGCACGGTGCGGTTGTCGCCGACCGCCACAAACAAGCCGTCGAGCCAGCGCACGCGGCGCAGGTTCCAGCCGTTTTGGATGGAGTGGTCGGACCATACCTCGCCATCGGTGGAACGCAGGATGAGACCGTTGTCGCCGACGATGACCGCGGCATCCGCGCCGAAGGCGATGGACTGGAGGGTGCGGTCGACCCCGGGGATCTGCATCGTGTTCCAGTTGAGTCCGTCGGTGGACTGACGCAGGCGACCGGCGGCGCCGACGGCGTAGAAGGTGCCGTCGTCGAAAACCAGATCGCGGTTCTCGAAGTTGTCGCCCACGGCAATCTCCTGCCATGCGACGCCGTCTTCGGTCACCATCATGACACCCCAGCCGCTGGCGAAGACGTAGCGGCCGGCGCCCGCGGCTACGGCGTTGAGCCAGTGACCGGTGCCGGTGTTGAGCGAGTGCCAGACGCGGCCATCATCGGAGACCATGGCGGTTCCGTTGGAGCCCGCAGCCACGAAGCCGTCGTCGATCCATTCCACGTCGTTGAAGCCATAGATACCGCCGAGCGAACCGGTGTCCTGCCAGGTGAGGCCGGCGTCGGTGGAGCGGCGGATGACTCCGCCGGAACCCACACTGACCGTGACGCCGCCGGCAGAAACCGCGTCGTTCAGGCTGGCCATCGGGCCGCCGGAGCTGGTGCCGAGGCGCGTCCAACCGGCGAGATCGGTCGAGCGCAACACATGGCCGTCGCCCGCCAAGGCCAGCCAGGCCTCGCCATCGCGGGTGAGGTTGACCAGCCAGTGGCCGGCATCGAGGTTTTGAGCGGTCCAGGTGAGACCATCGGGGGAGGTGAGGAATGCGCCGGAGCCGCCGACGATGACGAACTGGTCGTTGAGGTATTTGACGGCGTTGAACTGGGCCGATTCGAAGCCGGACGGCGGGGACACCTGCGACCAGGTGAAGCCGTCGGTTGACCTCACGATCAGACCGTTGCCGCCGATGGCGACGAACGCATTAAAGGTGCCGGCGACCGCGCGCAATGAAGCGCCAGTGCCGGTCGAAGCCTCGGTCCAGGAGTCACCACCGGTGGTGGAAACGTAGGCCACGCCGCTGTCGCCGACGGCGACGAAGCGGCCACTGGCAAAGGTGACGTCCCAGAGCCAGCGGTAGTTGGGATCGCGGGCGGCCAGGGTCCAGGAACTGCGATCGGTCGAGGTGTAGATGGCACCGCCGCCGCCGACGGCGACGTAGGTCGCGGCGAGGTGGGCGAGGCCGTTCATCTGTTCCTCGGGCAGGACGGCGGTCTGGGTCCAGGTGACGCCGTCGCTCGATTCGAGGATGCGAGCACCGGTGCCGGTGGCGACGAAGCGCGCGCCGTCATGAATAACCGAATACAGGCTGCCGCCGGCCGGCAGCGGATTGCGCCAGGCGAGCTGCGGCGCGGTGTCGTCGACGGCGGGGCCGATGACGACGCGGGCGGGCTGACTGGTGAGCGTCGTATCGCCCGCATCGGTAATCACGACGTCATACCAGCCGCTGTCGGCGGCATCGGCGGCGGAGAGCGTGAGGCTCGAACCGACCGCGCCCTCGAGATCGACGCCGTCCTTGCGCCACTGGTAGGTGACGCCGACGCCGCTGATTTCGACCTCGAGCGTCACATCGAGTCCGGCCGGAGCGGCCGTGAAGGGCGCGGGCTGATCGATGAAGGCGAGCGGCGGGGTCGCGGCGCGCACGAGGCGATGGAACGATTGAACGTCCCCGCCGGCGGCCTCGTAAGTGCCGGCGACGATGAGCGAGCCGTCGGCGGCGAGCTCGGCCAGGGCGCCGCTGGTGAAGTAGGGGATAAAGGAGAGATCGGTGGCGAAGTCGTCGTCGACCGAGCCGTCGCTGTTGAGCAACACGAGACCGGGGCGGGCGTGTTGGTCGAAGCTGTCGAAGAAGCCGGTCACCCAGAGCTGACCGTTGCCGGCGTCGGTCACGGAGGAGACGGAGCCGTTGCGACCAGGCGCGCCGAGGAAGGCGGCGCCGGTGCCGGGGTTGAAGGACAGATCCAGGGTCCCGTTGAGATTCAGTCGGGCGATGCCGGGACGGCTGTGACCACCGATGTTTTGGAAGGAGCCGTAGATGATGACCTTGCCGTCAGGCTGCGCCAGGGCGCCGCTGAAGGGCGTGTAAGCGATCGAAGCGCGCACCTGACCGGGACCGCCGCCGTTGGTCTGGGCGTCGGTGACGGTGGGGAAGCTCAGGAAGGTCGACCACCAGAGGATGGGCGCGTTGAAGTCGGGGTCGATGGTACCGTCGGACAGGTAACGCCGGATGGTGTGCTGGAGGTAGCCGGCGTTCTGCGGGTAGCCGCCGATCGTAGTGCGCGCGAGGATACGGCCCTGGCTGTCGACGGCGAGCACGCGGAAGTTGCCCACGGTGACCGAATCGATGAAACTGTCGCCATTGCGATACACGGCACCGAGCGCAGGTTGGTCGCCTTCGCCGCCGAAGTTCTGATCGAGCACGCCGAGGGAGGAGAGGCGGCCGAAGCCGGCGTTGTCGTCGACGATGCGCTGCGGACTGGCCGACCAGACGAGCACGGACCCATTGGCCAGGACCTTGGTCTCGAGCCCCTCGGTGCCGATCGCGGCATCGACGGTGAAGGTGGCGTCGATTGCGCCGGTGTCGGTGAGCTTGAGCGTGTTGCGGGCGCCGGTCACGGCGTTCGACGTGGTGGCGAGGATGCCGCCGCCGGGGATGGGTTCGGCGAAGACCACGGAGTCGGGTTGGGCAATGCCGGGCGTGGAGAAACCGCCATCGACCGAACCATCGGCGTTGAGGCGGATGAGGCCGGGCAGGTAGCTGCCGTCGGCCTTGCTGAAGCCGCCCCAGGTGAGGATGTCGCCGTCGGCGAGCAGGGCGAAACGCGGCGGGAAGGTGATGAGTTCGAACTGCGGTCCGCTGAAGCCGGTGTCATGGGCGCCGTTGGTGCCGAAGCGCACCCAGCGCCAGATCTCGAGGTCGTCGTCCGTCGAGTCGGGATTGGTGCTGAGGACGGTGCCGGGTTCGGGCGGGAGGACGACGCTGCCGTCGCTGTGCACGGCAAACCAGTAGGCTTCCTGGTTCAGCTCGGGCGCGTTGTAGTCGGTGTCGACGGCGCCATCGGCGAGGAAGCGAGTGACGGTCGGGCCGAGGATCAGGAACTTGTCCTCGGCGAGCAGGTGCAGCAGCCGCGGGCGCACGCTCATGCCGGCTTCGGCGTGCGTGAGGGTCGTGAAGCCGGAGTCGAGGGAACCGTCGGTGTTGAGACGGATGACCGCACTGTGCTTGGTGCCGCCGGCCCCGTCGGGCGGGAACAGGCCGCCGCCGGCGACGAGGAGTTTGCCGGCATTGGCGCCCTGCGTCTGCAGGGCGAGGCCGCGTACCTGCTGCGGCTCAGAATCCGGATTGAAGCCGGTGGGCACCCAGTCGGTGTCGAGGGTGCCATCGGCGTTGAGACGGGCGACCGCGGGTCGAGGCGTGCCGTCGACCTCCCAGAAGCTGCCGCCGATGTAGATCTTGCCGGTGACGGAATCGACGACAGGCGGAGCGAAGATGACCTCATTGAGCCAGACCTGGTGGAAGTTTTCGTCGAGCGAGCCATCGGCTTCGAGGCGGGCGATCCAGCGAATGCCGCCGTTGGCGCCGTTGTTGCCGGAAGGCACAACGATGATCCTGCCGTCGGACTGCAGCGTCATAAAACGCGGCGAACCGCCGAAGACCGGCGAGTGGAAGTTGGGATCGAGGACGCCGGTGGCGCTGAACTTAAAGACGCGGTAGAGCTTCTGCCCGCTCAGACCGCTTTCGGTGGAGGCGACGCCGCCGACCAGCACGGAGCCGTCACCGAGGGGTAGGACCGCCCAGGCTTCGTTGAGAACGTCGCCGGTGTTGAAGGTCGCATCGACGACGCCGGTGGAGCTGACGCGTACGACCGGGCCGGTGGTGACGCCATCGGCGCCGGAGACGTAGCTGCCGTTGACGAAGCTGCCGTAGTAGCCACCGCCGATCGGATCGAGCGTGACGCGACCGGTCATGCGATCGACGAGGAATTCCGGGGCCGTGAAGCCAGTGTCGGTCAACCAGGTTCCGGTGGGATCGCCCAACTGCACGGAGGCCGGACGCGACCAGAGGGTTTCGCCGCCGCCGGTGATGGCGACCTGGTAGGAGCCCGCGGAGGAGAGGCTGCCGTCGAGCGCGAGCTCCGCGCCCGTGGCGCCGTCGATGGCTTCGCCGTTGCGGTACCACTGGAGGGTCACCTCGGCCTGCGGGTCGGTGAAGGCGATGCGCAGCGCGCCGGGCACGCCCTCCACGAGCGTGAGGTCCTGCGGCTGGGCGTAGACCTGCACGAGCGGTACCTGCACGAGGCGCTGGAAGGCGGCCGGGAAGGAGCCGGTGGGGCCGGCGGTGTAGGTGCCGCCAACGAGGACGCGGTCGTCCCATTCGAGGTCCTGCACGGTCATGTTGCCGCCGGTGTAGGGCACGACATCGACGCTCGCTTCGAAGCCGGTGATGGGGGCGCCGTTGGCATCGAGTTGGATGAGGCCGGAGGCGGCCTGGCCGTTGAAGGAATCGAAGTAGCCCGCAACCCAGATGCGGTTGCCGGCGCCGAGGTGCACGCCGGTCACCTGCGCAATGCGGTCGGGCACGGCCGTGAAGGCGGCGCCGGTGCCGGGGTCGAAGGTCAGGTCGAGGGAGCCGTTGCTGTTGAGGCGGGCGATGCCGGCGCGCGATTGGCCGTCGATCTCGGTGAAGAGGCCGTAGACCAGAATGCGACCGTCGGGCTGCACCACGGCGCCCTGGAAGGGCGACCCGGAATAGGTGGCTTCAACCTGTTCCTGGAAGCCGGTGGCGCTGTTGAAGATAATCGGGAAGCCCGTGCTGGTCGGCCAGGCGATCAGCGGGGCGGTGAAGCCGGCGTCGAGCGAGCCGTCGGGGTTGAGGCGGAGCAGGGTTGCGCCGAGCGAGGAGGGGCGCGGGGTGTAGGGGCCCACGGAGGTGCGCACGACGAGGCGGCCCTGGCTGTCCTCGGCGAGCACGTCGAAATGGCCGATCGTCATGGTGTCGATCGTGTCGTTGGGATTGCGATACACAGCACCGGGAACGGTGAGGCCGGAGGCATCAAAAAGATCGTCGATTGCGCCGTTGGGATCGAGGCGCTCGAGCAGGACCGAGTCATCGGCGAGGCGCTGGGCGTTGAGGCCCGCGAGCAGCACGGAGCCGTCACCGTAGAGGTGCGCGTCGATGCCGCCGAGGTCTTCGCCGAGGTCGGGATCGAGCGCAAAGCTGCCGTCGACGGTGCCGTTGCTGTTGAGCTTGAGGACGGAGGAACCGAAGGAAACCGGATCAAATACGGTGGCGAGGATGCGTCCGTCGTTGGCCACGGCGGCGCTGGTCACGTAGGCGGGCGAGCTGATCGGCGGGTTGGCGAAGCTGGTATCGAGGCCGCCGCCGTTGTTGAAGCGGGCGAGGCCGGGCCGCGCCTGGCCGTTGGCGGTGTCGAAGTTGCCCCACACGAGGAAACGACCGTCGGCGTAGGTGTAAAACTCGCTCGGGTAGACGCGGCGGGTAAAGTCGGGCGCCGTGAAGGTGTCGTCGACCGCACCGGCCGGCGTGAACTTGACCAACGAAGAGGCATACTGGCCGTTGGCCATACTGCCGAGCTGGGGCGCGACGATCACGCTGCCGTTGTCGAAAGCCTCCATCCAGAAGAACTCCTGGCTGAAGGACGGACGGGCATACGTCTCGGACGCGAGTTGTACGCCATCGGCACCGAAACGGGCGACAGCGCTGCCCACGATCACGATCGTGTCGTCCACCAAGACCTCGAGCAGGCGCGGGCGCGGATTCATGCCGGCGGCCACCTGGGTGGTGAGGGAAAAGGTGGTGTCGAGAGCGCCGTTGGCATCGAGCCGGATGAGCGGGCGGTTGGCGCTCGGATCGGCGGAGCCGGGGACAAGGATTTCGCCACCGGCCACGATGACCTTGCCCGCGTTGGCGCCCTGGGTCTGCAGGCCGATGCCGCGCACCTGGGGAGAAAAGCCATTGAGCGTGAAACCGGCGGGCACAAAGTCGGTGTCGAGGGTGCCGTCGGCGTTGAGGCGGGCGACCGCCGGCCGGGCCTGGCCATTCACGCTGGAGAACACCCCGCCGATATAGATGTCGCCGGTGACGGCGTCGACGGCGGGCGGAGCGAAGATGAAGCCACCGGCCAGATCCGGCTGGGAAAAGGTGCCGTCGAGGGCACCGTTGGCGGTAAGGCGGGCGAGGATGGCAATGCCGCCGTTGCCGCTGTTGCCGTTGGACGGCACGACGAGCATCGTGTCGTTGCCGAGGACGTGGATGAAACGCGGGATGCCGCGGAAGACCGGCGACTGGAAGGTGGTGTCGAGGCTGCCGTCGGTGTTGAAACGGAAAACCCGATAAAGCGGAAAGCCAGTCTGCTCCGTCTCATTGCCCGCGAGTCCTCCCGCGAGGATGCGACCATCGGATTGGAAGGCGACCGCCCAGACATCGGTGAGGACCGGACCGATGCTGAACGTGTCGTCCACCGTGCCATCGTCATGGAGGCGGATGAGCGCACCGAGCTGGCCGGCGTCCCGCGTACCGTCGATCGCGCCGCCATTGAAGAACGAGGCGTAGAGCTTGCCGTCCGGGCCCGCCGTGACGCGATCGGCCACGACCGTCTGCTCGAATGTTGGCGGCACAAACCAGCTCTCCGGCACCCAACGATCGGTGGCGTGCGCCACCGAAACGCCGATCCAGAGGGCGAACAACGCGCCGAAACGCTTCAGGCCGCGCCCGGAGCGGCGGGTGATTCGGGCAGCTGCGAAGGTGGTCGAGACAGCAAGTCCCGACGGGGCAAACGACGACAGGTCCATGGGGCAGATAAAGGCTCCCGGAAATAGCGTCGCTATGACAAACTCTTGCCCCCCACCAAAATAAGGGAAATTCCTAGGCCCGGCAGCCCTTCGCCGGCGGCCCGCGAGCCCCCAAACAGTGCGGAGCAAAGGGCCGCAATCGATTGGCGAAGAAAAGGTAAAGAAATTACATCAACCGGCGGGAGCTTGCGTTTGGGGCGGATGGGCTACGATTGCGGGGTGCCCGACAAAGTCTCCCGTCTCCTCCTTGTCGATGATCACCCTCTGGTGCGGGCCGGCATCGCCGCGCAACTGGCCGATTGCCCCAAACTCGAAGTCTGCGGCGAGGCCGACAACGCCATTCATGCCCGCGAGGCCGTGCTCAAACTCAAGCCCGATGTCGTCGCCCTGGATCTCATGCTCGGCGACGAAGACGGGCTCACGCTCATCCGCGAGCTGCGCCAACTCGCGCCCAAGCTGCGCATCGTGGTGCTGAGCATGCTCGAGCCCGAAACCTACCGCAGTCGCGCGCTCGCCGCGGGAGCCAACGATTTTGTGCACAAGACCGAGCCGCTCGAAACGACGATCGCCGCCCTGCGCGGCCTGCGGACCGCGGCGTCGAATGCTCCGGAGCCCAGCGTGACGGAGGAGCGCGCGCCCTGCGAGGTGAGTCGCTTGTCCGACCGCGAATTGCAGGTGTTCCGGCTCATCGGCCTCGGCCGCACCACCCGCGAGATTTCCGCCGCGCTCGGCATCAGCCCCAAGACGGTCGATGCGCACAAGGAACACATCAAGGTGCGGCTCGGCGTCACCAATGCGGCGCAACTGATCGCCCGTGCCGCCCAGTGGGCGGCCACGAGCGGCGGCTGACGGACATTCGGTTAGGGCTACGATACCGTCGCCGCATCCGCGTCCGCCGAGCACCACGGGGCGATCGCTCGTTCCACGGCCCCGATCGCCGCCGCGAGCACCTCGTTGGACGCCGTCGGAGCTTGCTCGTTGAGCAGCCGCTCGACGGTCCGGCAGGCCTGCAACAGATCCTGGTCTTCCACGGCCGCGGCGCTGTTGGCCAGGTAATGGACCGCCCGTCGCAGACGCGAGGGATCCGTCGCGGCGAACGCTTCGCTGACGTTTCGCCACTGCTGCCCGGCATCGGCCCGAAACAGGCGCACCAGACGCCGCCGCGCCGCCGTACCCGACGGCGAAAAGGGCGACCCGGAGCCACGCTGCTCGCCCGCGGCCCCGGCCAGCGCCGAACACAAGGCCGACAACGACACGGGTTTGGTAAGAAACACATCCATGCCCGCCGCCAGCGCCAACGCGGCGTCCTCGGAACCAGCGTGCGCGCTCGCGCCGATGATGCGCAACGGCCCCGGCGTCACGCCCGGCGCGCGCAGCCGGCGCGCCACCTCCACACCGCTTATGCCCGGCAGGTT
The DNA here is from genome assembly GCA_965652375.1 of uncultured Opitutus sp. Lineage (GTDB taxonomy): Bacteria > Verrucomicrobiota > Verrucomicrobiia > Opitutales > Opitutaceae > Actomonas. The sequence goes on from CBFGUO010000029.1 coordinate 34,704, forward strand.
CACATCCAGGACCAGCCCGTCGTAACGCGTCGCCAAAGCGGCCTGCAGGGCCGACTCGCCATCGGCCACGGCCTCGCAGCGGGCACCTCGCTCGGCCAGGACCGATAGAAACAAGTCTCGCACCAGCGGATTGTCCTCGGCGATCAGCACCCGGAGGCCGTCGAGTCGGGCTCCCCCCTCGCCTGCATCGGCTTCCCGCTCGAAGGCCGGCGCCGCCACGAGGCGCGCGGTCCACTCGGTCCAAAACGTCGAGCCGGCGCCCGGCCGGCTGCGCACCCCCACGGCGCCGCCCATAAGCCGAGCGAGCGCCGCCACCATGGCCAGTCCGAGGCCCGAGCCCTCGCGCCCGGCGGTGGCTTCCAAACGCGCAAAGGGGGCAAACAGCTCCGCCTGCCGTGACTCGTCGATGCCCGGGCCGGTGTCCTCCACTTCGAGCCGCAGTCGCACGGCGCTCCCGGCCGCACCGGCCTCGGCACCGACACCGACCTCGTCGACCCGGTTCAGACGCACCACCACGGCCCCCTGGTCGGTGAATTTGACCGCGTTGCCCACCAGGTTGAAGACGATCTGGCGCACCCGCGCGGAATCCGTTTCACACCAGCGACCACGCAGGCCCGGCGCGATGGAGCAGGAAAGCGCGAGCCGCTTTTCCTCCGTCCGTCCTCGCAGGCTCTCGACCACGCTTTCGACCAGCCGGTCGAGTTCGACCGGCTGGTTCAACAGGTGCAGGCGTCCGGCCTCGATGGCACTGAGGTCGAGCAGATCATTGACGATCCGCAGGAGGAGGTCGCCGTGTTCGCGCAGCCGCGCCAGACGCCGACGTTGGTGGTCGTCGGCCGCCTCCTGCTCGAGCAACTCGCTGTAGCCGAGCAGGGACTGCAGGGGCGTGCGCAACTCGTGACTCACCTTGGCAATGAACGTCGACTTCAGGCGGTTGGCCTCGGTCTCCGCCGCCGCGCGGCGCCAGGCCCGCTCCTGTTCGCGCACACTGCGACGCTGGAGCAGCACCATGAACCCGGCCACCAGCCCCAGCGCCACCACGGCCAGCGGTCCGACCCGCCACTTGCGCGCGAGGCTCTGGAAGAACTCCCGCCGCACGTAGTCGAGCCAGCCCAGCACGCGGCCGTCACGGGTGACGATTGGGGCCCGGCAGAAGTAAGGGTCGTCGATTTCCCCCACCACGTCGTGCTCGATGTAGGGCTGCGCAGCCGCCAGCGCGGCGCGATCGGCCGGTGTCAGCTCCCGCAACACCTCCACCCGCTCGGGCACCGGCGGCAAGCGGCTGCTCGCCAACTCGATCAGCAGCCCCTCCCGCGCCACCAGAATGCGGGCGCTGTCCAGGAACGGCGTCTCGACCACGATCCGGTTCAACTCCCATCGCAGGTCCTGCGCCTCCGGCGAAGCCAATATCGCCGCACGCAGGGCCCGGGGCTCGCGCTCGCGGTGACTCACCTCCACCCGCTCGAGTTGCAGCCGCTCGCCCACCAGGGGCAGCAGCACCTCGGTGCGAAACACCATGGCTTCGGCGGCGACCGACCGCAGGCGATTGCGTTGCAGCTCGTTGCGGTTGTCGTAGCCCACCCGGTACACGTAGCCCAGGCCGAAAACCAGCCAAGCGGTCGCGGCAGCGGCAAACCAGCGCCACTCCCGGCGTCGCCGCCCGCGCTCCTCCTCGTCGAACCCTCCCGTCATGAGCGACTCCCGGCCCACCCACCCGAGCAGGATCGCCCCGAGTCCGATCTGCAGCGCCGCGGCCAACAGCCCCCAGGGCGTAGCCGCCGCCAGACGCTGCAATCCACCCGCCGCCACGGCCAGGGGGCCGACGGTTGAAAACCACATCAGCCCCGCGGCCCCGGCCAGCCCGACCCGGCTCATCCAGCGCGACCGGTCGGACGCCGACCACGCCGCTCCGGCGGTGACCACCGCCGCCAGGGCCCAGGCCCCCACCTCCGGTCGCGCAAAATGAGTGCCCGCGGCCCATGCCGCCAACGGCAGTCCCGCCCATCGCCAACCCCGCCGCGTCCGCCGCGCCGCGCCGCGCCACCACCACCAGGCCGCCACCGCCGCCCACCCGGCGCCGAGCAGAAAATCGCCCAGCAACTCCACCTCGATGACCGCCGGCACGTAGATATTGGTCGTGCCGGGGACGAGCCGGTCCTGAAACCAGTCGAAGGTGGGATCGAAAATCATGAACTGCACCGCGACGGTGCCGATGGCCATGATCGCCACCGCCGGCAGCCAGCCCCAGGCCTCCGCCCGGTGCGGATGGCGCCACCAGGCCAGCAGCAGGAGCCCCCACAGCACCAGCGACACAAACCAGGCGTAATCCTGGTGCACCGCCACCCGTTGCAGCCACAACGGCACCACGTCATGCAAAAAGGAGTCGTGCATCCGAATTCCCGCACCGTGCACCAAGGCTCGGCCCTACCGCAAGCCCGGCCACCATCGCCCTCCGCAGGCCCGGTGGATCCCCCAATCGCGGGTCCTCTTTCTTACCAGACACGTCCGTCACCGACGGCCTCGGCCCGCCACACCGTAAATTGATTGAACTTGGCAGGATCCTTGCAGTCAAAGGCCCCGCAATCATGCGACATTTGCTCCACACATTCTGGATTACCGTGAGGTGCATCTGCTCCGAGTCAGTGGCTCGGGAGGTGATTTTTGCCGACGACCATCGTCCCCGATATTCGCGGCATCATCGCTTCCCCGATATGACGACCGGTTCGCACCGGCCGTGGCCCACTTGATCGGCGGTGGCATGCCCTATCAAACCGCGGGATCCGATTTCGACTCAAAATCGCCCCGCGCCCCGCAGCGTGTCTGGCCACACGCCGCGGTTTTGGGCGGTGTTTTCGTAATGTCGCAGCTTTTCTCCGGGAGCTGGCCGGCCCCGACAAGAGTCAGGAAAAGGATTCGGACGGTGCCAGCGGAGATTGGAACGCGCGCGGTGGGGCAGTCTCACGGCGCCTCGATGTAGCCGTGCTTGATCGCGTAGTGCACCAGCTGCGCCGGTTCGTAGAGGCCCAGCTTGTCTTTGATCGACGACAAGACGTTCTGCACCGTCTTTGCGCTCACGCCGATGCGTTCGGCCAGGGCCTTCGGGTTCTCCCCGCTGGCAAACCCTCGCAGGACCACCTGCTCACGCGGCGATAGATTGGCCGCCGACGCCTGCCCTTCGCTGACGAGGTTGCCGACCAACAAGGCGGAGCTGGTGGCGCAGTAGTAGGTCTCACCGGCCAGCACGCGCGTGATCGCGGTGCGCAGGATCGAGAGGTCGGAGCGTTTCATCACGAAACCCTGCACGCCGAGCCGCACGGCTTCGCGCACGAGGTGGCCCTGTTCATTGGAGGAAACAAACAGCCAGCGGGTGCGCGGCAGCTTCTGGCCGGTGGCCCGCAGAACCTCGAAGCCGCGGCCATCGGGCAGCATCCAGTCGATCACCACCAGGTCGGGCCGGTGCCGCAGGACCGCCGCACTGCCTTCGGCCACGGTCGTGCAGTCAGCCGCCAGTTCGAGCTTCAACTCGTCGCGAACCAGCTGCGCCATGAGCTGCCGCACCATGGCATGGTCCTCGATCAACACGACCGTCGCGGGCTTTATCATGGCGAGATCATACCAGGGTCGCACCGGTCTGGCGCAGGAGACCGGGAAAGGGAACCGGGAAATTGTCCCAGGACAGCCGGTCTCCCGCCGGGGCCCACCGATTCCGGATGAAGCGGTTTCGCGTGCACCCCGCGGGCGGGATCGGTTCGGTCCCGGTCAGTCGGCCGGCTCGACCGCGGGTGCGCTGATGAATCGGCGCGACATGCCGTCGCCGAAGGTCTCGGTGGCGAACTCCACCTCCCCCTCGTTGGCGCCGTGCAGCCGCAGCGCGACATAGGCATACTGCAGGTTCTCGGACAGGGTGACCGAACCACGCTCGTGCGAGCCCAGGGCGTCGCTCCACCACGAGAGTTCGGCCTTGTCGGCGCCTTGGCGCTCGAAGCGGTAATTCACATGATCCAGCGGAACGGCCGCGGGCATTGGTCCGCTCATGACATACTCCTGGTCGGCGCCTTCGCCGAAAACCCAGGTGCCGTTGAGCACGGTCTGGAGCGAGACCGAGCGATAATTGTTTTGTCCGGGGCGCCAGCCCGCGTACTCGAGCGCGAGCAGGCCGCGACTGTTGAGGGTGGGATCGGAGGGGTGGACCGCCGCGCGGACGACGAAGTTCGTCGGGCGGTTGGCCGCGACCGTTTTGGCGGGCACCTTCAAGGCGTCGCTGCCGTTGGCGGGGTCGACGATGTGCAGGGGGCGGATGGCGCCCCGATGAGAAAGCTCGACCAGAAGGATGCGTTCGGCCTTCCGAGCGAAGTCGTAGTGCGTGCTCATGTGGAGGTTGGGTTCTCGATTTGTTCTGGGTTGTTGCCGGAGGTCCGGCGCGAGTCCTGGGGTGGCGGCGCGGGTTCGCAGCCGGCCAGCCATGGCGTGATGGCGGCGCGGCAGTGCTCCAGCGCCCGCCGCGCAACGGGCGCGTCACCTGCGCCTGCGGAGGCCTGCAGTTCGCCGCAGGCGTTGAAGACCGCCTCGTCCCGCACGACCATGGCGCTGTTGCGCAGGCGGTGCGCGACCTTGAACAGGTCCTCCCATCGCTCGCGCTCGACCGCCGCCTCCAGCTCGGCCAGTCGTTCCGGCAGCTCCGCGCGATAATAGGCCTCCCACTCGGTCATGCGTTGTCGCCAGACCGCATCGGCCGAGACGCTTACCCCGTCCTCGGCAAAGGCCCGGGCCAGCCGCGCCAGGTCCACCGGCTTGGTCAAAAACTCATCCATGCCCACGCGCAGCGCACGTTCACGCTCCGCACCGCCGGCATGAGCACTCACCCCGACGATGCGCAGGGCCTGACCCTGCTCCCGCACGCGTCGGGCGACGTCCCAGCCCTCGAGCCCCGGCATCGCCAGATCCAGCACCATGCCGTCGAACGACGCCTCGCCCAGCCGCCGCAGCGCCTCCTCGCCATCGCTGGCTTCGGCGCAATCCGCTCCCTGCAGCCGCAGGCCCTGCACGAACAGGTCGCGCACCAGCGGGTTGTCGTCGACCACCAGGATCCGCTTGCCCCGCAGCCCACTGGCGGCGGCGGTCGCAACCGCGGGGGCTTCACCCGGCTCGACCGCCAGTTCCGCGGTGAAGGCCGATCCCGCCCCCGGCTCGCTTTCCACGGTGATGTCGCCGCCCATGTGCCGCGCCAGCCGCCGGGAAAGGGCGAGTCCGAGCCCGACCCCTTCGACCGTCGCCGTGCGATCGAGCCGCGAAAACGGATCAAAAATACCGGCCTGTTGCTCGAGCGGAATGCCCGGGCCGGTATCGCAGACGGTGATCGCGATGATCGTGCGCCCCTCCCCCTCCGCCGGCCGGGCGGCCACCCGCACCTCCACCCGGCCGCGCTCGGTGTATTTGACCGCGTTGCCCACGAGGTTGATCACCACCTGACGGCAGCGCTCCGGATCCATCCGTACCCAGCCGGGCACGCCCTTTTCCACGCTGCAGGTCAGTTCCAGGCCCTTGGCCTCGGCGCGCGGCCGCAGGCTTTCGACGGCGTGGATCACGAGCACCGCCGGTTGCGCCGGTTTCTCGATGAAGCGGAACGCCCCGGAATCGAGCGCGCCGATGTCGATGAGATCATTGATCAGACGGGCCATCAGCTCGCCGTTACGCTGCAGGGCTTCAACGCGGGCGCGGGCCGTCTCGCTCAACTCGTCGCGCAGCAGCAGTTCGGTGTAGCCGGTCAGGCTCTGCACGGGCGTGCGCAGTTCGTGGCTGACGTTGGCCAGGAAGGCCGACTTGAGGCGATTGGCCGCGCGCTCCCGCTCGGCTTCCCGGAGGGCATCTTCCCGTTCCTCCTCGCGCAGACGACGCACCAGCAGGAGCAGCCCCACCAGCGCTCCAGCCGTGAGCAGCCCAAAGGCCTGCAGCCGCGCCTGGGCCTGCACGCGCGCCCAATCGCCCACCAGATAACTGGCCTGCAACCAGGCCAGGGTGTCGCCGGCACCATCCCGCAGCGGCGCGCGCACCAGCACCGCCTCCCCGACGGAGAGGCGCACCGGTCCTTCCACCCAGGCTCCACCGGCCTCCCAATGGGCGCGCGCCGCCACCGTCTCGTCCCGGGCAACGGTCACGACCCCGCGATAATCCTCATGCACACCGGGCAGCACCACGATCCACTCCCGTCCGTCACGCAGCACCGAGATCTCGATCATCGAGAAGTCGCGGTTGCGATTCCACAGCTCCAGCAGGTGTTTCATCGTGGCGTCGAGCGACTTGAAGGGCTCGGCGATGCCGTAAGGGGTGAGCTGACCCGACTGCTGCCGGTAGGCGCGCAGCCCGTTCGGCACCCAGTCGGCGGCGAGCGCGGCCGCCAGTTCCTCCGTAGGAAAGGTGTCGGCATAGGCGCGCAGCCGATCCGTCGCCGCCTTTTCAAACAGGCGCCGCGCGGACCGTCCGGCGACCGTGGCCAGCAGCACCCCCAACAGGAGCCACGACAACATCGCCGCGGCGAAAACGCGCAAACGCCGCGCAACCCGCACCCGTTGACCGGCCGGCTGCCGCACCCAGTCCGCCCGCACCAGGCGCGCAGTCGGCAGCAGGATCGCCGCGAGCATGATCAGCGCCCCCACCGGGGTGAGCGCCGCCAGGTCGACCGCCCGCAGCGGCGTGTCGAGCCACCACGCCACCACCCCGGGCGGCGACAGCCAAAACGCAGCCACCATGACCCCCGCCTCGACGGCGGGCAGGCCGCTCCCCCCGCGCACCGCCACGATCGCCGCCCCGAGCACCGCCACCGCGAGCATGACCATGCCCGCTTCCGGAAACACCATCCGTCCTGCCGCAACCGCGGCGGCAAATACGCCCGCCACGACCTCCGCGCGCGGCCAGCTCGACCGCAGCCCAAGCCCGGCCCAGGCCGTGATCGTGCCCGCCAGCGCAAAACCGGCCGCGAGGTCGGCCCAACGATGCGGCACGTCGAATTCGGACTGGGGCCGCGACGGCCAGAGAAACGCCCCCCACGCGATGCCCGCCAGCGCGACCACCCCCGCCACCCCGGCCGCCACGGCCGCGTTTTCCCGACGCGTCCCCCGGCGCCAGCCGATCGCGACGAAGAGCACGCCCGACAACATCACCAGGAACCACAGAAAGTCCTGCCGGGCTGCCACGTGATAGGCGAGGTGTTGCAGGGTGTTCACGGCGAGCGGGCGCGGGGTTTGGTGAGCAGCGGTTCAACCGGTGCGCTCCGGCGGCGGCGCCGGCGGCGGGTTCTCGAGCCAAGCCAACGACGGGATCATGAAGTAGGCGCCGCCGAGCGGCGTCACGAGCTGGCGCAGCGCCGCCGCCGCCACACACCGGTTGCCGAGACCCGCGTGCCATTTCCACTCGGCTTTCCCACCCGTACCCCAGCTCAGGGGCTCGGGCAAACCGTCCCCTGGCGCCGGAAACGTCGGCGAGGAGTGCCAGTTGGCCTGCATGGTGACGAACTGCTTGTTGATATCGCTCATGCAGGCCATGAACAACAGGCCCACGTCCCGCTCCGGCAGGGGCGTGTGGCCGTCCCACCGCGGCGCGTTCACGCCGAAGACGGCGCCGCGACGGACAAACTGGTTTTGGCGGAGCGGGCCGGCCGTGCGCGGGTTCGATTTGCGAATGTGCGCATGGAAGGGACAGGCCGTTCCGTCGGCATCGATTTGGAAATCGAACGCGTTGTGCGATGAATCCCCGGAGGGCGCATGCGACGCCCCGGGTCCGGTGAGCGGGCGACCGTCACGATACCGTCCGATGAGCAACCGGCCGGGATCCTGTTCGTCGAGGCCGCCCGCGTGGAGATGGGCACGGATTTCGTCCTCGGCTGCGCGGAAGCGCGCCACGTCCTGGCGCAGTTTGCGATAGACCAGAAAGGAGCCCCCGAGGTGCGCTCCCGGACCATCGAACAACACGTTCGTCAGCGGCAGGTTGACCAGGTCGCCGCGGACGCCCTCCTGATTGAAGAACGACGGCATGCTCACCCCGTCCCTGAAGCCGAAGGGCTCGAGGCCCTGTTTGGCGGCATCGCGCAGACCCACGCCATCCTGCGGCGGCTTGAAGCTCAGCAAGGACCCGCCGAGGCTGCGGATTTCCCGCTCCAGGTCGTTCAGCCCGTCGCCTGCCCCGGGCGCCGATGCCTCGAGGCGGTTGCGCGCCAGCAGCCACATTCCGTGCAAGGTATGGCGGTTCGGGTCAAAGATCTCCTCCGCCCACGGAAGATCATCGGAGGCTTCGTCCATGTCGCCGAGGAAGCCGCGTCGCTTCCACATCCCGATTTCGAAATCCGGATGGCTGCTCCACCCGATCGGCGGCGAACTGCCCGCCAGGATGACGCCGTCCTTGGCGAGCGCCAGAATCGCAAAGGGTGCGTTGGCGTCGCCGCCGCTCCTGACCCGGCGCGCATCCAGCCACTGTTGATAGGCACTGGTGACCTTTTGCCGGGCCGCGCACAGATAGTCGCGCCACTGCGTCGGCGTGCCTTGGAAGGAGAAAAACAGGAGACGCACGTAATCACGGCCGTGCGGCCGAAGAATGTTCCCCTGCACCGCGTCCAACAGGGCGCGCGCCTCGGCGTCCTCGATGAGCAGGTCCGGTGGCGGCAGAGGGGCCTCCCGCGCTGATTTTTGTTGTCGCCAGGACCGAAGCGCGCCCTCGGCGCGACGGTTGTTCAGGTTGAGCGGACCGGCGGGTAGCCGGACCGGCGACGCATCTGGGGTAGGCATGGCGGAACGAGTCGAAGCAGGGAACGAAGGGAGGGCGGAAGGGAAGCTGTTCCACCGGTCCCATCCCTGGCCACTATGCCAGAGACGGTCGGGGTGTAACAGCATCCTTTTGGTTTGCAGCTGGTAACATGCCCGCCGGCACACCGGCGGCACGTTTCCCTGACCCTACGCGAACCCGCCGGCTTCAGGCCGGGAAACGACCTCGCCGCAGCCGGGAAAAGCTCCCGGACTCACTTTGCATTCGCCCCGCGCGGATGCGGCCGTTTCAAACCACGGCCATGGGTTTCTTCGACCGCCTGCTCGGCAAATCCGCCAAACCTGCCGCCTCCGTTCCCTCCGCCTCAGTGCCGACGCCGTCCGCTCCGGCGACGGAGCCCGCCGCCGCGCCCGCTGCCGACATCGGTCCAGTCGGCCCCCGTCTCGCCACCGCCCTCGAACAGCTCGAGGTGCGCAACCTCGACGGCGCCAAGGCGATCTACGAGGAGATCCTCGCTTCGCCCGCCGGCGACCGGCCCGACGTGCTCGTGCGCATCTCCGGCGATCTCGGCGCCACCGGCAACATCGCCACCATCATCGAACTCATCGCTCCCCGCTACGACGCCGAACGCCACGGCCCCGCCACCGGCATCAACCTCCTGCAGGCCTACCTCGCCCAACGCGACCCGGAGTCCGCCCAGCACGTGCTCGACCTGCTCTTCGCCCTGCAGAAGCCCGAGCTCGAGGAGCGCCTGTGGGGTTTCTCCAACGCCATCGGCGAACTCATGGACGCCCGCCGTCGCGGCGCCGCGGTCCCGGCCGGTCCCGGCGGAACGGGCGCGACCATCAATCTGGTCTCGATCAGCAAACCCATCTGGTCCTACGGCCTCGAGGACCTGCCTGGCGTGCTGCCAGCCAAGGAAGGCGCCCTCAAGCGCGTCGCCTTTGGCCAGCTCGCCGTGCCCGGGCTGGAGGATTTCGAAGCCCGCTCCCAGCGCCCCGAGGACAGCCTCGGCCGCTTCACCCGCGGATTTCCGCTGTGGCTTGCCGAAACCCTGTATTTCTCCCGTCAATACACCACGCTGGCCGCCGTCGGCCTGAAGGAACAGGCGCACTACGCCCTGTTCCCCACCGACTGGACAGCCGACAACATCCGCCAACTCGTCGACACCAACGGCGCCCCGGTCGACTACGTCGTCACCGGCGCCCTGCGCGAGCGCGACGGCGACTTCCAGCTCCAGCTGCGCCTTTGGGAGATCAAGGGCTTCCGCGAGCGCAAGACCTTCGAGACCCAGTGGACCCCGGCCACCGCCGACCCCGAGCTCGCCAAGCTGCACCAGCAGCTTCGCCATTTCTTCGAATGGAAGGAAACCGACGGTCTCGCCTATTCTCCGCCCGCCCGTCCCACTGCCTGGATCGACACTCTCGGCGCCTCGTTGTCCCACTTCCTCGCCGACAAGGGCGTGCTGCCGCGCGGGCAACTCGCGCCCCTGCCCGCCACGCTGGCCGCGCCGGAATCCGGCACTGCCGCCGCCCTCGCCACCCTCACGCTGGCCGACCGCGCCTCCCGCATCGACGCCGAGTCGCCTGCGCTCGACGCCCTCCCCGACGACGACCTCGTCACCGCCGCCCGCGCCCACCTCGGCTTCTGAGGGCGGCTGCGGCCCAGTCCTCCGCCGTGACGGGTAAGGACGCGGGCCGTATTGCCAATCTCACTACGGACGGTCGAGGAAGACGACGTCCGCGTCGGCCATCTTCATCCAGGTGCCGCGGAGAGGAACATAGGCCATCTCGTAGATGAGACCATTGAAGAGCTTCCCGGCGGCCACGTCGATGAGGATGAGTTTCGCGCCGCCCACGCCTTCCGGCGAGACATCGATCGCCACGATGCCCCGCAAGGTCTCGGGCAGATAAAGCCGCTGCACCTCGGCCAGAAACGCCTCCGCCTTGGCGCGCTGCGCGGGCGTGGGCACGTCGCGTTTCTCATAGGTGACACCCCGGGCCTCGACATTCTGGTGGTGGGGCCAGGCGACCTTCACGACTTCGACCTCCCGCACCGGCTCATCCATGAGACCGAGCCGCACCAGCAGGCCGTCAATCTCCCGGCGCCACTCCATCCCGGCCCAAGCCACGCTCCACTCCGGGCGCGTGGTTTGCCAGGAAATGCCGGCCATCACGAGGACCACCGCGATCCAGCCGCCCCACGCCACCAATCGGATCCGCTCGTCGACCGATCGGGCCACGACCGGCTCGGGCGGCGGCGTGCCCCCGAGTTTCGCCCGCTCCTGGTTGACGCGCGATAACAGGGTTCGCAGTCGCGGCGCCGGCATCAACGAACCTCCGTCCAAGGCGGCGCGGGCCGCCTTGGCACTCGCGTGCCATGCTGCCTCCCAGGACCACCGCTCGCCCGCTTCCATGCCGGAAGCCGTTCGCACGACGGAGCGCATCAGCCGACGCACGATCAACAAGCCGGCGGCCAGGCCGAGGATCGTTTTGATGCCGTCCCATCCGGGCCAGAAGAGTGCGGTCAGCCCGAGCACGAAGCCCAGACCGAGACCCCACACCCAGCGCGGGGCGAAGACCGGCAGACCGCGGCGCAGGAGTTGCATGAGTTCAACCAGCACCAGCGCATCGACCAGACGCTCGCCTTTGGCGCGCAGGCGCTCCAACTCGTGCGCCCGCCAATCCTCGAGCGTAAGGTAACCGCAGGACTCCACGTTTTCAAAACTCAACGCCAGCATCGCCAGCATCGGCGTCGTCGGATTCAATGAACCGAACAGCGCCTGCACGTCCTCGTCGGTGGCCATCTTGTATTTCACCCGCGCCGCCGCGAAACGGCGGTCGAGTTCCGCGACATCGGTGAGGGCGAGGGTGATCAGACGGGCCTTCGTCTCGTCGTCCGGCTTCACCCACCGGTGCTTCGCCGCCAGCGCCAGTACTTCGTCGACCTGACGGGACCACGTGTCGAGCAGCCACGCGGTGTTCGCGTCCACCCGCTTCACCAGCGTCACGACCGCGCGCGACAACAGGGCCTTCAGCCGCTCGAGGCCACCCGTTTCGGCCAGCATCGAGGCCGCCAGGTCGGCGTCGACTTCGCGCCCCCGCCAGCGAAAACGGGTGCCCGCCCCGGCCATCCCGGCCCAGGCGAGGGCACTCAGAATCTCCACCCGTATCTCATCGGGCAAGGAGCGGAAAGCCGCCGATCGCTCCGCCTCGCGCACCTCATCCAGCCACTCGCGTTCGTGGTGCAGGGAAGTGCGGGTCCTGGCCAATACATCGAGCAAGGAACCCGGGGGCGGCGTCGCCGCGGTCCACATCGCCACGCCCTCCCGCCAATGCTCAGGGGACAGCAGACGCCGCGCCGCGTCGGCGGCAGTGAGCTGGTCGCCGTGGAACTTGATCAACACGGTCGCACGCGGCAGGTCGTAGCGTTCGAAAGCGATTTCGCCCTCCAGCCAGGCGTTCACTTCCCGCGCTCCCCAACGGGCATCCCGCACCGAGGTGAGCAAACCGCGCAACAGCGTGCGCACCTGCACCGGTAGATCCGTCATGTGCTCGACCCCGCCCGCCCGCGGATCCTTGGCGTTCTCCTCCTTGAGCATCTGCTCGGCCTGGCGACGCACGAAGTCATTGGTACGCGGCAGATCGCGACCCAGCGCATGGGCCATCACCGTGCGCCCCAGCCAGAGTTCCTGAATGAGGCGGCCCAGGGTCCACCAATCCCAGGCCTTGAGCCCTTCGTCGCCCTTCAAGCGATAAAGCCCCAGCCCCTCCGGCGGGATGCGGGTGACCTCCGTCGGCACCGGCACCAGACCGCCATTCTCCGCCACCGGAGTGGAAAGCTCGATCCGCGTCAGCCGCGCATCACCCAGATGCGAATCGGCCAGCACGACCCGCTCCGCGCTCAGCTGCAGGTAAACCAGTCCACGCTCATGCAAGGCACTCAAAGCCTGCGCCAACGGCCGCACCAACTCCGCCACCTCCTCGGTAACCAGCTTGGCCGTCGCGAGCCGCTCCTCCAGGGTCGGGCCGTCCACCGGCTGCCACACCTCCACCCGGCCGTCATCCTCCGCCACGGACTCGAGCAGCACCGGCCCTCCCGGTAGCGGCGGATCGCTCAGCGCCCGCCAGACCGCCCGTCGCGCATCCGAATCCGCCGAAGCCGGCAACCGGCGCACATGCACCAGGACGCCATCGGGCTCCCGCACGCCGGCAAACACGCGCCCGCCCCCCGAGCCCGGCAGTTCGCGCTCGATCCGGTAGCGCCCGTGCCACACCTGCCCCGGTTCCAAGCCACGCCCCGCCCCTTCGCCGCTCGCGACGGGATGGGCTGCCGGGAGGGAGGACTCGCGGAGGTCGGGGTAGGCCATCCCCTTCCCATCGGCACACGCCCCCGCCTGCTTTATTAAGGCTATTAGAAAGATTATAAACTAGGGTCTTTACCTCATCCCATTCACCAATATTGGTTGCAGTTGCTCTCATCTCCGGCCCTCATCGGGCCGCTGGCCGTCCACCCTTAGCCTCCACTCCGCTCGACACCGACCCACGCATCCAGTGAATGACTTGCTCCTCACTGTCGGGGCGATCGCATTGGCCATCGCCCTCGCCATGGCCTTTACCGTTTGGCGCATCCGTCGCATCCAGTATCCGCGGGAGCTGCAATGGCCCTCGGAACGGGAGCGGCGGCGTCGACGCCAGCGCCGTCGCAACGACTCCTAGGCTGGCGACGGAACTCGCCGCCGCCCACCGCTGCTCGCGGACGACTTTTCGGTCGCCCGCGGAATTCAGCGTTTAAATCTGCCCCGTCCGCCTTCCGAATCCGGCGATTCCCATGTCCAGAACCGCCGATCTCCGCATCCGCGCCACCAAGCCGCTCATCGCGCCCGGCGTCCTCGCCGAGGACCTCCCGCTGCCGGAGGCCGCCACCGACCACATCAACCAGGCGCGCCGCGACATCGCCGCCATCATGCGCGGCGCCGACGATCGCCTGCTCGTCATCGCCGGCCCCTGCTCGATCCACGACCCGGCCGCCGCCCTGGATTACGCCGCCAACCTCCGTACGGCCGCCGAACGCCATGCCGACGCGCTCCTCATCGTCATGCGCGTCTACTTCGAAAAGCCCCGCACGGTGGTCGGCTGGAAAGGTCTCATCAATGATCCCGATCGCGACGGTTCCTATCGGATCAACCACGGCCTGCGTCTGGCCCGCCGCCTGCTCGTCGACATCGCCGCCCTCGGCCTGCCCATCGCCACCGAGTTTCTCGATACTACGCTCGGTCAATACTACGCCGACGCCGTCAGCTGGGCGGCCATCGGCGCCCGCACCGTCGAAAGCCAGATCCACCGCGAGCTCGCCTCCGGCCTTTCCATGCCGGTCGGTTTCAAGAATCGCACCGACGGCAACCTGCAGGTCGCGGTCGACGCCATCCGCTCCGCCGCGCAGCCGCACTGGTTTCCCTCCCTCACGGCGGAGGGCGCCCCGGCCGTCCTGGGTACGGCCGGCAATGCCGACACCCACCTCGTGCTGCGCGGCGGCACCGCCGGGCCCAACCACGACGCCGAACATGTTGCCGCAGCCACCGCCCTGCTCGTCCGTCACGGCCTGCCGCCGCACCTGATGGTCGATTGCAGCCACGCCAACAGCGGCAAGGACCCCGCCCGCCAACCCGCCGTCGCCGCCGCCCTCGCCGCCCGCGTCGCCGCCGGCGACCGCGCCCTCGCGGCCGTCATGTTGGAAAGTCACCTCCTCGGCGGCAACCAGCCTCACGACGCCCAGCCCCTCGTTTACGGCCGCAGCATCACCGACGCCTGCCTCGCCTGGGAGCACACCCTCCCCGTCCTCAGCAACCTCGCCGACGCCGTGCGTGCCCGACGCCGATCAACCTGAGTCGTTCTTCTCGGCCCCGTCCTCCTTCTTCCGCCTTTTGCATGATGAACGCCCGCCGCCCCTTGCGCCGTCCAACCATCCTTAGCCTCTTTCTCCTGGCGGCCCTGCCATTCTCCAACGTCGTCCGGGCTGACGACGGAGTGAAGGTTCCACGACTGCCTTCCGAGTTGCCCGACGATCCGCCCACGTGCCACACGCCCACCGAGAAACAGGACGACCTGCTCGACCTAAGGCTGGAGCTGCTCTTCGACCGGGAAAAGTACGCCGAGGCATTCGCCCTCATCGAGGCCGAGTACCAAAAGGATCCTCGTCCGCACGTGAAGGCCCGCTACGGCGAATACCTCACGCTGGCCGACATCTACCGCCGGGGCATCGGAGTCGCCCAAGACCTGGAAAAAGCCGAAACCTGGAGCATCCGCCTGGCCGGCATCGGACGCCCCCAGACCCTGGGCTGGCTCGCGTCCGACTACGAAAAAGGTACGGCCTCGCGTCCACCCGACCTCTCCAAGGCGATCGAACTCTACCACCGCGCCGCATTACATGGAGATCCCGACTCGATCGCCGCCCTCCGACGACTCGAGAAGGCTGGCGACCCAGCCGCCCAACGCGCACTTCTCCATTTTCTGCTCTTCCACGTGGTACTGGGCGAAGGGCGCCCGACTCCCACCATCAAACGCGCCCTCAAGGACGCCGAGAAACACTATCCCGACGATCCTGAGATGCTGCTGGTTCGCGGCCGCTGGCACGCCTATCGCGGTTCCGGCCGGAGGGAGCGGTCCAAAGGTTTTGCCCTGATCGAGCGCGCGGCCGAACTCGGCCAGCCCACCGCCGCCGCCGAACTCGCCACGCTCACGATCGAAGGAATCGGCACGAGGCGGGACCCAGCCCGCGGTGCCGGCGCGCTGGTTCATTCACTCTGCCTGTTGGCTGGTCGGACACAGGCTGCTTCCGCCGCGGGGTGAGGTAGCGAACGGTGGTTTCCGTCGCGCTTCAGAACGCCACCAATTCGATACCCAATTCCGCTGCCGCCGCCGCTTGCCGCACGTCGTGGGTTAACAAGCGCTTCAAACCCAACCCCTCCATCGCCGCCAAGTGCAGCCGGTCGAGGGTTCGGCACGGTTCCTTGACCCTGAGCACCTGGGCCAGGGCCACATCCCACACCACTCCGCTCAACCGCTCGGACTGAAACGGCGCCATCGTCAACAGATCAGCCAAAGCCCCCCGCACCTTGCGCTCCCGTGCCGCCGTCAATTTTCCCCCCGCCCGCCGTGAGGCGATCTGCTGCTCGGCCTCGACTCGCGTGAGACTGGAAACCACCACCGTCGCCTCACCGGCGATCCGTTGCGCCACTGCCGCCGACTCCGGCTCCGGAAACAACAGCTTCAGCAGGCAACTGGTATCGATGTAGACCGCGTCAGCCATTGTCCCGGTCATCCGCCAACGCCGCGTCGATCCACGGCGAGCTGCCTTTCTTACCCCACGTTTGCCTCATCCACTTGGCGTGGGCAGCGGGATCGAAACGCGGACGCGCCTCAAGCGCATCATCCTCCAAGGGCAACAAACGCGCCACCGGCTTCGACCCCCGCGTGATCAGCATCTCACCCGACACTTTGAGTCCCCGCTCCACCACCGGCCATTTCTGCCGCAGATCCCGAACGGAAATCGTCTTCATCCTCACAACGTGAAACCTGTTTCACAGCCCAGTCAAGGCCCGCCAACCATCCTTCACCCCAGCTCCTCGCGCATCGCCGCGAGATCCGGATCATCCCTCGCACTTTCGCGGAAACTTGCGTCCAACTCCGTCGCCCGGAGAAACCGCCGCCGCGCCTCCTCGCGATCACCGAGCAGACAGGCGTAACAGGCCAGGTTGTAGTGCAGCACCGCACAGGGCTCCGCGAGCAGCGGCTCCGCCTCCCGCAACACCGTCTGTGCCTCCTCCACGCGCTCCAACTCGCGCAACGCGTAGGCCCAGGAGATCCAACCTTGATCCGCCGATGGATTCAGCCGCGCCAACCTCTTCGCCACCGTCACCAACCGTGGCCACTGCTTGGTCTCGTGATACAACGCGATCCACAGCAACAACACCTCCGCCCTGCCGGCATCGGCGCGCTCGACCGCCCGCAACTCCGCCGCCGCCTCCCGCACCATCCCCAGCGCCAGGTAGCCGGAGGCGTATTCAATCCGTCGATGCGTCGGAATCATGCTCCCGACCCTCCGCCATCGCCCTCCCGGGGGACGCCAACGTCCCCGGCGGCATCTACGGTCGTTCGGCTCAGTCTCATCACGTGCACAACCCTGCATGACCTACCGGAGTCTCCCGCCCCAACAAAAAACCCGTCGGAATTATTCCACCCGATACAATCCGTCGCGGGCGCCGACGTAGAGGGTGCGGCCGTCCGGGCCGCCGAAGGCGAGGCTGGTCGGACGGGTCGGGAGCGCGATGCGTCCGAGTTCCTGGCCGTCGGGCGCGTAGATGAAGATCTCGCCCGCGGCCACGTAGAGGTTGCCGTCCGGTCCGGTGATAGCGCTCGCTTCGCCTTCTTCTGCCAGGAGACGCGGGGCGCTCAGGACCCCGGCTTCGTCGGCCGTGCCGAAGAGGAAGGTTCGTTGGCCGAATTCATCACCCACCACCATCGGCCGACCCGGTGACACCGGCGCCAGGTTGTAACAGCGGATGAGGTCGATCGTCGAATAGTAGGATCGGAAACTCCCGACTTTGAGAAACTCGTCCTCAGTCGGAATGAAGATCGAGCCGTCCGGCGAAACGTGGTGCCACGGCGCCGCCACCATTGTCCGAGCGAGGAAGTCGTGCCCATCGCGCCAGCGCGAGGTCGGCACCCACGCGGTCACGCCGGGCCGCGGCGCGGCGGCCTGCGGCTCGATCGGCGTGATCGGTCGATCCGGTCGCTCCGGATCAAACGCATACACCGTTCCCACCCGCGTCACCACCAGCACCTCGCCGTTGCGGGCGACCGCCAGCGCCACCGGCTCGAGCGGGTCGTCGCGCAACAGCCGCAGCCTGCCGGTCGCAGGCTCCCAACGCCAGATGCGCTGCCAGCGCGCATCGACAAACAGGATGTTGCCCGCCGCGTCGGCAACGAGCCCATCGATGTTGTTGAAGCCAGCGGCCAGCTTCGTGATGCGCCGCGAGGACGAAGCGGGCGCAACGGCGTCGCCGGTGACATCGAGCCACGCAATCTCCCGTGACCACACTGCCGCCCCCGTGTCCCGATCCCGCAGCGTCGCATCGGCGGTGAACTTGCTCGGACTGTAGGCATGCACCCCGCGGAAACGTACGTCCCGCGAGCCCGCCACCAGAATGCCGGTCGGGTGCGGCGCGTAGGTCGACATCACCCGATAGACATAGGTGTTCACGAAGAGCAGGTTTTCGCTGTCGGTGATTTCCAGGGGCAGGGTCTCCGGTCCTTCCAGGCGCTCCTCCTCGAACTGCAGCGCGTAGAACGCCCAGTTGGCCGCCCGCCGCACCACGACCTCGTTGCGCACATGGTGCTCGCTCGACATGGCGTAGACCCGGCCCGGGGTGCGTGTATCCGATACCATCATACCCGCCGCCGCGTAGGGACTCGCGGTCCAGAGGTTGTTGAAGGTGCCGCCGCCGCCGTCGGTCACCCACAGGCTGGCATACTGCGCATCCCAGCGGCGGCGTGGATTGCCGTCGGCCGTGCGCGATTCGTTGTAGGCCGGCACCGTCGTGCCGTCGGGCAGGTAGGTGCCGTGGCCGCCGAGAAACTTCACGTCATCGACCAGCGAGTCCTCGCCCGCCCGCCACAGCAGCGCCACCGCCCGGTCGTTGTCACCCGGATCGAGACCGAGCCCGCTCACGATCGCCGCTCCGCCGCGCGCCGATTCGATCAGTCCCTTCGGCGCCCCCGTGCCATGCGCCATGGGAAAACGCGCCTCCCATCCGCTCAGCTCCGTCGGGTCGCGTGCATCCGCCCCCACGCCCCAAAACGCGGGCGCGTGATCGCGCAACGCGATCTGCGTGGTGATCGGACTCAGACCGACCAGCACCGTGTCGGTCCGCAACTGCACCGTGTCGCTGACCCGATACCGGCCCGCGGGGAAAAATACCACGCGATGCGTGTCGATTGCTGTCTGAATCGCCTCCGTATCATCGGTCGCCCCGTCGCCCTTCGCACCCGCCTTCTTCACGTTGAACCAAGTCGCCCCGTCCGGCACCGCCGGCACGTCGCTAGGTACCGGCGCCGGCAAGGCATCGATCGGAGTCGCCGTGTACCCTGATTTGATCTCCGGCCGCGCTCCGATTCCCGCAAGATGCAGACCATGCGAGAAGCGTTTCACGAGGTAGTGCCCGGCTCCGTCCGGCGCCCCGAATTCGCGCCCGCTTTCGCGCAGTCGCACCAACACGCGGACCTCAGCGCAGGCGACGTTCTGTAGGTTCACCTGCGTGCGGGCGTTGGCGTCCTCGCTCACGATCACGGCCGGCCCGGCGATGCGTTCAAAACGCGAATCCTGGATGAACAGTTCCTCGGATCGTTCCGGATTCACCCACACCGCCGTCGGCACATCGGCAAAGCTCCCGCGCACAATCGTCATGCCCGCCTCTTCCGTGCGAATCGCCGCCACCCGCTGACCGCGGAAGCGCGCATCGAGCAACACGAAGGGCCAGCTCGGCGACGGTTTGCGCGTGAGCAGGCCATAGTCGCCGCCGATGAATTCACAGTCGCTGATCGCGTTGCCCACTTCCTCGACGGCCGCGCGGCCCGACTCCAGACGGAACGAGGCATGCGCGATGAAACCGTGCTGGGCCCAATGCGAACGCACCCCCACCGCCGCGGGATTGCCGCGACCGATCTCGAGGTCGATGTTGCTCAAGCCGCTGTAGAACGTGCCCGGGTTGGCATCGCGAATCTCTCCACCCGCCTCCGGTCGATACGACGTGTAGTGCAACAGGTACCGGCTCCCATCACCGGTGAATCCCGGGGTGTCCGCTGCGAGCACGAGCACCGGTCGCTCCGCACCGTAGCCGATGAGGCGGATACCCGCCCACACGAAGACGGTCTCGCTCAGGCGATAACGTCCCTGCTCAACCAACACCACCCCGCGCACCATCCGCTCCTGCACGGCATTCACCGCCGCCTGCAACGCCGCGGTGTCGTCGGCAACGCCGTCCCCCACCGCGCCGAAGGCTCCCGGCCGAAACACCACCGCCGCCGGATCATCCGGGGCGGAGCGGTAGTACGACGAAGCCGCTGCCAGCGATGTCGTGCCCAATAGAAAAGAAAGACACCGAACCAAAAATCGGGAAACCATGGTAACAAAGGGGCTTTCCCCATCGTTACCGGCCCTCAATGCACGCAGCAATGCAATTTTATGCACTACTTTTGCCGGCGCGTGCCCGCAAAAAGGCAAAAGCACGGCGCGAATCGCCTCCGCCCGCTCAACCGCCGCCCAGGGAAAATTCGCGCACGAGCGTGTGCACCGCGCCGTTCGCCTGCAGCTCGCTCGCATACAGGCCGAAGGCGTGCACCCGAAAGGGCGGGGCCTCAAAACCGCGGTGCTGCTTGAGGAAATGTTTTACGCCTTCCGGCGCCGCCTCCTCCCGCAGCCGCGCGAGGGTGATGTGCGGTTGAAAGGTGCGCAGGTCGACCTCCAGGCCGAGCGCCAGGAGCAGATCGTCCATACGCTGGCGCAGCTGAAACAGCCGCGGATGACCGTTGCCGGTGCCGACCCACAGCACCTTCGGCGTGCCGCGCGGCGGAAACGCCCCCACCCCCTCGACCGGCAACACGAAGGGCTGCACCACCTGCGCCACCTGCGCCTCCAGCTCATCGCCCAGGCGTTCGATCAACGGGTCGTCCGTCACCTCGCCGATGAAGCGCAGGGTGAGATGCAACTGCGCCCGCGGCGTCCAGTTCCAGCCCTCGCGCCAGCCTTCCTCGCGCAGGCGGCCCAGCAGCTCGCGATGCACCTCGGGCAGCGGGATGGCGATGAAGAGTCGTGCGGCCATGGATACAGTAAACCGCGTCCGGCGGCCGCGGTCCACCTTTAGTGCTGATTCGTGGAAAGACCAAACCAGAGGAGAACGGCCGTTCTCATCCGAACGCTTCTCCGCTGGCGGACATCTTCACCCCTCCGCCGAGGCCAGCTGGCCGCAGCCAGCGGCGATGTCGATGCCGCGGCGCTGGCGCACCGTGCTGGGCAGACCGTAGTCGGCCAGGATGGCCTGGAAGCGTTTCGCCGCCGCATTGTCGCTGGGCGCACCGGCGTATCCAGCGGTTGGATTCAACGGAATGAGGTTCACCTGGCCGGGCACATCGCGCAACAGACGGCCGACGGCGTGCGCGTCCTCGGGGCGGTCGTTTTCGCCTTCGATCAGCGTCCACTCGAAAAAGATGCGGCGCTGCATCGTCGCCGCGTAGGTGCGGCAGGCGTCCATGAGCTGGTCGAGCGGCCACTTGCGCGCGACCGGCACGATCGCCGCACGCTGCTCCTGGGTGGCGGCGTGCAGAGAAACGGCGAGGTAAATGGGCTGGCGTTCTTCGGCGAGGCGGAGGATGCCCGGCACCACGCCCACGGTGCTCAGCGTGATCTTGCGGGCGCCAAGGGCGAGGCCGCCCGGCTCGCGGAGGATTTCGGTGGCCCTGATGACGGCATCGTAGTTGTGCAGCGGTTCGCCCATGCCCATGAGCACGATGTTGCGCAGGCGCTCGTGGCGGTGGTGCGGCGAATCGTGATCGGTCTCGGCCAGCGCCGGCGCTTCCGGCGCGGTGGCCCGCAGCACCCGGTCGACATGCAGCGCCTGGGCGACGATTTCGGAAGTCGTGAGGTGCCGGGTATAGCCCATCTGCCCGGTGGCACAGAACACGCAACCCATGGCGCAGCCGACCTGGGAACTGATGCACGCGGTGACGCGCCCCGAGTAGCGCATCAGCACCGTTTCGATGCGGTGGCCGTCGGGCAGACCCAGCAGGTATTTGCGCGTGAAACCGTCGCGGGAATGCGTTTCCCGCGCGATGGGCAACAGCTCCGCCGAGGTCTCGGCATGGAGCCTCGCGCGCAAGGCCGACGGCAGGCCATAGATCGCCTCCCAGTCGCTGCGCCCGCGCAGGTAGAGGTGGCTCCAGATCCGGCCGGCGTGCACCGGCTTGAATCCCCACTGCTCGATCAGTGCGCCGAGTTCGGCGCGGGTGAGGCCCAGCAGGGAGAGTTTGGCGGCGGCGGAATTCACGCGCGCAACTCGGCACCAGCTCCGCGCGGTCTGCAAAAAATAAATGCGGCCGCCCCTCCCGTCGCCGCACCGCATCACCCGCGCCGCCCGCGCAAAACTTCCAAACACCCGGGGCCGTTGTAACGCGGTTTTCCTTTTCCAACCCGGTGCCGTGTCGCATCTTCTACCCGTTCTATTCAACCGCCATGACCCCTCTTATCTGGATCGTCGCTGGCATCGTTCTCTGCCTCGTGGAGTTTGTGTCTCCCGCGTTCGTGGTGATCTTCTTCGGCACCTCGTCGCTTCTGACCGGCATCCTCCTCTGGGTTGGCCTCCCCACCGGTAACGGCATCCCGTATGTCGTCTTCGCCCTGCTCACCATCGGTCAAATCGTGTTTCTGCGACGGCACTTCCGCCGCATGTTCACCGGCCACACCGCCAACCACGGCGACACCGCGGCCTACGATGATTTCATCCAACATGAGGCGGAGGCCGCGACTCCCTTCGCCGCTCCCGAGTTCAACGGCCGCGTGAAGTTTCGCGGCGTCGAATGGGACGCTCGCAGCACCTCCGCGCTCGCGCCCGGCGACCGCGTGACCATCACCGCCCGCGCCGGCTCGGTTCTCCACGTCCAACGCTAACCCTCTTCTCCTTCCTCCATGTCCAACATCATCTTTTCGGTTCTCGGCATCGGCTTCGCCATCTTCGTTCTCGTCGCCATCATCAAGACCGCGGTGGTCGTGCCGCAACGCACCCAGTTCGTCGTCGAACGCCTCGGCAAATACCACCTCACGCTCGATGCCGGCCTGCACATTCTCGTGCCGTTCATCGACCGCATCGCCTACCGCCACTCGCTCAAGGAGGAAGCCATCGATGTGCCGAGCCAGACCTGCATCACCAAAGACAACATCTCGGTCGAAATCGACGGCGTGATTTTCCTCCAGGTCGTCGATGCCCGCGGCGCCAGCTACGGCATCAATGACTACCATTTCGCCGCCGTCCAGCTCGCGCAGACCACCCTCCGCTCCGAGATCGGCAAGATCGAACTCGACCGCACCTTCGAGGAACGCGAGGTCATCAACGCCCAGGTCGTCGAAGCGGTCGACAAGGCCAGCCAGCCCTGGGGCCTCAAGGTCCTGCGCTACGAAATCAAGGACATCGTGCCACCGGTCTCCGTGACCGATGCGCTCGAAAAGCAAATGCGCGCGGAGCGCGAACGCCGTGCCGTCGTGGCCCAGTCTGAAGGCGACCGCCAGGCCCGCATCAACGTCTCCGAGGGCCTGAAGCAGGAAGCCATCAACCTCTCGCTCGCCGAGCGCCAAAAGCGGATCAATGAAGCCGAAGGCCGCGCCAAGGAAATCGAACTCATCGCCGAAGCCACCGCCGAGGGCCTGCGCAAAGTCGCCTCCGCGATCAACGCCGACGGTGGCCGCGACGCCGTCAATCTGCGTGTCGCCGAGCAATACGTGAAGGAGTTCGGCAACCTCGCCAAGGCGGGCAACACCCTCGTCGTGCCGGCCAACCTCACCGACGTGGCCAGCATGGTCGCGCTCATGAGCCGCACCCTCACCGCCGCCAAAGTGTAGCGGCGGGACGGTCGAAGTCGAAGGCCGGTCGCGCGGATTCCGCGCACCGGCCTTTAGCCGTTATATTTCACGCTGTAGGGCTTGCCTGTCTTTGGCATGGTTGCCGCTTGTTCCCGCGGCCGCGGGACCGCACCTGCCTCTCAGCCCGCGGCACGTCGACAAGCGGCGGCCCCACAGTGTGAATATGCGGGCAAAGCGGTTAGACAGCCGACCCACGGGGTCACGGGGTCGCCGGTGGAGTCGGTTCTTCCGGTTCGTTTTTCTCGCGCTCCACATCCGTGCCCAGGTCGGGTTTAAGCGTCTTCAGTTGCTCCGGATGTTCCTCCAGCATCTCGCGCTCCGACATGCGGCCGGTGAGCCAGGCGAGGTTCATCGGATAGACGTCGGGGTTGAAGATCACGAAGTAGAAGTGCCACACGACGATGGCCAACGTGGCCAGGATGGCCTCGTAGAAATGCACGGTCCGGGAGATGTCGTAACCCAGCTTGGTGAAGAGGCCCATGGTGGTATTCTCGAACCAGAGTACGACGCCGGTAAGCGCCATGAGCAGCGTGCCCCAGACCATGGCCCAATACTCCGTCTTCTCGATGTAGCTGAAGCGCCCGAAGGCCGGCTTGGTGCGGGCGAGGCCGAGGTTGTAGCGCAGCACTTTCCACGGATCGGTGAGGTCGCGCCACCGCGGCATCAGGTCGCGCAGCAGCGCGCGCCCCGGCACCGTGAACAGCAGGTAGCTCATGTGCCAGATGCCCGCGCCGATGAGCACGACGCCTGACACGCGGTGCAGCAGGCTGCGCCACTCGAAGGCGTGCTCGCTCAGGCCGCGGATCGCCACCACCCACCACGCCTCCGGGAAGCGCAGCATGAAGCCGGTGATGACCAGCAGCACAAAGCTCAGCACCAGCGCGCCGTGCTGCAGCCGTTCGTGCACCGTCATGCGCAGGTAGAGGCGGTGCGCGACGTGCGGCTCGGCCAGCAGACCTTTCTGCATGGCGAGCTTGCGCCGCAGTTTCTTCGCAAAATCGAGGCCATTATGCACGACCATGCCGCCGACCACCACCACGATGAGCAGCGTATAGAGCGTGGAGATCCAGTAGAGCACGACCTCGCCGTCGCTGGCATCGGCCGCCGCGGTCGCCTGCACATGCACCCGCCCCTGCGCGAAGCGGGCGTTGGCGCCGGGGTGACACTCGCCGCAGGTTTGCAGGAGGTTGTCGCGATGCACGGTCGAGGTGGGATCCAGATGCGACTTGATGGCATGGGCGGCGTGGCAGCTCGCACAGTTCACCACCTCCACCGCCCCGCCCCGCATGGCGAGGCCGTGGTAACTGTCGGCAAAGGTTTCGAAGGTGTGCGAAGCGAGACCGTACTTGGCGGTGAGGCGCACCGAGCTGTGACAGCTCGCGCATACCTGCTGCGCGACGTTGCGCTCATGCACCGGCGAGAGCGGGTTGGTGTGCTCGGTGATGTCGTGCTCGCCGTGGCAATCGGTGCAGGTGGCCGAGTCGAGGTTGCCGCGCGCAAGGCCGGCGGCGTGCACACTGGACTCGAACTCGGCGCCGATCTCCTCGTGGCACTTGGTGCAGGTCTCCGCCACATGCACCTTGGCCGTCTGGGCGTCCGCGATCGTGGCGCGATTCATCTCGTGCGCGCCATGGCAATCAACGCAGCTCGCGGTGTCCTCGCGTCCCTCCAGCAGCAGGGCGCCGTGCACGCTCTTGGAAAACGATTCGACGAAGCGCGCGCCGAGCACGGTGCGACCCGCCACCGCCTCATCGCGCACGTGGCAGGCCTCGCATTGCTTCACTTCGGCCAGTTTGCGTTCGGCCAGGTGGTCGCCGTTGCGCCAGCCGTCGGGCTCACGGTGGCAACTCAGGCAGTCGGGCGCCTGCTCGGTGCCGCGCAGGAGTTCGCGGCCATGCGCCGAATGGGCAAAATGCGCGGACTCCTCCTCGTGGCAGGCGGCGCAGGCCGTGACTTGGTTGTTCCGCCGAAAGGCAAACGCCGTGTCCTTGACCGCGACCGTGTCGTGTCCGCCGTGGCAGGCGGTGCAGCGGGTGTCCTCGCCCTCCGGAAGCTCCTCCAGCGCGAGCCGCGGATGAAAGCGGTGCGACTCGCCCACCGGATCGTGACAACTGAAACAGTCGACCGGCGTACGCTCCTCGGCCGCGCGGTGCGGACTGGCCTCGGCGTCGATGGCGTCATGGCAATCGATGCACTCCCAACTGCCGTGGGCGGAATCGGCCACCTGTTGCGCATCGACCAGGAAAGTCGCGAGCGCGGGCGCGTCGCGCCGGGCCACCTCCGGATCGGCGTGGCACTTGAGACAATCGGCATCCTCCGCCACCAGATGGGTCGCCCCGGCCAGCGTCCAGAGCGCCAGCCCAACCACCGAGCCGACAAGGCAGTTGCGGGTCATGCCTCCACGGTATCGTCACCAGGGCCACTACCAGAAGCGCCGGGGGACGAGCCGCGGCAGTTTGAACGGGCGATTATGAGCCCGATAAGGCTTTTCCGGACGGGACCGGAGCCGTCCGGCTACACCAGCGGCGAGGCCAGCGCGTCCGCGATGGCAACGGTTTGTCGCTCCCGCTCGAGGAAAAAGCTGACCTCGGTGTAGCCGATTTCCTGCAGGATGCGCAGGGCCTCGCGGTAGCGGTCGCCCACCCGCTGCGGCACGTGGGCATCGGCGCCAATGACGACCGGGATGCCACGCGCCTGCATGAGGGCAAGCATGTCGCGGCCGGGATTCATTTCCGGCAACGCCTTGTAGAGCCCGCTGGTGTTGAGCTCCATCGCCACGCCGGTCGCGGCGATGCGGTCGAGGGCACGTTCGACGAAGGGGGCGATGCGCGGCCAGTGCCAGGCCTGCGGGGGCATGTTCTTGACCAGATCGGGATGCGCCAGCGTGTCGAACAAGCCGCTCTCGGCCGCCGCGGCCAGTTGGTCGAAGTAGGCCTGTTGAAAAGCGAAGGGATCGCCCGTGTGAAACCGGTCGCGAAACTCGCTCAGCTGCGGGTGCACGGAGCCGAGCACGTGGTGCAGCGGGAAGCGGACATGGAGCGATTCGAGCCAGGGCTCGACGCCGGGGTAGTAGTCACTCTCAAGGCCCGCCCGCACATCGACCCGGCCGGCGAAGTGTTGGCGGGCCTCGTCGATGAGACGATGGTAGTGCTCATACTGGGGCGGCGACATCCGCACCGTGGAGCTCACCCAGTCGGGCAGCGGGCAATGGCAGGTGAAGATGATGCCCTTCAACCCGGCGCGCTCGGCGGCCGCGGCATATTCCAGCGGCTCACCCTGGGCGTGGTTGCACAAGGGCGTGTGACAATGGGACTCGTATAACAGCGGCGTGGACAAGACCCGCAGAACAAGGAGTACCGAAGGCGCCGGCGCAAGCGAGGCGTGGGGTTAGGGCGTGGCTGCCAATCGTTATTCTTTCTCTTTCTCCCCGTCGTCCGGGATGCGGCCGCCATACGACCAGTGGGGATAAAGAGAAAGATAATGACTAAAGAGAAAGAGCCGGCGCTTCGCGCCGCACGGTCACCCCTCGAAGGTCGTCAATAGTCGCGCGTAGATCTTCGCGGTGTTCAGCAGGTCGCGCACGCGGGCGCGCTCGTCGATGGCATGGATGTCCTTGCCGCCGGGACCATAGCCGAGGGTGGGGATGCCGCACTTGGCGGAGAAAAAATGCATGTCGTTGAAGCCGGTCGACACGCTGAACACCGTCGGCGCCCGCCGCACCCGCGTCACGCACTCGGCCATCGCGGCGAAGAACGGACCCTCCGGCGCGTTGTAGCAGGGGTGGTTTTCCGAGACCTTGTTGATGGTGATGCGGCAGCCGGGAATCGCCGCGGCCACGCGCTTGAGCTCGGCGCGCAATTCCTTTTCGGCGCCGGCGGCGGTCTCGATCGCAAGCACGCGCCGGTCGATGCTGAAGCGGCCTTCGGCCGGGACGGTGTTGATCTTGCCGCCCGGTCCCTGCGTGAAGACACCGCCGAGATTCACGGTCGGCCGCATGACCGTCCCGTCGGGCGCGGTGAAGGTGCGGGTGGCGAGCCGCTGCTTGTAGTCGTCGAGCCCGAGGATGAGCGCGGACATTTTTTCCAGGGCGTTGACCCCGAGATGCGGCTGCGAACCGTGCGCCGCCTTGCCGTGCACCATCACCTCCAGCCAGGTGACGCCGTTGTGGCCGCAGCACACGCTCGCGCCCTCGCCGCCTTCCATCACGACAGCATAGTCGGGCGCGATGGGGGCGTGCCGGACGAGCCACTCGCTGCCGAGCACCGAGTCCGTTTCCTCGTCGGCGGTGAAGGACACCTCGACATTGACGCGCGGTTCGATCCGCGCCTCACGCAGCGCGTGCAGGGCGAGCAACAGCGAAGCCATGGAGCCCTTCATGTCGGCGGTGCCGCGCCCATGGATCCAGCCGCCCTCGACCACACCGCTGAAGGGATCCTCGTGTCGCCACTTGCCCGATACCGGCACGACGTCGTAGTGCGCGTTGAAGTGAACCGTGCGCCGGGCGCCGCGTACCTTCCATTTGCCCAGCACATTGTAGCGCGGATGCTCCCACTGGTCCGCCGGCAACGCGGCCCGCTGCGCGGCTCGCGGCGGCATGAGTCGTTTTGCGGTCAACCCGGCTTCCTGCAGCTTCGCCACCAGCAGACGGGTCATCGGGTCGTAGTTGCGCCCGGGCGGGTTGGTCGTGTCGCAGCGTACCAACTCGCCCAGCAGGGCAGTGAGACGGGACGAACTGCGGTCGATGACGGTGGTGACGGCGGAAGCACTCATGGCGGGAAAACGACAGCTCACGCTGCCGCAATCGCCCCGCGGAACAAACCCCATTTTGCACCGCCCGCCGCGGCCTCCTTGTCCGGCAGATGCCCTTTGACAGCCGAATGCCCCGAAATCACGGTCGCGGCAAACCATGGCCGACCTCGCCTCCCTGCGCAAAAACTACACGCTCGCCGGACTCCGCGAGCGGGAGCTGGCCGCGGATCCGTTCAGGCAGTTTGAGCGCTGGTTTCAGGAGGCCCGGGAAGCGGGCGTGATCGAGCCCAATGCCATGACGCTTGCCACCGCCACGCCCGATGGTGCGCCATCGGCCCGGACCGTGTTGCTCAAGGGCTTCGACGCGCGCGGCTTCGTTTTTTTCACCAACTATGAGAGCCGCAAGGGCCGGGAATTGGCCGCCAACGCGCGCGCCTGCCTCGTGTTTCCGTGGCTGGCGCTCGAACGCCAGGTGAAGATCTACGGTGCGGTGTCGCGCATCTCCCGCGAAGAGACCGCCGCCTACTTCGCCAGCCGTCCGCCGGGCAGCCAGATCGGGGCCTGGGCTTCCCCCCAAAGCGAAGTGGTGGCCGGCCGCGAGGTGCTGGAGGCCGCCCGACGGGCCGCCGAGGAACGCTTCACCGGCCAGGCCATTCCGCCGCCGCCGCACTGGGGCGGCTACCGGGTCGAGCCGACCGCGATTGAGTTCTGGCAAGGCCGCCCCGACCGGCTTCATGATCGCCTGCGTTACCGGCAAGAGGCCGGCGCCTGGATCATCGAGCGCCTCGCCCCCTGATCCGGTCCTCCCGCTTCCCCTTGACCCGCCGTTCCTCCCAATCCGCTCCGTCCGCCGCGCCGACGCCTCCGCCGTCGCTGCTCGCCGGCGTGTTTCACAACCTCAACGAGGGCGTGTTTATTGCCGCGTGCGACTTCCAGCGCAACGGCCTGGAGATCCTGCACGCCAATCCGGCCCTGTGCCGGATCACCGGATACACGGCGGCCGAGCTCACCGGCCGCGGTCATGCCCGCCTCCACCAAAGCCGCAACGACCTCCAGCACCAGCGGCGCTGGTTTAACCACGGGCCCGCCCCCGATCCCTGCTCCTCCGAGGGTTACCTGCGCCGCAAGGACGGCAACTGCATCTACGCCTCCTGGACCTTCAGCGCCCTGCGCAACGGCCGCGGTCGCGCCACCCACGTCATCGGCACCTACCGCGACATGACCGCCCACCGCCACCTGCAGGAGGCCCTGGTGCACTCCCAACGCCTCGACGCGGTCGGCCGGCTCGCCGGCGGAGTCGCCCACGACTTCAACAACCTGCTCTCCGTCATCAACGGCTACTGCGAGATCCTGCAGCACTCGATCGGCGACAACGACAAGGCCCGCAAGGAGATCCAGGAAATCCATCAGGCCGGCCAGCGTGCCTCCGGCCTCGTGCGCCAGCTGCTCGCCTTCGGCCGCCGCCAGGCGCTCGATCCGCGGGTCATCGATCCCAACCGGCTCGTGCGCGAAAACGCCGACATTCTCAGCCGCCTGCTCGGCGACGAACGTTCGCTGGAACTCGCTCTCAACGACGACGTGGGCAACATCCGCGTCGATCCCACGCAGCTCCAGCAGGTCCTGCTCAACCTCGTGCTCAATGCCCGCGATGCCACCGAACCCGGCGGGCGCGTCGTCATCACCACCGACCATCGCCGCGTCTCCCCCGGACTCAACCGCCGCATCACCGACCTCCAGCCGGGCCACTACGTCACGCTCACCGTGTCCGACAACGGCTGCGGCATGGACGAGTCCACTCAGGCCGTCCTCTTCGAGCCCTTCTTCACGACCAAGGACGAAGGCATGGGCACCGGTCTGGGGCTCGCGCTCGTCTACGGCGTCGTGCAACAAAGCGGCGGCCACATCTTCGTGCGCAGCGCGCTCAAGGTGGGCACCACCTTCGAAATCTACCTGCCCGCGGTCGACGAGCCCCCGTCGCCCGCCATCGGCACCCTCGCCCCGCTCCCCGTCACCCGTGGCCGCGAAACCCTGCTCGTCGTTGAAGACGACACCGTCGTGCGCAAGATGGTGGCCGGCATCCTTACGGCCGACGGCTATGATGTCATCGCCACGTCCTCGCCGGCCGCCGGCCTCGTCGAGGTCAAGCGCCAGGGCAAGGCCGTCCACCTGGTGATCGCCGACACCTCCGACCCGACGTCCGACACCGTCGACATGATCCGCACCCTGCATCAACACCAGGCCGGACTGCGGGTGCTCTGCACCCCGCACCGCGACTCGCCGCGCATCGAATTTCTCACCATCCGCCGGCAGATGACCCTGCCCAAGCCCTTTGCCCTCAGCACCCTCCTGCACGACGTGCGCAAGCTACTCGATATGGAGGACTGATTCACCGGCTGTCCCGACCCGCCCTCCCGCTTCCCGTCATGCGCCTGTTCCTGATCCGCCACGCCCATGCCCTCGATGCGGAGGTGGATGCCCTGCGGCCCCTCAGCGAGCGCGGCCGCCAGCAGGCCGCCCACGTCGCCTCCTTCTTTCGCACCAACGGCCACCTGCGTCCGGCGCAGCTCTGGCACAGCCCGCTCGTGCGCGCCTACGAAACCGCCGCCGCCCTCGCGACCGGCCTGGAAATCGACGCGCCACTCGTCGAGACCGACGGCCTGCGCCCGGAGGACGACCCCGAGTCCATGGCGCTACGCCTGGCCGTCTACCCGCCGGTGCACGACCTCGCGATCGTGGGCCACGAACCGAATCTCGGCTCGCTCGCCAGCCTGCTTGTCAGCAACCGGCCCGCCCCGGCACTCTTCCATTTCAAGAAAGCCGCCGTGCTGTGCCTGCGCCGGTCCGACAAAACCCACGGCTCCACCGATCGCCCGCGCTGGCGCGTCGACTGGCACATCCCACCCGGCCTGGTGCAGGAGATCTGACGGACGCGGGCCCTACCCCGCGTTGATCAACTCCACGAGCAGTTCCTTCACCGCCGTATAGTTGAACGGCTTCTGCAGGAACCCCGCCAAGGGTTCCACGCGTTCGAGGCCATCGATCTCCGCACGGATCGATCCCGATATGAGCACGATGCGCAGATCGGGTTGATGCTCGCGGAGCAGGCGGATCGTCTCCACCCCGTCGCGGCCGGGCATCGAATAGTCGACCAGCGCCAAACCAAAGGGCCCCTGCTCGCGGACCGCCGCTTCCGCGGCGTAGCCATCGTCGGCGCACACGACCTCCAGGCCGAGTTGCCGGATCAACATCGAGCCGAGGTCGCGCACGGTCTGATCGTCATCGACAAAGAGGATGCGTCGCGACTTCGGCGGCGGTGCCGGCTTCGCCGCCGGGGCGCGCGCCGGCGTCGGTGCGACCGCCGGGCGGACGTCATCCTCCGCCTCCTCGCTGTCCCTGATCGCCGGCAGATAAAGTTCCACACGGGTGCCTCGCGGCTCCAGGGGTTTGACGAGAATGCCCCCGTGTCGCTGCCGCACCCATCGCGCGACCGCCGCCAGGCCGAGGCCCATGCGGCCGGAACGGGTCGTGAAAAACGGCTCGAAGATCCGGTCCCGCACCTCGGGCGCGACGCCCGCGCCGTCATCCTCCATCACAAACAGCACATGCGGGCCGGGCTCGATGGTGGACATCTGCGGCGTCAACCCGATCTGGGCGGCCTCCACGATCACCGGCGCGACCGAAAGCGTGAGATGACTGCCTTGGCCGGCGATGGCATCGAGGGCGTTGAAGGTGAGGTTGCACAACGCCACCTGCAGTCCGCCGAGGTCCGCGCGCACGCGCGGCAGGTTGGGCGCGAGTTCGAGCGTGAGGGCCGCCCCGCGACCGACGCAGGCACTGAGCAGCGGCTCGATCTCGGTGCGGAACCGCCGCAGGAAAACCACCTCGCCCTCGGCCGTGCGCCGACCGGCGGCGACCATGAGTTGAAAGCACAATACCGTGGCCCGTTGGCTCGCGGTGTTGATCTGTGAAAGGTATTGGCGCATCTCGCCCGGCGTGAGGTGATGGATCTCCTCGACCGCGCTCGCGTATCCCATGATGCCGACGAGCATGTTGTTGAAGCTGTGGGCCACTCCCCCGGCCATGCGACCGAGGGCCGCCTGCGACTGCAGTTCGATCGATCGCTCCTCAAAAGCCTTGCAGCGCGCGATCCGTTCCTCGCTGGCCTTTCGCGCCGCCGCCGCTTCGTCCAGCCGTTGCCGCGATGCGTCCAGTGCCTGCTGCCGCGTCTGCAGTTCCGCCTGCAGGCGCGCCAGGCGCGCCCGGTCGGCTTCGAGGCGCGCCTTCACCCGCAGGCCGGTCACGGCGCCCGCCGCCAGAATGCCGGCGCCCACCAGGAGCCACGCTGCGAGGGTCGTACCGCCCCCGGTCGTCACCAGCACGGCGCCCGCCCCAAAACTTCCGCCAAGAGCGGCGGCCGCCAAACCCACGCTCCACGCGAAGGACTTCGGTGCAGAACTTTCGGGCGGGGTCTCGGACGGCACGGCCAACAAGCCATCCACGATTCCCGCCGCAGGCCAATCGCAAACTGTCGGGCAATAGCGGCCTGTTGAGGTCCCTGCGAAAAGACCTGACGCCGCACGTCGAATGCGACCCTCTGGTTCCGCGCCCCGTCCGCATCCGCCCGACTCATACGCCATGGCTCTCGACCTGCTCTCCGATCGCACCGACTCCGCCGCCGCCAACATGGCGGCCGACCTGCTGATGCTGCAGCACTATCCCGCGACCGCCCACGCGCGCTTCCGCCACTACGGCTGGCGCCGGCCCGCTGTCACGTTCGGCTACAGCCAGAAGATTGCCTGGGTGCGCCAGCAGCTGCCGGCCGACATCGACGCCGCGGATGTCGAATTCTGCCGCCGTCCCACCGGCGGCGGGGTGGTCGATCATCGCAACGACTGGACCTACGCCCTCGTCATTCCGCGCGGCCACGACCTCGGTGATGCGCGGGCGACGATTGCCTACGAAGCCATTCATCGTGCGGTGTGT
Source organism: uncultured Opitutus sp. (assembly GCA_965652375.1). Classification (GTDB taxonomy): domain Bacteria; phylum Verrucomicrobiota; class Verrucomicrobiia; order Opitutales; family Opitutaceae; genus Actomonas. The sequence goes on from CBFGUO010000029.1 coordinate 67,872, forward strand.
ACCTGCCTGCGCGAGCAGGCCGTGCCGGCGGAACTCAAGGCTGTCTGCGAACCCTGCGACGACGAAACTGCGGTCGGGCCGGGCGTCTGCTTCACGAAGCCCGAACTGCACGACGTGGTGCACGCGGAATCCGGCGCCAAGATCGCCGGTGCCGCCCAGAAGCGATCGAAGCACGGCCTGTTGTTTCAGGGTTCGATCGCCCGCGGCAGCGTGAGCAAGGACCTCGACTGGGATCGCTTCCATGCCGCCTTCACTGCCGCCCTGGCAATGCTGCTACAACTCGACGCCCGCGAGACCTCATGGCCGGACAGCTGGGACGAGGCCCTTGATGCGCTGGCGGAATCCTACGCCACGCCCGAATGGAACGAGCGCCGGTGAACAGGACTGTATCAGACCTCTTTTTAACCGCGGATGGACACGGATGGCCTCACTACCGTTCGGCTCAGCACCACGCCGCCGATGCTCGATTTGATTTCACCTCTCCTTGTTTCAGTGCGTAGGCGGTAGCCGAAGCCATCCGTATCCATCCGTGGTTAAAAAACAATCCGGTCCGCACCTGCCTCTGCCTCTCCGCCAAATGGCAGTCTCGTCTCCTGCTTTGTTTGCGTGGTTTCCTTCTGTTGGAAAATGACTCGGGCTGACGGCACAGCATTCCTCCGTTTCCTCCTGTAAATCCGCTTCTGCGTGCATCCGCTTCACGATCTTCTCGTCCAGCTCGGCCTCGTCCATCCGGCGACCTACACGGTCCTGTTCCTGTTGGCGTCGTGGCTGATGATCTGGCGGCTCGAAGCGATGCTCGACCACGGCCTGGCCGGCACCGCGCTCGGAACGCTCGTCGTGCCGTACTGTTCGGGGCTGGGCAACCTGGTCTTCGTCTTCCTGCTGTGGCGGAACAACGGCGCCCCGGTGGAGATCATGGTCAACAGTCTGGTCAACAACACGACCAACCTCACCCTGCTGCTCGGTCTGCCCGCGCTCATCTGGCCGCTGCAGATCGTCGCCGCCCGCGGAGGCAAATCGCAGCGCCGCGAGCAGCATCTCAGCCGCCTGGCGTTGTTGCTCACCCTGGCGGCCGTGTTGTTTTTCACCGGACTCACCTGGGCGCTCGGCCGCGACGGACAGCTCGATCGCGGTGACGGGTTCGCGCTCATCGGCCTGTTCCTCTTCTGGCAGTGCTTCCAGGTCTTCGACGTGCTCAAGGACAACGCCCGGCGTGATCTCAGCTTCGGCTGGCTCTTCTACCTCGATCTCCTGCTCATCGCCGCGGGCGGCTGGGTGATCTACGAAAGCCTCGACGGGTTGGTGGCGTATCTCAGTGCAGCCGACACCGGCTTCTTCAGCGCGGCGCATCTGGGTTGGATCACCGGCTGGCTGCTCGTGCTGCCCAACGCGCTGCTCGCGTTCTACTATGCGTGGCGTCGGCGCGCCGACATCGCCTATGCCTCACAGGTCGGCGACGGGCACATCTGCATTCCGCTTTGCCTCGGCTTGTTCGCCGTGCTGCGACCGGTGCCGTTGCCGGCATTCTTCGAGAGCGCCGTGCTCATCCTCGCCGGTGCGGTGGTGGTGCATGCCGTCTGCCTGCTGGCCGTCGGACGACTGCCGCGTCCGGTGGCCGCCCTGCTGGTCGGGGCCTACGCGTGGTTCGTCTGGTCCGGGCTGTTCGCCTGATCCGAGGTTCACTCCGCTTCGAGGGGATCGTGCCGGAAGGTTTCGCAGAGATCGACAAAGACCTTCTGCGCCGGCAGCCAGGAACCGCGCGCGCGAATCTCCTCCATGGTGGCTCGGGTGTTGTTCCACCAAAGGTAAGCCCGCGGTCCGATGCGCACGCACGCATCGTAGGCGGTGCCCGGCGCCTCCGCCACGAAGGCAAACCCGCCGACCTCCAGCATCCGTCCCTCGAGTTCCGCCTGCAGCGGGCGGATGTCGGCGTTGAAGCGGACGCGAAAGGATTCGATGCGCGGCCCCTGATAGGCGGCGAGCTTCGCACCCGGCTGCCCGAGGGTGATGACCGCCCATTCGTCGAACACCACGTCGCCGCCCAGGGTATTCATTCTCTCGGCACAACGCGTGATCAGGGAACGGGCGTCGCTCAGGTTCATGGTTCCTTCCTGATGGCACAACCGGCCTGCCGCGCAAGCCCGCAACCGGCCGGTTTCAGCGTATCCACTTTCTGGATAGGGCTGCTTTTGGGCCGGCTGGAACACCTTTAAAAATTCTGCAAGCAAGTATCACTGGACACTTGCAATTGATTTCAAGTGTTTGATGCTCAGGCCACGCGGCGCATGGTGCGCCAAGTGTTCAGACGACCGATCAGTCGAACGAACAATCGATCAGAACCAACACATCGATCCCCAAAAAGGAGACTGCTATGGCTAAAGCCAAAAAGACGGTGAAGAAGGCCGCTGCCAAGAAGGCACCGGCAAAGAAAGCCCCGGCCAAGAAGGCCGCTGCCAAGAAGGCACCCGCCAAGAAGGCCGCTCCGGCCAAGAAGGCTGCTGCTAAGAAGGCTCCGGCCAAGAAGGCCGCCGCCAAGAAGAAGTAAGCTGCTTCACCAGAATAAACATCCTAAGCAGCCGCTCGGAAACGAGCGGCTGCTTTTTTGTGCGTAGTCGTGTAGCGGTCGCGCTCGCCGCGACCCGCGAATGGAGGATGAGCTACGGCTGCGGAAGCGGCATTCATTTTGCGCGAGCGAACGATGCATGCGAAGACGCGGTCCGGAGGCTAACCGGGGTATTTCACACTCTCTGGGACACCGCTCACACCATGTAATTGTAGGGCTGCCGCTTGTCGGCACGCCGACAAGCGGCGGCCCTACAGGGTTGAAATTCGGTGGCCGGGATGTCGACGCCACAACGCGAGAGGGCCGACTGAAGTCGGCCCTACGGTCAGTTCACGTCCCACTTGAGCGGACCTTTGTTGGGTCCGCCGGGACCGGGGCCGACCAACTCCAACTCCTCCTCGGCGTAGGCCTCCGCTTCTTCGGGCGGCAACTCCTCGAGCGGCGCGAAGCGTTCCGAGGTGAAGCCGAGCTCCTGCTGCTCGGCATGGAAGGGATCGGGCGGATTGTGCAGCTCCTCGAGCAGCAGGCCCACCGTCGCCGAGTCGCCTCCCTTGACGACTTTTTCACGACCCAGGTACACGTCGCGAATGGTGTAGGTCTCACCCTTCGTCGGGAGCTGCTGGTAGAGCGCCCGAATCAAATCCGAGAAGGTGTCGTTGATGCAGACGACGCGTTGACCTTTGACCATAGGCGATCAACCGAATCGGCGAGGCGACGTTTGGCAATGCAGGAGAACGGACCTCCTCGTCCGTCTGCGAAGGAGGGAATGGACGGGGACGTTCGTTTTCCGTCGGACGCTGATGACGTCGACCTCAACCGCCTTCCGGATTCACTTCGGTGCTCCAATCGCGCTGCGTGCCGAGCGGACCGACCGGATCGATGGTGCGGGCCTTGGGCGCGGTGACATGGGACGTCATCTTGAACAGGTCCTCGCGCCGATCGAGCCGCGGCGTGACGGTGCCGAGCTCGCGCGCATCGTGCAGGTCGTCGAGATCGAGATCGCAGATGAGCACGGTCTCCTCGTTGGAGTCGGCCTCGGCCGCGATCCCGTCGCGCGCGAAGGCATAGTCCGACGGCGTGAGCACGGCGGCCTGCGCGTAATTGACGTCCATGTTCTGCACGTCGGGCAGATTGCCCACGTTGCCCGCCAGCGCCACGTAGACCTGGTGCTCGATCGCGCGGGCGGCACAGCAATAGCGCACGCGCAGGTAGCCCTTGCGGTCGTTGGTGCAGAACGGAACGAAGATGATCTCCACGCCGTGGTCGGCGAGATGGCGGGCGGCTTCGGGAAACTCGGCATCGTAGCAGACGAGTACCCCGATCTTGGCGCCGGGGGTTTCAATCACCTGCAGGGAATTGCCACCGGTGATGCCCCACCAGTGACGTTCGTTGGGCGTGATGTGGAGCTTCGGCTGCTCGTAATGGCTGCCGTCGGGCAGGCAGATGGTGCAGACGTTGTGCAGCTCCTTGCCGACTCGCGTCGGATGGCTGCCGCCGATGATCGTGACGCCGTACTTCACCGCCAGGTCGCGCAGCAGGCCGACGACCTTGGGCGTGAGTTTGGCGAGACGACGCATGCCTTCCTGGGGCGACTTGGTCTGGGTGGTCGAAAGCAGTTCGACGGTGAAGAGTTCGGGAAAGAGCACGTAGTCGGCATCACTGTCGGCCGCGACGTCGGTGAAGTAGGTGACCTGACGGGCGAAGTCGGCGAACGAGGTGATCTTGCGCATCTGATACTGCACACACGCCACGCGCACCTTGCGGGCGCCGGTCTTGCGCGGGCGGTAGTCGGGATTGAGCCACTCGATGAGGCTGGCGTGGTTGTGACTGTTGGGATCGCGCAGGTAGTTGGGCATGACGCCACGCAACTGAAAGCCCTCGCGCAACTGGAAGCTCAGCACGAGATCCCTGAACTCACCGGCGGCGACACGTTCGGCATATTCCTGCGGCGAAAACTTGTCGGCGTGTTCCTGGTAGTTCCACAACCGTCCGCCGGCGAGGATGCGCCGCTTGTTGAGCTTCTTGCACAAGGCGCGACGGGCTTCGTAGAGGGCGGCACCGAGGCCCAGGCCGCGGGCGTCGGGGTGCACGTAGACGTCGGCACCGTAGAGCGTGTCGGCATTGATGTTGTGGTTGTTGAAGTAGCCGCTGTCGGTGATGCCCGACCAGGTATGGTCGCGCAGCGGATCGGGACCGAGGTCGACCACCAGCGAGGAAGCGGCGCCGAGGATCTTGCCGTCGACCTCGGCCACGAGTTGGCCCTGCGGAAAGACGCGCAGGTGATTGGCCAGGTGGGCCGCCCCCCAGACAACGTTTTCGTCGGCGAGAACGGGGTAGGCGGCAATGTTGAGGTCGATGAGAGCAGGTATGTCGCTGAGCGTCGCGCGACGGACCTTTACCTTCGCAGGGCGTTTGGGCATGGCCGCACGATAGCCGGACCCGCCCGGGGGTCAACCTGCGCCGGACGCACCGTGGCACTACTCAATCCGGCCTTCGTCGAAATCGATGAGGTCGGGCACGCTGATGATTTCGCCGACGCGGTCGGCACAGCCCATGTTGCCGAGGGCTTCGGCCAGGAATTCGCGGCCGGCCTCGGTCATGCCCTTTTGCACGAGCTCACGGTTCCATTTGGCGGCGCGCACGTCGGCTGGGAAGAGGGCGAGGAGTTTCGCGTCGAGTTCGGCATCATCGGCGGAGTTCTGCACCGCCGCCTCGATTTGGGCGGGGTCGAGCCCGAGGTGCATCGACAGGAAGCGGTCGAGTCCGCGCTTGTAGTTCTTGCGGTAACTCTGCGGCAGCTCGCCGTGCTGCTGCACGTAGCGGCACTTCGCGATCATGCGCGGCAGGTAGAGCAGACCGGTGGCCGGATGCGGCAGGTAGGGCGACGGCAGACAGGTGAGCACCTCGCCGGTGGAGCCGGGAATGGGTTTGGACTTGGCCATGGACGAACGCAATCGATTGCGCGGAAACGGTCAGAGCAAGGCGCAAACGCGAGTCTAGAGCCCGCTCGGCAACGGATAGATCTCCAGTAGGACGTCGCCGGCTTCCGCCGACGAGTTCACGCAGTGGACCAGAAACGGTCCGGGTGGGATCCAAGTGAAGCAGGCGGCGTCGGCACCGGTTTCACTCAAGGGAAACGCGCCGAGGAGCGACGATATCTGTTGGAGCGATTTCGCTGCAACGGAGTCCGTTCGCCAATCGCCCACCGAAAGCGGCTCCGCGTCCTTCCGGAGGACTCGGAAGCTCGGTTCGGCCAACGGCTGCACCACTCCGAACTCCGCCAGCGTCGGACCCACGACCCGCAGCAATTTCCAGCCTCCCTGGGCTCCGGCAACCCCTCCCGCGGTGACATGCTCTCCCGGCACAATCGAGCTGCGCAACGAGGCGTTTTGCAGAGGCGTGACATCGTCCTGAGGCAGCAGAACAAATCGACTGAAGCCCACGCTGACAATGGGAGCCAGAATCCCGGAGTCGTGCGCTCCGTAGAGGAGCTCGAAGTGTTCTATCGTGAGAGGTTCTTCCGACCCCTCCCGTAGCTCCAATCGCAACGAGGCCCACTCTCCATCTGCCCCCTGTTGGTAGGTGTAAGTTCCGGCGGCCGGTGGATCGAATCGCGTCGGATGACCGAGCTGGGCGATCGCCGAAAATAACCGCACAACTGAACCGTCTTCATCCAGACGATAGCCTTGGCATCGATTCGTTTGGCGAAATCCCAAGGAGACGATCAGGACGCGACCTGCGACCGAGTCGGGCCCGAGCTCCGGCTGGGCCGGGCTACCTACAGCAGCAAGGCAGATCAAAAGCAGGATCCGCCACGAACGTCCCGGACGATTGGCACTCATGCCAAGTTGAGACAAGCCGAGCCGTGATTCCTGCTAGCCTGCCCGAAATTTCCTCCCCTTCCTCGCCGATAAATGAAACACCGACCGCTACGAAAGCGGTGGCCGTAACGACGGTGGAAGGGACGATCCAAAATGCCATCGCCGTACTTCGGCGCCGGCCTTCAGCTCAGGAACGAGCAGATGTATTCGCAGAGTTCGCCGCTGTCGGGGACGGTGATGGTGAAGCCGCTGTTGGCGGGGACATCGAAGTACGTGCCGGCGGCGTGGGTCGCGGTCACGGTCGGCGCGGCACCGTCGAGCACCACCGTGCAGGAACCCGCCACGATCTCCATGCGCTCGGCGGCAGCCGTGCCGAAGTGATAGGTGCCGGGACGGATGAGCCCGAGCGTCTTCTTCGAACCGTCGGCGAAGTGCACGGTGTGTGAAACGACGCCGCCGTCGAAGTAGACGTTGGCCTTGGTGTCAACGGTGACGTGGGCAAAGGAGGCGGGATGCGACATGGGACCGTCATCCAGACCCGACCACGCGCCACGCGGCAAGCGTGTTGTTGCACCAGCCGACTCCGTGTAGGGCCGTCGCTCGCCGACGCGCCGCACCTGCCTCTCCGTATGCCCCCTGCAACAGCGGCACGTCGGCCCTCCTGCACCAAGGCTACGGCGGACAGGCAAGCGACGGCCCTACAACTCAGGCGTCCAGGCCGAGCCGGAACAGCCGGTTGGCGTTGCGCCACATGAGCTTTTCGAAGTGCGCGTCGGGCAGCTCGAGCCCGCGCACGAACTTGAGGTAGGTGCGCATCCGACAGATGGGCCAGTCGGTGCCGTAGAGCAGGTAGTTGGGATCGCCGGCGTAGAGGATCATGTCCTTCATCTGCTCGACCATGAACTTCTCGAAGCGCTCGGTGAAGTCGCCGAGGACGAAGCCGGAGATGTCGGTGTGCACGTTCCTGTTCTTGTACACCACCTCCATGGCGTCGCGTATCCAGGGATTCCCCACGTGGCAGATCACCAGCTTGAGTTCCGGAAAATCGACCGCCACGTCGTCGACCGCCAGCGGATGAGCGAAGCGCACCTTGGCCTGCGGTGAATAGGTGTCGCCCGTGTGAATCATGACCGGCACGTCGAACTCCAGCGCCAGGTCGTAGAGCACGCGACAGCGGGAATCGTGCGGATAAAACGGCTCGTAACCGGGATAGAGCTTGAGGCCCTTCACCAGGCCGTCCTTCAGGAAGTCGGCCAGCTCGCGCAGGTCGCGCTCCTTGTAGTTCAGGAAACTTACCCCCGCCACCACGCTGATCCTCGGATTGTCGCGGGTGAGTTCCACCACCTCGCGCGTCGAGGGCCGCCGCTCGTTGACCTTGTAGGAGGTGAGCACCAGCGCGTGGTCGACGCCGTTGTAGCGCATCGACTCCTGAAATTCCTCGTAGCGCGCGTCCAGGGACGAGGTCGTGGTTTCGTCGTAGTGATTGAGATGGGTATGGCAGTCGACGATCATGGTGCCGCAGCTAACGACAGTTCGACTGCACCTCAAACGCTGCGCGGATTTCGCCCCATGGCTCGCAGGAAGATCAGTCCACCGAGTCCGACCACCGCCATGAGCAAGAAGCCTCCGCCGTAACCAAGTTGCCCGACCACCAGGCCACCGGCCGCGACGGCCCAGACTTCGCAGCCGTTGGTCGCCGCCATGAAGGTGCTGAACTGCGTGGCACCGAGCCGCGGGTCGGTAAGATCCATGAAGAGTGCGTAGGAAATGGCGGTGAACGCTCCGATGCCGCTATAGAGCAGGACGAGCGCACCGATAAGCAGCGGCACGTTCCCCGCGAAGAAAGCCGTCGCCGCCACCAGCACGACTGCGATCGACATTGCGGCCAGCGCCAGGCCCGCCCGATGCTCACGCCGGCCGCGATCGCTCCAGCGCCCGCCGATCCAGCCGCCCAGGGCCATGGCGACGACCACGGGCAGCGCAAAGAATCCGGCAACCGTCCCGCCCGCCGCCCCGCGATCGACGAGCAGCGGCCCGGCCAAGGCGCCCACGGTCTCAAAGCCCGCGCCCGCGATCAGGGCGAAACCTAGCCCGAGCCAGGTGGTCCGGCGCGAAAAGCCGGCGCGCAGCGTGGGCCAGAAGGCCCGGCGATCTGCTCCCGTCGTCGTGGCTTCCTCGATACCGAACCACAGCACGAGCAACGACACCCAGATCGCGAGCAGTAATGCGCCGAACAGCACCGGCCAGCCGCCCCACCCCACCAGCACGATGGCGCCGCCACCAAACAAACTGCGGCCGCCGAGCATGCCGATCTGCATCGCCGCGTTGAGACCGCCGCGTTCGGCGGAGGCAACCGCGTTGATGGCGAGGGCATCGATGGCGACGTCCTGTGTCGCGGCAAAGACCGCGTGGGCGAGCAGAAGACCGAACCAGGCGCCGAAGTGCGTCGCGGGATCGAGCCAGATGAGCGGCAGCAGGCAGGCACCCATGCCGAGCTGCGCGGCACCGGCCCACTGGCGAAATCCCCACCCCGAACTGCGCCAGGCATCGACCAGCGGCGCCCACAGAAACTTGAGCGCCCATGGCAGGGCGAGCGTGGCGGTGAGCGCGGTGATCCGCTCCACCGCCACGTCGTCCTGTCGCAATAGTGTCGGCAGGGCCCACCACAGGAAACCGATCGGCGCGCCCTCGCTGAAGTAGAGTAGCGCAAATTTCCAACGGGCGGGCATGGGGAAAGCTGGCGAACCTGGAAAGATTCGCAAATCCGTTGTCGTCTGGGGCAGGCAAACGCACCGCGAGGGTACCACAGACATTCCTGTCTGTGTCGTTGCCTCTCAGCACCACTCCGCTGGGCACAGGCAGGAATGCCTGTGGTACCGCTCCATCGGAGGGCGAACTCAAGGCTTGCTCCGACGACAAAACGCGCCCGTGGCCGGGCGCCGGGGTCACGTATCCGCTATTTGTCTACACGCTCAGGGCAGCGGGTAGGCTTCAATCAACACGTCGCCGCTGGTCGTGCCCTGATTGAGGGCTTCGATCATATAGACTCCCGGCGTCAAGCGGGCGAACCAGACCGCTTCGTCCGATTCGGGATCGAGCGGAAACGCCCCTACCACCGTCGCAAGCTTTTGCAGCGAGGCGACCGCGGGTATACCGTCCTGCCAGCTTCCCATGATCGTCGAGGTTCCGTCCGGTCGGTGGAAGGTGACGAGCGGAGACTCCACGACCTGCTCCACCCCGAACTCCCGCAGGGTCGGACCCACGACGCGCAGAAGGTAGCCGCCTTCCCGTGTCACCACAAAGCCCGCAGTCATTCTCCCATCCGGCGCCAGCGTGCTCCGCACGGAGGTGTTGGACAACGGGTGCTCGCCCGGACCGCGCTGGATGTTGAAGGTTTCACCATAAAGATCCAGGGAGCCTCCGGTTTCAGACGTGAAGGCCATCAGCCTTGCGGAATGTGCCTCTCCCTCAGGAGTGATGGTGAGGGTTGCAAGCTTGGTCGTCTCATCGACCGAGTAACTGTAGGTTCCGTTGCCCAGCGGACGAGTCATGGGGCTTCGCCCCGACAGCTTAGTCCAACTGGACAGCCCCACGTAGGTCCCGTCCGGCAGAAGGTAGATCGTGCGGTCGAAGATATTGGAACCGAAGATACTCCTTTGTGAATAGGTTGCGTGGTGGAGGTCTTCCGGCGGCATGAATCGTTGTTCAATTCCCGGCAAGTACATCGACTGCCCACACAGATTTCCCGCGAAGCTGAGAAGTGCTACGCAGAATAGAAGTCGGCAGTGAACCAGGAAAAGGCAGCGCAACGAATAGTCTCGTTTGATCATGATACCACTACGACAGCACGACTCGCGGATTCCGCCATTTTGGGCGTCAGGCCCTGCCGCCGACCCCATGTAGGGGTCTCGCTCGTCGAGACTCGCGAACGTCACCGACCGTACGCAAGTCTCAGAGAATGCCCTCCCTGAATAATTCGCCCGGGTTGCGCACTGTAGGGCTGCCGCTCGCCGGCATGCCGCACCTGCCTCTCAGCCTGGGGCATGC
>CBFGUO010000030.1:0-78282 GCA_965652375.1 uncultured Opitutus sp.
GCGGCCCGCGCAAGTGGCGGCGGGCTTCAGCTTTCGCCGATCTTCTGGCGTTCGGCGGGGCGCGGGTTGGCCGAGGTGGCGGCGTCGGGCTGCACCATGCCCATCTTCTTTTGATATTCCTTGAAGAGCATGGCGCCGCGGGCGCGCTTGATCTCCTGCTGGCGCTGGATGGAGGAGCCCATCTCCTTGGCGAGGTCGAGGGTGGCGCGCATCTGGCCCTCGCCGCCGGCGGCGGCCTGGCGGAGCTGTTGCATGGACTGGGCGGTGTCGCCGCCCATCATGCCCTGCAGTTCGCCGATGGAGCCCTTCATGAGGCCGGCGAGTTGCTCGAGATTGCGGCTGACGGCGACGCGGGTCTTCACGACCTCGAATTCGCGCTGGAATTTTTGGATCTCGCGCAGGCTGTTGGCGATGATCTGGGTGTTCTGGTTGTAGAGGTCCTCGAGGCTGGTGAGCTGGGCCTGATTTTCGGTGAGTTCGCTTTCGAGGTTGGCGAGTTCCTCGGCGAAGTGGATGCCATTGGCCTCGTCGTTGGCGGCGGCGGCGGCCTGGAGGAAACTCTGGGTTTCCTCGCGCTGGCGTTGCTGGCGCTTGATCTGGTCTTTCAGCAGGGCGATCTGGCCGGCGAGCTGACCGTTGGCGTAGTGGGCCTTGTCGGCCTTGGCCTTGGCGTCGCGGATGCCGCGCTCGACGACGGCCTGGTTGATGGCGTCGGTTTCGGTGGCCTTCTCGGCCATGAGTCCGAGCCAGATGAAGAGACGTTTGAACGCACGAAACATGGGGAGGTCGGGTTTGAGTTGAAGGGGAGCCGGTGCGTCGGGGGGCGCGCGGGCCGCGAAAACGATTCCGGATCATTGGGAGTTTTTCAGGGAAATCGAGCCATGCTTGGGGCTTTGGAAATTTCGGGGGGCATTGTAGTTAGGCGTCTCGGGCGAAGCGGACTGGGGCGAACACCCCGATTTCTCGCCCGATGCTCAAGTCTGCCGGGGCGGCACCGATCATGAGCGGAGCCTCGTTCGTCGCAGGCTCCTGTTTTTTCGATTCTGTGAAACTCAACTCCTACCAAAAGATCGTCGTCGGTTTTGCCACCGTGATGAGCGCTGCTGCGGTGCTGGCGGCAACGGCGCTCGGTTTGCTGTGGCAGCTGCAGCTGCAGGTGGTGGCGCTCGCCGAGTGACTGCCGGGTGAATTCCGCGAGGCGGGCGAGAGCCTGCGCCGGTTGATCGAGCGCGATTACCTGATCGTCATAGGGGTGGGGGCCTTGGGGACGACGGTATCCTGCCTGTGCGTCTGGCTCATCAGCCGGACCCTCGGCCGCGTGCTGCGTCAGGTCGCTGCCGTGTTGCGTGACAGTTCCAGGCAGGTTTCGGAATCGGCCGACGACGTTTCCCGCTCCAGTGAAGCGCTGGCGACGAACGCCAGTCGCGCCGCGGCGAATATCGAGGAGACCAGCGCATCGATCGAGGAGCTGGCCGGCATGACGGCCCGCAATGTCGAACATGCGGAAACCGCCAAGACTCTGGCGCGCGAGGCGCGCACCGCAGCCGATCGCGGTGCCGCGGACATGGCGGAGCTCAACGCCGCGATGCGGGAGATACGGTCCAGCAGCGACGACATCGCGCGCATCATCAAGACGATCGACGAGATTGCATTTCAGACCAATATCCTCGCGCTCAACGCCGCCGTGGAAGCGGCGCGGGCGGGCGAAGCCGGACTGGGTTTTGCGGTCGTGGCGGATGAAGTGCGGAGCCTGGCCCAGCGAAGCGCGAAGTCGGCGCGCGAAACCGGCGTGCGTATCGATGCAGCGGTGACAAAAACGCGTCAGGGCGTGCAGCTCGCCGAGCGGGTGAGCGATGGCCTGCAGCATATCGTGCAGGGCAATCAACGCCTCGATGTCCTCGCGGCCGAGGTGGCGTCTGCGAGCGCCGAGCAGCGCAAGGGGATTGAGTTGCTACGCCACGCGGCGGTGCAGATGGACGAGATGACGCAGGGCAACGCGGCGCATGCCACGGCGGCGGCCGAGTCGACCCGGGACCTCCGCGCCGAGGCGGAGTGCATGAGCGAGGCCGTGCGCACCCTGCGCCAGCTGGTGGAAGGAGAGGGCGGAAACCGTCCGGTGAAGGTGAGGCCCTGCAACGACCTGAAGAGGCGGCGCATCGCCTCCTTGCCGAAGGGCTCCGCGCTGCGGACCCTTGCGGTGCCGACCCATTGAGCATTGCGCGGGCGCGGCCTCACGGCGCAGGTGCGGTCTCATCCCCGTCATCAAACGTCCGCGCGGCGGAATTGACCGGGCCGGGAAAGGGGATGCCCCAGAGGGTGGGGTGGGCGACCGGGGTGCGGTCGACGTGGCTGGCGAGGAGATCGAAGAGGTGGTCGAAGCGCAGGCTGCACTGGAGGCGGCGCTGGCCGTGCTCGCCGCTGCCGATCTTGGGATTGAGCACGAGGAGTGAGTCACTGAAAGGCGGCTCGCGCTTGAGGACCTGGGCCCGGCGGCGCGCCTCGCGATGGTCGAGGCTGCGGTCCTTGACGAGGGCGTCGAAGCGCTCGAGGTCGGCACGCGTGACCGGGCCCCACAGCATGCGCCACGTCTCGGGATGGATCGTCACCGGGGTGATGTTGACGAAGCGTTTCACCGGCCCGTCCTGTTCCCAGAAGCCGACCAGCAGGATGAAGGGTTCGTCGATATCGTATTGGCGCAGGGCGTCGCCGAGGCCGACGGCGGTACCGTACTTCGCCGCCTTGGGGTTGACCGGCAGGCCGCCGTGGCGGCGGTTGGCGACGCCGGGAATGTCCCACTTCTGGGTGTAGCTCTCCGGCTCGTAGCCATCGAAGAAGGTGTCGCGTATCCATTCCTCAAACACGACGCCGTGCTGCTGTACCTCCTGCGCGGGCAGCAGGGCGGGTCTGCCGGCGAGCAGGAGGAGCGGAAACAGGACGCGGCGGAACACGACCGGCGGAGGCAAGACCGCCCGGCAGCGAATCGCAAGCCACGGGCTCCTGCCAAGGGCGCATGGGGTGGGGTCAAGACGCGGGAGCCGGTCCACGCCGGGCGTAGAGGACGTCAGCGTTCGGAGTCCCGCCTTTTGGCGGTGTTGCCTGTAGGGGCCGCCTAAAGGCGGAACTCCGAACGCAGAGGGTCGCTCCCGTTTGGGCTCCGAATCTGGGCGCCGGTGTTTTGCGGTTCAATCGCCCCTTGTCGACAACACTACGGTGCCCGCGATGCGGTCCTGAATGGCTTGGCGGTTGGGGTCCCAGAGCAGGCGGGCGAAACCGAGCAGGCCGGTGGCGAGGCCGGCGGCGTAGCCGCCGTTGCGGACGAAGGCGTTCATGGTGCTGAGCGGACGACCATCGAGGCGGACGATGCGCGAGCGCAGCAGCAGTTTGCCGACCGAGCGTCCCCGCAGGAGCACGGTGACGAGGGTGAAGTAGACGCCGGCCCAACCGAAGGTGAAGCCCATGGTGCGGGTGGAGTCGGCGGCGAGGCGCAGCCAGGAGTTGCCGCGGATCTCGTCGCGCAGGGTGGCGTTTTGGGCGCGCAGGTAATCGACCTGGGTGTCGAGGCGGCGCACGGCATCGCGCAACTCGGCGTGGGTGGGCGCGGCGGATACATACACCGGCGTGAGATCGGGCGCGTCGGGTTCGGCGGCGAGGTTGAAGGCACCGCTGCGCACGAGGGGTTTACCGGCAAGGAGGGCGGCCGAGAGCACGACAACGACTCCGCCCAGGCCGATGAGTCCCCAGCGGACGATGGTCCAGGTGCGGGCGTCGCTTTCGCGGCGGGTGCCGAGGGCGGCGAGGGTGGCGCCGGTGAACAGGCCGAGCACGGCGTGGGCGAGTTGCGAGACGATGGCGAGGACGAGCAGGTCGACCGCCATGGCGCCGGCGCGCTGCCACCAGGTGGCGAGCGGCGTGTCGATGAGACCGGGAGCGAGTTGAAAACGCTCAGGGTCGACCACGCCCTTGCGGCGGCGCGGGGGCGTGGCGGTCGCGGGGCTTTCGGGAGACGCGTCTTCGGCCATGGCGGGAACGTGGGGAGTGTTTCCCTCATGGCGGCAATGGCGAGTCGGGAGTGGTGGGTTCACGGTTTGGCGCTCACCGCGTCTGCAAGAACGAACCGCGAAGGCCGCGAAGGGGCGCGAAGCAATCGGCCGATATGCAGGCTATCGTGGCCATCGCGGATGAATTCCGGGATTCGGGCAGGTTGAGAAAGCGTTGTTCGATGGCCAAGCGGGATTTGGGCAGGTGGGTGCCAGGTCCGGGTATGACTTTCTCGGGAGTTGTCAGAACATGGTCGGGGGGCATGCTGATGTGAATCATGAGTGCCCCCTCTCTCTCCCTCGGCTACGTGTTGTTGTATGTGCGTAACGTCGGCGCGACCCTGGCGTTCTACGAAAAGGCGTTCGGGCTGGCGCGGCGGTTTCTGCACGAGGACGGTGACAAGGGTTACGGCGAGTTGGAAACGGGCGCGACGCGTCTGGGGTTCGTGAGCTTGGCGCAGGCGGCGGAGGTGTTGGGCACGGAGCCGGACATGCCGTCACGGGAGCGTGCGCCGATGGCAGCGGAGATCGCGTTCGTGACGGCGGACGTGGCAGGAGCCTACGCACACGCGGTGGCCCACGGAGCGGCGGCATTCGCCGCGCCGGTATCCAAGCCGTGGGGACAGGTGGTGGCGTATGTGCGCGATCCCGACGGGCACCTGATCGAGATCTGCAGCCCGATGGGATGAACGATAGCGGGGGGGCGGCCGGACGGGAATGTAGGGCTGCCGCTTGCCGGCATACCGCCGGTGCCTCTCGGCGCCGTTCCAACGGGCACAGGCAGGAATGCCTGTGGTACCTTAGGCACATCTGCTGCCACTCCGCTTCGGCGCCGGTTCTGCTGCGAGCTTCATCCGTCCGCTGGCTCCGGCTTGGTACCGATGTTCTGGGTGGGCTCGCAGCCGATCGAATCCGACGGGCAGCTCTCCAGCGCTTCCTGAGCGAGCGCGAGGTCCTCTGGGGTGCGAGGCTGCGAATGCACGTAAGACAGGCCCTCGTCGTCATTGCGGCGGAAGAACTCCGGTGCGGTGGCCCGGCACTGGTCGCAGTCGATGCAAGTGGAGTCGACGTAGAAGGGGCCGGGCTGGTTGTAGGGAAGGCGGTCGGATGGATTGGGCATAGCGAAGTGAGTTCGCATCACTGTAGTCCACGATTGAAAATTCGTGAAATTCAATAAAACCATAAATAAATGAGCAAAGGGAATGAATGGCTGGCGACTGCTCCGTTCGAAATTTACCAACTGCGGCTCTTCCTGTTGGTCGCGGAGGAACGCAGTTTCACCCGGGGGGCAGCGAAGGCGGGAATCACGCAAAGCGCGATTACGCGGCAGATCGGCAAACTGGAGGAGTCGTTGGGCGTTGGGTTGCTTGAGCGCACGACCCGCTGGGTACGACTGACCGAAGCCGGGGAGGCGTTTGCGATGCATGCCCATGCTTTGCTCACCCAGGCAGACGCGGCGCTACGGGAATTGCGGGATGATTTCTCAGTGCGTCGTCAGCAGATTCGTTTGGGTGTTTCGAGCAGCCTCAGCACGGCCCACCTGCCAGGGCTGCTGCATGCGGCCATGCGTCGCGCGCCAGAGCATGAATACCGGTTGCACACCTATCACAGTGATCAGTTGCTGACGGATCTGGCGGAGCGTCAGTTGGATCTGGTGGTGCTGAATGCGGACGGGCTTTCGCTGGCGGATGCGCGTGTCGTGCATCGATTTGAGGACAGCTTTGTGCTGTTGGGTTCGGAATCGCATGGTGCGACGTTCGAAGGCCGGGCGCGGTCCGCGAAAGCGCGCAACGCTTGGCTCGCCGAGCAAACCTGGATGGGCATTGATGAAGGGACGCGAACCGCTCGCGAACTCGATCGCTGGTTAAAAACACAGGGATGGGCGTTTCCCAGATCGATGACCTTCGATAGCTACGACCTGATGGTTCATGCGGTGGGTCTGGGACTCGGCGTTGGATTTGTGCCCATCCGTGCCTTGGCGAGCTATCCGCGAAAGAATCAGATTGTTCGTCTCGAACTGCCGAAGCGCTTTACCCGAACCTTGTCGGTGCTCACCAGTCGCCGTCGCAAGGTGGCGTCGCACCTGCAGGCCTTCATCGATAATTTGTTGTTCTGACCCGCCGTGCTTGATGAGGCACGGGGGGACTGGGGGTTGAGAACGAGAATGAGTAGGAGAACGAGAATGAGTTCCTAGCCGAGGTATTGGTAGCCTACGCCGTGGATGGTTTTGAGGAGGCGGGGCTGGGCGGGGTCCTCGACTTTCTTTCTGACCTGGGCGACATGCTGATCGAGGGTGCGGGTGGTGCCGAGATACTCCACACCCCAGACGGTGTTGAGCAGGGCGTCGCGGGAGAGCACTTCGCCGCGGTGGGCTTGGAAACACTCGATGAGGTGGAGTTCACGGGCCGAGAGTGCCGTTTCGGTGCCGTCGGCGAAGGTGGCGGTGAAGCGTTTGCGATCGATCGTGGCGTGGGCGAAGGCAAAGGTGTCGCCGGTGGTCGGGGCGGGACCTGCAGGGGTCGCGGCGGCGAGTTCGGCGCGGCGGTCGTTGCGGCGCAGGGCGACGTGGACGCGGGCGAGCAGTTCGCGGGTACCGAAGGGCTTGGTGATGTAGTCGTCGGCGCCGAGTTCAAGGCCGAGGACTTTGTCGATCTCCTCCGCCTTGGCGGTGACCATGAGGACGGGCACGTCGCGGTCGTGCTCGCGGATGCGGCGGCAGACGTCGTAGCCGCTGAGTCCGGGCAGCATGAGGTCGAGCAGGATGAGATCGAAGCGCCGGGTGGTGGCGAGGTCGACGCCTTCCGGGCCGCTCGCGACGGCGGTGGTGGTGTGGCCATCGAGTTCAAGGGCGGCGACGAGGGCTTCGCGGATGGCTTCATCGTCCTCGACGACGAGGAGGTGGCGGGAGGGGGGCGGGGTCATGCGAGGGGCAGGCGGATGGCGAAGGTGGCGCCGGGGGCGGCGGGGAGCAGAACCAGGTCGCCGCCGACGCTGCGCAGGGCGGCCCGGGAGAGGGCGAGGCCGAGGCCGAGGCCGGGTTGCTTGTCGGTGAGGCGGTCGTGGCCCTGCACGAAGGGTTCGAAGAGGCGGGGGCGTTGCGCGGTGCCGATGCCGGGACCGCGGTCGGTGACGGTGAGCTGGGCGGAGCCGTCTGTCGTGGAAAGTTCGATACGCAGGTCGCCGGTGCGCGGGGCGTATTTGGCGGCGTTGTCGCAGAGGTTGAGCAGGGCCTGGCGAACGGTCTGCGCGTCGGTGGAAACGGTGAGGGGTTCGACGGGCAGGGTGAGGGTGGGCGTGAGGCCGGCGGCGGCGAGCGGCGGGGTGGCGGTTTCCACCGTCTCGCGCAGGAGGGTGGTGAGCTCGACCGGCTGGCGAGGCGGCGGGGCGCTGCGCTTTTCCAGGGCGTTGAAGGCGAGAAGTCGTTCGATGAGGTGTCCGAGACGGGCGGACTCGCGTTGGATGGTGGCGGTGAACCGGGCGCGTTTTTCGGGCGGGAGGGTGGGGTCCTCGAGCATGTCGGCAAACATGCGGATGGAGGTCACCGGCGTGCGCAGTTCGTGGGAGACCAGGGAGACGAAGGTCGTCTTGCGCAGGGCGTCGCGGGCGTCGCGTTGGCTGCGGTGAATGAGGATGGCGGCGCTGACCAGCAGCGCGCCGAGAGCGAGGAAAGCGGCGGCGCCGAGCAGGCGGGTGGATTGGGCGCGTTGGCGAAAAAGTGCGCCGGGCTCGACGATGAGGGCGTGGGCGGGCAACAGCTCGAGCGGCGGATCCTCGGCGAAGGGGGCGGGCTCGAGCCGCAGGGTGGCGATGGTGTCGTCGCGATGGAGCCGGGCGAGTTGCTGCAGGATGGAGGTGGTGTCGATCTCGGCCACGCGGATGGGTTCGGCGGGGCCG
The DNA here is from genome assembly GCA_965652375.1 of uncultured Opitutus sp. GTDB lineage: Bacteria > Verrucomicrobiota > Verrucomicrobiia > Opitutales > Opitutaceae > Actomonas. The sequence continues at coordinate 7,932 of CBFGUO010000030.1, forward strand.
GTCCGATACCAAATGATCCAGGGCGCAAGCGGATCAACGAGGGAGGCCGCCCACCCGGCAAAAGGCGCGGCGACGCGACCGGCGTAGCGGACGTTTTCGAGGTTTTCGGCCTGGTAGCCGAGATCGTCGCCGAGGCCGGGAGCGTTCGACACGGAGAACCGGGTATGGAGGTAGTCAGCCGCATCGATCAGCGGTGGCGTTTCGGCATCCCCGGTGAGGACGTGGGTGCGCAGGACGACGTCGTTGGCGTTGTCCCATTGGGTGAGGGCGTGGGCGAGACCCTCTTCGTGAAAGGAGGCGAGTTCGGCGATGCTGGAGCGGAAGATTCCGCTGGTGTAGTCCTGGGCGGCGACGAGGTAGGCGGTGCGTTCCCGTTCGAGGGCGCGGTCCTGTTCATTACGCAGGCTGGTGCGGGCCGTTTCAAAGAGTTGATGCACGAGCACGGTGATTGCGCCGGCGAAGACCACCAGGAGGACCCAAAGGGTGGGGGTGCTGAGGCGAGGGGGCGGCATCGTCAGGGGGATTCGGCCTCCTCGGCGCGCGGTGGGTCGAAGGCGTTGCCCAGGCCGGAGCGGAGGATCTTGCGATCGAGTTGGTTGAGTCCGCGGGTGGAGACTTCGTGCAGGTAAAGGTCGAGGGCGACGAGGCGTTCGGCGATGCGGGGATCTTCGCGGGTAACGGCGAGGTCGCGCACCCGGTTGCGGGTGCGCTGGAGGCTGCGTTGGGCGCGGGTGAAGTCGCCCCGGTCGATGTCGCCGATGGCGTCCTGCAGCCCGTCGGTGATGAGGGTGTCGACGGCGAGGCGATAGGTCTCGTCGTCGACCGATTCGCGCACGGTGCGGGCATCGGTACTGAAGCGCAGGTCGAGGGTGGCGGTGGCGCGGCCGGTGGTGTTGTCGGGGTCGAGATTCTGCCAGCTCAGTTCGGCCTCGACGGCGGCGGGTTGATGGCCGACGGCGGCGTAGGTGTTCCAGAGGGTGGCCGAGGCCAGCAGGGTGGCGGGTTGGCCGGCGGCGAGATCGGGCAGGGTGAAGGTGATGCGGTTGCCGCTGATCTCGGCGGGGTGGCGTCCGTGGGCGGAGAGTTCCCGGCAATACGGTTTGAAGGTGAGGGTGAGGCGGAGGTCGCGGGCGACGGGTTGCGGTCGGGTGGTGGCGACAGCGGCGTTGAGCGCAGCAGCAAGATCGGCGGGCGTGGCGGCGTAGACGAAGCGGCCGCCGGAGGCGCGGGCGATGGCGGCAAGCAGGTCTTCGTCGAAATCGGCGCCGAGGCCGATGGTGGTGATACGGATGCCCTCGCGGCTCAGGGCGGTGGCGAGGCGCACGAAGTCGTCGGCTTCCCGCGGGCCGCGGGTGGGCGGGCCGTCGACGAGCAGGACGAGTTCATCGGTGCTCGCGGGGGAGGCGAGGCGACGCAGTTGGGCGGCGGCCTGGTTGAGGGCGTCGTAGAGGGCGGCGCCGCCGGCGGTTTCGAGGCGCGCGACGCGGTCGGTGAGGGTGCGGGCCTGGTCGACGCGGCTGGCTTCAATGAGAGTCTCCACTTCGGAGCCGTAGCTGAGGATCGAAAGGGTATCGCTGTCGCGGAGCTGGTCGATGGTGCCGAGGGTGGCGGTGCGCAGGGCCTGCACGGGTTCGCCGGCCATGGAGCCGGAGGCATCCAGTACCAGGGCGATGTTACGCGGCGCGGGGGCGGCGGCGGTGGCGGGGAGCGGTGCGGGCGGGACAATGCGGGCGGCGACGAAAAACTCCGAAACGGCGCCTTCGGGATAAAAGTCGCGCTCCGAATCCAGTTGGACGCGCAGGTCGACGCCCCGCAGGACCGGTGCGACGGCCAGCACGAGGAGGAACGAGCGGAGGCGGGAACGGAGCGGCATGGCGGCGAGACGAAGCAGTCTAGCAGAGCGCGGCATGTGAGTTGTCAGCCAGTTGTAATAATTTGTCAGGTGCGGGCACGGCAGGAAATCCGCTTAGGTGTCGGGCGGTTGGCGACGATAGAGAGGGGGATGGTGGTACCGCGTCCGCGGCGGGCCACGCATCGCCTTGAACCCCGCGCTCCATGTCAATCAAAGCAAAGATCATCGTATTGAACGGCTTCGCGGTCGTTCTCTGCATCCTGCTGGGCGGGGCGCTGGTATTCGAGCGCGCCCGTGAACAGCGCAGTCTGGCGAACTTCGACCGGGTGAGTGCCCTGCTGGCGCAGATGATTCAGTTGGGCGACACGCTTACCCAGGAGAGTGGCGGGGTGTGGGCGGCGTCGACGCAGCACGGGGTGACCGGGAAGATCGAGGAAGGCCTGGCGCGTTACCGGGAGCTGATTGCGGAGACGGAAAAGGAGATCGCTCGCACGGAGCAACTGGTGGGCTCGATGCGACTGGAGGAACACAGCGCGCGCTTCCGCGAGATGGTGACCACGCAGCTGGTGTTCGACCGGCAGCTGGAGCCGATCCGCAACCGGTCGCTGGTGGAGCGCGCCGATCCCTGGCCCACCACCCTGCTGTACAACGACGAGATCAAGCGGCTGCTGAGCCTCATTCCGCAACTCGCCACCGAGACGCGCGACGCCGAGCTGGTGCGCAAGATCACCGTGTCCGACCTGGTGATGCAGATGCAGTTGATGATGGACCGCCATGTCGGGCTGCTGAACTACGCGCTGTCCTCGGGCGCGATCACCGAGATGGTGACGACCCGCTTCGAGATCTTCCTCGACGAAAGTCGGCCGCTGATTGATCGCATCGCCATGCTGGCCGAGGAGGACGGACTCGATGAACTCGCCGCCCTGGTCGACAATGATCATCTGGCGGAGATTGTCGCAGCCACCGAGCTGGTGCGGGAAGGCGGCTTCAGTGCGACGGGAGAGAAAAAGACCTTTGATCCGGCGCTGGTGAAATCGGTGGCGGAGGCGGTGGCCGCCTACAACGAGGAGTTTCCGCGCTTCCGCGACTATGTGCTCACCGATCTTGCCGACCTCACCGCGGCCAAACGCGCGCAGGCGCGGGCGGCAATGCTGCGGGCTGCGCTGCTGGTGGGTTTGGCGGTGCTCGGGTTCGGCGTTGGCGGTTTTTTGATCGTGCGCCGGATCGACCGCTCCATCCGCACGGTGTCGGGTCAGCTTCAGGCAAGTTCCAGTCGTGGCCGGGAGGTGGCCGATTTTGTGGCGCGGGCCAGCGGAGAGCTCGCCGACGGCTGCTCCGAGCAGGCAGCCTCGGTCGAGGAGTTGCACGCGACGATGGAGCAGATCCGGGGCATGGCCAACGACAGTGTGGGCCATGTGGAGTCCGTCCAGCAGCTGGCGCAAGCCACCCACCTGGCCGCGAAGGGCGGCGCCGACTCGATGTCGCGCATGCGCAAGGCCATGGCGGGCATCGAAGCCTCGAGCAGCGACATCGGCAAGATCGTGAAGGAGATCGAGGAGATCGCCTTTCAAACGAATCTGCTCGCGCTCAATGCGGCGGTGGAAGCGGCGCGGGCCGGAGAGGCCGGCGCGGGTTTTGCCATCGTGGCGGAGGAGGTGCGGGCGTTGGCGCAGAAGAGTGTGGCCTCGGCGAACTCGACCCGGGAAAAAATTGAGAACGCGCGCCGCAGCGTGGCCGACGGTACCGGGATCACCCGCGAGGTCGACGCGCAGCTGGAGCAGATCGTTGCCCACGCCACGGGGCTGCGTACGTCGATGCAGCAGGTCGAATCGATCGCCGCCGAGCAGCGTTCGGCGATCGATCAGGCCACGCAGGCCATTTCGACCATCGACGCGGTGACGCAGCGCAACGCGGCGGCCTCCGAGGAATCGGCGGGAGCGGCGAGCAGCATGGAGGGGCATGCCCGGGAAGTGATCGAGCGTATCGACGCCTTGGAGACGCTGCTGATCGGTGAGCACGTGGGCCGGACAGTGGTGTCGTCGGTTTCGCCGGAGAAGAAGCACCGCGCCCAGGCAGTGACGACGGCCAGCGCTCAGCCGGGTTCGGCGGGCAAGCCCGCGATTCGCCCTGCGGGCCGGCGCTGACGCGCGGCGGGCGATGCCGGCCGGGTCAAACGTGACGGCGCGAAAATAATGGCGACGGGCATCGGGCCTGCCATGGTCGGCGGGATGGACCCCGTGCGCGCCGCCCGCTGGTTGCTTCCCGTCATCTACCTCGGCTTCATCAGTCTGGGCCTGCCCGATGGTACGCTGGGGGTGGCGTGGCCGCGGCTGCACGGCGACCTGGGACTGGCGATCGGCTGGGCGGGGCCGTTGATGTTGTGGCTTACGTTGTTTTCGGCCGGATCGAGTTTTGGCAGCGGGCGGGTGATCCGCCGCTTTGGCGAGGGGCCGGTGGTGATGGTGAGCGGAGTGCTGACGGGCGGGGCGCTGTTGATCATCTCGCAGGCGCCGCACGTGGGCTGGCTGCTGGTGGCGGCGCTGCCCCTCGGGCTGGGGGCGGGGGCGGTCGATGCCGGCCTCAACGGGTATGTGGCGCGGCACTACAGCGGGAGGCACATGAACTGGCTGCACGCGTGCTGGGGGATCGGCGCGACGGTGGGTCCGCTGGTGATGGCGGAGGTGGTGGGGCGGGAGGCCGGTTGGCGGCTCGGTTACATGATCATCGGCTCGGCGCAGCTTGCGTTGGCGGCACTGTTCCTGGCGACGTTGAGCTGGTGGCGGGCGGTACCCGAACGGACGGCAGAGGAGGTGGCGCAGCAGGCGGGTGGCGTGCGGCCGGTGCGCGGGGCGAATTCGTTGGCGGGCTGGTTGTCGGCGGTGATCTTTGCGGTGTACGTGGCGATCGAGCAGAGCGCCGGGTTGTGGCTGGCGACCTATCTGGTGGTCGGGCGCGAACTCCCGGTGGGCACCGCGGGGTTGGCGGTGTCCTTGTATTATGGCGCCATTACGGGTGGCCGGATTGCGACGGGATTTGTGGTCGATCGCTGGGGCAACCGGCGGGTGGTGGCGGCGGGCACGCTGCTGGCGATCGCCGGCGGCGTGGCGGTGTGCCTGCCGGTGGGTACGACGGGACTGTTGGTGGCGGTGCTCGCTCTCGGTCTCGGCTTTGCGCCGGTGTATCCGGGGATGATGCACGAAGTGCCGCGGCGTTTTTCTCCCGAGGCGGTACAGCCGGTGATCGGTCGCCAGATCGGTGCAGCCTACGTCGGCGGAGCGATCATGCCGGCGGCGATGGGCTGGGTGGTGCAGGCCAGCGGCCCGTATGCGGTGATGGGGGTGGTGGCTGGCGGGGCCCTGCTGTTGGCGGGCTTGGTGCGCTGGCTCGATCGACTGACCTAAGGGGCGCCTCAGGGCAGGTGAAGCTTTAGTCCGACGTGCGTGGCCTGAAACCCCAGGCTTTCGTAAAATCGAATCGCGTCCGGACGCCGACGGTCGGAGGTGAGTTGAACCAGCCGGCAGCCGCGGGCTTTCGCTTGTTCGATCGCGTGGGTGATGAGCCCGCGACCCAGGCCGCGGGACCGGTGGGATGCGGTGACCCGCACCCCTTCGATCAGCGCGCGCCAGCTGCCGCGGTAGGAGAGGTTGGGGATGAACGTCAGCTGCAGCACGCCGGCCGCCACCCCGTCGACTTCGGCCAGCCATAACTCATGGTTTGGATCTGAATCGATGGCCGCGAACGAGGTTTCGTAGGACGTGGGCAGCGGGAGCGAGGCCTGCTCCCGCGTGCGCCCGAGTTCGTCGTCGGCCAGCATTTGCACGATGGCCGGCAGTTCTGTTATTGTGGCGAGGCGGAAAACAGCGGCGTCGGTCATGGAGCGGGTCGTTCGGGCCAGTGAAAAGGTGGTCTGCGGCGAGAGCGATTGAAATGATCCCGCGGACAGCACGGTCGGTGCAGGCGGTGCGGGAAAATTGGCAGCAAACGCCGCATGAGGCGGCTCGACGCGAGCGGGAGGACGCGCATGATGGGCGGCGTCTCAATCAACGCCGAAGCTGGCTTCCGCCTGTCGTCGGTTGGCCAGTGGAGGCATAACCCCATACCTCCCATGCACTGGCATATTGAAATCCTGGAGCCGCACAGCGGCGAACTGGGTGAAGCAATCGAGCACGAGGACCACGTTTTGGTCGCCGCCGAATACCACTACGAACCGGGCCAAAAACTCGAGGTCGCGGTCCACAAGACGACGGATCCGCATTGGCACATTTTCACCGATCTCGATTCCGGACACCGCTTCAAGATTCCGTCGCACAAATACGCCCGCCTCGATTGAGCGGCGTGTATCCGGCTTTTACCGACACGGCTCCGGGGGGCGGGAGTTTCCGGGGGTGAGCGTGGACGGGCCCGATCCCGTTCGGTGGCGGACTTTGACGTCGCCACGGGCCGGAAGCCGGCTAGCGGTAGGGCATGCACGCATTGTTGAAGGGGTGTCGTTGGCTGAGTTGCGGGATACTGGCGGGGATGGGACTCGCGATGGCGGACGACGCCGGCTCCGGCCTGTTGGAGCAGGCTTATGCGTGGGATGCGGGCGACGGGGCGGAGCGCGACCTGGCCAAGGCGGTGGCGCTCTACCGCGAGGCGGCAGCGGCGGGCGAGGCGGCGGCCCACCTGCGTCTGGGTTACCTGCATGAGACCGGCGAAGGCGTGGAGCAGGACTATGGGCGGGCGCGCGGGCACTACGAACAGGCGGTGGCGCTCGGACTGCCGGAAGCGCGCATGCGGCTGGCGATGTGTCATCTCGAAGGCTGGGGCGGTCCGGTCGATCGCGAGGCCTTTCTGCAGGAAATGAGCGCGGCCGCCGAGGCGGGTTATGTGCCGGCGATCCGTGCGTTGGCGGGCGCGTACTTCATCGGTGTGGGGACCGACAAGGATGAGGAGGCTGGCCGGGCCTGGCTGGCGAAGCTGGCGGCAGCCGACGACCCGGAGGCCCAGGCCAACCTGGGCCGTTCGCTCGAGCGCTCGGCGCGACGTGAATTGACCCTGGAGGCCGATCGCGAACTGGCACGCACCTGGTATCAGCTTTCGGCCGAGCAGGACTTTGCGTTGGCGATGCGTTCGATGGCGCAGAGTCTGATGAAGGAGCAGCCGGACGCGGCGCACTGGACGGCGGCAAAGGCGTGGCTGGAGATGGCGGCGGAAGGCGGAGATCCGGAGTCGCCGTTTGTGCTGGGTGTCCTGACCTCGATGCCGAAAGGCGTGACCCGTGGCGAAACCGGCGAGGCATTGCGGTGGATCGAGTTGGCGGCCGAGCGGAGCAACGGTCGGGCGGTCGAGGTGCTGGATCGCATCGACCAAGGCATGTCATTGCCGGCGGCCGTGCGCTACGTGCTCAACACGCCCTACAGCGAACGCTACATCCAGCGGTATGAGGAAAGGAACGCGGCGGTGGAGCCGGGTGGTGATCATAGCCCCCTGCCGGTGCGGATGGTGAAGCCGGTTTTCCCGCGGGCGCTGCGGATGAGCGAGACGGAAGGCCAGGCGATGGTGGCTTTCACGGTCGACACGACCGGGAGGGTGCAGGACGTGCGATGCGTGGAAGCGAGCCATCCCCTGTTCGGTGAGCGGGCGGTGGCCGCGGTGTCGCTGTGGCGATTCAAACCGGCGGTGCAGCAGGGGCGGCGGGTCAACACGCGCATGCAGGTGCCGGTGTTGTTTCAATTCGAGGAGGCCGATCGGCTGAGCGGGCTCGATGGGCTGATCGAGGGCGTGAGGCATGATGCGATCGCCCGAGGATGGGTAGCGGAGGATCCGCCGCCGGTCTTCCAAATTGCCCGGCCGCTTCTGGGGCTTCCGCGCCCGGGCGTGCCGGAGGGGCAGGTGGAGCCGACAACCTGGCGCGTGCTGCTGCTGCTCGGCATCGATGAAAAAGGTGTGCCCAACCAGGTTCACGTGGTGCGGGCCGAGCCCGAGTGGATGGGTGCGGCCGCGGCCGAAGCGGCAAAAAAGGCCGTCTTCATGCCGGTGATGGAAGAGAGAAAGCCGATCGCCGGCTGGGTGGTTTTGCCGTGGCAGAAACGGCCCCCGGTTGCGTCGCCGTAGAGCGATCCAAGTAACGGGGTAGCTCCACGGCGGTGGGCTTCGGGGAACAACGTCCCGGCGTTTTCCCCGGCTAGGGGCGAAGGCGGATCATTGGCCGGCCTTGGCGCCGGCGGGCGCGAGCACCGCCTGGAGGGCGACGGCGAGGTCAGCCAAGTCGTAGGGTTTGCCGAGGATACGGCGGATGCCGGCGGCGGGGGCGCGGTCCGCAGAGGGATCGTGGATGTAGCCCGACAGCAATACGACGGCTACGGCCGGATTGAGTTCGCAGAGATGGGAGGCGAGTTCGATGCCGTCCATGCGCGGCATGGCGAGGTCGGTGACAACGGCAGAAAAGTCGTGCGGGCATTGTCGAAACTGAGCCAGGGCATCGAGCGGGTCGGCCAGGGCGAGGGTCTGAAAGCCGAGGCGCTCGAGGGCGCGTTGGCTGGTGGTGCGGGCGATGGCGTCGTCGTCGACCAACAGCAGGCGCCGACCCTGCCCGAAGGGGGCGTTAACCGGCGCGAGGGGCGGCGGCTCGATCGGCTGGTCGATCGCGGGAGATGCGACGGCGGCCGCCAGGAAATGCAGTTCGAACCGGGTGCGCTCGCCGGGGATACTTTCGACGGTCACGCAGCCGCCGTGGTTTTGCATGATGCGATGGACCGTGGTAAGCCCGAGGCCGGTACCCTCGCCGGTGGGTTTGGTGGTGAAAAACGGTTCGAAGATGCGTTGCAGCAGGGCCGGATCGATTCCGCTGCCGTTGTCCTCCACGCCGAGGTGCACCACGTGGCCGGGCTGGAGGTCGGGGTGGCGCTGGCGGAGATCGCCGGTCGGTTCGGCGAAGTGGAGGCCGAGGTGGATACGGCCGCCGCGAGGGGGCAGGGCCTGCAGGGCGTTGGTTCCTAGATTAAGCAGCACCTGGTGGATCTCGGCCGGATCGCACTCGACCATGGGGCAGGCGGGTTCGAGGCCGGTGGTCACGCAAACGTCGGGCGGTGCGCTGGCGCGGAGCAGTTGGGCGACTTCCTCGACGACGGCGGACAGCGGGATGACGTGGCGCTGATTGGGGGTGCGGCGGCCGAAGGCGAGGATGCGGCTCACCAACTCGCGGGCGCGGCGGGCGGCGCGCGTGGCGTCGGCAACGCTGGGGTGGGACGGATGGCTCGGAGCGAGATCCTCGGTCGCGAGCTGGAGGTTGCCGAGGATGCCGGTGAGGATGTTGTTGAAATCGTGGGCAATCCCGCCGGCGAGCGTGCCGAGCGCCTCGAGTTTTTGGTGGTGCTGCAACTGTTCCTGCAGGCGCTGGCGCTCCCGCTCGGCGGCGCGCAGGGAAGTGACGTCCTGGTTGACGCCGTGTGCACGGAGGGAGCGGCCCTGCGCATCGCGCACGACGGATATGTTGACGCGCATGATGCCGGTGCTGCCGTCGGCGCGGATGAGGCGATGCTCCAGCTGGCGGTCGCAGACCGGATCACTCAGGTTGAGCGAAGTCTGGATCTCGCGGGCGACGATGGCGCTTTCCTCCGGCGGCAGGAACCGTTTCGCGTAGTCGTCGGCGTGCATGGTGTGGCCGCCTTCGCGGGCGGCCGAAGTGCCGAGCAGGTCGAGGAAGCTGTCGTCGAAGGTGAACAGCATGGTGGACAGATCGAGGTCCCAATGACCGAGGCGGGCGACCCGCATGGCCATGTCGAGTTTGGTCTGGTGATCGAGCAGGGAGGCGGCCCTGCGGCGGCGCTCGGAGATGTCGCGCATGACGGTGAGCCGCACCTGGCGGTCGCCGAGGTCAATCATACGGGCTTGTGCTTCAGCCTCAAAACGTGAGCCGTCGCGGCGCAGGAACGTGAGTTCGTAGAGGGCAGGTTCATGGGCGCCGATGGCGTCGGCCACGACGGGACGTGCTTCGGGAGCGACGAGTTCGGCGAGAGAGGTGCCGATGAGTTCGTCGCGTTGGTAACCGAAAATCTGCAGGGCGGCCTCGTTGATGTCGATGATCAGGCCTCCGGCGCTCAGGGCGAGGCCTTCTATGGCGTGGGTGAAGACGGCGCGATAAAGCGCGGGATCCGTGGGCAAGGCGTCGGTCGCGGACGAGCGGGATAAACGGTCGGTGGGCGTGCCCATGAATCGGGGTGATCGATTGGGTGGCGGGGAGGTGGCGAAGGGGGCGCCGGAGGAGTCCGCGGGGGGGGGCGGTGTCGCCACACAAGGCGAGTGAAGCGTGGTCGTCAACCGGACGATGGGGCACGGGCCGGCGGGGCGGACGCCGGGCGCAAGGAGGGCTCGCGTTTTGGACCGAGCTGTCACTCGTTGGGCGTTTGATGTCGAGACGCAGCCTGTTTTTCCTGTGGTGCCTGTTGGGCGGAGTCGTGATCGCGCTGGGGGCGGGACGGTGGCTGCGTCCGTCCGGGACGTTCGAGGCGGACGCCGCGCGAAAGGGCTCGGTGTCGCGGTCCGGCGTGGAGGCGGTCGCGCCGGACTCCTTTCGAACCTACGGCTACGACGTGCTCGGATCCTGGCCGCATGATCCGGGAGCGTTCACACAGGGACTGTTTTTCCTGGGCGAGGAGTTGATCGAGAGCACCGGTCAATACGGCCAATCGGAGCTCCGTCGCGTGGCGTGGCGGACCGGTGAGGTGCGACAGCGGATCGTGGTGCCGCGGGCCTTTTTTGCGGAAGGGGCCGCGGTACTCAACGGGCGGATTTATCAGCTCACCTGGAGAGCCGGGCGGGGGTTCATCCATGACGCGGCGACCCTGGCCAAACTGGGCGAGTTCACCTATGCCGGCGAGGGGTGGGGCCTCACGACGGACGGGCACAGGCTGATCATGAGCGACGGCACGGCCCGCATCCGCTTTCTGGATCCGGAGACCTTCGCCGTCGTGCGCACGATCGATGTACAGCATGAGGGCAAGGCGATCCCGCGTCTCAACGAGCTGGAGTTCATCGCGGGCGAAATCTTCGCCAACGTCTGGCAGAGCGACCATGTCGTGCGAATCGATCCGGCGACCGGGCGGGTGTGCGGCGTGATCGATTTTCGCGGACTTTTGCGCGCCGAGGAGCGCGGATTCGCGGCCGATGTGCTCAACGGCATTGCCTACGATCCGACGGCGGATCGGCTGCTGGTGACGGGCAAGTATTGGCCAAAGCTGTTCGAGGTGCGGCTGGTGCCGCGTGACTGAGCGGTTGGGACTTTCGCCGGACCGGCAGGCGCGCGATCCGCGGCGGGCGGCTGACGACAAGGTGCAAAGGAAATCTGGACTGCGAAGCGGGTCTGACCGTTGTTGAGGCGATGATGAACGACACGGTTCGGGTGGTTCTGGCGGATTTGGCTGATGTGCGGCAGGGCGCGGATGTGCTGGCCATGGTCGACCTCTATTCACGCGATGCGATGGGAGACGGTGCGCCGTTGCGGGAGGCGGTGCGGGGGCGGTTGGTGGCGGGGTTGCGGGACTTTCCGACGTCGCGCGTCTTTCTCGCCTACGCAGGCGAAGAGGCGGTGGGGGTGGCGGTGTGTTTCCTGGGGTTCTCCACCTTTGCCGCGAAGCCGTTGATCAATCTGCATGACGTGTGCGTGGCGGCTTCGCACCGGGGGCGCGGGGTGGGCCGGGCGCTCCTGGCGGCGGTCGAGGCCCAGGCGCGGGCGGAGGGCTGCTGCAAACTCACGCTGGAGGTACTCGACCAGAATCACCGCGCGCTGCGCACCTACGAGGCGGCGGGCTTCGAGCGCTACGCGCTGCAGCCGGGGGCGGGGGAGGCGATCTTCTTGACCAAGCCGTTGCGGTAGGGTGGGGGAGGGCCGGCAGGGCGGAGAGCCGGCTGAAGCCGGCACTACGGGAACGACTACGCGCTCGACGCGCGCCGATCGGAGGCGCTTTGTTGGGCGGCATGTCTGACCAATCCCTCGGATTCGCCATCGTGGGCACCGGCATGATCGCTGGGGTGCACGCCCAGGCCATCAATGCCGTCGCCGGCGCCCGCCTGGTCGGCGTGGTGAGCCGGTCGCCGGAAAAGGGACCCGCGTTTGCGGCCAAACACGGGGCGGCGGTGCTGACGGCCACGGTTGAGGAAATGGTCGCGCGCCCGGATGTGCACGTGGTCAACATCACGACGCCGAGCGGCGCGCATCTGGAGCCGGCGCTGGCGGCGATCCGTGCGGGCAAGCACGTGGTGGTGGAGAAGCCGCTGGAGGCCACGACCGAGCGGGCCGACAGGATCATCGCCGAGGCGCGCATGGCCGGCGTGAAGCTGGCGCCCATCTTCCAGAACCGCTTCAGCGACGGCGCGCGCAAAGTGAAGGCGGCGCTCGACGCCGGTCGCTTCGGTCGGCTGGTGTCGGCCGGCTGCTACGTGAAATGGTTTCGCACGGCCGACTATTACAAAGGCTCGCCGTGGAAAGGGACGCTCAAGCTCGACGGCGGCGGAGCGGTGATGAACCAGGCCATCCACGGCGTGGACCTGCTGCAGTGGTTTGCCGGTCTGCCCGAGGAAGTGAGCGCCTACAAGACGCGGCGCGTGCACACTGGTATCGAAGCTGAGGATACGGCGGTGGCCGTCCTGCGCTTTCCGAGCGGGGCGCTGGGCACGATCGAGGCGACGACGGCGGCGTGGCCGGGTTGGTCGCTGCGAATCGAGCTGTGTGGTGAAAACGGCTCGGCGCGAATCGAGGACGGCATGATCACGGAGTGGAAATTTCGCGAGGAGCAGCCGGGTGACGAAGCGATCCGCGCGGCGGGCTCGGCGGAGCTGGGTTCGGGCGCGTCCAATCCGGCGGGCATCTCGATTGAAGGCCACAAGCGGCAGATCGAGGATCTGGTGGGCGCGATCAGGGACAAGCGGCCGCTGAAGATCGACGGACCCGAGGCGCGGAAGGCCGTGGCTTTGATCGCGGCACTTTACCGCTCGGGCGAGACGGGGAAACCGGTGCGGGTGGAGTAGGGGGAAACGCTGAAAGGCTGAAACGCTGAAAGGCTGAAACGCTGAAATACGGGAAGGCTCAACAACTGAAACGGTTGGGCAGTCGAAGGGGGCGCCCGCTACTTCGCCGGGTAGCGCTGGAGGGGGGCGGGGAGGCGCTCGGTGGTGACGATGAGGTCGTGACTGTCGGGGGCGAAGCAGAGGGCCTCGGCCTGGACGAGATCGGCCACGGGGATGCGGGCGGGAAGGCGGGTGAAAACGGCGGACCAGGGCTCGTCACCTTTTTTGTGATACAACCAGATGTTGCCGTAGGTGAGCACGGCGGCGCAGTCGCCGCTGTCGCAGAGGTCGAAGGCGGTTACCTGGGCGCGAAACTCGCCCAGGCGACCGGGGAGGGCGCGCTCGGCCGGCGTGGGCGGTTCGATGCCGCGGAGGGGCATCACGGGACGAGCGAGATGTACCGCCTCCCGGTTTGGCGCGGTCTCAGGCCCCTCACCGAAAGGCAGTGAGTAGAGCACGGGTGGCTCCGTGCGCTTGGAAATGAGGAGGATTTCGCCGGTGGATTCCGCGACGGTGAGGCCTTCGCAGTCGCGGGCGCCGTCGACGTAGGCGACCGACCAGATGTGCGTGGGGGTGAGGGTGAGCGGGCGCGCCGGCGACAGTTGGGTGGGGTCGGGTTCGGGCAGAAAATAGAGTCGAAGGTCGTCGCGCACTGCCTCGTTGTCGCCGATGTCGGCCAGCAGGATCCAGTTGCGGCCCCGAAAATGAAACGTGTCGATGTCCTCGCAGTCGCGAGCCTCGATGCCGGCGAGGTTGACGGTGCCGACGACGTGGCCGGAGTCGTCGAGGGCGAAGAGGCGGGCGGTGTCGCCGCTGTCGTTGTGCACCCAATAGATTTCCGGGCGTTGCAGGGAGCGGGCGATCCCGCTGATCTCGGCGAGGTCGGTCTGTTCGAGGCGGGCGAAGGGGACCGGTTGCCCGTAGTCGATCGAGCGCGGCGGCAGGGTGCTGCAGCCGGCGAGGAGAAACGCGCAGAGAGCCAGGGAAGTGAAAATGCGCATGGAGGAAAGTGGCAGGGATTCAGCAGAAGGAGCCCGCGGTTTCGCCAGTCCAAATGCGTGCGAACGGATCTATTGCGCCATGCTTAGGGGGAAATCCTAGTGCCTCGGATTTCAGGGGCGGGGGCCGGTGTCGGCGGCATCTTTGCGTTTGGCATTACGGGAGGATTGGCTGACGTTTCCGGCCATGCCTTCCGGAGCCGCCGCCTTCCGCCGCTTGTTCAGTGAAATCGGGACCGTGGATGCGGTCGGGGTGGAGGAGCGCGTGGCAAAATACCCGACGCGTTCGATTAAAACCGGTGCGAAGATCGTCGGGCTCAAGCTCGCCACCACGATGGTCGACCTCACGACCCTCGAGGGCAAGGACACGCCCGGCAAGGTGCGGGCCTTGTGCGCCAAGGCGCTGCGTCCGCACGACGATCCCGACATCCCGCAAGTCGCCGCGGTGTGTGTTTATCCCTCCATGGTGAAGCACGCGCGGGCGGCCTTGGGCGCGAGTTCGACCGTGCGCATCGCCTCGGTGGCGACGGCTTTTCCCAGCGGCCAGGCGCCGCTCAAGACCCGCCTCGCCGAGGTCAAGGCGGCCGTGGCCGATGGCGCGGACGAGATCGACATGGTGATCAACCGCGGGGCCTTTTTGGCCGGGGAATTCGGCCGCATGCAGGACGAGATTGCCGCCGTGGTGGAGGCCTGTGGCGAGGCCACGCTCAAGGTCATCCTGGAGACGAGCGAACTGGAGACCTATGACAATATCCGCGGCGCCTCATTTCTGGCCATGCGGGTGATCCGCGACGGCGATTTCATCAAGACCTCCACCGGCAAGACTTCCAGCAATGCGACCCTGGCCAACAACCAGGTGATGTTGGACGCCATCCGCGACCATTATCTCGACACCGGCATGGCCATCGCGATGAAGCCGGCCGGTGGCATCAAATCCGCCAAGCAGGCCCTGCAGTTCCTGATCGCGGTAAAGGAGACGCTGGGTGACGCCTGGCTCAACAACCGCCGCTATCGCTTCGGCGCCTCCTCGTTGCTCAACGACCTGCTGCGCCAGCTCGTGAAAATGAAGACCGGCGCCTACCGCGCACCCTACGAGTTCAGTGAGGCCGCCGGTTCCTACTAACTATTTTTTCTTAACCACGGATGGACACAGATGGGCTCCACTACCGTTTCGCTGCCAATCCAACGAACGCTGCGTTCAAATAGGTCTCGGGGCGTAGCCGGTAGGCGAAGCCATCCGTGTCCATCCGTGGTTAAATCCCATTCCCCCTTTTCCCATGCCTGTTTCCGCTCATAATAAACCCCGTTCCCGCCGCGCCGAGCCGGAGTTGATCTTTGGTGACCTGTGGGAGTTTGATCCTGCGCCCGAGACGGCCGATCCGAGGCTGAAGGAGCGTTATGCGCTGTTCATCGACGGGAAGTTCGTGGTGCCGAAGAGCCGCAAGTATTTCGCGTCGGTCAATCCCGCTACGGAGCAGCCGCTTGCCGAGATCCCGCACGCGTCGCCCAAGGACGTCGATGCCGCTTACGCCGCCGCGACCAAGGCCGCACCTGCCTGGGCGAAGTTGCCAGGGGCCGAACGGGGCAAATACCTCTATCGGCTCGCCCGCCTGCTGCAGGATCGGGCGCGGGAGTTCGCGGTCGCCGAGACGCTGGACGGCGGCAAGCCGATCAAGGAATCGCGCGACTTCGACGTGCCGATGGCGGCCGCCCATTTCTTCTATCACGCCGGCTGGGCCGACAAGCTCGCGTATGCCTTTCCCGGGGCGACGCCCGTTCCGCACGGCGTGGTGGGTCAGGTCATTCCGTGGAACTTTCCGTTGCTCATGCTGGCCTGGAAACTGGCGCCGGCCCTGGCCACCGGCAACACGGTCGTGATCAAGCCGGCGGAGACGACCTCGATCACCGCACTGAAGTTTGCCGAGATCGTCGTCGAGGCCGGACTGCCGCCGGGCGTGGTCAATATCGTCACCGGCGCCGGCGACGTGGGCGCTGCCGTGGTCAATCATCCGGCGGCCGCCAAGGTGGCCTTCACGGGTTCGACCGAAGTGGGCAAGGCCATCATGCGCGGCACGGCCGGCAGCGGCAAAAAGCTCACGCTCGAGCTCGGCGGCAAGGCGGCGAACATCATCTTCGACGACGCGCCGCTCGATCAGGCGGTGGAGGGCATCGTCAACGGCATCTTCTTCAACCAGGGCCACGTGTGCTGCGCCGGCTCGCGCCTGCTGGTGCAGGAGAGCGTCGCCGACGCCGTCTTCACCCGCCTGCGCAACCGCGTGCGTACGCTGCGGGTGGGCGATCCGATGGACAAGAACACCGACATCGGCGCGATCAATTCCAAGGCCCAGTTGGACAAGATCAGCGAGCTCGTGCAGAGCGGCGTCGACGAAGGCGCGGAACTTTTCCAGCCGAGCTGTCCACTGCCGAAGCACGGCTGGTTTTTCCGGCCCTCGCTCTTCCGCGGCGTGGAGCTGAGTCATCGCATCGCCCGTGAGGAGATCTTCGGCCCGGTGCTCTCGATCCTCACCTTCCGCACGGTGGAGGAGGCGATCGAGAAGGCCAACAACACGCCCTACGGCCTGAGCGCCGGCGTCTGGACCGACAAAGGCTCACGTATCCTGAAAATGAGCACAGCGCTGAAGGCCGGCGTGGTCTGGGCCAACACCTACAACAAGTTCGACCCGGCGTCACCGTTCGGCGGATACAAAGAAAGCGGCTTCGGCCGCGAAGGCGGCCTCCAGGGCCTGGCCGACTACGTGAAACTTACCTGACTGAAATTTTTTAACCACGGATGGACACGGATGGCTCCGCTAACGCTCCGCAAGAAACGAAAACAATGAACAAGGAAGACTCATTGCTGGAAAAAGACCTGTGTTACCAAATCCTGGGAGGCGCGATGGAGGTGTTGCGCGAAATCGGTCATGGTCTGCATGAGAAACCGTATGAAAACGCCCTTGTGTTGGCGCTGGAGGACGAATGTTTCCATGTTTCGCAGCAGCAGGTTTATCCAATTCTCTTCAAGGAGCGAAATGTGGGCGAATACATCCCCGACATTGTTGTCGAAAATCGCGTCATTGTTGATCCAAAGGTCATCGACCGCATTACCAACCACGAGCGCGGTCAGATGCTGAACTATCTCAAGATCACCGGACTCAGGGTCGGATTAATCATCAACTTCAAGCACGCCAAGCTGCAATGGGAGCGAGTAGTGAACTGATCATCCTCAGCAAGGCGAAGCGTTAGCGAAGCCATCCGTGTCCATCCGTGGTTAAAAACAAATCCTTCTTTCTGCCATGTCCCGTCTGACCATTTCCAAAACGCCCAAGTGTTATGTCGGGGGGAAGTTCATCCGTTCGGAGAGCGGGCGGACGTTTCCTCTCGCCGATGCCGAAGGGGATTTTTTTGCGCACATTCCGCAGTGCACGCGCAAGGACGTGCGCAATGCCGTCGAGGCGGCGGCCAAGGCCGGCGCGGGCTGGGCGGGGCGCTCGGGCTACAACCGCGGGCAGATCCTTTACCGGCTCGCCGAGATGATCGAACCGCGCGCCGGCGAACTCGAAGCCGCGCTGCGGCTCACCCCGGGCGTGAGCGCTGCCGCGGCTTCGGCCGAGGTGGTCGCGGCGATCGACCGCATCGTGCACTTCGCCGGTTGGACCGACAAATACGAGCAGCTGCTCGGCAGTGTGAACGCGGTCGCTTCGCCACACTTCAATTTCACGGTGACCGAACCGATGGGGGTGGTGGCCGTGGTGGCACCCGATGAAGCGCCGCTGCTCGGGCTGCTGACGCTCATCCTGCCGGCGATCACCTCGGGCAACAGCGTGGTGGCGCTCGCTTCCGAGACCGCGCCGTATGCCTCGATCGTGCTGGGCGAGATGCTGGCGGTGAGCGACCTGCCGGGCGGCGTGGTCAACCTGCTCACGGGCTTCCGGAAGGAAATCGTGCCGACCTTTGCGACGCACGCGCACCTTCGCGCCGTGAGCGGCGTGCTCGGCGCCGAGGATCGGCAGCTGGTTGAATCGAAGGCCTCCGACAGCGTGAAACGTACGCGCCTGCTCAAGGCGGAGGAGCCGATCGACTGGCTGGCCGGCCACGGGCCGGTACCGTCGCTCTATGCGATTCGTGACCTGCTGGAGTTCAAGACCACCTGGCATCCGGTCGGAGCCTGAACCGTGCCCGCCCGGCCGAATCGCATCGCGCATGAGTTCGGGCAAGCGGCCCGCGACCCGCGACGATGGGCGATCAACCGGCGCGATAAGGTTCCACGCGTTCGAAATCGGTCCAAGTGAACTCGAGCGGTTGGCCAAACTTGGAGACCGAGGCTTCGGCGGTGCTGTCTTCGGTGACTTTGCCGCCGCTTTCCGCCGGCTGGCCGTTGGGCGCAATTTCGATGTCGAGGTCGACATCATGCACGGTGGCGATGCCGAAGAAGATGCGCATCGGCTCGGTGAGCGCGGCGTCGATGTGGGTGATGGTGGCCCGTTCTCGGTCGACGGCGAAGATGAAGACCATCTTGTCGACGGGCACGAAAAAGGACGTGTTCTCCCGGCTCACGCCCACCATGAAGCGGGCGGTCTCGGCGTCGCCGGGCAGCTCTTGGACGGTGGAGAGATCGAGGTAGTCACCGAGCGGCTTGAGCGGATCACGGCGCGGCTTGTTGTTGCGCTTGTCCTCCAGCCGGCGGCGGTCTCGGGCGGTCGGCTCACGGCCGTTGACGGAGAGCAGTCGCCAGCGTTGTTGGTCGGGCAGCGACGGATCGTAGCGCTCGACCTTCGACTCCTTCACCGTGCCGTCGCGGCGCAGCTCCTTGGTTTCCTGGGTGAAGGCGAGTTCGCCCGCGCCCTGGTCCCAGCGGGCGATGGCTTCGGCCAACAGCGGCGGCACCTCCGCGCGGGCGAGTGCGGCGGAGTTCGCGAGTGCCGGAAGCAGTAACAGGGCGAGAAGGCGGCTGGGTGGCATCAGCCGGGACAGACCCTCGCCTCGCGCGGCGGTTTCCGACCCGCGGGGGTCGGGCTGGAGAGATCAGTTGTTGATCGAGGAAACACTCACCGGGGTTTCCAAGGGGATCAGGGGGGTGACCTCGACCACAAACAATTGATCCGCCGGGAGGGCGTCGTCGGTATTTCCCCCGGTGGTGTCGCGGTTGAACACTCCGAGATACCCGACGCCGGTGAGGTTTTCGGTGCCGGTGTTGCCATCGCCCGGGGCGAAGGCGCCGAGATCGGCGCCCGCGGCGAAATCGGCAAAGTCGGCCGTAAGTTCGTCGCCGGCCTGCGGCGGGTCATCGGTATCGGTGTCGGCGGACGCGTCGTCATCGGTGGCGTCCGACTCCGTCTTGTCGTCGCCTCCCCCTTCGTCGTCGGACGCGCTGGCGACGGTGGGGGTCGGCGGCGGGAGGGGAGCGATTTCGAAATAGACGGCACGGCGGGCGTTTTCGGAACTTTGCGCCATGTACCCGAGGAACGGCGCGGAGCGGGCGGGAATCGGGCCCGTGACGAGCGTCGGAATCTCGCCGGGCGCGGCGCGGGCGATGACCTGCCGTCCGGCACTGATGCGGCGGTTGCCGGTGTGGACTGCGTTGCCCGTCACAGTGGCTTCGCCGCTGGTGACGGTGACGCGGGTTTCGTCGTCACCGACTTCGATCACGACGGTGCCGCCGTGGACGCTCACGAGACCGTGGGGCGTGGCGAAGACCAGAGACGAGCCGGGGGAGAGGGTCGGAGTGCTGATCGACACCGAGCCGCGCGGGATGAGGATTTCGGTGACGGAGAGGGAGGGCTCGCGTTCGAGTTCGCTGCGTTCGGGCAGAAAGGCGGACTGCCGAAAACGCTGCACGTCGAGGCGCGTGTCGCCGGAGAGAAACAGGGCCGTGCCGTTGGAGAGCACGAGCGCATTGGTGGAGCCGGGTGTGGTGGTGATGGTGGCGCCTTGGGCATCGTGGAGCGATTTGTCGGTGAGAGCCTCGATGCGGTCGGGGGAGATCAGTTCGCCGCTACCCTCAAGGTCCACGACGTAGAACTTGCTGGTCGGATCGGGCCGCGGGTGGAGGAGCGGAGCACAAGCGGCGATCCAGACACCGGCGATGCCGGCCCGCCAGCGCCAGTCCGCCCGGCGGTTCGAACCAGGCGGCGGCGGCGGCAGCGGCAGCGGCTGCGGTACGGCGGCCGGGGGTGATAAAGTAGCTCGTCGAAGGTAAGCCATGCTGGAGGGCGCACGGGATCGGCTTCGATCCCCCAACGCGGGACACGGGGGTGCGGCCGCCACCAGAGCCTGGAAATGACGGGGTGCATGCGAGCTAACGCAATATTATGGCAAAATAAGGGAGAAGCCCCAGCGATATTTGGGGCATACGGCCTAGCGCATCATCAGGGTGGCCCCTGATCACTCCCCGGCCGGGACGGTTTTGCGGCGGCGGTGCCAGCGTTCCTCGATGCCGGTGAGTTGCCCGGCTTCGTCGACGAGGAACTCGATGGTCATCTTGCCGTCCTCGCTGACAAGGAGGCGGGGGCCGGCGGGATAAAAGGGGCGCGGATCGTGGTCCTTGTAGTTCCATTGGTACACGCCGTCGACGACCACGAAGTGGTGGGTGGGCTGGGTTTCGCCCGCGTCGGTGAAGTCGCCGAGGAAGCGGGTGTAGGCGGCCGGATCGAAAGCGGTGAGACGGGCGGGCGAGACGAAGGGGTCCTTGGCGTATTCGGCGTTCTCGAGCTTCTGCTCTTCGATGGCGGCGAGGGCGCGTTCGTGGGTGGCGTCGCGGCCATCGTTGAACTTGAAGTCGGGCATGAGCGTATTGACGTAAGCTTCGGTGAGGGCGTTGACGTCATCTTCGGTCCAGGGGCTGCGGGCGAGCAGGATGGTGCGGAAGAGCATGCCTTTGCGCATGCCCTCGATGGCCTTGCGGATGACGGGCTTAAAGACCACAACGGCGCCGCGCACGGCGGTGCGGGCGAAGAAACCCATCTCCTCCTTTTCCATGACCTTTGGCAGGATGACCTTGATCACGCGGTCGAAGGCGTCGCGCGGCGGCAGGAAGTAGATCCAGTGAAAGCGGGTGAGGCGATCGGTGGCGAGGTCGGCGGGCGTGAGCCGGTGAAAGGCGAGTTCGACCCGTTCGACGTCGAAGTCCTCCAGCCAGGCGATCTGGTAGAGGCGGGAGGCGAGCCCTTCGAGGCGCATGGGCAGGGCCGGCACCACCAGATCGAGGGTGAGGCCCATCTCGGCATCCTCCTCGTCGAAGTCGATGTGCTGCTCCCACTTGGCCAGAATGGCCTGGAGTTCGGGGGCGCGTTCGTGGACGGCGGGGTTGAGCTGACCGGCGCCGCCCATGGCGAGAAACTTGCGCAGGATCCAAAGCGGGTGCGGTTCGCCCTCGTCGCCGACGATGATGAGTCCGCGGCCGGGCGAAGCGTCGGACTCGAGGGTATCGAAGGCGACGCGGACGACCTCGTCGGCAAACTTTTCGGCATAGCGGCGGTCGCGGTCGTTGCGCGCATGGATGGTGACGGCCAGCGAGTCGCCGTTGACGACAAAGGGCGCGAGCTGCAGCGGGAGTTCGTTTTCCGGCGCGGCGTTCGCTTGCTGGTCATCGCTGGCGCGAGCCGGGGCGGTCCCCAGCAGCGCGGTGAGTACAAAGAAAAATATAAGCGGGCGAGAGGTGAAAGGCATTGGCACGGACAGCATGAGCAGGGTCGTTGACCGATCTCCACCCGGTTTGGGCGAAAAGGTTTCTAAAAACTTCGAACCTGTCCCATCCCTGGGACTTTCTGCCCACGGTCAGGATCCGTCGGGCCGGATCAGGAAGAGGTCGAAGAGCACGCCCTTGATCGGTCCGACCCGGGATTGCAGTTGAAAGCGGGGATCTTTGGCGACCTGGGCACGGATGAGCGGGATGAGCTGATGCGAATATGGTACGGGATGCAGCTGGGCGTCGAATTCAGCCGCAGGCAGCAGGAGACAGTCGTCTTGACCGGCGACCCGGTCGACGATGCGGGCGACGGCGGCGCGAACCTCGTCGGACGCCAGCGCGGTACTGGATTCGGTGGTCAGTCCAAAGTGTTGGGGGTGAAACGCGAGGGTGCCGGCGGTGACATCGATTTGCTCGTCCCTGGCGAGATGGCCCAATCCGGTGATATCGACCGGTGCGACTTGGAACCCGGCGAATTTTCCCCCGGGACGCTGCGCCGCGATCGCGCGCAGCATCGCGCTCGCTTCGCTGCGGGTCTGGGGCGGCAGGATGGAGACCTGATGGTGAAGGGCGGACAGATTGCGGGTGCCGACGGTGTGGAGGAGAAAGAGCGCGGCAATGAGTCCGAGAGTGGAGCTGCGCAGGACCGGGGTTGGGCGTGGGCTCGGTGCGACGGTTGCGAGCAGGAGGGCCGGCATGCCGAGGGGAAGTTGGCAGACGAGGAAGTTGCCCACCGAGCGCGATGCGATGAGCAAGCCCAGTGGCACGACGATACCGAGCGCGACGATGGCCGCGTCAAACCAGTCAACGCCCCGCCGCCAGGCGATGATTGCAAGGCCGGCGACGGTGGTGACCGTGGGCAAGGTGCCGGTGGCCAGCCAGAATTGGGCGAGGTTGTAGGAGACCGCGTGGCTCCACGATTCGGCGCTGCCGACATCGACATTGGCGACGAAGTAGTAGTGGTGAAGCGCCTTCGCGTGCGCGATGAACCAAGGGGCGGCGAGCAAGAGGATGGGCAGCAGCGCGGCGGCGGCGTGGGTCAGCCAGGTGCGAGCCGGCAGGCCGCGATGACGCAGGATGGCGCGAACGCTCCACAGGCCGAGCATCGCAACGACGGCCGGGGCCATGACCGGACGGTGCAGCAGAGTGAAGCTGACCGCGAGACCGGTGAGCGCGGCGCGGGTGATGTTGGGAGCGCGAGACCAGTGAAATCCGAGCGCCACGACGGCGGTGTAGAGGGACGCACTGGCCAGGTCCATGCGTTGATCGAGCACGCCGTTGAGGGCTTGGCCGAAGGGCCAGGTGGCGAGGAAGGCAGCCACGGCAACGATGCCCGGGACGAGGGAACGATGAGCGGTCGTCACTGCCATCAGGATCGCGGCGATCGCGGCGAGATGGGTGGAAAAGAGATAGAGGTACAAGCCGGCTTTTCCCGTTGGCAGGATGCCCGCCGTGGCCGCGGAAAACAACTTGTAGAGGACGACGTTGTTGTGGGGCTCGCTCCAGACCCGGCCCACGGCCCGCCAGGGGCCGAACTCGTGGTTGAGGCGGGCGGCGTCGGTGAAGGCGGCCTGATAGGAAAGCGAGTCGTAGAACGGCAGGACGCGTTCGTAGAAGCCGAGGCCGAGCTGCGCCCATCGGTTGAGCCACCACGCAAGCGCGGCGGCGACCAGGAGCAGGGCGAGCAAGGACAGAAGCGCGCTTTGATGGGTGAAAAGCGACCGGACCGGCTTGGGCACCCACGAAGAGACGGGCTCGGTCCGGGCCTGGGCAGAGACGCTGCGGTTCACCGGGAGGGCAGACCCGTGGCGATGGCGGCGGCGGCTTCGGCGAGGGCGGCGCTGAGGCCGCGGGCGAGGCCGGCGGGAGTGCCGTCCCAGTTGACGCCGGTCGCGGTGTAGTTGCCGTTCTGATACTGTTTGCCGTCGGGTGAGACCAGCGTGTAGCTGAGGGTGAACCGGAGGGGGCCGGCGGCGGTGGGAGCGGCGTCGATAATGCGGACCTGCAGGTCATAGGCGCGCTCGGGCTGGAGCGGGAAGGGCGGCGTGAGCACGCGACTGATGACGGGCTGGTTGGCGAGGGCGCCGCGCAAGACGCGGGCCATGCCCTTGTCGAGCGGTTCGGCCCAGCGGTCGAAATCGCGGAAAGTAACCTGGTTGTCATCGTCGAGCACGGCCATGGCGCGGGTGTCGGCGAGGTAGGCGGGAACTTCGAGCGGGAGCAGACCGAGAACGAGGGCGTCGGCCGCGGGGGGCGTGTCGGTGGGGGCGGGTTCGGCGAGGACGAAGAAGCGGGTGGGATCGGGCTGGGCCTCGGGGAGGATTTGGCAGCCGGTGAACGCGGCGAGCGCGAGGGCGCCGAGGACGAAGAGGCGGAGGCGCGCGGGAGAGGAAGAGCGGCGGGTCATCGGTCGGCGGGGATAAAGAAAAAGTGGAAAGAGAACGGTTTCTAGGGTTGGGCGCGGCCGGTGAGGAGGGCGTTGGGGTTGCGCTCGAGAAATTCGGCGAGGCGGGCGATGGCGCGGGAGGCTTCGCCCAGTTGGCGCAGGGCGACGGTGGCCTCGGCGCCGAGGCCGCTCTGGGCGGCGACGAACTGGTTGGCGGTGGCGGCGACTTCGTCCAAGGCGGCCAGGGAGGCGCGGGCCTGGCGCAGGGTTTCGGCGAGTTCGGTGGCGGTGGGATCGACGTTCTTGTCGATGCGCTGGAGGGTGGTGCGCAGGTCGGCGAGGGCGCCGTCGAGGTTGTCGATGATGGAGGGCAGCTTGGGGTTTTCGGCGAGGGCACGGACCGATTTGGCGGTGGCGGTGAGCTCGGTGTTGAGGGTTTGGACGTCGAGGGCGTTGATCTGGCGGCGGCTGTCGGCGAGCAGACCATGGAGTTCCTCGGCCATGGCGCCGAAATCGATGTCCTTCACGCTGGCGAGAATTTCGCCGAAGGTCGCCTGAAACTCGGAGATGGCCGAAGGCACCGCAGGCACGACGGCGTAGTCGACGGGAATCTTGTCGCGGGCGTCGGCGGGGTATTCGGCGGGGTCGCGGAAATCGAGTTCGACGTAGAGGAGACCGGTGGCGAGGCCGATGACGCCGAGCTGGGCGCGCAGGCCGTGGTCGATGAGGTTTTCAATCTCGGCGCGATCGGTGACATCGATCAGGCCGCCGTTGGTGTTTTTCACGACGGCGCGGTTGAGTTCGCAGAGGACGGCGACGACGGAGCTCTTGGTTTCCTCATCGTAGGTGAGGCTGACTTGGGTGACCCGGCCCACGCGCACGCCGCGCAGCTTGACGGGCGATCCCTCGTCGAGGCCGGAGACCGATTCGTCGAAGTAGACCACGAAGCGCTGGGGTTTGCGCAGGAAGCTGAGGCTGCCGAAGGAGAAGAGCCCGATCATGCCGATGAGCATGGCCCCGAGCACAAAGAAACCGACGACGGTGGGGCTGACCTTGGACTTCATGAAGCGGAAGAGTGAACGGGAGTGGCGGAAAAGGGGAAGTCAGGAAGGACGGTTCAGCCGAGGCCTAACACGAAGGCGAGGGTGCGGTTGAGTCGAATAAGCGTTGTCGCATCGAGCGAACCAATCGTGTTCTCGATGCGGTCACGGGAGACCGCGAGCACCTTGTCCGTCATGATGTCGGAGGATTTGCGCAGCCCATTCTGCGCGGAGGGCTCGAGCCGGATGCGAAACAGCGGTGCCTCGGTGAGGTGACTGGTGATCAGGCAGACCACGACACTGCCGATGCCGGCGCCGGTAAGCGTATCGGATTGCACGACCACCGCGGGGCGGGGTTTGCCGTAGTCACCGGGAGCCGCGACCAGCACAATTTCGCCGCGCTTCACGCGTCCTCCGCGACATGTTCGATGAACCGGAGAGCGTTGCGTTCGTCTGCGGCGTTCAGGCGACCGACCTGGGTCGCCAGCGTGGCGGCGAAACCTTCGGCTTCCGTGTCCGGCACCCAGATCTGGACGGGCCGCAGGCCCTGGCGCCGGAGGCGCTCCCGGTAGGCAGTCATTTTTTCCGAGGAACCGGAGGAGGAGCGTTTGCGAGCGGGCATGTGGGTAACATGTTACTTGCTTTCCGGGGGGTCAAGTTCGCTCACACCCGGTCGCCGCGGTGGAGGAAGGATTGTACACGCGGGTCTGTGCTGTGGCGGGCGAGGTCCTTGGGCGGGCCTTCGGCGATGATGGTGCGGGCCTGCTTGTCGAGGAGGATGACGCGGTCGGCGATGGCGAAGATGGAATCGAGTTCGTGCGAAACGATGACGCAGGTGGTGCCGTGGTGCTCGCGGAGGCGCATGATGAGTTCATCGAGCTCGCGCGAGGTGATGGGATCGAGTCCGGCGGAAGGTTCGTCGAAGAAGACGATGGCGGGGTCGAGAGCCAGGGCGCGGGCGAGACCGGCGCGCTTTTTCATGCCGCCGGAGATTTCGCTGGGGTAGAAGTTTTCGAAACCGGTGAGGTTGACCTCGGCGAGTTTGAGGCGGGCGATCTGCAGGCGGTCGCGGCGGGAGAGATCGGTGTATTCCTCCAGCGGGAGCATGATGTTCTCGGCGAGGGTGAGGGAGGACCAGAGGGCGGCGCCCTGGTAGAGTACGCCGAAGGATTTGAGCAGATCGCGGCGGTGCTCGGCGCTGGTTTTCACGAAGGACTGGCCGAAGATCTGCACGTCGCCGGTGATGGGCGGGAGCAGGCCGATGAGGTGGCGCAGCAGCGTGCTTTTGCCGCAGCCCGAGCCGCCGATGATGAAGAAGACTTCACCGGGCGTGATGGCGAAATTGAGCTGCTCCAGGATGGCCTTGCCGTCGTAGCCGATGGCGAGGTTCTGGGCGACGATCACGGGGGCGGCGTCGTCGCGGGGAAGGGCGGGTTGGTCGTCGGGCGCGCGCATCACCAACCGAGGATGTTGAAGACGACGGCGTAGATCGCGTCGAAGATGATGATGAGGGTGATGGCGGTCACGACGGCCGAGGTGGTGGCTTGGCCGACGCCGGCGGCGGAGCGGTCGGCCTGGAGGCCGCGCAGGCAGCCGGCCATGCCGATGATGAGTCCGAAGGTGGCGGCCTTGATGAGGCCGGTCATGAAGTCGGAGGTATCGACGATGGTGAGCATCTCCACCCAGTAGGCGGGCGGAGGGATGTCGAGCAGGCTCCAGGCGATCACGGCGCCGCCGATGATGCCGAGGGCGTTGGCGTAGACGGCGAGCAGGGGCATCATCACGGCGAGGGCGACGATGCGGGGAATGACCAGAAAATCGACCGGGCGAATGCCGAGGGTGATGAGGGCGTCGATTTCCTCGTTGGCGCGCATGTTGCCGATTTCGGCGGCGAAGGAGGCGCCGGTGCGGCCGGCGAGCACGATGGCGGTCATCATGGCGCCCATTTCGCGGGTCATGGTGATGCCGACGAGGTCCGCCACCCAGATGTCGCCGCCAAACTGGCGGAGGATGAGCGCGCCGGAGTAGGCGAGGATGACGCCGACGAGGAAGGCGATGAGACCGGTGATCGGCAGGGCCATGGCGCCGCAGCGCTGCATCTCGGTGGTGGCGTCGCGCCAGCGGAATTTGGCGGGGTGTTTGGCCAGAAAAATGGCGCTGATCACGCACTGACCGACGAAGTTGGAAAACTGTTTGGTCTTGTCCCAGAGATCGAGGGAGGCGCTGCCGACGAGCGTGAGAAAATCGGGCATGCGCCGGGGCGGGATGGGGTGGATCGTCTTGTCTTCGAACTGAGCGACCAGGGCCTGCAGCGCGGGAGGCAGGGGGCGGAGATCGCAATAGGTGCCGTGTTGGCGGCACCAGGCGGTGGCGGCGGCGACGAAGAGCACGAGCGAGCTGTCCCAGGAGCGTAGTTGCGAGATCTCGAAGTCGACGCGGGCGGGCGCTTGCTTGACGACGAGCGGTCCCCAGGCGGGGGCGGGCCGGGTGATGCGCCAGGCGCCGGCGAGTTTCACCTGCAGGCCGGAAGCGGTGGCGGTGAGTTCGGCGGTGGGCGGCGGGGCGTCGGCGGTGGGAGCAGACATCGGCGAAGGCAGGCTTGGGAATATCGCGACGGGGAGAAAGATAAAGATGAGGAATAAAGGGAGGTCCGAAAGAGAAAGATTGTGGGGGGCCGGCGGACCGGGCGACGGTGGGAGGGTATGCGCTTTCGCACGGTCTTGTTTGATTTGGATGGCACGCTCATCGAGCACCTGCCGGCGATTCATCGCTGTTATGTGCACACGCTGCCGCAGCTGGGGTATCCGGCGCCCACCTACGAAGAGGTGAAGCGAGCGATCGGCGGGGGCTTGCCGCGGGCGATGTCGCGGTTCGTGCCGACGGAGCGAGTGGAGGAGGCGTTGGCGATCTACCGGCCCTACTGGGACGCGACGATGCTGGAGGGCGTGGAACTGATGCCGGGGGCGGAGGCGTTGCTACGCGGTCTGAAGGCGCGGGGCGTGCGTTGCGGGGTGTTCACCAACAAGCACGGCCCGTCGGCGCGGAAGGTCTGCGCGCATCTGGGCGTGGATACTCTGCTCGACGATGTAGTGGGAGCAGGTGACACGGATTGGCTGAAGCCGGAGCCGGCCTTCGCCGAGTGGACCCTGGCGCGCATCGGGGGAGTGGCGGCGGAGACGTGCCTGGTGGGGGATTCGCCCTTCGACGTCGAGGCGGCGGAACGGGCCGGAATGACTTTCGTGGGTGTGACAACCGGCACGCATGACGAGGAACAGTTGCGTGAGGCGGGCGCGGCCGTGGTTCTGGCCGGTCTGCCGGAGGTCGCGGCGGAGTGGGGAATCGGGTGAGTCCAATCGCTCGAACAAACCAGGTTTTACAGAAGGCAACGAAGGGAACGAAGATGGCGAACGGGGCGGTTGATTATCAACGGCTTAGTTGCCTTCGTTTCCTTCTGTAAAATTCTCACCCTTTGAGGAGTAGTCGGGTAGAAAAAAAAAGGCGCCTGCTGAGATAGCAGGCGCCGGATGCAGTCGGGCGGAGGCAAAGGTTTATTCACTCAACGCGCGATCGGCGTGGGCGGTGTCGAGCTTGGCGAAGTCGCGGTAGAGGTCCTTCATCGCATTGGCGGCCGCATCCTCAAAGGCGCGGGCCAGGCTGAAGCGGGTGGGATGATGCCACGAGAAGGCGGTGCCGTGGTAGGCGCCGAGCCGGATCTCCTCGCCGTCGACCGCGGTGACGGTCGCGGTGAAGCGACATTCGATCATGCCGGTCGGGCGGGTTTCCCAGTCGAGCAGGCGAATCCCGAGCACCGGGATGCCGGGCGCGGCTTCGTCCTGACGATCAAGCTGGGCGATGCGTCCGTCGAACCCGGCGCGACGGAAGGTGTCGCTGAGTTCGGCGACGAGGGCGTCGGCGATGTCGCGTTCATGAATGATGTCGAACACCGTGGGGGTTTCCACGCGCACCTGCAGCCGCGGCGTCCCGGAGGACTTGGCCGAGGCCAGAGGCGCGATCAGCGCGAGAGCGACCAGGGTGCCGAGGAGGCGTAAGGTTGGATTCTTCATAACCAAAAGTGGGACGGGAGACGTCGGGCTTTGTTACGAAATCGCGGTGAAAAACAGGCGGGGTAGTTTGGAATCGCCGGGTGCGGGCGGGCGCAAAGGCGCGGCTGTGAATAACTTGTGAGGCCTGAAGATCTACTGAGGCCTCGTCCGCACTATGGGGTTCCCTAATAAGTTTCAAGTCGCCAACCGTGAGCGACTTACGTGCATAAGTCTGCATCGTCGGTGTCTTGGCGAAGCGGATACTGCGTCAAGACGGCCCCTGTGGATAAATCGGGGACAATGGGCCGGGACCGCCGGATCAGGAGCCGGCGGCGGGGCCGACGACAGCGTGCGACAGGGTGCCGATGTGCTCGATCTCGACCTCCACGGTGTCGCCGTCCTGCAGCCAGGTGGGCGGCTGGCGGGCGTAGCCGACCCCGCTGGGTGTGCCGGTGAGAATAACGGTGCCGGCGGGGAGGGTGCGGTCGGTGCTGAGGAAGGCGATCAGGCTGCGTACATCGAAGACCATGTCGGCGGTGGTGGAGTCCTGCCGGACTTCGCCATTGACGCGGGTGATTAGGCGAAGGTTGTCGGGATCGGTGAGTTCGTCGGGGGTGACGAGCATGGGTCCGAGCGGGCAGAAGGTGTCGTAGCTCTTGGCGTGGCAGAACTGGCCGCCGCCGAGTTCGAACTGCCAGTCGCGGGCCGAGACATCGATGGCGATGGTGTAGCCGAGCACATGATCGACGGCCGTCTCGCGGGTGGCGTTGAGGGTGTCGGTGCCGAGGATGATGGCGAGTTCGCCCTCGTAGTCGACCTTGGCGGAAGCGGCCGGCAGGCGGATGGGATCGCCGGGGTGGGCAACGGAGCCGGTGGTCTTCATGAACCACATGGGACGCTGCGGCACGGGCTTGCCGCCCTCGGCGGCGTGTTGGCGGTAGTTGAGGCCGATGCCGATGATGTTGGTGGGGGCGACCGGACTGAGGATGCGGGTGGGAACGACGGGGCTTTCCGATACGTGATGATCGTCGAAGAGATCGCCTTGCACGGCTCGGGTGGCGCCATCGTGCGTGAGGGTGGCCCAGGCCGGACCGTTGTGCGTGAGGTGACGGATGAAGCGCATGGGGAAGGGGGGGCGGAGACGGGCGATTTTTGCACCACTCGCTGGCGCTCGCGGCTACCGGGAGTGGCTGCGAGCGCCGGCGAGTGGCTCAGGTTGATGGGCGGGATTCAATCAGGTATCTGTAACAACGCCAGAACCGAGGCCAGTAGTCGTCAGCCAGGGGGTCGAACTCCGGATAGCCCGGCACGACGCAGCCGAAGAAGGGCCATTCGACGGGCGCTTTGCAGAGACCTGTGCGCACCGGATTCTCCATGATGTAGCAGCAGACCTTGGCGAAGGCGCGTTGCCGGCGCTCCTCGGAACGGAGCACGTGATCATAGGCCTGTTTTTGCCAGTCGTGCGGAGTGAGCGCCGCGCGGGTGTGTTTGCGCAGAAAGGCGATAGCGGTGCGCTGGTCGGAGCCTGCTTCGTCGAGGCCCATGAGCATGAGATGGGCGTGATCGGGCATGAGCACGTAGACCGGGCATAACAGATCGTAGCGCGCGCACGTATGGAGGAGCACCTCGCGCCACGTCGTGTGGAAACTCGGCGTGAGCCAGCCCGTGGCCCGTTGGTCAATCGTGGGCGTCCAGTGGACCGTGGCGTGTCCGCGGTAGTATTCGGGCGCGAGCCGGGGGAGGTGGCCGCGTGAGGAGACCACTCGCTGGCGCTCGCGGCTACGAATTGAGGTCTCCCTGTCCATGTGGCTGCGAGCGTTAGCGAGTGGTGGGGGAGAGCCTACGCTTCGGGCGTCTCCGCAAACGCCTCCATGCCGACGCAGGAGCAGACGAGATTGCGGTCGCCGTAGACGTTGTCGACGCGGCCGACCGCCGGCCAGAATTTGCTGGCGCGGGTCCAGGGGGCCGGGAAGGCGGCGAGGTCGCGGGAATAGGGTCGGTTCCAGTCGGCGGCGGCAATGACCTGTGCGGTGTGAGGGGCGTTGACCAGGGGGTTGTTGGCGGCGTCCGCCTCACCGCGCGCGACGGCCTCCATCTCGCCATGGATGGCGATGAGCGCCTCGCAGAAGCGATCGAGTTCGGCCAAGGATTCGCTCTCGGTGGGCTCGATCATGAAGGTGCCGGCGACGGGCCAGCTCATGGTGGGGGCGTGGAAGCCATAGTCCATGAGCCGCTTGGCGGCGTCCTCGACTTCGAGGCCGTGGATCTTCCAGGCGCGCAAGTCGATGATGCACTCGTGGGCGACCAGGCCCTGGTTGCCGCGGTAGAGCACGGGGAAGAACGGTTTGAGTCGCTTGGCCACGTAGTTGGCGTTGAGGATGGCGAGTTGCGTGGCCTCGGTGAGACCGGCGGCACCCATCATGCGGATATACATCCAGGAGATGACGAGAATGCTGGCCGAGCCGTAGGGCGCGGCGCTCACCGCGCCGGCGGAATTTTGGATTTTCGATTCTGGATTTTCGACGGCCCAGTGCGGGTGACCGGGCAGATGGGGCGCGAGGTGCTCCGCCACCGCGATGGGGCCGACGCCGGGACCGCCGCCGCCGTGGGGAATGCAGAAGGTCTTGTGCAGGTTGAGGTGGCAGACGTCGGCGCCGATGTGGCCGGGCGAGGTGAGGCCCACTTGCGCGTTCATGTTGGCGCCGTCCATGTAGACCTG
The DNA here is from genome assembly GCA_965652375.1 of uncultured Opitutus sp. Classification (GTDB taxonomy): domain Bacteria; phylum Verrucomicrobiota; class Verrucomicrobiia; order Opitutales; family Opitutaceae; genus Actomonas. Next base: position 39,700 of record CBFGUO010000030.1, read on the forward strand.
GCCGCCGGCGGCGTGGATGCGGGCGCAGATGTCGCGTATCGTGGATTCGAATACGCCGTGGGTGGATGGGTAGGTGATCATGAGCGCCGACAAGTTGGACGCGTGCTGATCGATCTTGGCCTGCAGGTCGGCGAGGTCGATGTTGCCCGCGTCGTCGCAGGCGACGGGCACGACCTGCATGCCGCCCATGACGGCGCTGGCGGGATTGGTGCCGTGGGCACTGGTGGGAATGAGGCAGACCGTGCGGTGGCCTTCACCGCGGGCGGCGTGGTAGGCGCGGATCGCGAGCAGGCCGGCGTATTCGCCCTGCGAGCCGGCGTTGGGCTGGAGGGAGACGGCGGCGAAGCCCGTGATTTCGGCCAGCCATTTTTCGAGATCGGCGACGAGACGGGCGTAGCCGCGGGTCTGTTCGGCGGGAGCGAAGGGGTGGAGCTGGCCGAACTCGGGCCAGGAGACTGGAAACATCTCGCTGGCGGCGTTGAGCTTCATCGTGCACGAGCCGAGCGAGATCATGGAGTGGCACAGCGAGAGGTCCTTGGTCTCGAGCTGTTTGATGTAGCGCAGCAGCTCGTGTTCGGTGTGGTGCTGGTTGAAGACCGGATGCTCGAGGAAGCGCGAGGTGCGGGCGAAGGGCGCCGGGAGATCGACGGATTCAGCGACGGCGGCTGGTTCGGGCAGATGGACGGATTCGTTGAAGCAGCGCAGCAGGCTGTGCAGGTCCTCGAGGGTCGTGGTCTCGTCGAGGGAGACCGCCACGGTGTGGGCGTCGATGGCGCGAAGATTGATGCGCTGGGCGGTGGCGGCGGCGTGCACGCGGGCGGCGGCGACCTTGCCGATGGTGAGGGTGTCGAAGACGGGGGCGGAGTTGACGGTGGCGCCGGCGGTGCGCAGGCCGGCGGCGAGCAGCTCGGTGAGGAGCTTGGTGCGGCGGGCGATGCGGCGCAGTCCGGCGGGGCCGTGATAAACGGCGTACATGGACGCCATGACGGCGAGCAGGACTTGGGCGGTGCAGATGTTGGACGTGGCCTTGTCGCGGCGGATGTGTTGCTCGCGGGTGCCGAGCGCGAGGCGCATGGCGGGATTGCCCTGGGCGTCCTTGGAGACGCCGACGAGGCGGCCGGGCATCTGGCGCTTGAAGTCATCGCGCGTGGCGAGGAAGCCGGCGTGGGGTCCGCCGAAGCCCATGGGCACGCCGAAACGCTGGGCGGAACCGACGGCGACATCGGCGCCGAATTCGCCGGGTGGGCGCAGCAGGGTGAGGGCGAGCAGGTCGGTGGCGACGACGGTGTAGGCCTTGGCGGCGTGGGCGGCGGCGAAGAAGGCTTCGAAGTCGAGGATGTCGCCGGTGGTGTCGGGATATTGCACGAGCACGCCGACGGTCTCGGCGTCGGGGGTGAACGTGTTGTGGTCGCCGACGACCACGTTGAGACCGAGCGGTTCGGCGCGGGTGCGGACGATGTCGATCGTCTGCGGGTGGCACTTTTCCGACACGAAAAAGATGCTGCCTTTGCCGCGGCGGAGGCGGTGGGCCATCATCATGGCTTCGGCGGCGGCGGTGCCCTCGTCGAGCATGGAGGCGTTGGCGATCTCGAGTCCGGTGAGTTCGGTGACGAGAGTCTGGAAGTTCAGCAGGGCCTCCAGGCGGCCTTGGGAAATCTCGGCCTGGTAAGGGGTGTAGGCGGTGTACCAGCCGGGATTTTCGAGGATGGTGCGCTGGATGACGGCGGGGGTGAGGGTGCCGTAGTAGCCCTGGCCGATGAAGGAGCGGAAGACCTGATTTTCGCGGGCGATGCCGCGCAGTTCGGCGAGGGCGGCGGATTCGCCCAGAGCGGGCGGCAGATCGAGCGGGCCGCGGCGGATGTCGGCCGGCACGGCGGCATCGACCAGGGCGTCGAGGGAGGGCAGCTCGAGGGCCTCGAGCATGCGCGCCTGTTCGGTGGCATCGGGCCCGTTGTGGCGGCGGGCAAAGCTATCGGTGGGCGGGAGTAGGGCGGTGAGCGACGAAAGGTCGTTCGAGGAGTCGGACATAAAAACGGACGGTAGGCGGGGCCTACCGTCCGGCAAATTGAAAGAAAGGGCGCAGCCTGGAAATCAGCTACTGCGGTCAGCAGGCGGCCGGGCTTGCCTACCTCGGTGTCGGCGGTAAGCCGCGAAGCCGAGCATCGCGACGCCGGCCAAAGAGGCGTAGGTGGATGGCTCGGGGACCGCGGAGATGGAGATGGATTCGAGAGTAAACGAACCCGCCAGGGCCTCAAATCTTAGCGTCGTTCCATTGGACACAAAGGTGTTGCCGAGGCTCGTAAGGCCGGTGGCGGTGATCGACGCAATGGTGGAACCGCCGTCGAACGAAACCGTTCCGGAGTCGGAGCCGTTGCCGAACGAAGCCACGCTGATGCCGGTGAGATACACGTCTTGATTGAATGAGAACAGCATGCCTTCGCCGGTATCGAATTCGTCGGGGGTGTCCTCGCCACCAGACGCATTCACGCCGAAATCGGCGGCGTTGGACCAGAATACTTCGCCCTCGCCCTCGGCGAAGGCAGATGCCGTTAAGGTAATTCCATCGGAGGTAACCGATCCGGACGCTTTCTGGTGGAAATAGCTACCTGCGGCGGATTCGTTGTTCTCGAATGTGAACGTGGTTTGCCCTAGCAGAGGGCAGGAGAGGGCAGCGCCTAGCAAAAGGCGCACGCAGAGGTTGGTCGTCTTCATGGCTAACAGGGGTGGGGAGACGAGCCGAGTCGGTTGCGGACCCTGCGGATGATGAAGGAGATGGCAAGGTTTTTGGCCCGGGATCGCACTCAACCCGCTCCGTTCGCGGTTCTGACCGCATGGCTCGTCCCGAGCGCGCGTGATTTATCCCGGGCCCGCTCGAGTGGCCGGGGCTTGACGGGTGCCCCCGTACGATCAACTTGCGAGCAAATGTCCGTCGCCGAGATTCAACGTTCGATGGCAGGGGCTTCTCGCGAAGAGAAGCTGATACTGTTGGCCTGGCTGCGCCACGACCTGCGCAAAAACTCGATCCCCCGTGCGGAGGATCTGGCGGAGGCCCATCGGGAGATCGATCGTGGTGAGGGAATGAGCTTGAAGGATTTCAAGCAACGCTCCGCGAACCTGAACGATGCTGCGGACGTGGACTGATGCACTGAGCGCATGCAGTATGAAATTATTCTGCGGCGATCGGTGGCCGAACGTGCGTTTACCTTAGATCGTTCGCGCCGCAGATGCTTCGAAGCTTGGCTGGATCGGATCTCACACGATCCATTCGAAGCGGGAGATTTTGACGACACTGACGCCACGGGTCGTGGGCACCAAGTAAAGCGGGTTGATGAATTGCTCGTGACCTATTGGGCGGATCACGCCAGCCGCGAAGTAAGAATAGTGGGGCTCGACGTCCTTCCCGAAGAGGAGGCGGAGGTTGAAAAATGACCCGCGAGCGACTTTCCCGTTCGGCTCGCGCTCACTTTGTCGGCCGTCGCCTGGCTGAACTCTATCCGGAGACGCCGATTCCGCTGGATCATACGGATGCGTATACGCTTTTGATCGCGGTGCTGTTGTCGGCGCAGTGCACCGACAAGCGCGTGAATCTCACCACGCCGGCGCTGTTTACCCGGGCGGCGTCACCGCAGGCGATGGTGCGGCTGTCGGTGGCGGAGATCGATGCCATCGTGCGGCCCTGCGGGCTGGCGCCGCGCAAGGCCGAGGCGATTTGGAAGCTCTCGGAGATTCTCCTGACGGACCATGGTGGCCAAGTGCCGGCTTCTTTCGAGGCGTTGGAGGCCTTGCCCGGGGTGGGGCACAAGACGGCGTCGGTCGTGATGTCGCAGGCCTTCGGCGTGCCGGCCTTCCCGGTCGACACCCACATCCATCGACTCGCTCAGCGCTGGCGACTCACACCGCAGGGAGCGACGGTGCAGCGGGTTGAGGCGGACCTGAAACGGCTGTTCCCGGAAGCTTCGTGGAACCAGCTGCACCTGCGGATTATTTTCTACGGTCGTGAACACTGCACGGCGCGCGGCTGCGATGGGCATACGTGCGAGATCTGTGCGCACTTGAATGGTCCGGCGCCGGAGCGCGTGGCGGCAGCGAAGCAAAAGAAATCCAAGCCCGTGACGAAGCGGGTGAGATAACTTCCAGGGCGCGCGAGTGGCGCAGATTTCCCTGTTGCTTGCAGGTGCTGCGGAGGGGTGGCCCACTCGCTGGCGCTCGCAGCTACCGCCCTGGGGCCCACTCGCTGGCGCTCGCAGCTACCGCCCTGGGGCCCACTCGCTGGCGCTCGCGGCTACCGCCCTGCGAGAGGTGAGTCCGGAGGGAGTCAGCGGTTGCGCAGGGCCTGTAGTGTCCACACGGCGAGGGCGCATTCGAGGCCGAAGGGGAGGTAACCTAGGTAGCCGAGAGCCGGCATCTCGAAGAGGTGCCAGCGCTGGACGTAGGGAACCGTGTAGATCCAGTGGGCTGCGCTGCGCACGTTCCACAGCTCCCACCAGAATCCGCACAGCATCGCCGCCAGCGCCCAAGTGCCGGTGGCACGCCAGTCGCCGCGGCTGAGTGCCGTCCACCAACCGTCGCGCTTTCCGATCAGCAGCAGCCCCAGCGCGAGCATCAACGGCGCCACCCAGAGGGCGGGATAAAACAACTCGGGCAGGGCACCGGCGCCGATCAATCCGTCGGCTCCGGCGAGCAGCAGGACGGGACCGGCCCAGCGGCGTTGGAGCCATGCCCAGCGGGGGCCGTGGGCGAGCCGCCGCTCGAGGCGCGGCCAACTCGTCAGCCATTCCTGGGCGGCGGCGACGGCCGGCAACACGGTCGAGAAGCAGAGACTGGCGTGCAGCGCGTATTCGACGGCGCCAACGTCTTCGACGCCGAGGTAATGCCAGTTTTGCACGAAGCGGTTGAGCCACTCGAAGGCCCACCAGAACAGTGCGCTCGCGCCAAAGAGCGTGAACCATTGCCGGGGTTCCCGTCGCATGAGGCAGGAGCCGGTGCGGCGCTCAATGGCCGCATTGACGACCACGATCCAGCCGAGCCAGAGCGGGAAGAAGGTGTAGCTTTGGCCCCAGGCAAACCAGGACTGACGGGTCCAGGCCAGGATCCACCAAGCGAGGGTCCACAGCAGCGCGGCTATGCCCCACCGGGGCCAGCGGCGCGGGCCCTCCGCCGCCGGGACGGGAGGGGGCGGGACCGGAGCCGATGGCGTTGGCGCTCGTCGCCATCCGGGTCCGAGGACGAGGGCAGCCAGGCCAACAATCAGGATCACCGCGACCCACGAGAACCGGGGATAATCGACCGGGATGTGCAGGTGGGGCGGAAATTCGCCGAGCACCGCCAGCGACGCACCGCTCGCCCAGCGTCCCAGCACGGGCAGCAACAGGAGCGCGGCGGGTACGATCAGCGCCGGGCCGAATGCGATCGGCGTTTTCGTTGGCATGCGGTAAATGAAGCCAAGGCGGCCGTGGGCGCGATCGCAGCTGGATTTTCGCCGCGGGCCGAAGGAGCCTTGAGGCAAGCGCACACAGACAGGAATGTCTGTGCCACATCAGGCACGGGCTGAAGGGGCTACAGGTATTCGTGCCCGTAGGCGGGAGCGGAAGCGAGAGGGCCGATCAGTCGGCCGAGGACTCGGCCTCCAGGGCCATCAGTTTGCCGGCGGCTTTTTCCCAGGCGGCATTGGCCGCGGTGAGCTGGTCGGTGACGGCGGTGAGTTCGCGGTTGAGGTGCTGGGGTTTGCCGGGGTCGTCGTAGGTGGCGGGGTCCTCGAGCTGGGTGGTGAGTTCGGCCTGCTGGGTCTCGAGTTCGACGACGCGTTTCTCCAGCAGGCTCACTTCGTTGCGCAGGTCGCGGAGTTGCTTTTCGCGCTCCTTTTTGGCGACGCGGTCGTCGGGCGCGGGGGCCTTGCCGCCGGTGGATTTGGCGGGGCCGGCGCCCTGCGTCGGGCGGGCGTCGGTGAAGCCGGCGGTGAGGGCTTCGCGCGCGCCGGTGGCCTTGGACTTGTCGAGGTAGTAATCGTAGTTGCCGGCGTAGCGGGTGAGACGGCCACTGTGCACGTGCAGCACGGTCTCGGCGAGCTGCCGGATGAAATACACGTCGTGGCTGATGAAGATGAGGGTGCCGCTGAAATTCTTGAGCGCGGTGATGAGCGCGTCGATCGACGGGATGTCGAGGTGGGTCGTGGGCTCGTCCATCAACAGCAGGTTGGGCGGATTGACGAGCAGGCGGGCGAGGGCGAGGCGGGACTTTTCGCCGCCGGAGAGCACGGCGACCTTTTTGAACACGTCGTCCTTGCGGAAGAGGAAGGCGCCGAGGAGGGCGCGGGCCTGCTGCTCGGTGAGGTCGTTCTCGGCCGTGCGCAGGTCCATCATGTTCTCCAGCACGGTCGCATCGAGGCGCAGGTTGTCGGCGCGGTTCTGGGCGAAGTAGCCGGCGGTGACGTTGGCTCCGAGTTCGCGGGTGCCGGCGCGGATGGGGACGACGTCGCCGAGGATCTTGAGCAGGGTGGACTTGCCGGCGCCGTTGGGGCCGACGAGCACGATCTTTTCGCCGCGCTCGGCGCTGAACTCGAGATCGGTGTAGACGACGTGGTCGCCGTAGGCCTGCTCGACGTGTTCGAGGTTGACGACCTTCAGGCCCGAGCGGGGCGGCTGCGGGAAGCGGAAATTGATGCGGCGCAGCTCCTCTTCGGGCGATTCGATGGCCTCCTCCTTGAGCCGGGCGATGTGTTTCTCCTTGGACTTGGCGCGGGTGGCCATGGAGGCCTTGGCGCCGAAGCGATCGACGAACTTCTGGAGGTGGGCGATCTCGCGCTGCTGGTTTTTGTAGAGGGCGAGCATCTGCTCGTGGCGGGCGTCCTTCTGCGACAGGTAGTCGTCGTAGTTGCCGGTGTACTTGTGCAGGGTGCCGCCGCGCAGCTCGAGGATGCCGTTGCAGAGGGCGTTCAGGAAGGCGCGGTCGTGGGAAATGATGAGCAACCCGCCGGGGTAGCGGGTGAGATAATCCTGCAGCCAGAGCAGGGCGTGCAGATCAAGGTGGTTGGTCGGCTCGTCAAGCAGCAGCAGGGTCGGCTCGGAAACGAGGAGGCGGGCGAGATGGGCGCGCATGATCCAGCCGCCGGAGAAGGATTTGGCGGGCAGGTCCATGTCGGGGTCCTTGAAGCCGAGGCCGGCGAGAATCTTGCGGGCCCGCGGCTCGAGGGTCCAATCGATGTCGGCGTAGGCGTCGTCATCGTCGTCCTCGGTGAGGTCGAGTTTGGCACCGCCGGTGGCGATGCCGATGATGGTCTCGTCGCCGACGGGGGCGCTTTCCTGCGGGAGGAAGCCGAAGTCGGCGCCTCGTTCCCATTCGATCGTGCCTTCGTCGGCCGATTCCTGGCCGAGGATGAGGTTGAAGAGCGTGGATTTTCCCGCGCCGTTGGCGCCGACCAGACCAAAGCGATCGCTGCGCGCGACGAAGAGCGACACCTCGGAGAAGAGTTCCCGGGTGCCGTAGGATTTGGCGACATCAGCGATCGTAAGCATGGAACCGGCCACGCAAAGGCCCGCGGGGGCTCTTGGCAACTGTGATGGAGAATCAGCGCACGAGAGTGAGCGCGACCACGCCGGCCACGGCGATGCAACCACCCGCGACGGAGCGGCCCGTGGGTCGGTCGCCCTCGATCCAGTAGGTGAGCGGAATGATGACGAGCGGGGTGGTGGCGACGATCGGCAGCACGATGCCCGACGGCGTGGTGGCCAGCGCCCACTGGTAGCAACTCACGCCGAGGGTGGGTCCGCACAAGGCGTTGGCTACGATGAGCAACCAGCCGCGGCGACGGGTGGCGGCATCGAGGCGTGGGGCGGGCGGGGTGCGTTTTGTCCAATGCCGCACCAGAAAATAGGCGCCGGTGATGAGCAGACCGCCGGCGATGCGTTGGTAGGCGGCGCTGATGCCGTCGATCGACCCGCCGGCGGCATGGGTCACTTCGTAGGCATGGCGGCTGACGACCGCGCCGAGACCCTGGCCCACTGCCGACAACAAACCAAACAAGAGGCCGAGGCGCGTGACCGGGACCTTGGGCGGATCGTTGCGCGACGGCATGAGCGCGACGGCGACGCCGGCGAGGATGATGAAGGCCCAGCCGATCTGGCTGAAGCTGAGCCGCGTGCCCAGCCACATCCACTCGGCCTGCATTGCGATCGGCACGGCGAGGCATTGGCACATGAGCACGGTGAGACGCGAGCCGAGCCGGGGTAGGGCGGCGAAGAGTGCCAGGTCGCCCAGGCCCATGCCGATCACGCCGCTGAGCAGAAACCAGCCGCGGCCCGCTCCACCGAAACCCGCGCCGAACGCATGGGCGTAGCTCCCGAGGAAGATCAGGGCGACGCCCAGCCGGCCAAGATTGGCGGTGGTCGACCTCACCGTCTTGATCGAGCGCGTGGCAAAGATCGCCGACAGCGAAAAGAAGACCGTGGTGAGCAGGGCGGCGAACATGAGGGCGGAGTCGAAAGTCTACGCGTGGTGAGAACGGACACCGGCCGCAAGTCGCCACATTTTGTGCTTCTGCGCGCCCGGGTGGCCGCTACGGTGGTCGGCCACTATGAAGCCGAAAGCCAAACGCCAGAAGCAGCGTCCCGAGGAACTCAACGCCAAGCGCGCCGCCCGCAAAGGGCCCATTTCCCAGTTCATCGCGCGCAATTACCGCCACTTCAACGCCGCGGCTCTGCTCGACGCCGCCAAGGGCTACGAGGATCACCTCAAAGCGGGCGGAAAAATGCTCGTCACCCTCGCCGGCGCCATGTCGACCGCCGAGCTCGGCATCTCGCTGGCCGAGATGATCCGCCGCGACAAGGTCCACGCCATCGTCTGCACCGGCGCCAATCTTGAGGAGGACGTCTTCAATCTCGTCGCCCACGACTACTACGAGCGCGTGCCCAACTACCGCGACCTGACCTCGGCCGACGAGCAGGCCCTGCTCGAGCGCCACATGAACCGTGTGACCGACACCTGCATTCCCGAGATGGAGGCCATGCGCCGCATCGAGAAGGCCGTCCTCGCCGAGTGGATGGCGGCCGACGCCGCCGGCGAACGCTACTTCCCGCACGAGTTCATGTACCGCCTGCTGCGTTCGGGCGTGTTGAAAAAGTCCTACCAGATCGACCCGAAGAACTCCTGGCTCATGGCGGCGGCGGAGAAGAATCTGCCCATCATCGTGCCGGGTTGGGAGGACGCCACCCTCGGCAACATGTATGCCGCCGCCGTGATCCGCGGCGACGTAAAGAACGTCCATACCGTGCGCACCGGCATCGAATACATGACGACCCTGGCCGAGTATTACACCAAGTCCGCCAAGGTGCTCAAAAACGGCGAGGGTTCGATCGGCTTCTTCCAGATCGGCGGCGGCATTGCCGGCGACTTCCCTATTTGCGTCGTCCCCATGTTGCACCAGGACCTCGAGCGCACGGGCGTGCCGCTGTGGGGTTATTTCTGCCAGATCAGCGATTCGACCACCAGCTACGGCAGCTACTCCGGCGCGGTGCCCAACGAGAAGATCACCTGGGGCAAGCTCGCCGCCTCGACGCCGAAGTACATCGTCGAAAGCGACGCCACCATCGTCGCGCCGCTCATCTTCAGCTGGGTGCTGGGCGAGTAAGCGTCGGGTTTCCGCCCGACCGAGCCTTCATTCTCTTAGTCGTTCTCGGGCGGTGCCTCCGGCGCCGCCCGCTGAAGGCACCCTATTTCCTGTAGGGCTGCCGCTTGCTCCCGCGGCCGCGGGACCGCACCTGCCTCTCGGCCCAACGATTCGGCCACCACTCCACTGCGGCATGCCGGCAAGCGGCAGCCCTACATTCAAGTGATGTGAGTGGTTTTTGGTCCGGTTTTTGGAAGCGAGCCATGATCGCTTAACTTTTGGCTCATCGCGCCGATGTCGGTGGGGTGTCCGTGTCACTCCCAGTTCCGGCGCCGCACCCGCGCGGCCGCGCCCGCCCATGAGCGTGGCCATCCGCCTGCTCATGGTGGAGGACGACCCGATGCAGGCGCGTTGGGTGGGCGACCGCCTTTCCGCCGACGGCATCGATTGTCTCACCGTCACCGTAGACCGGGAGGCGCCGCTGCGCCGCGCCCTCACCGAGGATGTCTATGATCTGGCGATCTGCGACTACCGGCTGCCCGATTACAACGGTCTCGACGCCCTGAAACTCATCCGCGCCCTGCGGCCCGGTTTGCCCGTCATCGTGATGTCCTCGGAAGGCCACGAGGACCTCGTCGCGGAATGCTTTCGTGCGGGCGCGACCGACTACGTCCTCAAATCCCGCCCGGCGCGCTTTGCGCCCACCGTGCGCCGTGCCCTCCAGACCGCCCGCGAGCACTCCGAGCGCGAGGAACTCATGGCCCGCCTCGGCAAGCTCGGTTCGCAGGTGCCGGGCATACTTTTCCAGGCGCGCCTGCGGCCCGACGGCGCGCTGGCCTTTCCGTTTGCGGGCGAGCGCCTCCGCGACCTTTTCGCGATCGACCCCTCCGCGGTACGCACGGACATGGCTCCCTTTCTGGACAGACTGCTGCCGGAGGACGTGGAAGGGTTTCGCGGTTCCCTGCGAGAGTCGGCCAGCCAGTTGAAGCCCTGGAAACACGAGTGCCGCTGGCGCCATTCCGATGGTTCGGTCCACTGGCTGGAAGGCACGGCCACGCCCGAACGCGAACCGGCGGGCGGCGTGCTGTGGCACGGCTTCCTGACCGACATCACCGCCCGCAAGGAGCTTGAGGCCAACCTCGCCGACATGCGCGACCGCGCCCTCGAGTCCTCCCGCCTCAAGTCGGAGTTCCTGGCCAACATGAGCCACGAGATCCGCACGCCGATGAACGGCATCATCGGCATGACCAACCTGCTGCTCAAGGGCGAGCTGAGCGGGTCGCAGCGGGAGATGGGCGACGTGATCCGGCGCAGCGGCGAGTCACTGCTCGCCATCATCAACGAGATCCTCGACTTCTCCAAGATCGAGTCCGGCCGCTTCAAGATGGACCGCGAACCCTTCGGCCTGGGCGGCATGATCGAGGACACCTGCGCCCTGCTCGACGCCACCGCGCGGCAGAAGGACCTGCAGCTCACCTGCGAACTCGATCCGCAGGTGCACGGCGAGTTCATCGGCGACGGGCCGCGTATCCGCCAGGTTCTTACGAACCTGGTGGGCAACGCCATCAAGTTCACCCAGGCAGGCGAGGTGTTGGTGAGCGCGGGCATCGTGTGCACCGACGGCGGCTGCGAGACGGTGCGCATCGAGGTGCACGATTCCGGCGTGGGCATTCCGCGCGAGGCCCAGGCCAAACTGTTTCAACCGTTCACCCAGGCCGATGGCAGCACGACGCGCCGCTTCGGCGGCACCGGCCTGGGCCTTGCCATCTCGCTGCGGCTGGTCGAGCTCATGGGCGGCGTGATCGATTTCGACAGCCGTGAAGGCGAGGGCTCGACCTTCTGGTTCGAGATTCCGCTGATGCGCAGCGAAACCGGGAAGCAGCGGCCCGCCGTCGCCCGTCTCTCCGACGTGCGCACGCTGGTCGTGGCCGCCGACGGCGACCGCCGCCGTTCCCTGCTCGCGCGCCTGCTCGAGCTGGGCATTCGCGGCGAGGAGGCGACGTCGGCCGAAGGGGCGGTACACCGGTTGACCGCCGCCCGCGAGGGACTCGATGACGGCCTCTTTCAATGCGTACTCATGCTCGACGACCTCAAGGGCGTCGATGCGCCGGAGCTGGCCGCCATCATCCGAGCCGACGGAGCGTATCAGGGCGTGAGGCTGGCCTTGGTCGGCGCACGGGTGGAAAGCGACCCCGGCCCGTTCAACTGGGTGTGGCCCGAAGCGGTGGAGCGCGAGGCCCTGCGGGAGGCGCTGCAATTGATCGCATCGTCCCGCCCCGCCAGCGGAGCGGGCGAACGACAGCGGACCGGGCGCAGCGCGGTTTCCGTGCCGGCTCGTCCGCCGGCGCCGCTCCGGCCGCTGCGATTGCTCGTGGTCGAGGACAACCTCGAAAACCAGATCGTCGCGCGCATGTTGCTCGACTGGTTGGGGCACGAGGTCGAAGTGGCGGAGAACGGCGAGCGCGCACTCGAGAAGTTGCGCCAGACCGACTACGACGTGGTGCTGATGGATTGCCACATGCCGGTGCTCGACGGCTTCAGCACCACGCGGCGGATTCGCGCAGGACAGGAGCCCGGAGTAAGCCCGAGCCTGCCCATCATCGCGCTCACCGCCAACGCGCTCAGCGCCGATCGCGAACGTTGCCTGCAGGCCGGCATGAGTGACTACATCGCGAAACCCATCGATCCGGATGCGCTCAATGCAGCCTTTGCCCGCTGCGGCCTGAGCGGTGAAGCGGCGACGTCAAGAGCGGCCGGGGCGAGGCCGGATGGGATAGCCGACGCCGCCTCGGTTGATCGTCTGTTGCGCACGCCGGACTGGGATCCGCAACCGGTGCGGGTTTTTGAGGAAATGGCGACGCGCGACGGCGAGTCCCTTGCGATCACGATGGTGAACCTTTTTCTCAAGGAAACCGAGGAGCGCCTGGGCGAAGTGGAGCGATGTTTCAGCGTGCGTGATGCCGATCAGCTTGAGATGGTGGCACACAAGCTCGCCGGCAGTGCCGCCAATGTCGGCGCCTTTCTCATCCGCGATGCCATGCGGGAGATCGAAAACTATGCCGCCGACCACGGTTGGGAGGGCATTCCGGGCGAATTGCAGCGGGCGCGCGAATCTTGGCTAAGGTTGGGACCCCAGTTGACCGATTACGTAGTTACCCGCTCATCCGCGGCGTAACCCCATGAAAGTTCTTATCGCCGACGACGAATACGTGACCCGCCTCATGCTCGACGCCGCCCTGCGAGAACAGGGCTGCGAAACCGTTGAGGCGGTGGATGGTCGCGCGGCGTGGGACGCGATCGAGCGGGAGGATCCGCAGATCATCATCAGCGACTGGGTCATGCCGGGAGAAACCGGGCTCGACCTCTGTCAGCGGGTGCGCGAGCGAGCGGGCAAGTATGTGTATTTCATCCTGCTGACCAACCGGGCTCCGACACGGGCGAATCGTGAGATGGCGCTCAATGCCGGGGTGGACGATTTTCTGAGCAAGCCGATCAATCCCGAGGAGCTGGCGATGCGGCTGCAGGTGGCGCGCCGGTTGATCCGGTTTGCGGACCGCGCGGGCCGGATCGAAACGCCTCTGGCGAGCTGCCGCCGTTGTCGGCGCGTCGCCAACGCCGAAGGGGAGTGGTGTGCGATGGAGGTTGTCGTGCCGGAAGGCGAGCCGGTGGCCTTTGCCTACACCGATTGCCCGGAATGCGCCGCCGAGCGGGCACGCGTCCGCCACCGCCACAGCGCCAGTCCCTTTCCGCCGGCCTGACCGGCGGAGGCGAGGTGTGAGCGGGCCAAGGAGAAGGGGAGGCTGCAGCGAGGGGGGATGACGCCCTGAAGACGCCGTCCGGAGGCCGGCGTCCGCCCCAAGGCAAAGGGTTCGGCTGGTGTAAAAGGTGGACCGTGGCCTCCGGACGCGGTCGGCGTGGGACGGGCGCGCCTGATGGATCGGAGGATCGGCAAGCGCGATGTGGCGCAAGGACTGTGAGGCTGACGCCCTGAAGACGCCGTCCGGAGGCCGGCGTCCACCCCAAGGCAAAGGGTTCGGCTGGTGTAAAAGGTGGACCGTGGCCTCCGGACGCGGTCGGCGTGGGACGGGCGCGCATTTACCACGTGTCCACCGGGCCCTTGGGGACGGGGATGGCGTCGCGCTGGTGGACCGGATCGTCGTCTTCGCGCAGGAAGCTGGCGACCAGCGGATCCGGGGCGTACTTGGGGAGGAGGTTGCCCGTCTCGTCGCAAAACTGTTCGCGCCAGGCGAGGTAGTCGCTGAGCGCTTTTTCGAAGTCGGTGCGGCTCGTGATGCGGATGATGTCGCGCTTGAAGGGTTTGGCGGGGCCGAAGCGTTTGGCATACCACGGCGCCACGCGGCGGAAGTGTTTCGAGCCGTCGAATTCGCCGTAGAACTCGACGTAGCGGTCGTAGTGGCGACGCATGACGCGGATGCGTTCGGCAAAGCTGGGTTCGGGCAGGAGCTCGCCGGTGGTGAACAGGTGGGCGGTGCGCCGGAAGATCCACGGATCGTAGAAGGCGCCACGACCGATGCTCACGCCGGCGCAGCCCGTCTGGTCGCGCATGTGCAGTGCGGCTTCGGGCGTGGTGACGTCGCCGTTGCCGATGACCGGGATGGTCCTCACCGCTGTCACCACGGCGCGGATACCGGCGAGGTTGACCCGGCCGGAAAACCCCTGGGCGCGGGTGCGGCCGTGCACGAAGACGGCCGCGACGCCGGCGTCCTCCAGCACGGCGGCGAGGTCGGGCGCGGTGAGGTTCTGTTCGTCCCAGCCCAGGCGCATCTTGGCGGTGACGGGGATCTTCACGGCGTTGACCATGCCGCGAACAAGGGCGGCGGTTTTGTTGAGTTCGGTCATCATGGCGGAGCCGCCGCCGACGTTGACGACCTTGCGCACGGGGCAGCCCATGTTGATGTCGACCGAGTGGGCGCCGAGTTCCTGGCACATGATCGCGGCATCGCGCATTTCCTCGGGCACGGAGCCGAAGAGCTGGATGGCGAGCGGTTCATCGCCGGGCGCGGTGGCGACGAGGCGCAGGGCGGTGCGGTTGCGCTCGAGGAGAGAGCGGGCGTTGACGAGGTCGGTGGTAGCCCAGCCGAGACCGCCCAGCTCGCGCACGGTGAGACGCATCGGCAGGTTGGTGTATCCGGCCAACGGCGAGAGAAAGAGCGGCGAGGAGAGCGCGATGGGACCAATCCGCATTGCCGGCCCATGATGCCGCGAGGGGCATCGAGTCAACCCTCGGCCCGGCGCCGCCGGCCCGACGACGTCGGGCGGAGGCGCCAGCCAAGCGGTCCGACCCGCGGCCCAGGCCACTTGTCACCCAATAGGTGACAAAACCGGAAATCGCCCGCCGCCAAGGCGGCAGAAAGGGCGCGGTATCACGAGGGAATGCGCGGGAATGGGCGGAAGTGCACGGAAACTTGTCACCTAATGGGTGACAAGTGGCTCGGGCTGCGCCCGGCGGAGCGGTGAGGTGAGGCGGGGGCGGCTCGAGAGATTTGTCACCTAATGGGTGACAAGCGGATTGGGCGGCCGCGCGGTGGGTTTGGCGGGGTAGGGAGTGAGGGACGGGGAAGTGCCGCCGGTCCGGTGGCGAATTTGGTGGTCGGGGTGGAGACGTGGAGTTGCGGCGGGGGCGGAGGGCGGGCTTGGTGGGGAGGTGGATGCTGCACCTGTTGAGTCGTTGCCCGGGGGCCCGTTGTTGTTGTTCGACGGGGAGTGCGGGCTGTGCAATGCGGTGGTGCGCTTTCTCCTGCGGCGGGATCGCGAGGCGCGGCTGCGATTTGCGACGCTGCAGGGCGAGGTCGGGCAGGCGACGCTGCGGCGGCTGGGGCTGCCGACGGAGGATTTTGACTCGATCGTGTTTTTGCCGGAGGCGGCTGGGTCGGCGTATCGCCTGCGGTCGGACGGGGTGGCGGCCGTGCTGCAGGAGTTGCCAAGCGGGTGGGCGCGGCTGGGACGGGGCTTGGCCAAGGTGCCGGCGCCGCTGCGGGATGCTGCCTACAAGCTGGTGGCGCGGATGCGGTACGCGTTGTTCGGACCGTATGTGCCGCGGCCGTTGGAACGTCCGGAGTGGGCGGAGCGGTTTTTCGAGTAGCGACCGAGTAGGAGGGAGGATGGGCCAGGGCTATCCGTTGAGCCGGGCGGTGAGCCGCTCTTTGATCGGCGGCCATTCCTCGGGGAGGATGCTGTAGAAGACGGTGTCGCGCTGGTAGGTGCCGTGGACGACCATGTGACGTCGGAGCGTGCCTTCGCGGGTGGCGCCGAGGCGCTCGATGGCGCGCTGGGAGGTGAGATTGCGGCCATCGGTCTTCAGTTGCACGCGGCGGCAGTGAAGCGTCTCGAAGCAGTGGGTGAGGAGGAGCAGCTTGGTCGCCGTATTCACTTCAGTGCGACAGACGGCGGGGGCGTGCCAGGTGTAACCGATTTCGAGGGCACGTTCGGGCGCGCGGAAGTCGTAAAGACTGGTGGAGCCGGCAACGGAGTCATCGGCAAGGCGCCGGATGACATAGCAGACGCGGGTGCCGGCCAGCACCTCATTGAGCATGCCGCTGATCCAGCGGGCGGCGTCGACCGTGCTGGCGAAGGCGGGGCTCGGCATGTACCGCCAAGTGGCTTCATCCTGGCCGATCTCGAAGAGGTCGGGGCCGTGCTCCGGTCGCAGTGGTTCAAGGCGCACGTGGGCGTTGGCCAGTTCAACCGGGCGAACGCGGAAAGGCGGCAGGTCTTCGGCGGGCAGGTGCATGTAGGAAAATCCCGGTTTCAGCCGCGGGCGGCGTGGACCCCGGCGGCGAAGCGGCGCAGGCCTTCCTGGAGGGTCACTTCGGGGCAACCGAAGTTGAGGCGAACGTAGGTGCCGGGCCGGGCGCCGAAGAAGGTGCCGTCGCTCAGGCCGATCCCGTGGGCCTCGAAATGAGCGATGGGGTCGGCGAGGCCGAGTTCTTCGACATTGATCCAAGAGAGATAGGTGGCCTCCTGCGGGCCCACGAGGCGCACGCCGGGAAGATCGCCGATCGTGCGTTCGATGAGCGCGGCGTTGTTGCGGAGGGTGGCGAGCAGGCCCTGGCGCCAGGCTTCGGAAGAGCCGTCGTAGGCGGCTTCGCAGGCGGCGTAAGCGAGGTTGTTGACCTCGGGCAGGAGGCCGCGGGCGATGTGTTCGAAGCGGCGGCGCAGGCCGTCGTTGGGGATGATCGCAAGGGTGCAGCCGAGACCGGCGATATTGTAGGTCTTGCTCGGCGCCATGAGCGTGATGGTGCGGGCGTCGAGTTCGGGGCTGATGAGCGAGCTGGGAATGTGGGGCAGGCGATCATCGAGGATGAGGTCGCAGTGGATCTCGTCGGAGATGAGCAGCAGGTCGTGTTCGAGGCAGAAGGCACCGAGTCGCTCGAGCTCGGTGCGGCGCCAGACCCGGGCGACGGGGTTGTGCGGGTTGCACAGGTAGAACAACCTGGTCTCGGGCGTGACGGCGGCGGCCATCGCGTCCCAATCGAGTTCCCAGCCGGTGGCGGTGAGGGCCCACGGCGCGCGGACGGCACGGCGCTCGAAGTTGCGGCCGGCGGTGAGGAAGGGCGGATAGACCGGGGTGAGGGTGAGGTAGCCCTGCCCGGGTTCACAGTAGGCGAGGGCGCAGAGATTGAGGCCGCAGACCATGCCGGGCAACCAGACGAACCACGACGGGTCGACCTGCCAACCGTAGTGCTCGGCGTGGTGTTTCACGATGGCGTCGAGGGTCGATTTGACCGGTCGGGCGTAACCGAAGACGCCGTGATCCACGCGCCGGTGCAGGGCCTCGAGGATGGCGGGCGAGGACAGGAAGTCCATGTCGGCCACCCACATCGGGAGGATGTCGCGGTCGGCATACTTCTGCCACTTTTGGGAGTCGGTGGAAAGGCGCTGCGGGGGCGTGGTGAAATCCATGCGGGAAAGGGAAGGCGTGAAAGGGAGGGAGTGAAAGTGGCGATTCGTCGCCGGTGCGACGGAAATTCTCGGGAGCTGTGTCACAGGTGTGGACAGTTTTTCACAGTGACTGAACGGGTGTGGGAAGGGTGTTGTTGAAGATCAGGAGCTTACGCGAAACGCCAATGCGGCATCGCGTATGCAATACGGCTGGCATCCACCCAATCTCAACCATCCACAGGAGGAACCAAACCATGAGAATCGTTCGTTACACCTATCCGACCAATCGCTTCACCCCGGCTTCGGTCTTCGGGCGCAGCCCGTGGGCCGGACTCGAGACGGAGATCGATCGCCTCTTTAACTCGGCCCTGACCGACTTCGCCGGCGCCACCGCCAGCGATCGCTTCCCGGTCGACTTGTATGAGGACGCCAACAACGCCTACGTGCGGGCCGAGCTGCCGGGCTTCGACCGCAAATCAATCAACGTGGAAGTCGTCGACGGTTACCTGACGCTCGATGCCACCCGCGAAGAGAAGCGCGGCGAAAAGACTTCGTCCGCGAAGTTCAGCCGCTCCGTGGCGCTGCCTGACGACGTGCAGTCCGAGGGCGTGTCCGCCGCCTATGTCGACGGCGTGCTCACCGTCACCCTGCCGAAGAAGGAGGAGGCCAAGCCGCGCAAGATCAGCGTGCAGGTCAACTGAAGCTGATCGCGCTCACCGGCCCTTTGTTTCAACGCCCACTTCAGAACCGCATCCCTGCTTCTAAACGAAAGGAGAACGTACCATGAACCTGTTCAATTCGATCATTCCGGCCTTCAATCGCAGCCCGGCCGTGCGTCAGGGCCATCGCGACGAAGACCTCGGAGCCACGGTGAAACCGCACTACGAAATCAAGGAAACCGACGAAGCCTACGGCCTCACCGTGCACCTGCCGGGCGTGACCAAGAACGGCTTGGAAATCACCGCCGAGGACACGACCCTGCGCATCGTCGGCAAGCGCGCCTGGACCCGGCCGGAAGGCTGGACCGCGCTCTACCGCGAGACCAGCGACGCCGCCTTCCTGCTCGAGCTCGACCATGACAACGCGATCGACCTCGACAAGGTGCGGGCCGAGCTGCGCGACGGCGTGCTGCGGGTGAGCCTGCCCAAGGCCGAGGCGATCAAGCCCCGCAAGATCGAGGTCGCCTGACCACCAATCGCCGCGCGGGCGAAACCTCCGCGCCAGTCGGACGTCTAAGCCCGTTGCCGACTTTCAAACGCGTGTAACCGCGCCGGTGCTCCCGAGTGGAGCCCGGCGCGTTTTCGTTTTGGCCTCGCAGGCGGAGGCGCCCACGCTGCGCCGGCATGAACGATGTTTCGATCCTGTTGCTGATCTTCGGTTTCTGGGGACTGGTCGTGGGCGGGGCAGTGGTCCTGGCCGTCCGCTTCAGCCGCAAGGCCAATGCAATGGTCCGCCGCCTTGCCACCGAGCTGGGCTTATCGGTGCGGGAACCGGAACCGCTATGGGGCGTATTCCCGCGCCAGCTCCAGGTCGAGGGCGAGCGGGAAGGCAAGGCGACCCGCATCGTGCGTTTTACCACCGGCAGCGGAAAGCATCGGCAGCATTGGTTTGCGCTGGCGGTCCGTCCGCGGGTGCGCGGGCGGCTGGAGTTTCGGCTCAGTCCGGAAGGTTTCGGCAACACCCTGCGGGGACTCTTCGGCTACAAGGAAATCAAGCTGGGCGATCCACGTTTCGACGCCGCCTGGTATGTGGAGACCAATCAGGAGGAGTTCCTGCGCGAAGCGTTGGTGCCCGAGTTGCGCGAGCGGCTGCAGCATCTGCGCAGCGAGGGGTTGAAGGGGCGCTTTGAGACGCACGACAACGAAGTCCGCTACGTCGAACGCGGTGCGCTGGGCAGCGACGCCCAACGGCGGCGGGTGGTGCTGGCGGCCGACATGGTGAGCACGCTGGCCGAGGTGGTGGAAGTCGCGGCGGGGTGAGCCGTGGATTGTCGCAACCGCGGCAGAGCTGGAGAAGGCAGAGACTACTCCGTCCGTTCCGCCTCCATGTGCGCTTCGTCGTAGGCGGCGAGGTCGTTGGAGCGGATCATGGAGCGGATGATGGCGACGTATTCGTAACCCTTTTCTGAATACCGCACAAGTCCGCCCGCGAGGGCGGTGCCGGAGAGCGTGCGATCCTTGCGGCGCAGGTCCCGGCGGATGCGGCGCAGATGCTGGTAGGAACTGTGTGTATTCAGATTGTGGACATAGGCGGCGATGCTCTCGCGCACGCTGTCGTAGGCGGCGACCTCCCAGGTGGCGCCGGCGGCCCGGCGTCGGGGCACGATGCCGGAGCCGGTGTCGTGGGTGCGCATGCCGAAAAGGTTGTTGCCCAGCCGGGCGAAGCGGGACGTGCCCCAGGCCGATTCGTTGGCGGCCTGGGCCAGGATGAGCGAGGGGGCGATGACATCGGCGCGGCGCAACATGAGGTCGAGAAACGCGAGGTCGACCGGGTCGGGCATTTCCAGTTCGTAGCGATCGGCGGTGTGGCCCAGCCAGCGGCGGTCGAGCCATCCGGGATCGTCCCCGGCGGCGAGGCGGGTGCGGATCTCCTGGAGGCGGCGACGGTCCTCCAGCACGTCCGCGTTCACGGCCTCGATGTGCGGGGCGAGGAAGTTGAAGAATGCGAGTTTCTTCTCCTCGGTGTCGGCGTAGTTGAAAAAGTCGGGCAACCGGTCCGACCCGAACGGCAGGCCCGAGGGCGTGCGGGAGCACTGGCCCCAGGCGATGATGGCAAGGATGCCTCCTGCCGCGGCGAAGAGGTTGCGGGCGGATCGGCGGCGGAAGCGGGCGGCGCGATCGGCGGGGTTATCCGCGGCGAGCATCGTCACGGCTGAAGGCGATGCAGGTGCAGGATGAGACGGCCGTT
This sequence comes from uncultured Opitutus sp., assembly GCA_965652375.1. Classification (GTDB taxonomy): domain Bacteria; phylum Verrucomicrobiota; class Verrucomicrobiia; order Opitutales; family Opitutaceae; genus Actomonas. The sequence continues at coordinate 60,110 of CBFGUO010000030.1, forward strand.
CATCCAGTATTCGACGTAGGGCGCGGTGGTTTCGACCCAGTCGGTCCAGCCGTGGGGCGCGTGACCGGCGTGAGCCGGCGAGACGAGATCCGTTTCGCCGTTGAACCATTTGCGGTAGCCGTCGCGTTCGGCCATTGAGGCGCGCAGGGTGATGGCCTCGTCGATGACGGCGAGCTGGCGCTTGAGGTAAATGCGGTTGTTTTCGAACTTCACGTCCTGCAGGGCGGTGGCATCGAAGACGAGCGTTTCGAAGGGGCCGAAGCGACGCAGAGGCTGGGGGGACTCCGCGGGAGGGGCGGCGGTGGCGTCATTGGCGGGAACGGTCGCGGTCGCCGGCAGCACGGCCAAGAGCAGGCCGCTGATCATGCTCCACGTTTTCATGGTGGCGCGGAGTGTAGGCGGTGCAGGCAACTTGCGCAAGCGAGCGATGGCTGGGGGATTGACGGCGGCGGATGCATGGGGAACCTCCTGCCATGAGGATCTTGCTGCGACGGGTGTTGTTGGTGCTGGTGGCGATGGCGGTGAGCGGGGCACTGGGGGCGGCGGAGCCGGCCAATTCGCACTGGGAGGAGGAGATCGCCGCCATCGAGGCGCGGGAGGCGGTGGCGCCGGTCGCTGCGGGCGGCATCCTGTTCACGGGCAGCTCGAGCATCCGGTTGTGGAAGACGCTGGCGGAGGATTTTCCGCGCCGGCGGGTGTTCAACCGGGGCTTCGGCGGCTCGCAGCTTTCCGACCTGGTCGCCTACTTCGACCGGCTGGTGGCGCCGGGCGACCCGTGCCAGGTGGTTGTGTATTCAGGAACCAATGACATCAATGACGGCGAAGCGGCTGCGCAGGTGCTGGCGGACTGGGCGATGTTGTGCGGCATGATCGAACGCGAACTGCCGGGGACGCGGATCGCCCTGATCTCGGTGGCGCCCAATCCCGCGCGCTGGGCCCAGCGGGAGGAGCAGGAGCGCTTCAACGCGCTGGCGGCGGAGTTCTGCCGGCGGCAGGGTTATGATTTCATCGATGTGTGGACGCCGATGCTGGGTGAGGACGGCACGCCCTCCCGCGACCTGTATGTGGAGGACAAACTGCACATGAACGCGGCGGGCTACGCGCTGTGGCGCGAAGTGGTGGAGCCGTATCTGGTCGAATAGATCCAGCGCGAGCGAAGTGGCGGGAGAGACGCGGGCCGAGAGGGGGACGCCGGGGAAACTGGGTGCCACATTGATCCCGAGCAAATTGCCTATCCGGAGATCAGAGTGCTTCAGGCCCTAGTCGAGCAGGGAGCCCCAGGTGGTGGTGAGGTCGAGGACCTTGACGCGGGAGGGGGAGGGGGCTTCGAGGATGATTTCGATCCCGCGACTCCGGCGGTGGAAGGCGCCGCCGACGCTTTCGTAGTAGCTGTAAAAACCGTCGCCGCGCACGCGGTAGCGGTGGGTCCAGCCGGCGACGGGTTCGGGCGGGTCGAGTTCCACGTCGGCGTCGGTGACGGTGGTGTAGCCCGAGCCGGTGCGGATCTTGTAGCGCAGGTGGCGGAGGGCGGCTTCCCGGGCCTTGGCGGCAACGGCATCGAGGATGGCCGCTTCGCGAGCGGCGAGAGCCTCCGGAGAGGTGTCGCCCGGCGCGCCCGGCGCGAGTCGATCCGGGGCCTTGGTCGGGGGCGGCGCGGTGGGTTCATCGCGGGTGGGCGCCGCCGGTTCTTCGGCGGCGCGGGCATCGATGCGATCGGTGACGAAGCCGGGGAAGAGGGCGCGGGGGTAGGGTTTCAACTGCTTGTCTTCCAGCACGTAGATGATGCCCGACTCGCGGTTGAGGCTGTTGAGGGTGACGTCCTTGAGGATGCGGCCGTTGCTCAGACTGATGCGGTGGTAGCGCAGGTTGAGTGGCACGTGATCGGCGACGGCGGGGGTGATCGCCAGGCAGACCGCGGCGAGCGCGAGGAGCAGGGCACGGGGCGGGCGCAGCATGATGGAGAATGGGACCGGCCGGGAGGTGAGGGGTTCCGGTCGGCGGGGCGGGGGTTGACAAACATTGGACAGAGGACGCGAGGCCTGTCCATGCTGGCCGGCCTTTGCGTTTACCCCTGTTGCCATGCATCCCCTCCTGATTGCTTTGCTCGCGGGCGTCGGATTTGTCGTCGCCTATCACACCTACGGCCGCTGGTTGGGCGGGAAGATCTTCAAGCTTTCGGCCCACGCGGTCTGTCCGTCGCGGCGGCTGGCCGATGGCAACGATTATGTGGAGACGTCGAAGGGCGTGGTGTTCGGTCATCACTTCGCCTCGATCGCCGGGACGGGGCCGATCGTCGGACCGGCGGTCGCGATCATCTGGGGCTGGGTGCCGGCGCTGTTGTGGGTGGTGTTCGGGTCGATCTTCATCGGGGCGGTGCACGATTTCGGCGCGCTGGTCGTCTCGCTGCGCAACAACGGGCAGACGGTGGGCGACATCGCGGGACGCGTGCTCAACCGCCGCGTGCGCGTGCTGTTCCTGTGCATCCTGTTTCTGGCGCTGATGATCGTGCTGGCGATCTTCGGCCTGGTCATCGCGTCGGTCTTTCGGATGTTTCCGAGCGCGATCGTGCCTTGCGTGATCCAAATCCCCATCGCGGTGGCGATCGGCGCGTGGCTCAACCGTCACGGCAAGAGCCTGCTGGTGCCTTCGCTGATCGCGCTGGTGCTGATGTATGTGACTGTGATCTACGGCGACACGGGTTTCCTCCACACGCTGAACACGGCGATGGCGGAGTGGTCGCTGCTGCAATGGGTGGTGGTGCTGTTGGTGTACTCCTACATCGCCTCGGTGTTGCCGGTGTGGACGCTGCTGCAGCCGCGCGACTACATCAACTCGCTGCAGCTCATCTCGGTGCTCGGCTTGCTCGTGGTCGGCGTCCTGGCCGCGTCGCTGGTGGGCGGTGGAGCGGAAGCGGCGGAGGCGGGGGCGGGCTTTGCCATGGTCGCGCCGGCTTTCAATCTGAGCCCGGCGGGTGCGCCGGCGATTTTTCCGTTTCTCTTCATCACCATCGCGTGCGGAGCGATCAGCGGGTTTCACTGCCTGGTGTCGTCGGGCACGAGCAGCAAACAGCTCGCGACCGAGCCCGATGCGCGTCTGGTGGGCTACGGGGCGATGTTGACCGAAGGCTTTCTCGCCACGCTGGTGATCCTGGCCTGTGGCGCCGGGGTGGGGCTCGGGCTCAGCACGGCGGGCGGCGAAGTGCTCACGGGCGCGGCGGCGTGGTCGCATCACTATGCACAATGGAGCTCCGGGCTGGGGCCGGCGCTGGCGGCGTTTGTGGGGGGATCGGCCAATTTCCTCGAAGCGCTCGGCATTCCGGCAGGGGTGGCGGTGGCGTTGATGGGGGTGTTCGTGGCGTCCTTTGCCGGCACCACGCTCGACACGGCCTGCCGACTGCAGCGCTACATCGTGCAGGAGTTGGCCAACACGGTGGCGCCGCGCTCGGGCGGCGCTGGCGAAGCGGCGGGAATCGACTGGCTGGCCTGGTTGCGCGGCAAACACGGCGCGACGATCTTCGCGGTCGTGACAGCGATCGTGATGGCGGCCATTCCGCCGGCCGGCGCGGAGTGGTCGCTGGCCAACGCCGGCCGCGGCGGCCTGATCCTGTGGCCGATCTTCGGCGCGACCAACCAACTGCTCGGCGGTCTCTCGTTTCTCGTGATCGCCTTTTACCTGTGGCGCCGGGCGGTGCCGGTGTGGTTTCTAATCGGCCCCATGATTCTCATGCTGGTGTTGCCGGCCTGGGCCATGACGCTGCAGGCCTTTGTGGGCGCCGACAGTTGGTGGGCGCAGAGCAACTGGCTGCTGGTCGGCGTGGCCGTGATCACGATGGCGCTCGAAGCCTGGATGGTGGTCGAGGCGGTGCAGCTTTTCCCCCGGGTGCGCGGCGTGATCGAGGCCGGTGCACTGGATCTGGCGGCGGGCGGCGAAGCGCGCTCCGGGTAGTCGCGGCAGGCGGGAGTCAGCGCTCCGACCTCGGCAGCGCGGCGGCGACTGTGACGCCGACGGCCAACGAATCGCCGATCCGGCGGGCGCGTTCCTCCCATCGCTCGACCTGGGCAAATTGTTCGGGGGTGAGCTGTCCGCGGAGTCGCCGTTCGAGCAGGTTCTGTTCGTGCACGAGGGCGGCCTCGGCGCGTGCGAGTTCGCGCTGACGGCGTGAGGCGGCGGGGGCGTCGGGTGTCGTGAGCGAGGCGGCCATCCGGGCCGATATCAGTTCGGCCGAAAGGTCGCCCAGGCGGGAGGCGGACTCGTTCACCAGTCGGTCCAGCGCGGCAGTTTGTTCGGGCGAGAGTCGGAGGCTCCAGCGCAGCAGATTGAGCGGCGGCGAAGCCGATTCGCGATGGATCGCCAGCAGCGGCGTGGCCCCGAAAGTCGCCACGAATTCGCGCAGGGACGCGACCCAGAGCGGGACCGCGAAGACGGCCAGGACGAGAAAGCTGCTGGTACGAATGCGGACCACGACCCATGGTACATCGGCACACCCCCACCTCGGCTTGAGCACGCGAAGCCGAGGGGAGGACAAAATCCGGCCGGACAGGAGGCAACGGGACAGGCAGAATCACCCGAAATCGCGCCCACCCACTTGTCACCCAATAGGTGACAAATGGTTGGGGAGGATCTTCGGCGCAAGATGCTGGTAGGGAGGTAGAACGGACGGGAGAGCGGTTGGGGCCGCTGGGGGGGATTGTCACCTAATAGGTGACAAGGGATTTGGGGCGGTTTGCGGTGGGTGGGTGCGGCGGCGGTGGGGAGACGGCGGTGGGGAGACGGCGGTGGGGAGGGTGGTCGACGGCTGGTCGTGCGGGGCGTGTTGGGATTGGGGCCGACTGGCGGCTCTGCGTCGGATGCTTGACGAGGCGGGGCCGGGCCGTGAGCAATGCGGACAATGCGTTTCGCCATCCGCTTCATCCGGCGCAGCCGGCACGCCCGCCGGCAGGTGTCGGTGAACATCGCTGATGAATTGGCGAAGCAGGGCCGTTGGATCGCCTGGGTGTCGCAAGAGACGGCGCAGGGAATGAAGCGACGGCTATATCTCGATCCGCGCAAGTGGGCGCTGCTCGGGCTCGCGCTGGCCGTGGTCGGTTACGGGACGGGAGCGGTGGCCCTGCACCTGTGGTTGGACCGGCGACCGCACAACCAGGTGGAGCTGGCGGATCTCCTGCTCCCCTGGCGCTGGCCGGGCGTCCCCGACAAGCGGGCCGAAGGCTACGCGTTGCGCGGCGTCGATGCGCTCGAAGCCGGGCAGGTGCAGACGGGCATCTTTTACCTGCAGCGGGCTTTGAGCGGGAAGCCCGACAATGATGCGGCCAGACTGGCGCTGGCGCGGTTTTATCAGAGCGCCAACTACCATGATGGCGTGCGCCGCACGGTGATGCCGCAGCTGGAGTTCGGCGCGTCCCGACCGCTGCTGGAGGTGCTGATGGCGTCCGGACTGGCGGCGGACGACCTCGACACCTTGGACGAAGTTCTGGATCGGGAGGCGGCGCGTCCCGGTCGTACGAGCGAGGAGCAGTGGTGGCTCCAGCGGTGGCAGGCGCGCGTAGCGATACGCCGGGAGGAATTCGAGCAGGCCCTGGTCTGGCTGGAAGGACCATTGCTGCGGGAGGATCGGGAAATGGCGTGGCTGCGGGTGGAGGCGCTGCTGCAGACCGGGCGCAGCGACGAGGCCTGGACGTTTGCCTCCCAACTGCCGCGGAACGACCTCGAGGCCGTGCCGCTTGGGCCGTCGCTGCAGGCCCGCTGCCAGGTGGCACGCGGGGACGCGGCCGGACTGGCGGAGGCCCTGCGCCGGCTGGTGGAACAGCGTGCCGCCGTCCCCATTGTCTGGATACGAGCGGCGCGCCTGGGGGCCGACGCCCGGGAAACGGCCGTGGCCATGGACTACGTGCGCGGGTATCTGGCGCGCTGGGGGGGACGCGCGCAGCCGGTGCGCCAATTGCTCGACGAGATGGTGGACTCGGGCAATGCGGAGGTCGCCCGGCGCGCCTTTGCGGAGGCCGGCCTCTACCAGACCCTGGAGCCGGCGCAGTATCTCGGGCTCCTGCTGGTGCAGGTGCAGAACGCGCACTGGCAGGAGGCCACCACGATCCTGCGTGCGGTCGCGGATGCGGCGGCGGCCCGCGGTGAAGCGGCGCCGCCGTGGACGGGCTGGATCCAGGCCGTCCTCGACACGGCGCGGACCCCCGGACAGCGCGAGAACCTGATCACGGTCGTGGGCGGAATGCGGCTGCATCTGGCCATGTATCGCGTGATGCTGGATGGTTTCGAACGAACGGGAGACCTGACGACCGTGGCGGCGCTGGTCGAGTCCGGCCGGAGGATTCACCCCCAAAGCTGGCAGCTGGCCCGCTGGTCGGAGCGGGTGGCGGCGTGGCGCGCGGACGGCCGTATCGGAGAGATTGATACGGCCATCGCACTGCGGGCGGCCGCCGAGGAAGCGGCTCGCGCCCGGCAGGGGGAACTGCCCGCGGACGCCGATGCCCTGGCGGTCGAGCTGACCCGGCTGCTCGAAACGGAGAGCTGGGAGGCAGCGGGCGATCTCGTGCGGCGGGTGCGACGGGAGCGCCCGGCCCCGGCCTGGTTGTCCGCATCGACGGAGGTGCTGGCCGAGGCCGAAATACGGTCGGCGGCGGGCCGCGGGGATTGGTTGATGGTGCGCCAGCTGGCGCCGAACCTTTTGCGTCGGGAGTCGGAACGGTGGAGCGAGTGGTTGATGGACCGGGTCGAGCGAGTGGCCGCCGAGGGCAAGCCGGAGCTGGCCCGCAGCCTGGCGGAGGTGGTACGGCGGGAGGCGCCCGAAGCGCCGCGGGCGCTGGCTTGGTTCGAGGAACAGGCGAGCACGGCGGAGACCGTCGAGGCGCCGTCGCCCTGAGGTCGGCTCAGTCGGTGAGCAGGTCGATCGTGCGCGGGTCGGGCTGGCCGTCGTAGAAGGCGTCGAGCAGGCGATGGAAGGGGGAGCCGGCCGGGCTGACGGAAGCGAACAGCGTGGCACTGGAGCGGAGCTTCAGGTCGTCGGGGTGACCGAGAATGGCGGTCGGGGATTTGCCGTCATGGGCCAGCAGGGCTTCGGCACACTGGCGCAGGCGCGGGCCCAGCGTCGGGTGAGCCAGGTAGGCGGCCGCTTCCTGACGGGAGGCGATGGCAAAGCGTTCCGCCATGGGGCTGGACCCGAGCCCCGCGAGTTGGGGAAAGATGAACCACATCCAATGGCTTTGTTTGCGGCCGGCCCGCAACTCACGCAGCGCGATGGGGAAGGGGCCTTCCTGAGCGTAGGTGAAGCGTTCGAGGTCAAAGCGGTCCCTGCCGGACGCGACGGCGGGCGGACGAGTTTCGTGGTCGGTGGCCATGTCTCAACCTACTCGATTTTCCGCCGGAGGAAACCGTGGGGGCGAAAGGAGTGCGCAGGAAAGGACAGGACATGCGAAGTGCCGGTGGATCGGATGCGGTAGGGTCGGACTCCGGCCGGTCGCCCGCCTGGGGTGGCCGCCCCTGTCCACAGCCATGCATCGTGCTCTGTTTCACCGTCTCGCCCGCGAGGGTCACTGCATGCCCATCGGCACGCACCTGGTCCTGCATGAACAGCCGAATCCGGAGGCGGTGCTGCTCAACGGGCCGCGTCTCGGGGCGGTGGTGGTTGAGGCGGCGAAGCGCTTCGGCACTCCGCTGGCGGTGCCGCTGATGGATCTGACTTTGGAGAAGGAAGCGTTGCTGGAGGCCTGTGGCGTGACGGTGGAGGAACCGGCGAAGTACCATTTCGAGGCGCTGCCGGAGGAGGCGCCGAAGGTGATCCGTCTGACGCCGCGGATGCGCGCCACCTGCGAGGCCATCGTGCACGTGGCGATGAGGCCCGACCTGTTGCCGATGGGCATGGCGATCGGTCCGTATTCGCTGCTCACGAAACTGGTGCGTGATCCGATCACACCGGTCTATTTGAGCGGCATGGGCCTGACGGCGAAGGAGGAGCCGGAGATTGCCTTGATCGACACCTTGCTGGCGATGGGCGAACGTGTGATCGCGCGGTATGTGCAGGCGCAGATCGATGCCGGCGCGCGGTCGATGGTCATCTGCGAACCGGCGGCCAACCAGGTGTATTTCTCGCCCTTGCAGATGGCGGAGAATCCGCGGCCGTTTGAGCGTTATGTCATGGAGCCGATGCAGCGTCTGGCAGCCCTGTTGCGCAGCCGCGACGTCGACCTGGTGTTTCACGATTGTGGTGAGCTGACCGATGACATGGTGCGGCGCTTCGGCACGCTGGGCGCAGCGATGCTGAGCTTCGGCAGCTCGCGCGACATGGTGCACGACGCGAGGTTGGTCCCGCCGGACATCGTGCTCTACGGCAACCTGCCTTCAAAGCACTTCTATGAGACGCAGCTCACGGGCGAGGAAGTGGAGCGGCGCGGGCGCGCGTTGGTGGCGCGCATGAAGGAAGTCGGGCACCCCTTCATTCTCGGTACCGAGTGCGACGTGTTGAGTGTGCCCGGCCGGGAGGCGGAGATCGTAAGCAAAGTGGCGGCCTTGATGCGCTGCGGGTGCGGCGCGGACGCGGGTGCGGGGACCACCGTTGCGGTCACGCCGCGATGCGACCGGGCTTCACCTTGAACTGCGCCTGATAGGCCAGCAGCGTGCGGACCTCGTCGAGCTGGTTCAGTCGCGTGAGCGTGAGGGTGAGAGGACGGAAGGCGCCGACCGGCGGTACGGCCTTGAATGCGGCCTTGGTGTCCACGGAGAGCGGGAGATCAAACACCCCGGGCGCGGATTTTGCGGTGAAGTAGAAACTGAGTTTCACCCCGCTGTTCCAGATCGAAAGCCAGGCCGTGGTCTTGCGGCGGTGTTGGAGTTTGCAGAGCCAGCCGCCGCCATCGCGGTAATAGCGCCATTCGGCGCTGATGTTCAGCGTCGGAACGAGGTGGTCGAGCAGTGTGACGAGGACGCGGTAGCGGCGCTTGAGCGCGGCTTGGAGAACGGTGGGAGTCGGCGCGATGGCCGGATCGCGCAACAGGAAGCCTTCAGGAAGCGTCATGGCAGCTGGGGACGTCAGGGTGTTGCCAAGAATCCGTGCGCGGGGCAAATGACGAGCAGCGCAGGCTCCGAATCAGTAGGGAAGTAAACGGGATGAATAAGGGGCTCGGGCCGCTCTTCCCGGAACTGCTTTTGCTCGGCAAGTCCGCGAAAAGGCTGCATGACCGGCGGATGGATTACGCCGAGCCCCAGGCCATTGATCTTGCCAGCAAATTTGCGCACATTGGCGAGCATTGGCGTCCGAAGGTGGTGGCGGAACTAAACGGGCAGGAAGTGAAGCTGGTTAAGTTTCAGGGCGAGTTTCCGTGGCATCATCACGAACGGGAGGACGAGTTGTTCCTGGTGCATCGTGGGACGATGCAGGTGGAGTTCCGCTCGCACACGGTCACCTTGACGGCTGGACAGATGTGCGTCGTGCCGCGCGGGGTGGAGCACCGCACCCTGGCGGCCGAGGAGGCGGAGGTGTTGATTTTCGAACCGGCGGCGACCCGCAATACCGGCAACGTCGAGGACGCCATCTTCACCGCACCGAACGGCGTGCGGGTGTGAACGTGAGGCGGCGGGGGCTGCGCCGTTCGTGGTGCTGTTGTGGATATCGACCCTCGTCGACTGGTATGTGGCCCGGGCGATTCATGCCGCCGACGGCAAGGCGCGCCGGCGCGGTCTGCTCATCGTGAGCGTGCTGGTGAATCTCGGCATCCTCGGCTACTTCAAATACGGCACGTTTCTGCTGGAGAACTTCACCGCACTCCTGGCCGCCCTGGGGGTGGATTATCAGCCGGCGGCGCCGAGCATCATCCTGCCGGTGGGCATCAGTTTTTATACCTTCCAGACGATGGCGTATTCACTGGATGTATACCTCCGGCGCGAGAAGCCGGCCGATTCGTTCCTGGATTTTGCGCTCTTCGTCACGTTCTTTCCGCAATTGGTGGCAGGTCCGATCGTGCGACCGGCGCACCTCATCCCGCAGTTTGCCGCCCCGAAGCGGGCGACCGGCAACATGCTGCGCTGGGGCCTGGCGCTGATGACGCTGGGGTTGTTCGAAAAAGTCGTGATGGCCGATGGTCTTTTTGCGCCGGCGGTCGACCTGGTTTACGGCGCGGCCGGTCCGGTGACCTCGTTGGACGCCTGGCTGGGGACCCTGGCCTTTTCGGGTCAGATCTTCTGCGACTTCGCCGGCTACTCGACCACGGCGATCGGTGCGGCGCTGTGCCTCGGGTTCCATCTTCCGAACAACTTCCGCTTCCCCTATGCGGCGATCGGCTTCTCCGACTTCTGGCGGCGCTGGCACATTTCACTTTCCACCTGGCTGCGCGATTACCTGTACATCCCGCTGGGAGGCAGTCGCAAGGGGGCGCGCCGCACGACGATCAACCTCGCCCTTACCATGTTGTTGGGCGGACTGTGGCACGGGGCGGCGTGGACCTTCGTGGTGTGGGGCGGTCTGCACGGGCTCTATCTCATCATCGAGCGGGCGGCGCGCGGACCCGTGGCGCAGACGAGTGAGCGGGCGATGGGTCTGCTGCAGAAAATCGGCCTGGTGCTCATGACCTACCTCGCGGTCGACATCACCTGGGTGTTTTTCCGCGCGCAGAATTTCTCCGTCGCGTGGGAGCTCCTGCAGTCGATGTTCTTCCTCAACGCGGATACGATCGCCGTCCTGCCGACCATTTACCTGTGGCAGGCCGCCATGGGCGTCGCCTTGATGCTCGTCGTGCAGTTCCTCATGCGGGAACGCACGCTGGAGGACGTGGCGGCGAAGACTCCCGGCTGGCTCTTCAGTCTCGGGTGGGCGGGTCTGTTGTTCCTGCTGATCATCACGCAGGGCGGCGGCAGCTCGTTCATCTACTTCCAGTTCTAATCCTCGAGCGGCACTCCGATGGAAATCTCCTCCAACCAAACGCAACGCACCGTGCCGGCCAACGCCTCGCGCGGCGTCTTCCTGGGCATGCTCGCTATTGCGGCCCTCGCCACCGCTGGCTGGGAACTGTGGGCGCGCAGCACGGGACTCGAGCCGGGCTACTATCACGACGACAACGCGCTTTGGGCGCGTGAACGGCACCGTGCCAGTGCGACCGACCGGCCGACGGTGATCGTCGGCTCTTCGCGGGTGTTCTTCGACATCGACCTGGGCGTGTGGGAGGAAGTGACGGGCACGCGTCCGATCATGCTGGCGATCGAAGGCACCGACCCGCTGCCCTTCCTGCACCACCTGGCGGACGATCCGGACTTCAACGGCACGGTGCTCGTGGGCGTGACGCCGCCGATCTTTTTCACCGGCTATGCGGAGCGGCAGGGTGTGCTGGCCTACTACCGTGACGAGACCCCCGCGCAGCGCTGGGGCAAGAGCATCGACATGCTGCTGGAGCCGCTCTTCGCCTTTCACGGCGCCGGCCAGCGTGATCTCGCGTTGTTCAAGCTGCTCAAGCGACTCGAGCTGAGCAACCGGCCCGGCGTGCCGCCACTGCACATGGAGATCCGCGACATCGCCGACAGCGATGCCGATCGCAACACGCGGCTGTGGGATCCGGTGGCGACTGATCCGGCGCTCAACGCCGCGACCAAGGCGCGTTGGCAGCACATGATCGAGAGCGCGCCGAAGCCGCCGCCGGACGCGCCGCCTTTCGACGTGCCGGGATTTTTGGAGACCTTGCGGCCGGCGGTGGAGAAGATCCGCGCGCGGGGCGGTGACGTGGCGTTTCTGCGTTGTCCGAGTGACGGTTTCTTCGCGGCCGTGGAAGCCGCGGCCTTTCCGAAGGACGTTTTCTGGGATCGGATCTCGCCGGGTTTGGGCGTGGGTTCGGTGCACTGGGCCGACAACCCGAGCCTGCAGGGCTTTGTCATCGCGGAATGGTCGCACCTGCGTGCCGACCAGCGGGAAGGGTTCACCCGCGCGCTGGTCCCGCTGGTGCAAAGGGCATTGCAGACGCAGGCGGCGGTGGTCACGTTGGAGGCCGATTCGGAGGTTGCCCCATGAAGTTGCTCGTTGCCGTTGATTTTTCCGAGAGCACTCCACGCCTGCTGGAGGCGGCGCGGTCGCAATTGGCGGGTCGTACCGGACAGGTGTGGCTGTTGCATGCCGTCGAGCCGGAACCCGATTTTGTCGGGTACGACGCCGGGCCCGATGTGGTGCGCGACCAGGTGGCGCATCAGCTGCGGGACGAGCGTCACCAGCTCGAAGTCCTGGCGAAGCAGTTGCGCGAGTCCGGCATCGAGGTGACGTCGCGGGTGGTGCAGGCGCCGACGGTGGAGACGATTCTGGCCGAAGCGGACGATCACGACGTGGATCTCATCCTCATGGGCACCCATGGTCGCGGCCTGGTTTACCAGATGCTGGTGGGTTCGACGAGCGAGGGGGTATTGCGCGGCACGACTCGGCCGCTGTTGCTGGTGCCGGCGGTGGAAGCCTGAGCGGGCGGGCGCGGCTCAAAGGTCGCGAAGAAGTGGGCGAGTCCGGTGTAGTGCAGGCGCAGATCCTGCGCCCGGTCTTCGGCGGAGGTTTCGAGGGGTTCGGGGCGGGGTGATTCGGGAGGAGGCGACGGAATCATGGCGTCGCCTTTTCCTCGTCGCGGCCGTGGCAGCGATGGTGGCGGCAGCCGCATTTCCCGCCCGGGAAGCCGCCGAAGAGGAGCTTGCACAGGGCAAGCAGACCAAAGGCCTGCCAGTAGCTGAGGGGTTTTACCGGCAGGATGTCGGTGAGCACGCCGTTCCAGAGCAACTGGACGACGTAGGGGAACAAGGCGAGGGCCAGGATCCCGACCAGAATGATGGCGGCGATGTGGCCGGCGGTGGGGCGGTGAGAACAGGAGTGCATGGGGAGGGAGGAAGGGGGGGGAAGTCAGGCGTGGGGGCTGTCGAATTCGGTGCGGAGGGACGCGAGGCGTTGGCGGAGATGGAGGACGGCGTAGCGTTTGCGGGAGAGCAGGGTGTTCATCTTTTCCCCGGTGCGTTCGGCGATCTGCTGGAAGGAGAGGCCGTCGAGCTCGTGCCAGACGAAAACCTGGCGTTGCTCGGCGGGCAGTTCGTCGAGGGCGTGGCGCAACTCGTCCCAGAAGCGTTCGCGCAAGTGTTCGGTGCGGGGCGTGCGGTGATCGAGCAGGCCCAGCGAAAGGTCGGCGTTTCCCGGGTCGGCAGTGGCTTCGAGGGATTCCGGGCGCCGGCGGCGGTAGTGATCGGCAATGCGGCGGCGGGCAACGGTGTAGAGCCAGGCGCCGACCTGTTCGATGGGCCCGGTGTTGAGGGCAATGGCCAGTTGGTGCCAGACCTCCTGGAGCAGATCCTCGGCGTCGGCCTCGCTGGACACGCGCGAACGGATGAAGCGCCAAAGGCTCCGACCTTTTCCCTCGGCGATGGGGGCAAGGGGATCGGGCGTTGGCGCGGTCATGAAAACAGGCAGTGCGGTGGTGCGGGCGATGGTCACTACACCCCGGAAGTCGCCGCCGGGCTGCGGATATTGTGAAGTTTTTTGGAATGGCGGAACCGTTGATGGCAGCGGGCGACGCGGGATGTCAGGAACGGCGCGACTCTCTCAGTTCAGGATTCAAATGGACGAGTGACTTGCTGGTGTGGAGGATTGCGGCAGGAGGCCGCGGATCGCCAGTGTGGTGGAATGAACCCCCGCCCCTCCCCCCTTTCGCGCCCGTTCGGTCGGGCATTGCTGCTTATTTTTTCCCTGGGCGCGGTGGGCCGGGCGGAGGAGGCGTCGGTGCTGATTCGTGATGTTGTGGTCGTGCGGGTTGATGAGGAAGGGCGTGATGCGGGGCGACAGGACGTGGCGGTGGTGGGGGAGCGCATCGCGGCGATCGGGCCGGATCTGGCGGCGGCGGGTTGGACGTCGGCCGAGATGATCGAAGGACGCGGTCGTTTTCTGACGCCGGGTCTGATCGATAGTCACGTGCACCTCTCGATGGTGCCGGGTATGCATGAAGGGCACGAAGCGGAGTTTCCGGACGTGGCGGCGACGGCGCGCGCGCAGATGCCGCGGAGTTTCCTTTATCATGGATTTACGTCGGTGGTGGATCTGATCGCGACGCCCGAGTCGATCGCGCGTTGGAATGCGCAGGAGCTGGCGCCCCACGCCTGGTTCTGCGGCGGGGTGCCGATCCAGGACGGTTATCCGACGCAGTTCGTGCCAAAGCCGGCGCGTTATCACGCGTCGCCCAACTTTCTCGCCGATCCGGCGCGTCCGGAGGCGTTTCCCGAGGGATTCGAGCGGGAGGCACACACGCCGGAGGCGATCGTGGCGCGCATTGCGGACAGCGGGGCGATCGGCGTGAAGACGTTTTGGGAGGATGGATTTGGCCCGGCGACGAATCTGCCGGTGCCGTCGCATGATCTGCTGGTGGCCTTGGTGGAGGCGGCCCACGCGCGGGGGTTGCCGTTGCTGGTGCACGCCAACGCGGAGAATGCGCAGGCGGCGGGCGTGGCCGCGGGAGTCGATGCGTTCGTGCACGGATTGTGGACCTGGGACAGTCCGGATGCGCCGGAACTCACGGCGCCGATCAAAGCGGTGCTCGACGGGATCGTGGAGCGGGGCATCGCGTGGCAGCCGACGGTGCAGGTGCTGTATGGGGAGCGCGACCTGTTCGACCCGGATTTCCTGAGCAGCGAGGAGATTCGCGCGGTGGTGCCGCAGGCCGTGCTCGACTGGCATGCGTCGGAGGCGGGGCAGTGGATGAACCGCGAGTATGCGGAGGTTTCCTACGTGAAGAACCTGCTTGCCGAGGGCCGTTGGGAGGAGATCGACGCACTGCCGATCCGCCACGTGATGCAGGCCCTGCGTTACCTGCACGAGCACGGCGGCCGGCTGCTGTTCGGCACGGACACGCCGAGTGCCCCGACTTACGCGAATCCGATCGGCTTGAACGGCCGCCGGGAGATGGATCACTGGGTGGCCGCGGGGGTGCCGCCGGCCGAAGTGCTGCGCGCGGCCACGCTGGAGAACGCGAGGTTCTTCGGTTTGGAGGACGAAGTCGGCGAAGTCGCGGTGGGCAAGCGGGCGGATCTGCTGCTGTTGCGGGAGGATCCGCGAGAGCGTATCGAGGCGTTTGATACGATCGAAGTCGTGGTGACTCGGGGGCGCCCGATCAACCGCTCCGACCTGGCGGCATTCCGCTGAGGGCGCCGGTCGGCGTATTTGAAATCTTATGGCGAAGGGTCGGGCTGCGGCGCGGTGAGGATGGCCTGACGGAGGGAGTCGATCTTCACCGGCTTGGCGACATAGTCGTTCATGCCGGCGGCCAGGCAGCGGTCGCGGTCGCTGCGCAGGGCGTGGGCAGTCATGGCGATCAGGTGGAGCGGCGCGGGCCAGGTGGCGGAGCCGTCCTGCTCGCGGCGGCGGATCTCGCGGGCGGCCTCGTAACCATCCATCTCGGGCATCTGGCAGTCGAGGAAGACGATGTGGTGGGACGGGCCGAGAATCTCGAGCAATTCGCGGCCGTTTTCGGCGACGTCGATCCGGTGGCCCAGGCGGCGCAGCTGGGCGATCGCAACCTGGCGATTGACGGGATTGTCCTCGGCGAGGACGAGTTGGAGCCGGGGCCCGGCCGGTTCGGGCTCGGGCGCGGAGTCGAAGGTGTCGGCGGCGGTGGGCCCGGTGGAGTCGGCACCTGCTTCCGCTTCGGCGGGACCGGAAAGGTCGCTCAGGGAGGCGACGAGGCGTTCAAAAAGCTGGGCCTGTTTGACGGGTTTGACGAGGTGGGCGCTGATGCGGGTCTCGCTTTCGGCCGTGGGATCGAAGTCGCGGCCGACGGACGTAAGAATGATCAGGCGAAGGTCGGCGATGGCGGGATCGGCGCGGATGCGGCGGGCGAGATCGAGGCCGTCCATGCCCGGCATCTGCATGTCGAGCAGGGCGAGATGGTAGGGCCGCCCGGCGTCGGCGGCCTTGCGCAGCAGGGTGAGGGCTTCGTCGCCGTTTTCGGCGCAGTCGCGATGGATTTTCCAGGCGTGAAGCTGATGGCGCAGGATCTGGCGATTGGTCGCGTTGTCATCGACGATGAGGACGCGCAGATCGAAGAGATGACGATGAAAGAGGGCGGGGGTGGTTTTGGCGGGACCGGTCTGCTTTTCGAAGCGGGCGGTGAAGCCGAAGGTGGAGCCTATGCCTTCATGGCTGTGCAGCGAAACCTCGCCCCCCATCATCTCGACCAATTGGCGCACGATGGCGAGGCCGAGGCCGGTGCCGCCGTATTTGCGCGTGGTGGAGGAGTCGGCCTGCACGAAGGGTTGGAAGAGGGTGGCTTGTACATCCGGTGGAATGCCAATGCCGGTATCGCTGACGAGGCAGGCGACGGTCACGTGGGTGTCGGTTTCCTGTTCGGTGGCGAAGCGAACGACGACCTCGCCGGATTCGGTGAACTTGATGGCGTTGTTGACGAGGTTGGCGAGGACCTGGCGGAGCCGGGCCGGATCTCCGCGGAGGGCGCGCGGAACTTCGGTGGGCACCTCGCAGGCGAGTTCGATGTTTTTGCGCGAGGCGGCCTCGACGAACATGTCGACCGTGGACTCGACGGTATCGACGAGGTCGAAGTCGGTCACCTCGAAGCGCAGCTTGCCGGCCTCGATCTTGGAGAAATCGAGGATCTCATTGATGACGTGCAGCAGGGTGTCGGCGGATTCCTGGATGGTTTCGGCGAACTCGCGCTGGATGGGCTGCAGGTCGGTCTCGAGCAGGAGCTCGGCCATGCCGACCACGCCGTTCATGGGGGTGCGCAGCTCGTGGCTCATGTTGGCGAGGAATTCGCTTTTGGCCTTGCTGGCCTTGAGCGCCTGATCGCGGGCGGCGCTGAGTTCGGCTTCGGTTTCCTTGAGTTGGCTGACGTCCTTGGTGATGCCGCAGGTGCCGATGATTTTGCCGGTGGCGTCGTAGAGGGGGACTTTGGTGGTGAGGCCCCAGGTGGCCGCGCCGCGGGACCAGGTTTCCTTTTCGACCCGGCCGCGCAGTGCCTGGCCGGTCGACATGATCCGGCATTCATCGTCGAAGGCCTGCTGGGCGTGGTCGGTGTTGAAGAAATCGAAGTCGGTCTTGCCGACGGCTTTCGCGGGATCATCCAACCCGAAGGCGGTGGCGAGGGAATGGCTGATGAGGACGAAGCGGGACTGGCGGTCCTTGAAATAGATGCGGTCGTCGACGTGCTGCAGCAGGCCCAGCAGCATGTCGTTGCCCTGGAGCGCAAGGTCGGCCGAGCGGCTGCGTCGGTCGCGGCGCACGGCCCAGAGCACCAGCACCGCCGTGACGGCGCCGGAGAGGAGCGCAGAAGCCGCGGACGTGATGCCGAAGTCCTGCGTCGCGGCGAACTGGAACCCTCCAGCCAAAGCAGCGCCGGCGCACGCCGCAATTACGGCGGACGCTACCGGGACCGGCGGAGCAGAGCCGGCGGCAGAGCGATTGGCGGGCATCAAGTTTCGGGTGGGTTGGGCTAGCCATACTGCTATCGGCACGCGGCGCAAATTTGTTAGCAAAGACTGCAGCGCCGATGCGCTGTACTCCCAGTCTAGCCGATTGGGCGCGTGCGCGCCATCGGGCGCTGCACGGCAAGCCGACCGGAGATGCGCGCCCGCTCGGGCCTGGGCGGAACAATCGGCCTTGGTTCCGGCCTCCCGATTTTACGGTTCCGCCGAGACGGAGCCTCTGGCGTGATCAGAACCGCCAGGTGACTTCGCCGAAGAGGGCGCGGGGGGCGCCGGGGGTGCCGTGGAAGGTGCCGGGAGTGATGGCGCTGTAATACTGCTCGTCGGTGAGGTTTGTGCCCACGATCTGGATACGGTAGCGCTCGGTGGTGTAACCGAGGCGGGCGCCGAGGAGGGTGTAGCGGTCCTGGGCGAAGGTGGGGTCCTCGGCTTCGGTGTAGTAGGTCTTGCCGATCGTGGTGACGTTGGCCCCGACGAAAACGCCACTGGCGTGGCGGTAGTCGACGCGCAGGTGGGCGTCGAAGGTGGGGACGTAGGGCACGCGGTTGTCGTTGTAGACGGTGCCGGCGTAGGGATCGGTGAAGCCGGTCAGGGTGGCGTCGGTGCGGCCGTAGGAGGCGGCGATGTCGAGGCCGTCGACCGGGTGCCAGGTGATCTCCAGTTCGCCGCCGACCGAGCGGGCCGTATCGGCGTTGACCACGAGATAGTCGTCGGCCACGGCGCCGGTGGCGAAGGAGCGT
>CBFGUO010000031.1:0-77872 GCA_965652375.1 uncultured Opitutus sp.
AAAAACTCGAAAACGCCTACCTCACCATCGCCGGCGAACTCGGCCTCGACTACGCGCTGGCCAACGTCGAAAAGCAGCCCGCCGCCCTCCCGGCCGACGACCCCATCGTCGCCGAACTCCGCGCCGCCCTCGAACAGGGCCGCGCCCAATCCGGCGAAACCCAGGAACACGCCGGCTTCCGCCAGGCCGAGGCCATCATGGCCATCTGCGCCGCCCACCAAGAGACCGAAGACGACGACTGGGACGACTGAAAGTTCTGCCCACGAAACACACGAAAGGACACGAAAGAGAATCCCCAACAATCAATCCCGCAGGCTGACGGTTTGGTGCACTTTCGTGTGTTTCGTGGGCAATCCAACTCAGGCTGACGGCATCCGTGTTCATCCGTGAAATCTGTGGTTAAACAACTCCCCCCCGCCTCTCCCACCCGCCCCATCTGGCTGCACGTCGGCACTCTCGTCGACGGCACCTCCACCACGCCCGCCCGCGACGCCCACGTGGTCTATGACTCCACGCGTATCCACTTTGTCGGCACCAATGGCGCCCTGCCGCCGCCCGACCTCCTTACCCCCGGCCAAACCGCCCCCGACCTCGCCGCCCCCGATGCCACGCTCCTGCCCGGCCTGATCGAGGCCCACGCCCACCTCTTTCTCGGAGGCGGCGAACTCGATTTTGAACAACGCGCCGCCTACCTTACTCAATCACCGGCCGAACTCCTCGCCGCCGCCCAGCCCCGCCTCCCCAAGCTCGTCACCCTCGGCCTCGCCGGCATCCGCGACGCCGGCGACAAAGACGGCGTCGGCCTCGCCCTCAGCAAACAGTACGCCCGCCTCCCTGCCTCTCCGCCATCCCACGTAGGGGCATCGCTCGCCGACGCCCGCAATCGCCCCCTCATGCCCACCTACGACTCCCCTGGCGCCGCCCTCCACCACGAGGGCCGTTACGGGAAATTCATGGGCGAATCCATCGAGACTCACGGCTCCATCGACGCCGCCGTCGACGCCCGCGTCGCCGCCGGTGCCGACCGTATCAAACTTCTCCCTACCGGCATCATCAACTTCAAGAAGGGCCTCGTCACCGCCAAGCCGCAGATGGACACCGCTGAGGTCGCCGCCATCGTCGCCGCCGCGAAGCGCCACGGCCGCCAAACCTTCGCCCATGCCTCCGGCGACACCGGCATCGACCACGCCATCGACGGCGGCGTCGATACCATCGAACACGGTTTTTTCCTCCGAGACGATCAGCTCGCCAAACTGCGCGATCGCCGCATCGGCTGGGTCCCCACCTTCGCCCCGGTGCAGCTCCAGGTCGACCACGCCGACCGCTTCGGCTGGGACGCGGAGATCGTCGGCAACCTGCAACGCATCCTCGACAACCACGCCCGCTCCCTCGTCAAAGCCCACGAAATGGGCGTGCTCATCATCGCCGGCTCCGACGCCGGCAGCTGCGGCGTCGCTCACGGCCTGGGTTTTCTCTACGAACTTGAACTCATGGAACGTGCCGGCCTGCCCACCCTCGCCGTCCTCAACGCCGCCACCGGCGTCAGCGCCACCCGCCTCGCCTTCGCCGACCCCATCGGTCGCATCGCCCCCGGCCACCTCCCCCGCATGCTCCTCACCGAAGCCCCGGTCCTCGAAAACGTCACCCACCTGCGCGCCTCCAAGACCGTGATCTTCGACGAGCGCGTACTCGCCCACGGGGCGGACTTCGATCCCACCGGCTTGTAGCTACGAGCGCGAGCGAGTGGACCCGCCACACACACCCCTCCGCTCGCTCACGCTCGCAGCCACGAACTCACTCACCGCGCACCCTCCGGATCCCGCCTTCCTCGATCACGATGCGCTTTTCCCGATACAGCGCGCCGATCGCCTGCTTGAAGGCCTTCTTGCTCACGCCAAACGCCGCCTGAATTTCCGCTGGCGAACTACCGTCGTGGTAGGGCAGAAAGCCGCCCGCCTCCGCGAGCCGGTCAACGATCTCCGCGCTCAGTCGCCGCACCCGCTGATAGCCGGATCGATGGATCGTCAGGTCAACTTTCCCGTCCTCCCGCACCCGCACCACATACGCCTCCCGCTGCGTCCCCACCACCAGCGGTTCGGCCACGTCATTGCGATAGATGAGCCCGCGGTGCGCTTGATTGATGATCACCCGCCAGCCCAACTCGGTCTCCGCCTCGATCAAGGCGTCCACCGCCTCCCCCGCCTCATACTCCGCCGGCTCCTGACTGAGATACTTCGTCAATCGTGCGCTAGCCACAATCCGCTGCGACCGATCATCCACCAGCACCCGCACCACCAGCCAGTCGCCCTCCCGCACCCCGTCGCGCGGCCATTCCCGCACCGGCAGCAACAGGTCCTTTTCCAGCCCCCAGTCCAAGAAAGCGCCCACATTCGGACTCACCTGCACCACCCGCAGGTAGGCAAACTCGCCGGCCACCGCATGCGGTGTGTCGGTCGTCGCCACGAACCTGTCCTCGGAATCCCGATACACAAAGACGTCGACCTCTCCTCCCCTCACCATCAGTGGGGAACAGTAACGCCGCGGCAGCAGGATGTCTCCCAACGCCTCGCCATCCACGTAAAGCCCCTGCGCCGTCTCGCGCACAATCATCACCCGGTTGCGTTTGCCCAAAAATGCCATGCGCCATCCACCCTGACCAATCCGCCGTCCCAAGGGCAGCTTGGATTTCCCGCACTCACGACTTTTAGACTTTTAGACCTTTAGACTTTTAGACCGCTACACCTTCACCGCCACATACAGCACATACGCCGCTCGCTTCGCGCTCGCATACACCTTCGCCGGAACCGCCTCGACCGCGAATCCCGCCCGCGCCAGCCGCTCCGCGAAGCCCGCGTCCGGCCCCGCCGACCAGAAGACCGTCCGCCCGCCGGGTCGCAGCGCCCGTCGGATCGCACGCAGCCCACCCGGCCCATACAAATGCGCGTTGCCGCGGGCCACCATCGCCACGGGACCGTTGTCCACATCCAGCACAATTGCGTCGTATTCTCCCACTCGCGCCCGCCGCAGCACTCGCCCGACATCCCCGCCCCATACCCGCACCCGCGGATCCTCCAGCCAAGCGCCGTTAAGTTCGCGCAGGTATTCACGATTCCATGACACCACTTCCGGGACCAGCTCGGCAACTTCCACCACCGCCTGCGCCCCCGCCTGCTCCAGCACGCGCCGCAGCGTGAACCCCAACCCCAGTCCGCCCACCAGCACCCGCGCCGACGCGCCCGGCGCCACGCCCGCCAGCGCGAGATCCGCCATCTGCTCTTCGGAGGCATGCGCCCGCGAATGCATCAACTCCTGCCCGTCCAGGCTGATCGCATACGCGCCGTCCTGCTCGCTCAGCACCAGCCGCCGGCCTTCCACGGTGCGCGCCTCCGCCAGCGTGACCCGGGGCTTCATTCCGCGCCTTCCGGCTCATGTTCCCGGCGCCGGAGATGCACCGACCACTCCCAGGTATCCGGATCCGCCCAGCGTCCGACATTCAAGTCCACCTCGATCACGTCGCCCTCCGCCACCTGCCGCTGGCTCACGCGGAGAATCCGATAAGCCCAGTGCGGCGCTCGTCCCGGATTCAACGGACTCGATGAAAGGTGCAGGCCCTCGGCCGCTGTCACCTCGAAGAACACGGCCAGGCCATCCAGTTGCCCGGCCTGCGTCACCCGGCGCGTGATCAGGAGATCGTTCGGCAGACCGGCCACGCCCTCGATCGTCGCCAGGTCCAGTTCGAGCGCCGGCGCCGCCTCCCCGAGGAAACTGCTCACCAGCCGCGGGTCGCAACTTGCCCGCCGAAAGTACTCCGGTTCCTCCGGCCTCCCGTCCGCCAGGCACGAGTAGTCATAGCCGCCGGCGTTCAGCTCCCAGATGAAGGGCACCCGCCCTTCCGGCCGCAGCATCACCGGTTCGCAATACCAATCGAAGCGGCTCGGCAAAATCCGTCCGCCCGGTTTGAGGAGGCGGTCGCGCAGATCGCAGACATTGGCCACCATGCCTTCGTCGAAGAGGAAGTCGCCCATCTGCTCATGCACGATCACGTCGACCTTCTCGGGCAACTGAAAGTCGGTGCTGTGGGTATCGACGAAGCTGACGTTTTCGACCCGGTTGGCCGCCGCCACCGCGCGGGCGGTCTCCAGGATCGGCGAGTGGTCCAACGCCCACACCTGCGCCGCGCCTGCCCGCGCGGCCCATGCGGCCAGCACGCCCGTGCCGGTGCCCAGATCGATCACCCGATCCCCGGGCCGCACGCCCTGCTCGATGAGGCGTTGATAAAAGGTCATGCGCGGCCGATCCGCCAACATGCATTCCTGCTGGTCGAGCACACTGAAGATCCAGCGGTTGTAGTCGCGATAGTCGGCGTCTGGATGTCGCTCCGGCACCGGTGCATAGACCCACCCGCTCAACCAGGGCGTCGATTGCACGCGCCGCCCCAGCCGGCCCAACGCGCGCCGAAGCGCAGACCAAAACCCGACGCTGAACCGTTGCAGAAAAGTTGTCATAGCCGATGCCGGACAGCATCCAACGCGGCCGGAAACGCCCATGAGCATGGAGGAGCGATCTTCGCGCAATGGAAATCCCCGCGCTCCTCCGCGGACTGGACCAAACGCGAGGTGTGATCGCTCAACAAGCGAAGCTTTGCCTCGTCTGCACCATAGGTTAGGGACCTTCCCTGCCATGCCACCCGCCTGCGCCCGTCTTCTGCACCTCCCCTGGTTGATCGCGACCCTCTGCAGTGTCCCCCTCTCCGCCGAACTCACCCTCCCCGCGGTCTTCGGCGATCACATGGTGCTGCAGCGGCACCAAGCGGTACCTATCTGGGGGACGGCCCATCCCGGCGCACTCGTGATCGTCCGCTTCGGCGAACAGGTTGTGCACACCACCGCCGACCCCACCGGAGCCTGGCGCGTCCGTCTCGCCTCGATGGATGCCGACGCCACCCCTCGTACCCTCACCGTCGAAACCCAGAATCGAGATTCCCCAATCGAAAATCAAAAATTTCAGGACGTTCTCGTCGGCGAGGTCTGGTTGTGCGCGGGTCAGTCCAACATGGAAATGGCGCTCGGCGTGCCCGCCTCCGGCGCCGAGCCCTATACCAAGGACGATCCTGAACTCGCGCGCGAGCTGCCCACGATGGACTACCCGGCCATCCGCCTGCTGAAGGTCAGCCAGCAGAGCCGCGAAGATGGCATCTTGCGCACTCATGGTTGGTCTCAGGCCCACGGGGACGCGTTGGCCCGTTTTTCGGCCACCGGATTCTTCTTCGGCCAACGCCTGCGCACCGAACTCAACGTGCCCGTCGGCCTGATTCTCTCCGCCTGGGGCGGCAGTGCGCTCGAGGAATGGATTTCCGATGCCGACTACGCCCCGCTCGAACAGATTCTCGGCTCCGATGCCGAGCGCGGTTTCGCTCGTCGGCCCGACTTCGTTGGCCGCAACTGGGACGTCATGCTGGCTCCGCTGGCGCCCTACGCCCTGCGCGGCGTCATTTGGTATCAAGGCGAGGCCAACCTGCTCTTCTATCGTGATGGCGAACGTTACGCCGACAAGTTTGCCGCCCTTGTATCCGGTTGGCGGCGACACTGGACTCGTCCCGAACTGCCCTTTTACGCGGTGCAGATCGCCCCGTTCAACTACAGCAGCTTCCGGCCCAATGTCCGCTTCGAGCCTGACGACCTGCCCCGGCTGTGGCGCGGCCAGCGGCTCGCGGCGGAACAGGTGTCGCACACGGGGCTCGTGCCCAGCGCCGACACTGTGACCGACGTGACCAACATTCATCCCGGTGGCAAACGCACGATCGGACAACGCCTCGCTGCGCTCGCGCTCAATCGCACCTACGGCCGCTCGCAGGTTCCCGCCACGGGGCCGGTAATGGATCGCGTCGCCTTCACCGCCCGCGGAGCGGTGGTGCATTTCCGCGGCGCGCCGAACGGTCTCGTCACGACCGATGGGCAGCCCCCCGCGAACTTCGAACTCGCCGGCGACGACGGGCAGTTTCTCCCGGCCGATGCCACAATCGAGGGCAGCACCGTCATCCTCGTCTGTCCGGACATCGCCCGACCGGCGGCGGTCCGTTATTGTTGGCACGAGACGGCGCGTCCCAATCTGGCCAACACGGCCGGCTGGCCCGCCTACGCCTTTCGTTCCGCGCAGGCCACGCCGGAGTGATCCGAACGCGGTTGCGGACACGATTACCCTGTGACGCGCACGTGGTGGTCGTCGCGAGGAGAAAACGGACATCCTGTTCGTTCCTCGGGAATGCGACCAATCTATTCCGGTCCGAGGCTATGTTCGCGACGGCTGACGTCGCAAACGACGCAGCGTCTGGAGCCCACCCCAGTCGGTCACTGGCGGCATCTCGCGCGGCTGAGGTTTTTGCCGTCGGGCGGTGGCGTGCCGGTATCGGACCAGTTGCTCGGCAACGAAGGCTCGCGAGCCGAGCACGGCGCCGTCGGAGAAATGCCGGATTCGCTGCCGCAGCACCGTCGCGAGGGGAAGTTCGCCCCCCTCCTCCATTACCCGTTGAAACTCGTCCAGCGACAGCACAGCACCGCTTTCGCGACTGCCGGCAGCCGTGCCGAAGAGCATCTGTCGGTAGGAGGCTTGGGCGGCGGTCCAGGAACGGGCTTCCGGCCCATCGAACAAAAGCTGGAGACCGCGCCGGGCCGCCGTCAAACCGGCCAGCGCCTCTGAGTAGCCGCAGAACCGGTATTCCTTCGGGTCGCGCACGATGCCCGCGCGCACCGGATTGAGATCGATGTAAGCGGCCATCGTGCGCATGGCGCCAGCGCTGCCCTCGACCAGGACACTTTTGAAGCGCTCCGCCCACAATGTGCCGTAGCGCCCGTGCGTGCGGTTGAACCACACGGAAAAGCGCTGTTTGAGCAGCTTCATGAACTGGGAGACATCACCCATGAGCGCGCACTGCCGGTGCCGCCAAGCCACCGCTTCGGGGCCATTTTCGGCCAGCTGCGACTTGATCACTTCGAGTTGGGCGGTCTGGTAGCGCGTCGGCTTCGGGTAAAGGATTGCGTAGCGGCGCAACAGCTCGGCATCGGTCAGCTGCTCCTTTTGTGGCACGCGCAGCAGCACATGGAAGTGGTTGGACATCAGCGCGAAAGTGCAGATTTCGACGCCGCAATAATCGGCAATTTGCCACATCTGTTTGCGCAGCACCTCCTTGGCCGTGTCGTCGAGCAGTCGCTCGCCGTTCACGGTACGGGTCATGACATGGTAGAACGCCTCCCCCTCCGCCGCGTCGATCTTGATCCGAGCCATCCGCATCCCCACCACCCCAACCCAACCTCCGACCTTCCGCAAGAAATTTTAGTCTGTCCCTTATATGGGACAGTCGCCCCGACATTTTCCATACCTATTCCACCTACGCGCGGGGTGACGAACTTGTGGACACCACCTACATGCTGCTCGACCTCACCCCGAAGGGACGCGACGAAAACGGTCCTCACCACAACCTGATGGATTGGTGCGCCGCCATGACGACTACGATGACTGACCGCTCGATCACCGCAACCAACCTTCCGGCGCCAGGCGGCAAACCCGTTTTTATAGTCTGTCCCTTATAAAAGTTGCCGATTAACGATCAGGTGGACGGAATCTGTTCACGCATGGGGTTAGCCTGCCATGTTAACCCCACCCCACCATGCAGATTTCCTGTCCGCTTTTCGCCGCTGCCTTCACCCTCACCGCCCTGGCCGCGTCCGCTGCACCGGTCCTCCCCGGCTCGCCCGTGGAAACCGAGGCCGGCCTTGTCGCCGGCAAGACCTCCGACACCAAGGGCGTCACCGCCTTCCTCGGCATCCCCTATGCCGCCGCCCCCGTCGGCGACCTGCGCTGGCGTCCACCCGCCCCGCGCCCACCTTGGGACGGCGTCCGCCAGGCCGATACGTTTTGCGCCAGCTGCATGCAGGAGTTGCGCCGGTCGTTTATGCCGTGGACCGAGGAATTCATGCTGCGCAACGACGTCGCTGAAGACTGCCTCGCACTCAACATCTGGACTCCCGCGACCGACTCCGACGCCAAATTGCCCGTCTTCGTCTGGATCCACGGCGGCGCCTTCTTCAGCGGCTCCGGCGAGGTCGCCCTCTACGACGGCGAAGCCCTCGCGAAGAAGGGCGTCATCGTCGTCACCCTCAACTACCGTCTCGGCGTCTTCGGTTTCCTCGCCCATCCCGAACTCACCGCCGAATCTCCTCACGGCGCCTCCGGCAACTACGGCCTGATGGATTGTGCCGCCGCCCTGCAATGGGTACGTCGCAACATTGCCGCTTTCGGCGGTGATCCCACCCGCATCACCGTCGGCGGCCAGTCCGCCGGCGCCGCCGCCGTGCACTACCTTACCGTCGCCCCGTCCGCCCGCGACAGCTTCGATCGCATCATCGCCCAAAGCGGACCGTGGCGCGTCGGCAACCAGTCCACGTCCCTCGCCGCCGGCGAGCAACAGGGTGCCGCTTTCGCCGCCGCCATCGGCGCCCCTACCCTCGCCGACCTTCGCGCCCTCTCCGCCGACGAACTCTACGCCCGCTATCAGGCGCACGAGTTCCGTTTCCGCCCCATCGTCGATGGCTGGTTCGTGCCCGAGCAGGTTACGACTGCGCTCGCGGCCGGCCAGGCCGCCGCCGTGCCAGCGCTCGCCGGATGGACGGCCGATGAAGGCAGCTCGCGCACCGGCTACGGCACAAGCACCGTCGCCGATTTCACCGCCATGGCCCGGGAACGCTACGGCGACCAGGCCGGCGCCTTTCTTGCGCTGTATCCGGCCAGTAACGACGCCGAGGCCGGCGAGTCCTCCAAGCAGGCGCAGCGCGACGCCGCCCTCTACTCGCTTCGCGCCTGGCGTGCGACCCGCGGCGACGCGCCCGACTTCGGCTATCTTTTTACCCGCGCCATTCCCTGGCCCGAACACCCGGAATACGGCGCCTTTCATTCCGCGGACATGCCGTACACCTTCGACAACCTCGACATGATGGACCGCCCCTGGACGCCCTTCGACCGGCAGCTCGCCGACATCGCCTCCACCTATTGGGTCAACTTCATCACCTCCGGCAATCCCAACGGCCCCCGCCTCCCGCACTGGCCGAGCCGCGACGATCGTATCCTGACTTTCGATACCACGATCGGCGCGACCCTGGACCTCCCGCCCGCCAAGCTCCGATTTTGGGCCAGCGTTCTCCCCGCGGAAAACTGATCCGCCGGCACACCGCGCGCGCAGTGCCACCGCGGTCGTCGCGCCGCCCGCCCAACCGGCTCAGCGCGCGGCACCCTGCACGAAGCCGAAACGCCCGTGCTCCGTGATTTCGCGGACCGCCCCCCGCAACGCCGCCATCGCCACCCGATGCAGCGACGCCGCCGTACTCACCCGTCGCACCCCCACCGCGGCCAATTGCGCCACCGTCACCGTGCCACCCGCCATCGAGCCGACCACACTCACCGGCCGATCCACCGCCGCACACACCGCGCGCACCGATTCGAGATCGGGCAGGCCCGGCGCAAACAACACCTCAGCCCCTGCCGCCGCGTAGGCCTGCAGCCGCCGGATCGTGTCATCCAGATCCTCGACCCCGCGCAGGAAATTCTCCGCCCGCGCCGTCAGCACCAGCGGCACCGGCATAGCCCGCGCCGCCTCGACCGCTGCGGCCACGCGCTCCACCGCCAGATCCAAGGCGTAAGGCCGCCCGCCACCGGCCGCGTCCTCGATCGAACAGCCCGCCAGACCGATCTCCCCGGCCAGGCGTACCGTCTCGGCCACGGCCTCCGGCGCAGCCCCAAAACCGTTCTCCAAATCCGCCGACACCGGCAGGTCCACCGCCTCGACGATCCTCCGCGCCGCCGCCAATGATTCGTCCCGCGTGTTCTGGTAATCCACCCGCCCCAGCACCGCCGCCGCCGCCGCGCTCGAGGTCGCCAGGGCCGGGAAGCCGGCCTCCGCCAAGGCACGCGCCGATCCCGCATCCCAAGGATTGGGCATCAGAAAAATCTCCGGCCCGGCATGCAGGGCGCGAAAGGTCGCGATCTTTTCGGCTTGGGTAAGCGTGCTCATGCAAGGAACAACGGCTCATCCCCACCCGCCGCGCAAGCAGGGCCGAAACTGTGACGCCCGCTGCGCTCCCCTGCTGTGGGCTCTAGACCACCACCTGCCCGGCCCGAATCACGCCCGCCAGCCGCAAATGCCGGTCACCCGCTCGCCCCTTACCCGTCGTGTCGAGGAACTCGGTCGGTTCCTCCACCATCTCGAACATCGTCACGTCCGCAGGTGCGCCGACGCCGAGTGTGCCCAGTTTCTCGATACGATCGATCACCCGCGCAGGCCGTACGGTCGTCATCTCCACCACCTCTTCGAGCGAGAAACCGAGCGCGAGGAACTTGCTCATGATCCACGGCAAACGTGGATCCCCCGGCGTGGCCATGCTGGCCCGGTGCAAGTCACTGCTGATCGTGTGCGGTCGCAGCCCCTCGTCGATCGCCGCCTCGGCAACCGCAAAATCAAAACTCCCGCCGCCGTGCCCAACATCGAAAATCACTCCGCGTGCCTGCGCCTCCCGCGCCGCCGGCAGCAGCCGGCCCGCTTGGACAATGTTGTTCCCCAACCCGCTGAAACAATGAGTGAGCACGTCGCCGGGTCGCAGGAGTCCGAGGAGGTCGGACATCTCCCCCGGCGCATCGCCGATGTGGCACATCACTCGCGCGCCGGTGCCCGCCCGCTCCGCCGCCGCGATGGCCCGCCGCAGAGGCTCGATGCCGTTCCGGCCCACGATGGCACTGCCCTCACGCACCTTCACGCCCAACAGGCGATCCGATTCCGCCGCGATCACCGCCGCCAGGCGATCGATGGAGATATCGCGGAGGTCGAGCATCTCCGGCGCGGGAAACGACTGCAGGCCCAGGTTCGAGACGTGGAGGAACGCGAAGACCCGCGTCTCCAGGCGGTCGAGCACCTCGTCGCGAAATGCTGCCCAATCCGGCGCGCCCACGTCTCCCGCACTCACACAGGTCGTCACTCCGAACCGGCCCACCCACGCATCGACCGGCAAACCCAAAGGGCTCGCTGCCGTGCCGACGTGGGCATGCAGATCCACCAGTCCCGGCACCACCCATTTTCCGCGCGCTTCAATCACCCGGAAATCGTGCACCCCTGCCGCATCGATCTCACCCACCGCGTGCACCCGACCGCCCCGAACAAGCAGGTCGCGCAGGCCGTTCACACCATTGGCCGGATCAATCAACCTGCCGCCTTTGATCAACAGATCCGGTATCGGCGGCGCGCTGCTCCGGCCCTGCGCTCGCGTCCACGGTTGTGTTGCCGCCGCGACACCTCCCACCGCACAACACTCCACAAAACGGCGACGCGTCATCTGTTTCATCCCCTCAAATTGGACCGCGCCCCGACGCCAAACAACTCGCAAGCACCGCCCCCAGCGACACGTTCAGCACGCATCACCTCGGCACACCTGCCTTCAACCGTTTGTGTCCCCGCGCTCGATCTCCGATCGCCCGCGCCCCGCCCCCTCGCCCCAGGCTCCGCGCCCTCGCCCTTCGCCCCTCGTCCCTTATACATGAAAATCGCCCTCGTCACCGGTGCCGGCTCCGGCATCGGCCGCGCCACCGCCGTCACCCTGGCCCGCCACGGCTGGACCCTTGTCCTCGCCGGCCGCCGCGCCGACGCGCTGCGGGCCACCGCCGACACGATCACTGCCGCCGGTGGCAACGCGACGGCCATTCCCACCGATGTCACCCAACCCGCCTCGGTCGACGCCCTCTTCGCTCACATCGCCACCACCCACGGGCGACTCGACCTGCTTTTCAATAACGCCGGCGTCGGCATCCCGGCCGCCCCCATCGAGGACCTCACCTTCGAGCAGTGGCAGACCGTCGTGGCCACCAACCTCACCGGCGCCTTTCTCTGCGCCCAAGGCGCCGTGCGCCTCATGAAGACCCAGTCACCGCAGGGCGGGCGTATCATCAACAACGGCTCCATCTCCGCCCACGTGCCGCGCCCGCACTCCGCCCCCTACACCGCCACCAAACACGCCATCACCGGCCTCACCCGTTCACTCGCCCTCGATGGCCGCGCCTTCAACATCGCCGCCGGCCAGATCGACATCGGCAACGCCACGACCGACATGGCCGCCGGCATGGCCACCGGCATGCCCCAGGCCGATGGCTCCACCCGCCCCGAGCCCACCTTCGACGTCCAGCACGTCGCCGACACCATCACCCACGTCGCCAGCCTCCCCCTCGAGGTGAACGTGCCGTTCATCACCATCATGGCCAACCGCATGCCTTACATCGGCCGCGGCTGAACCCCGGCCCGTTTTCCGCCCCTTTTTTCACCGACTTTTTCGCCATGAAATCCCCTCGCTCCTTCGCACACGTACTTCCCCTCCCCCTCTCCCTCTCCCTCTCCCTCTCACTCTCACTTTCACTTTCATTTTCCGTTTTCCTCTCCGCCGCCGACTCCGTCGACACCTCCGGCTGGACCGCGCAGGACGACCACGCGCACATGCTGGCCCAGCTCGGCATCACCGAGCTCCGCCCCGGCCCCAACGGTCGCGCCCAGCCCGGCGAGCCCAACGCCGCCAACACCGACGAGTCCAAGGCCAACCCCTACCCCGACCTCCCGCCGCTCCTCACCCTCGCCAACGGCACGCCCGTCACCACCGCCGCCCAGTGGTGGATCGAGCGCCGCCCGCAACTCGCCGAGGCCTTCGAGCGCGAGATCGTCGGACGGATCCCCGACAACGTTCCCGCCGTCACCTGGGAGGTCGTCGAGCGCAGCGCCCCCGGCGCCCAAGTCGGCGGCATCCCCGTTGTCGCCCAAAAACTCGCGGGTCGCGTCGACAACTCCGCTCATCCCGCGATCACCGTGGCCATCGACATGACCGTCGTCACCCCGGCCGACACCGCCGGTCCCGTGCCGCTCCTCATGATGTTCACCTGGCGCGATCCGGGCCTGCCCGCGCCCGCCGATCCCGACGCCGATCCCAAGGCCGGCTGGCGCAACAATCACGCCCCGTCCTACCAACAGCTCATCGCCGCCGGCTGGGGCTACGCCACGATCAATCCCCAAAGCATCCAGGCCGACAACGGCGCCGGCCTCACCCAGGGCATCATTGGCCTCACCAACCGCGGCCAGCCGCGCACGCCCGACCAGTGGGGCGCCCTGCGCGCCTGGGCCTGGGGCGCCGCCCGCGGCCTCGACTACCTCGAAACCTACGCGCCCGTCGACGCCACCCGCGTCGGCATCGAAGGCGTTTCCCGCTACGGCAAGGCCGCCCTCGTCACCATGGCTTTCGAACCACGCTTCGCCGTCGCCCTCATCGGCTCCTCCGGCGAAGGCGGCGCCAGCCTCTACCGCCGCCACTTCGGCGAGGCCGTCGAAAACCTCACCGGATCCGGCCAATACCACTGGATGGCCGGCAACTTCCTGAAATACGCCGCCGCCGCGTCCACCTTCGGCAGCCGCAACGCCAACGACCTCCCGATCGACGCCCATGCGCTCATCGCCCTCTGCGCGCCCCGCCCGACCTTCATCAGCTACGGTGTGCCCGAGCAGGGCGACGCCCTCTGGCTCGACCAACGCGGCAGCTACCAGGCCACCGTCGCCGCCGGCGCCGTCTGGCGACTCCTCGGCGCCCGCGACCTCGGCGACCCCACCGACTACCGCGACGCTTTCCCGCCCGCCGTCAACGTCGGCCTGCTCAGCGGCGCCCTCGCCTGGCGCCAGCACGACGGCGGCCACGAAGACCAGAGCAACATGACCCACTTCATCCCCTGGGCCAACCGCTTCCTCGACCACGTCCCACCCGGCCGTCGCTGATCTCCTCGGCAGGTGGACGCCGGCGTCCCCGACGGCGTCGTTCCATCCGGATCGTCGGCCCCGCGATTTTCTTTCTTCCGCCCCTTGACTTGGAGTGCGCTCCAAGGCGTAGCGTGCGCCCATGCTCACGATCAAGGAAGCCGCCGCCGCGACCGGAGTCAGCGCCGATACGCTGCGCTATTACGAGAAGATCGACCTCCTCCCCCGCATCCGCCGCGAAGGCAGCGGCCACCGACTCTACGATGACGCCGACCTCGGCTGGGTGCGTTTTCTGAAGCTCCTGCGCGAAACCGGTATGCCCATCCGCGAGATGCAGAAATTCGTGCAACTCTCGCGCGACGCTCAGACCGACGGCCACAACGCCGGCCGGCTCGCCCTCCTGCGCGAGCACCGTGATCGCCTCGCCGCCCAGATCGCCGAGTTGCAGTCCCACCAGGCCGCCCTTGAGGACAAGATTCGTTACTACGCCGCTCCCGGTAACAACGACTCCACCACCGGCTGCACTTGCCGCCCCGCTCTCTGAACACCCCGCCCCTATCCCTCGTCCCATTCCCATGCTCTCCGACCTCCGCCTTGCCTTCCGCGCCCTGCGGCGCACCCCCGCTTTCACCGTCACCGTGGTCAGCGTGCTCGCCCTCGGCATCGGCGCCAACACCGCCATCTTCTCCTTCTTCCGCGGCGTCCTGCTGCGCCCCCTGCCCTACCGCGACGCCGAGCGCGTCGTTATCCTCAAAAAATCCCCCGACGACTACAGCAACGTCGCCGGTGCCGACAGCGGACTCTTTGCCGCCGACTTCACCGAACTGCAGGACTCGCTCACCTCCTTCACCACGCTTACCGCCTACACCGCCGACGTCGCCACCGTCATGCACGACGGCCACGCCGAGATGCTCTACGGCGCCGTCGTCACCAACACCTTCTTCGATGTCCTCGACGCACGGGCCACCCTCGGTCGCCCCTTCAGCGCCTCCTCCGCGCCACCCGGCTCGCCCCGCCAGGTCGTGCTCTCGCACGCCCACTGGCAAACCTACCTCGGCGGCGATCCCCACGTCATCGGCCGCACCCTCACCTTCAACGGCGTGCCCGCCACCGTCGCCGCCGTCATGCCCGCCGATTTCGACCTCCCGCA
Organism: uncultured Opitutus sp.; assembly: GCA_965652375.1. Taxonomy (GTDB): domain Bacteria; phylum Verrucomicrobiota; class Verrucomicrobiia; order Opitutales; family Opitutaceae; genus Actomonas. The sequence continues at coordinate 14,967 of CBFGUO010000031.1, forward strand.
CGAGATCTTCTTCTGGATCACCGCCGCCAACGCCGTGCCCGAAAACCAAATCGGCCAGGACGCCCTCGAATCCCGCGCCCGCGGCAACCCCATCCGTACTCTCATCGGCCGCCTCAAACCCGGCGTCTCCGTCGCCGCCGCCGAAGCCGAACTCGGCGCCCGCATCGACGCTCTGCCCAACCCCAACGAGCGCGAACGCGCCCGCCACCTCGTCACCCTTCAGGACCAGATCCTCGGCGATGTCCGCTCACCCCTCGCCCTCCTGCTCGGCTGCGTCGTACTCGTGTTGGTCATCGCCTGCCTCAACGTCGCCAACCTCCTCCTGTCCCGCGCCACCACCCGCCAGCGCGAGATCGGCATCCGCCTCGCCCTAGGCGCCGGCTCGCGGCGCCTCCTCCGCCAGTTCTTCACCGAAAGCCTCCTGCTCGCTGCGGCCGGTGGCGTCCTCGGCATCGCGCTCAGCCAATGGACCCTGCAGGGCCTCATCGCCGTCGCGCCCGCCGACATCCCGCGCCTGAGCGAGGTGCGCCTTGACGGCCTCGTCCTTCTCTTCGCCGTCGGCGCCACCCTGCTCACCGGCATCCTCAGCGGACTTTCCCCCGTGCTCGCCACCCGTCGCACCGATGTCGCCTCCGCCCTCAAGTCCGGCGGCCGCAGCGGCTCCGCGGGCGGAGTCGGTCAACGCCTGCGCGCCGCCTTGGTCGCTGCCGAGGTCGGCGTCTCCCTGATCCTGTTGCTCGCCGCCGGACTCCTGTTGCGCAGCTTCGGCAAACTGCACGACATTCCCTGGGGCTTCGAACCGGCCAACGTTACGTCTGCCCGCGTCGTGTTCATGAGCGAGGCCTACCCAGACGCCGCTTCGCGCATCGCCTTCTACCGCAATCTGCTCCAGCGCCTCGAGGCCGCGCCCGGTGTCGAGGCCGTCGGCACCAACCTCGACCGTATCGGCGAAAGCTGGATCCACCTGCCCTTCGTGCCCGCCGGCCAAAGCTACGCCACCACCGCCGACCAGCCCCAGGCCAACTACCGCCTCATCAGTCACGACTATCTGGATACACTCGGCATTCCCCTGCGCGCCGGCCGGGACTTCACCGCCGCCGACGACGAGAACACCGCCCGCGTCGTCATCATTGACCAGGCGCTCGCGGACCGGCACTTCCCCGGTCGCTCGCCCGTCGGCGAGCGCCTGCAGCTCTCGCTCTTCGACGGCACCACTGCCTGGGCCGAGATCATCGGCGTCGCCGGCAATGTGCGGGCCGACGGTCCCACCCGCACCAGCCTGCCCGAGATCTATATCCCCTTTCCACAGCTTCCCTGGAACAACTTCTTCATCCACATCCGCAGCCCCCTCGGCCAGGCGGGCGTCGAACGCCTGATCCGCAACACCCTGCGCGAGGTCGACGCCAGCATCCCGCTCTCGATGATTTCCACCATGGATGACATCGTCGCCGGTCCCGCCAACGCCCGGCGTTTCTCGCTCGGGCTCCTCGGCGGATTCGCCGTCCTGGCCCTCGTGCTCGCCACCGTCGGCATTTACGCCATCACCGCGTACGGAGTCGCCCAGCGTCGCCGCGAACTCGGCATCCGCCTCGCGCTCGGCGCCCCACCGCAGTCGATCCTCGGCCTCGTCCTGCGCGACAGCCTGCGACCGGTCGCGATCGGCTTGGTCCTTGGCCTCGCTGGCGGCATCGCCACCGCCTTCGCGATGCGCAGCCAGCTCTTCGGCGTCGCCCCGCTCGACGCGCCGTCCTTTCTCGGCCTCCCGCTGCTACTCACCACCGTCGCCCTGCTCGCCTGCCTCCTCCCCGCCCGCCGCGCCACCCGCACCGACCCCCTCATCGCCCTGCAGTCCGAATAATCCTCATATTCCCCCCCCCTCCGGCGCTTTTCAGCTTTCAGCATTTCGACGGCGCCCGCCACCACTCCGCTGTCTTTCCTCTTGACCCTCTAGAAGAGCGCAGCCTTTCTCTAGCCCACCTAGAGAAGCCCCCACCCCCGCGCTCCGCCATGACTCCTTCCCCCAACGACCTCCTCCAAGGCACCCTCGGCCTGCTCGCCCTGCGTGCCCTGCGCGACGAATCCCGTCACGGCTGGGGCATCCAGCAACGCATCAACCAGATCGCGAACAACGTCCTGAGCGTGAACCAGGGCTCGCTCTACCCGGCCCTCATCCGCCTCGAAAAACAGGGCCTCATCAAATCCGAGTGGGGCACGTCCGAGGCCGGTCGCCGCGCCAAGTATTATTCCCTGACCGCCCGCGGCCGGAAGCAGATGGAGGCCGAGACCGCCAACTGGCACCGCTTTGCCGGCGTCGTGAACCTCATCCTCGAAACCGCCTGACGCCCGCGCACCATGAGCCTGCTCGACACCCTGCGGATCAGTCTGCGCTCCCTTTTCGGCCGCCGCGCCGAATCCGACCTCGACGAGGAGCTGCGCCTCCACCTCGAGATGGAAATCGAACACAACGTCGCCCAGGGCATGACCCGCCCCGCCGCCGAGCGCGCCGCCCGCGTGGCCTTTGGCGGACTCGAGCAGGCCAAGGAGGCCAGCCGCGACGCCTGGGGCTGGCGCCTACTGCCCGACTTCGCGCGCGACAGCGCCTTCGCCTTCAAATCGCTCCTCCGCTCGCCCGGGTTCACCCTCGTCGCCATCCTCACGCTCGGCCTCGGCATCGGCGTCAACGCCGTCATGTTCGCCATGGTTCGCGACGCCGTGTTGCGCCCACTGCTCCGCGACGAATCCCTCAAGCTCACCGCCATCTACAACAGCCGAGCCGGCGCCGACCGCGACTTCCGTCACAGCTCCTACGCCGAGTTCGAAACCCTGCGCGCCTCGACCGACGTCTTTGCCGATGTCGCCGCCCGCTTCTTCAGCGCCGAAGCCGTCGGGGTCGGCGACGACCTTCAGCGCCGCTTCATCGCCGTCGCGTCCGAAAACTACCTGTCACTCGTCGGCGCCCACCCCGTGCAGGGCCGCTTCTTCACCCCCGAGGAAGCCACCCCCGGCGCCGCCATTCCCGTCGCCGTCGCCAATCACGGCTTCTGGGAACGCCTGGGCTATCCGGCCAACTTCGTCGGCAGTACCATCCGCGTCAACCAGCGTGACTACACCGTCATCGGCATCACTCCGCGCGGCTTCGTCGGCCTGCATTCCTCCATCGGTCCCGATGTCTGGCTGCCGCTCGGCGAGTCACATTTCTACACCGACCAAAACCTGCGCGACCCCGAAACGTATCCGCTGAGTCTCTACGCGCGGCTGGCCGCGGGCGTCTCTCCCGAAGCCGCCCAGGCGCGCCTGCCGGTGCTCAACGAGCGCCTCAACGCCGTCGCCCCGACCGATGACGACGCCTCGCGCGCCCTCGTCCTCGCACCGCCCTCCCGGCTCGACATCGGCAACACCCGCCCGAGCGACGAAGGCTTCATCAACCTCTTCGCCGCGCTCTCTCTCGGACTCTCCCTCACCGTCCTGGTCGTGGCCTGTCTCAATCTCGCCAACATGGTCCTCGCCCGGGGCGCCGCCCGCGCCAAGGAGATCGCCATCCGCCTTTCCCTCGGCGCCTCGCGCGGTCGCATCGTGCGCCAGCTCACCACCGAAGGTTTCGTGCTCTCGCTGCTCGGTGGAGGTTGCGGCCTGCTCTTCAGCCTGTGGGCCGACAGCGCCATCTATCAGACGTCCGAAGAGGTCTTCGCCACCAGCAACTTTGTTCTCAGCGTCACCCGATTCCTCGACCTGCCGATGCTCGCTGCAACCTTCGGTTTCTGCCTCGTCGCCACGCTCACCTCCAGCCTCGGTCCCGCGCTGCGCGTCACCCGCCCCGACTTGGTCAACGACCTCAAGCAAACCCCGGGCGCCGCCGCCGGCGCGGCCCCTTGGCGCCGCTTCTTCACCCTCGGCAACAGCCTCGTGATCGCCCAGATCGCGCTTTCGCTCACCCTGCTTTTCAGCGCTTCGCTTTTCATTCGCAGCTCCTTCGATGCCCGCTCGATGGACGTGGGGTTCCAGACTGCCGACCAGCTCGTGGCCAACCTCGACTACCGGATGACGGACCTCGCCGACGACCCCGCCACGATCGCGCGTCGTCAACAGGCCCTGCTCGAACACCTGACGCCGCTCGTGGGCCCGGGCCGCGCCGCCCTCGCCTCGGGCATCCCCTACAACTTCGAACTGCCCTTCCGTCCCGTCTTCGCCGCGCGCAACGCCGCCCCCATCGCGATCGACCGCGACAACGACGGCCGCGCCTATGCCGGCTTCACCGCGGTCAGCGAAGACTACTTCTCGCTGCTCGGTATCCGCCTGCTGCGCGGCCGCGCCTTCACCCACGAGGAGGCGACCCGCGCCGACAGTCCTGGTGTCGCCATCATCGACCAAGGCCTCGCCCGCACCCTCTTCGGCGATGCCGACCCCCTCGGCCAGCGGGTGTATTTCGGCGAAGCCGACGCCGCCAGCGGCGACCCGACTCGCGCCCTGGAAATCGTGGGCATCGTGCGCAGCCCCCGCGACAGCGTCTTCGCCGATGCCGAACCGCGCCGCATCTACCGGCCGCTCGCGCAGGCACCGGCGGCCAACATCTATCTGCACCTCGGCACCGCCGATCCTCTGCATCATGTCGCTCCCGTGCGGCGCGCCCTGCGGGAGGCCGAGCCCGCCACGCCCGTACTCTTCGTACGTCCGCTGGCGACCTTTGTGGAAAAGAACATCAACGGCCTGCTCATTGAACTCGCCGCTTTGGTCTTCGGCGTGTTCGGCGGCATCGCGCTCCTGCTCGCGGTGGTCGGCGTCTACGGCGTGAAGTCGCACGCCGTCGCCCGTCGCACCCGCGAGATCGGCATTCGCATGGCGCTCGGCGCGCGCCCCGGCGAAGTCATGGGTCTCATCCTCCGCCAAGGCGCAGTCCAGACGGCGGTGGGTCTCTTGGTCGGCACCGCCGTCTCGCTGGCGGCCGGAAGAATCCTCGGCAGCATGGTGTATGGCGCGCAGGGCTCCGACCCTCTCGCCCTCACGGTCAGCGGCCTCATTCTCGCCCTGGCCGTGCTCCTCGCCTGCTACCTCCCCGCCCGCCGCGCCACCCGCGTCGACCCCGCCATCACCCTCCGCAGCGAGTAGGCCAGCGCAGCAAGGTGGACGCCGGCGTCCCGGCAGCGTGTTTCATTGCGTCAGCTCTCCTCTCCCGCCGCTCCACCGCAACACCGCGTCCGGAGGCCGCGGTCCACCTGCCCGCCCGGGCGGACGTCGGCGTCCCGACGGCGTTTATCGCGCACCCGCCGCTTTCCTCATAGTATGAAGTGGAAGCGGGTGAAAGACGGGCACGATCCAGTAACGCGCGGGTTGCGTTTCGACCTGCCTCTGCTGTGCTCGCTCCCGACTCCGGTCCGCGCCCCGCCCCCCGTAAACATGGCTCTCCTCCTCGCCAATGTGAGTTTCGGTATCCTCGCCTTGATGCCAAAGGGCTGGTTTTTCATGGCCTGCACCGTAGTCCTGGAAGCCTGGCTGTTTTCCCGCCTGTTGTTTGCGGTGCCATGGCAGAGGCGAGCCGCGCTCACCGCGCTGACGGCCAACGTCATCAGCGGCGGCGCGGGGTTCGGTCTTTCGATCCTGCTCAATGGCGGCTGGTGGGTAGTGGTCTGGTTCCCCTGGGTAAGTCACAAGGAAGTGAATACAACCGAGCAAGTCCTCTGGTTATCTGTCTACTACCTCCTCGCCTTCCTGTTGTCGGTCACAATCGAAACCCTCTGTGCCCAATGGCTGCTGCAGGGGCGGGCGGAAAAACCTCAAATCCGCCGCACCTGCCTCCTCGCCAACCTCGCCTCCTACGCCGCCGGCAGCACGATCCTTTACACCTGGAGCTTCGGCCTCTGGAGCTGAACCCAACTCTCAAAAAAGAACGGCCAACTCCCTTGGTTCTACCTCGCAGCGGATTGAGATATTTCTGTCTTAAATCTTTTTGTCGGAGACAACGCTGCCCCTCGGTCCCGACTTCAGCTTTGTTCCCTCGGCCTGTCGGCCGAGGCTCAGGAAACCACCTCACTTTTTAACACGCTACGGGACGCTGCCTCGCGCCCTCACTTCCGCTTGATCAATGCCCGCCAGCCCGTGGCAGGCTGCATCATCGGACGCATGGCGCGACCCGTCGGTCCGACCATGTCGACCGTGTGCAATGCATCGGGCTCCACCTCCCAGATGAGCGCCAGCACCTCGCGCACACGCCGCCGATCGCAGACCACAAAGAGCAGGTTGACCGGTCCCTCCTGATCGGTTCCGGAGAACGATGTCACCCGCAGGCCGAGGGCGCGTAGACGTTCGGCGATCTCGCCGCCGCGCTTGGCAGCAATGACCCGTACGGCCGCCTGACCAAGCGCGAGCCGTCGTTCGACGAGGATGCCCACGACATTGCCGGTCGAGAATCCGATCGCGTAGAACACCCCGAGCACGGGCGCCTCCGCGATCTGTCCGATCACGGTCGAAATCACCACCAGCCAGGTTGTGACCTCGAACAAGCCCAGTCCGAAGGCGACCCGCGTCCGCCCCTGCACGGTGCTGATGGTGCGCAGTGTGCCGAGCGTGACGTCGAAGACGCGGGCAAAGAAGATGAGCAGTCCGGTGGAGAGCGTGGCGAGATCGAGTTCCATGACAAAAGCGCGGTCGGCGCCCACCCTACCGCCATCCGCCGCGAATGCACAGGCTGGATCTGCTTCTCGGGCCGCGGCCGGAGCGGCGGCGAAGCGACGGATTCCCTCGCCACCGACGGCCATGTCGCTGATCCCAGACCTCCGGCCCGCGGAGGGCTTGCGCCGAAGCCCGGGCGGCCCATGTTATTCACGGATGGGGCTTGCCACCGCTATGCTCACACTCTCCAACCCACGCCTGCCGGAAGCTGAACCGATCCAAGTGGAGGCATTGGCCGACACCGGGGCGGTACATCTGTGCATTCCCGAACACGTGCGCCTCCAACTTGGCCTGGATATCCAGGATCAAAAAGAAGTCACTCTGGCCGACGGCTCCCGACGCATGACTCCCTATGTCGGCCCCATCGAAGTGCGATTCGCCAACCGGGTCGGGTTCACCGGTGCGTTGGTGATGGGTGATCAAGTCCTGCTGGGGGCCATTCCCATGGAAGACATGGACTTGGTCGTCATTCCCAAGGACCGCCGGGTGGCGGTCAATCCGTCCAGTCCCAACGTCGCCTGCTCCGTCGCAAAATAATCTTTCAGGTCGGGCCAACCTCAGCCACGACGATTCCGCGTTCGCCCCACCAGCAGTCACGCAATGGCATTCCGGCCGGGAGTCGGGTCCAAGTCGGAGAAATTTGGCGTGCGACGATGGGTTGAGACAGCAGAATGCAAACCGTGAGCATCGGTGCGTCCCCCCTTCGAATTGTTGCGGACGATCGTGAAAACGCCGGGGGAGTGATCACCGCACTGCGGGCGCGGCCCGCCGACGTGACCCTCGCGGTGCGACGCTTGACCGCCGGCGATTTCATCGTGGAGGACAACTTCCTGGTGGAGCGAAAAACGCTGCCGGATTTCGCCGCCTCCGTGGTGGACGCACGGCTGTTCAAGCAGGCTGAAAAACTGGCGTGCAGCGGGCGACGCGGCCTGCTCATCCTGGAAGGAACCGCTTCCTCCGTGGGCGAGACTGGCGTATCGCGTGAGGCACTGCAGGGCGCGCTGATCACCGTGAGCGTCTTCTTTGGCTTGGCGGTGCTGCGAGCACGCGACGCGGCGGAAACCGCCCGACTCCTGATTTACCTGGGCCGGCAGGCGCAACGCTTCGCCCGACACGCGTTCCCTCGGCCCGGCTATCGCCCGAAAGGCAAACGGGCACGTCAGCTCTTTGTGCTGCAAGGCTTGCCGGGGGTGGGCCCCGGCCGAGCCGAGAACCTGCTGGAGCGCTTCGGTTCGGTGGAGAAAGTCGTCGCAGCATCCGCCGCCGAACTGGCACAGGTGAACGGAATCGGCGAGACCACCGCCGCAAAGATTCGTGGGTTGGTCGAAGAGGAACCCGGCGCCTACCTGACCGCAGCCGCAACGCATTCTTGGTCGGGGTTGAACTTAGTACATCTCGATCACATCCAACTTGCCATGCCCCTCGGTGAAGAGGCCAAGGCGCGCGATTTCTTCGGACGGATCCTTGGGATGGAGGAAGAAGGGAAACCGGAGCCTTTGTCGCAGCGCGGTGGTTGCTGGTTTCGATCCGGTGCGGTGGTTCTCCACCTCGGGGTGGACAAGGAGTTCTCCCCCCAGCGGAAAGCGCACCCCGCTTTCTGCGTCGAGGAACTCGAGGAGCTGGCGAACCGTCTGCAGGCAGCCGGCCATCCGGTGACCTGGGATTCGACGCTTCCCTCCCGCCGTCGGTTCTATTCCGCCGATCCGTTCGGCAATCGGATGGAATTCATCCGGGACGGAGACGGTTTCGGGCAGAAGTAGGCGAGAGGAGATCCGCCGCGCTGCTGAATCCTCGAAATAGGTCCCGGCAACAGCCCAAATTGAAGATACTGGCGATCTGCCGGCCGGCACGATCACCGCGTTAGGCATCTGCGTTGCGCGAAATCGCCTCCCTTCTACGGATCGACTTCGTCCAACTCGCGGAGCAGGCGCAGCAGGGTGTCAACCGACCATTGGTCGTCGGCATGGACGCCGTAATGGACCGCCAGCAAGCGGCCGTCCTTGCCGATGAGGAAATCCGCGGGCAGGCCGAGCGGTCCGCCGTGACGCACGGACCTAAGCCCGATCCCGTGGGCGAGCAGACCGTGCAGTCCCGCTCCCCAGGCGCGCGGATCGAGCCCGGCACGCAGCGAGGCTTCGACACCGAAGCGGCGGTACAACGATTTGCCCGGATCGGCGATGAGGGTGAACGGAAGCGCCGCCCGATGCTCTGCGAGTTCGTCGACCGTCGAGTGAAAGACCACCACCTCGCGCACACCCGCGGCCGCGATTTCGTCGTGTCGGCGGGCAAACGTGTGAAGGTGCAGATTGCAGATGGGACATCCGGCGAAGCGCCGAAACTGGAGATGCACGACTCGGGTCGCATCGGGTATCGAGAGGTCTCCACCACCCGCATCTCGCTGGTTCACGGGCGGGATGATTTGTCCGCGAGAGAGGCGAGCCATGGGTCAGAGGGGTTGCGCAAGGGGTTGCCAGGGAAGGGGCGTGGTCTGGTGCTCCTGGAGCGATTCGGTGACGGCAGTGCGCCAGTCCTTGGCCGGCATGTAGCCCAGCTTGCGCTGGGCGCGGTCGTTGGAGCAGGGCCAGTCTTCCGCCACGTGGACAATCGACCGGGTCAGGAAGGGCGCCGGGCCGGGCAGGATCGGAAACAGGGTCTCCATCAACCAGCCAAAGGCGTAGCCGGCGAAAAACGGAACCGAAACCCACGGCGCCGGGGCACCGGACTGGCGAGCAATAAACGTGATGACCTCGCGCGCGGTCGGCAGCTCCGGCCCGCGAATGTTGAACGATTCAAACGCATCCAGCTCCGGCGCAGTGGCGGCGCAAGCGAACGCTTCGCCAAGATCGGCGTCCGCGACGAGGGGCAGGCGGCTCCGACCCCCGGCCAGCCAGGGCACGACACGGGTGCGCAGGCGCGGGGCAAGCGCGGCCACCAACCCCAGGCGGTTGCCGTGGCCCACGAAATGGCCGAGCCGCAACGACACCATTTGCGTGCCGCGGCCGGCGTTGGCCTGCATGAAGCGCTCAAGTTCGATCAGGTAGTCCAGGTGAGGCCAGAATCCGGTCGGACGCCCGGGCGCATCATCGGCGACGACCGTGCCGTCGCGCGACGGCGCGGCAACGACGACCGTACTGTTCTGCACGAAACGTTGCACGCCCGCTGCAATCGCACACTCCATCAAGTCGCGCGCCGGCTCGAAGAACCGCGTGCGCTCCAACTGACGATGCCCCCAAAAGGCGCCCCAGGTCCCGGCGTGGCAGACGACATCGACGTCCTGCACGACGGCGCGGCGATAAGCCGGATCGGTGAGGTCGCCGACGCGCACCTCCCCGCGAAAGAAAGGCGCCAGCCGCGATCGGTCCCGGCAGGCCGCGATCGGGATCACGTGGGGGCGGCGGGCGATCGCCGCGAGCGCGTTGCGGCCCAGAAAACCGGTGGCGCCGGTCACGAGAATGCGGAGGGGAGGAGGGTTCGTCATAATGAATCGGGAGGTTGGGTGATCGGGCCAAGTGGGAGGGGAGGGACGAATCGGGTGAAGCGGGGCTTTTATTTTAAAATGATCGTTTTATTATCAGCACGGCTCAGGGCGTGAGAGGGAAAAGCCCGCCATCAGTTACCGCCCGCCGGACTGCCCTGACGCAACCCCTGAAGGAGTCCCTCCACGAGGCGCTGCACCTGCGGGCGCAGCGTGCTGAGGCGGCCGAACAGCGCGATGCCCTGCACGAAGCACAGCAGGTGATGCGCCTGGAAATCGACGTCGCTGCCGGCCGGGATCTCACCTGCGTCCCGGGCCGTGCGGAGGTTGTGGCGGAAAAGTTCTCGCAGGTCGTCGCAGAACCGGCCGATGCGGGTCAGGACGCGCGGCGGCACGGTGCCGCGCTGCGCAAGGTGGTTGAGAAAAAGACAGCCCTGAAAACGGGGCGACGACGCGTGATGCGCGATGTTCAGCAGGTAGGCGCGCAGCGATTCCAGTCCCTGATTTTCACGCAGTGGCGCGAGCATCACTTGGTAGTCGGTCGCCCAGGCGTGATCCATGACCGCGCAGAAAAAATCCTCCTTGGTGCCGAATTCCTTGTACATGCTGGCCGTGTTGAGCCGGGTCGCCTTGACGAGTTCGGAAACGGGGGTGGAGGCGTAGCCGCGCGCCCAGAACACGCGGGTGGCGTGTCGGATCACTTCAGTGCGGTCGTATTGGCGTTCGCGGGCCACGACGGTGTTTTAAAACGATCGTTCTAAATAAAGCAAGCGACGGAATGGGAACGTTCCGCGCGACGCGGCTCGCGCCCGGAAGCACAGGCTTTTCTGCCTGTGCCCAGCGGAGGAGTGCCGGGAGGCAACACTCACAGACAGGAATGTCTGTGCCACGGTGGTTGGTTGATGCTTTTCGGTGCCGGTCCGCTCGTGGCGACGGTGGCGGTGGGCGAGACGCCGGAGGCGTCCAAGGGCGCGCCCGCACACGTGCTCTGCAGCAACCGGAGCGCAATAAAGACTCAGTTGAACTTTGCGCGGTCGAGGAGTTCCTGCACTTCGGCGGCGATGGCGGCGTTATCGAGAAATTCCGGGAATAGGCGGCTGATCTGGATGCGGGTCTGCCAGTGCAATTCGCGCTGGTAGGTCCGCAGGAGCGCCTTCTGGAAATCGGTGTCGTCCGCCAGCGTGCGCAGCGCCAGCGCGGCCCGCTCAACCTTTTCCGGATACAAGCCACTGGTGCGGACCGAGCCGACGAGGCGGATAATCGACTGCTTGGCCGTGGCGACCTCCTCGCTCGTCGCGCCTTCTGCCGTCGCGATCGACAGCCAGGCGTCGACGCCGGAGATGTCCGTCCAGCGCCGCAGGGCGTTCAACGCGTCCTCTTTCAGCGCGTGGTCGCCGATCACGAGCCGTTGCAGGTAGGCCGCCGGAAGCGGGCCCGAATTGCCATCGATGATCGCCAGGATGTCGCGACGCCGATCGTCGTTGGCGGCCGCCGCCAGGGCCGGCTCGTAAAATCCGGTCCAGAGAAAGTCCGGCACGGCAAGATTGGCGGAAAGTTTTTTGAGGCTGCCCTGAGCCTGCCGCTTTACCGGGTCGTCCTCGCGCAGGATCACGTCGAGCAACAGGCGTGCGCTTCCGGGATCGCCCACCACCTCCATGCCGCGGAAGGCCGCCAGACGCAGCTCCGCCGGATTCACCGGCAGGCCGAGGCGGTTGACCAGCGCCGTTACCCCAGCGGTGTTGCGCAGGACGAGCAGGCGCAGCGCCGCCACGCGTTCGCCGAGGTCCCCGGTCCCCTGCACGGTGGCGAGCAGCTTGGCGTCGGTGGACGGCGCCTGCAGGCGCGCGAGCGCCGCCGTGATCTCGCGGTCCCGTTCATCGGCCAGATGGCGGTCAAGCAGCGGCTGGAAGCTGGCGTCGCTGCCCACGTGACCGAGGGTGCGCACCGCGATCGACCGCAGCGCCTCCGATTCCGCGTCGAGCAACGCCAACACCGCGGCCTCATACTTTGCCAGGTGCAGGTCGGCCACGGCGTCGAGCACCACGATCTGTTCGGCCTCGGTCAGATCGGCGAGACGCGCGACCACGTTGTCACTGAGCGGGGAACCCATCGCCGTGCGCAACCACAGCGAACGCTCCGGCGAAATCGGTGCGGCCAGCGCGGCATCGAGCACGGTCGCGGCGGCCTCGCGGTCCAACGAAACCAGACGCGCGAAGGCGGCAGCCCGGATCGACGCGGTCTGGCCGGACTCCGCGAGGGACCGGACCCGGCCGCGGTCACTCAGCTCGGCGTCGAGCAGAGCCAGCTCGATGTCGCGCTTGAGCGCGCTGCCGTCTTCGGCCTTCGCATGAGCCTGGGTCAGCGCGGAGAGGGCGGCCCGGCCACCGATTTTGCCCAAGGCCAGTGCCGCCTCCGCGGAGCCGGCGTCCAGGAGGGCGCGAAGCCGGCGCCCGGAGCGGCCTTCGTGGCGGTAGGCAAGCGCATCGGCGTAGGCCGCTTGTTCTTCGGCGGCAGCGCGGGCAGCCGACTTTTCCAGCACCGCGCCCGCACGGCGGGCGGGAATGGCCGAGAGCGCCCGGCGGGCCAAGTCGCGGACGCGGGGATCGGGATCGTCGAGCAACGCGGCGAGCGGCTTCACCGCCGCTGCGGTGCCGACCAGTTCCAGCATGCGGATCGACCAGTCGCGGGTGGCCCAGTCGCGGTCGGGACCGATGGCGGCGAGCAGTTCACGCTCGTAGGCCTTCAGCTCGCGGGGCGAGGCGGCGACAAGTGCCTGGCGCAAGTCGAGGCGGGCCGCCTGGCGCAGGTCGTAGTCGGCCGCATTGAGATTGGCAAGATGGGCGCTGATGTCGCTCGCGGCGACGATGGATGCGGCAGCCCAGGCCAGGGCACCGCCAGCGAAAAGGGAAAGGAACTTCTTGTTCATGATGTGGGTGAGTCAGGCTTGGGCGGCGGTTCAGGCGGGCAGTTCGTAGCCGGCGCGGCGCGGGCGGTCTTCCCAGCGGCGGGCGCCGGGATCGTCGACGATGCGTTCGGCGGCCGGATCCCAGCGGATGGGGCGGTTGAGCCGCTCCGCGATGCCGGCGAGCTGGCAGATCGTGGCGGTGCGGTGACCGATGGTGGCCGGGCAGATCGGGGTGCGGCGCGAGCGGATGCACTCCAGCCAGTTTTGCTGGTGGTTGTGCGATTCATAGAGGCGCACGTCGCCCGGCCCGAGCGGACGCCGGGCGAGCTCGGGGCGGGACGTGTCGAGCCGGCCCTCGCGACTCACCCAGATGTCGCCCTCGCTGCCGACAAAGCGGATCATGTGATCGCGTTCGATCGGGATGTCGCGGATGACCTTCACGCCGTCGGCGTATTGATGATACTGATACTGCTCGCCCTCATGGCCCTTCGGCACGAAGAGGGTCGGCCCGGAGTCGTCGCGGCCCAGTGCCCATTGGGCGATGTCGTAATGGTGTGCACCCCAGTCACCGTTCTTGCGGGAACCGTATTCCCAGTAGCAGCGCCAGCCGCCGCCGTAGTTGCCCAGCACGCGCTGGGCGGTGTAGGGCTCGTAGGGCGCGGGCCCGAGCCACTTGTCGTAATCGAAGCCCGCCGGGATCGGCTCCTCCGGACCGAGCGTGGCGGGCGGGAAAAAGCCGAGGCGGGTATGGATCTCCTTAACCTCGCCGATCCAGCCGCTGCGCACCATCTCGGCGGCCTTGCGGAAGGCATGCTCCGAACGCTGCTGAGACCCGACCTGCAGGATCCGGCCGTAGCGACGCTCGGCTTCGACCATGGCCTTGCCCTCGGCGATGGTGAGCGTCATCGGCTTCTCGACATAAACGTCCTTGCCGGCGCGCATGGCGGCGATGGCGATGGCGGCGTGCCAGTGGTCGGGCGTGACGATGAAGACGGCGTCGACCGCGGGATCGTTGATGACGTCTTCGTAATCCGCGGTGGCCCGCACCTCGGAAAACCCGCGCTCGACCATGTCGGTTCGGGCGCGTTGGCGTGCGTCGGCACGCACGTCGCAGACCCAGAGGGGCTGCACGCCGGGTCCCTCGGCCACCGCCACATGCCCGCCCATCTGCAGTCCCATGCCGATGAAGCCGAGGTTGATGCGACCATTGGCCCCGGGGACGCCACCCGTGCCGAGCGTGCGGGCGCGCACGATCTGCGGGGCAACCAAGAGGCAGGCGCCGAGCGCGGCACCTTTTTTGAGAAACGAACGCCGGGACGAGGACGCGGACGCGGGAGGGGGAAGGGGAAGGGAAGGTTTTTTCATGATCAAAGGGGAAACAGCCACACCGACCGCGCGACAAATTGGTTACGGCCGACGGAGGGATTGGGCCAACAAGGTGGCGTGGACGAGCCTTCGCTCCGAATCAAATGCGACCTTGCGCCAAGATTTGCGCGGCATCTGCCAGCGCATGCAGAACCTGCCCGGTCGGGGGGGCCGCCAACGAGGGTTTTGGTGAACGGGTGAGCGCATTGCGCGGCGGTCAGGTTGACCCCTCCCCGCCGGTGGGCTATCCCTCCGCCGCAAACCCCACGCGCCGGCCCGCGCGCCGCCCCCTTTACCCCTGTTGCCGCGCCCCGCCCGCATCATCGCTTCACCCGTCACCATGGAACTTCGTCCCCATCTCGCTCCGTTGCTTGTTCTTGTGGCTGCCTGCCTCGGACCCGCCTCGCCCGCCGCTGGCCAGTCTCCCGCCGCCGAAACGGCTCCGCTGTCCGAGTTCGGCCGGACCTTTCCTTCCGACTACCATTTCACCGGAGCGACCCTGAAGGACTGGCACGCGTTGGGCGACGCCGAATGGCGCGTGGAGAACGGCGAGATCGTGGGACGGGCTTCGTCCGACGCTGAGGGCGGCTGGCTCGTTTTCGACCAGGGCTACCAGGACGTCGGCCTGCATACGCAGTTCAAGGCCACTGGCGGTGCGCAGGCCGCTGTGCTCCTGCGCATGGAGCGCACGGACTCGGGCTACCGCGGCGTGCTCCTCGACTTGACCGGCGAGGAGGTGAAACCCCACAGCGTCACGCTCGACGCCGCCGGCAACGAACTCAGTCGTGAGGAACTGCGTCACGCCGGCGGCATGAGCTACCGCATGGCCCCGCCCCCCGACACCCAGCAGCGCCGCTTCAACTTCCAGCGGCCCGAGCCCCCCGCCGACCTCCCGGTGAAGGCGCCCGACACGAGCTACCGCACCGGGGACTGGAACCAGGTTGAAACCATCCTCGAGACCAACGTCATCCGCAGCTTCCTCAACAACGGCCGCGAGATCGGTGGCGCGGTCGACGGCGACCACGCGCTCACCGGCTACGGCCCGGTCGCCCTGCGCGTCAGCGGCTCCGGCGAGGTCCGCTTTCGCAACCTTCACCTCGCCGACATCGCCATCCGTCACACGCCGACCGAAATGACTTCGCCGCGCTTCGAAGTGCAGCGCGTGAGCGAGTTCTACTACTCGTGGGGCGCGACCGCCGCCGACTTCAATCGTGACAACCATCTCGATATCGTCGCGGGACCCTACATCTACTTCGGCCCCGACTTCACCCGCTTCCGCGAGATCTACGTCGCGGTCGCCAAAGGCCCCTCGCAGGAGTTCACTTCGATCAACCACCAGTTCGCCCACGACGTGAACGACGATGGCTGGACCGACGTCATCAGCGGTTGGACCAATCCCTCCGTCTACCTCAACCCGCAGGGCGAATCGCGCCGCTGGGAAACCTATCATCCGATCCCGCGCTCCCAGAGCGAAACCACGCTCTTCACGGACCTCGATGGCGATGGCGCCCCCGAGCTCGTTTACGCCTCCGGCGGCCAGTTCCGCTATGCCAAGCCCGATGCGTCCCGGACCTGGACGGAGGTCAACATCTCCGAGGTCGGTTACGCCATGTCGCACGGCATCGGCGTCGGCGATCTCAACGGCGACGGCCGTCCCGATGTACTCGGCGCGACCGGCTGGTGGGAACAGCCCGAGACCCTCGATCCCGGCCGCACCTGGCCCTACCACCCCGTCGCCTTCGGCCGCTATGGCAATCGCGCCGGCAACATCGGCGGCGCCAACATGGGGGTGTTCGACGCGAACGGCGACGGCCTCGCCGACGTCATCACGAGCCTCAACGCCCATGGCTTCGGCCTGGCCTGGTATGAGCAGCGGCGCGACGCCGACAGCGCCATCACCTTCGTGCGCCACATGATCAGCGACGACTACTCGCAGCCCGCCGTCGGCGACGTGCGGTTCTCGCAGGCCCACGCCGCCACGACAGCCGACATCGACGGGGACGGTCGCACCGACTACGTGATCGGCAAGCGCGTCTTTACCCACCTCGACAATCTCTACGATCCCGACGCCTACGGCCCGCCCGTGCTCTACTGGTATCGCGCGGTGCCGGATGCCGATGCCCCCGGTGGCGCCACCTTCGTCCCCGAACTCATCCACAACCGTTCCGGCGTCGGCTCGCAGATCGAGGCCATCGACCTCAACGCCGACGGTGCGGTCGACCTGCTGACCTCCAACAACCGCGGCACTTTCATTTTCTGGAACCGGGGCGACTAGCCGGCCGCACCGGCTGCCAGCGTCTGTCGCAACGATTCGCAGCGCGCGATCAAGGGACCCGCGCCCGCCTGCTGAAAGGCCGCCGCTGCCGCCTCGAGTTCCAGCGCCGCCGCCTCGCGTTCACCCTGCGCCATCAGCAGTTCGGCCAAGCGGCAGCGGGCCTGCGCGCCGGTCAACGGCACCGCCAGCTGCTGCCAGCCGCGCACCGCGGTCCGCAACAACCTGACCGCTTCGTCCGGCCGGTTCTCCGCCGCGCACAGCTCCGCCCGCGCCCGCGCCTGCAAAGCCTGCAGCGCCGGCGTGTCTCCCAGATCCGGGTCGGCCTCGATTTCCGCCAGCGCCTTCCGCGCCTCCTCGAGCCCGCCCGCGATGGCCGAGGCGAGCGCGAAATAACCGAGCACCTGACAACGCCGGCAGCGCGTGCTCCAGATGTTCTCCTCCAGCGAACGGCCCAGCAGGCGCGCCGCCGCCGCCGCGTCCCCCTGGGCCAGACTCAGCAGCGCGAATCCGAAATGCGTCTCCCAACCGAGTTCGTTCATCCGTCCCAGCGCCTCGCGCGCGGTCGCGAATTCGCCCTTGGCAATCAGGACCTCTGCCAACACGCCCCACGCGGGACCCTCGGCCCACGGCGCCTGCAGCGCCAGCATTTCGACCGAGGCGCGCACCTCGCTCTCGGCCTCGCCCAACTGGCCGCGCAAGGCCAGCACCTCGGCACGATGCAGCCGGCACAGGCCGGGATAGATGGCCGTGCCCTTGCCTTCACACCAGCGGGTGAACTGCTCGGTCCACTGCGTGGCCCGTTCCCAATCGGCCCGGCTCATCGACGAAAAAATCACCCCGCAGAAGACCGCCGATCCCGCCCAGGGACTGAGGTCGCCCGCCACGACCGAGGCGCCCGCTTCATCGAGCGCCGTCATACCCTCGCGGATACGGCCGAGGCACAGGCAGATCTCCCCCGTCAGGAGCAGGCTCAATCCGTCGAGATCGGCATCGTCGAATCGTTCGCTCAATTCACGCGCGCAACCGGCATGACCGAACGCCGCCTCCAGGTCGTTCGACAGCATCGCCAGCCGGGCCTGGGCGAGATGGAGATAACCCTGGGCGCGCCCCGGTGGCTCGCCGTCCAGCAGACGCACCGCGCGCTGCAGCCAGCCATTGGCCAGCGCCGGCTCCCGCCACTCGGTGCGCAGGTGGGCGATCAGAATCGCGCACCACGCCGCGCGAACCTTGTCCCCGAGCGCCTTGTAGGCCGCGACCCCGCGCTCGAGCGGACCGATCGCGTCGGCCGGGCGCCCGGCGCATTGCGCGGCATGCGCCCAGTGCTGGAGATCGTCGGACGTGACGACGGCAAGCGACCGCAGTTGACCCAGCGCAAGCAGCGCGGCGTTCCAATCGCCGTCCGCATAGGCCGCGCGGCCGGCGGCGAGGAGGCCGTGGTCCGGGTCGACCGCCTCACCGTCCGGCGCCTCCGGTGCGTCGCCGGCACGCAACCGGTAACCTTGGCGCGCGTGCGTGCGGATGGCGTCGCCGGCACCGATTTCCGCGAGGGCGGTACGAGCGAGGCTCACGGCGCGTTGCAGGGAGGCGTCCGTCACCAACACGCCCGGCCAGACGGCATCGAGCAGTTCGTCCTTGGGCACAACCCGATCCCGATGGCGGGCAAGGTACACCAGCACGTCGAACACCCGCGGCTGCAGCTCCCGCGTGAGCCCTCCGCCGCGCAGTTCACGCGTGGCTTCATCAATCTCGAAGGTGGCGAAGCGGTGAAGCATGTGACGGCGGCGATGACGCTAATGCGGGGAATCAGTCGCAGCGATAAGGAAATGGTAAGGTCGGGGAAAGGACTTTGCTGCGGAGATCACCTAGGATGTGGAATCCATGAATGCCACCTCCTCCCCTTCCGCCTCCCTGAGCGATGAAGCAATCGCCGAGCTGCGCGGCCGCCTGCGCGGTCCCGTGATCACGCCCACCGACGCCAACTACGACGAAGCGCGGTCCATTTACAACGCGATGATCGACAAGCGGCCTCGCCTGATCGCCCAATGCCGCGACGCCGCCGACGTCATCACCGCCGTCAATTTCGGCCGCAGGCACGGCCTGCTCACTGCCATTCGCGGCGGTGGTCACAATGGCCCCGGCCTCGGCATCTGTGACGATGGCCTCGTGATCGACCTGTCACCGATGCGCAGCATCCATGTCGATCCGGCGCGTCGCACCGTGCGGGTCGAGCCCGGTTGCACGTCGGGCGACGTCGACCACGCCACCCACGCCTTCGGCTTGGCGGTGCCCTTCGGCATCGTTGCCTCCACCGGCGTCGCCGGACTCACCCTCGGCGGCGGCATCGGCTACCTCACCCGCAAGCACGGCCTCACCATCGACAATCTGCTCGAGGCCGATGTGGTTTTGGCCGACGGCTCCTTCGTCACCGCCAATGCCGAGGTTCACCGCGATCTCTTCTGGGCCCTGCGCGGCGGCGGCGGGAACTTCGGCGTGGTGACGAGCTTCGTTTTCCGCGCCCATCCGGTGGACATGATCTTCGGCGGTCCCATCTTCTGGGACGCCGCCGATGCCCGTACGGTCATGGCCGCGTATCGCGACTTCCTACCCGGCGCGCCGGAGGAACTCGGTACCTTCGTCGGCCTGAAGCACGTGCCCTCGACCGATCCGTTCCCCCGCGACCACTGGGGCAAGGCGGTCTGCGCGGTCGTCTCGTGTTACAATGGTGAGGAGGCCGATGGCCGATCCGCCCTGGCGCCGCTCTTGGAACGCCTGCCGGCCCCGCTATTCAACTGGATGCAGACAATGCCGTTCCCGGCACTGCAATCGATGTTCGACCCGCTGATTCCGAAGGGACTGCAGTGGTATTGGAAAGGGGACTACGTGCGGACGCTCTCCGATGAAGCGATCGAGACCCACATCCGCCAGGCGGCCGCCGCGCCCAGTGAACTCTCCCTTATGCACCTCTATCCGATCGATGGCGCCGTGCGCCGTGTGGCCAAGGATGCCACGCCATGGATCGCCCGTGATGCGACCTGGTCGATGGTCATCGCCGGCATCGATCATGACCCGCAAAAGGCCGACGCCCTCAAGCAGTGGGGCCGCGCCTACTGGGAAGCCGTCCACCCCTTCAACCTGCCCGGCGCCTACGTGAACTTCATGATGGACGACGAAGCCGGCGACCGCGTACAGGCCAGCTACGGCGAAAACCACGCCCGGCTCGCCGAGGTGAAGGCCGCCTACGACCCGACCAACTTCTTCCGCGTAAACCAGAACATCCGCCCCGCGCCCGCCCCGCGGGACACGCGGCGGCCGCTCGCCGCGGCCACCTAACCACGATATTTCACACTACGACTGGAAACCGTCGACACCGTGGAATGTAGGACCGCCGCTCGCCGGCGCGCCGCAGGCTTGCCTGCCTATGGTACGGCTCGCGCAAGCCGGCACCTGCTTCTCGGTCCTCGTCCCGTCCTTCACAGGAACTGCGGCGTGAGCCAGCGCGGCAGCCAGAGGATCAGCTCCGGCCACACCACGATCACGCCCAACAACACCAGCATCGGCAGGAGGATGATACCCACGTCCTTCAACACGTGCACCACCTTCTCCCGACCGATCTCGGCCGCGATCAACAGGCAAAGTCCGTAGGGCGGCGTCACCAGCCCGAAGGCCAGCGCCATTACGCCGATGATGGCAAAGTGTATCGGGTGTAGCCCTACGCTCTGTGCCACCGGCCAGAGGATCGTGCCGAGGATGATGATCGCCGGAATCGCATCGATGAACATGCCGATGGCCAGGAACGCCGCTGCGATGATCAGTCCTGTCGAAATCGGTCCGCTGCCCCACTCCGCCACCATCGCCACCAGCGCCTGCGGCACGCGAAAATACGCCAGCAACCAACCGAAGGCCGAGGCCGTGCCGATGCAGAACAACGACACGGCCGACAGTCGCGCCGATTCCAGCAACACCTTCGGAAACCCGCGCAGGCCGAGCGAGCGATACACCAGCCCGCCCAAAACCGCCGAATACACCACCGCCACCACCGAAGCCTCCGTCGGCGTAAAAAGCCCGCCCACGATTCCTCCCACGATGATGCCCGGCGTGATGAGTGCGAGAGCCGCCTGCCGCAGCGCGCCGCCAAACTCCCGCCACGAAGCCCGCGCATAAACCGGATACTTTCGCAGCTTCGCATACACCAGCACTGTGCCCATCATGCTCAGCCCGATGAGCAGTCCCGGCACCACCCCGGCCAGGAACAGGCCGCCGATCGAAACCGACATCAAGCCGCCCCACACCACCATGAGGATGCTCGGTGGAATGATCACGCCCATGACCGAGGAACACGCCGTGATCGCCACCGAAAAGCGCCCATCGTAACCCTGCTGCTTCATCGCCGGGATGAGCAGCGAACCAATGCCCGCGGCGTCCGCGGTCGACGAACCCGAGATGCCCGCGAAGAGCATGCTCACCATCACGTTGATGTGGCCGAGACCGCCCGGAAGATGGCCGACCGAAGCCCGCGCGAGATTGACCAGCCGCTGCGTGATCCCGGCCGAGTTCATGAGGTTGGCCGCGAGCAGAAAGAACGGCACCGCCAGCAGGATGAACGAGTTGTAGGCCTTCCACATCTCGTCCATCAGCAGACGCGGCGTCAGTCGCTCCTCCAACAGAAACACCGGCAGGCAGGCCAGCCCGAGTGCAAACGACACCGGCACGCGCAGGATAACCAGCACCCCAAAGACGCCAAACAACAGAGCCGCCGCCTCACCCGGACTCATGCCTCGCCTTCCGCCGCCCTCGCCGCCGCGGGCGGCTCGGCGTCATGACGGGTTCGATACACATCGGCCACCAGTTTCTCGACCAGGAACAGCGTCCAGGTCACTCCCGCCAGCGGAAAGGCGACATAGATCGTGGCCATGTTGATGCCGCTCATCTCCGAGGTCTGCATTCCGCCGAACTGCGCGAAGCCCACCCCATACCAGGCAAAGGTCAATGCGAGGATCAACATGGCGACATGCACGATCGCGTCCCCAATGCCGCGACCCCGCGAAGTTTTGGGTGCCGGCAGCACGTCGACCTGAAAGTGCGTGCCATCCCGTACCGCCACCATCGACCCGATCATCACAATCCACACGAAACAAAACCGCGCCACCTCCTCCGTCCAAATGTAGCGCGGAATCACGCCCGTGTAGCGCGACAGCACCTGCATCACCACCGGCACGACGATCAGACCCATCAGCGCCGCGAGCAGCCCCTTCAACAGCCGGTGATAGGCGTCCAGCAGCCAACGGATTTTGGAACCACGAATGGACACGAATTTACACGAATCCGAGCCGGGGGGCGGTATTCCGGAAGGCTTGGTGGGTTTCAGTGCAATCCGTGTTCATTCGTGTCCATTCGTGGTTAAGTGGAATCCCCTCACTCCACCGCGTTGATGCGGACATACACGTCCTCGGCACCGAGCTCCTTCACGTAGGCTTCCTTCACGGGCTCCGCCAGACGCAGCAACGCCTCGCGTTGAGTGAAGTGGTGCGTGCGCAGTTTGCCCTCCGCCTCGAGCCGCGCCAAGGTCGCCGCATCTTCCCGCGACTCGGCCGCCCGACCGAAGGCACCTGCCTCGCGACCCGCCTGCCGAATCGCCGCCTGCAGCGCCGGCGGCAGACTGCGGAAGGTCTTCCCGCTGAACGCGAGCGGACGCACCGTGATGGCGTGCTGCGTCAGCGAAATCTCGGGACCGACCTCGTAGAACTTCATCTGCGCGAGGCCCGCAGCCTCGTTCTCCGCCGCATCGATCACGCCGGTCTGCACCGCGTTGTAGACTTCGCTGTAGGCAATTACGGTCGGCGCCGCGCCGAGCGCACCGAAGATGCGGGTCTGTATCGGCGCTCCCATGACACGAAGGTCGAGGCCCGCCAGCTCCGCCAGGGTGGTGATCGGCCGCGAGACGATCAGGTTGCGCGTGCCGCCACCCGCGTAGCCGAGCAGCATGACGTCGGCGCGCTGCGCCACATCGTCGGCGATGGGCTGCAGCGCGTCGCTGTCGAGGACCTTGTTCCAATGATCGAGGTCGCGAAACAGAAACGGCATGTCCATCAAGGGCGCCGCCTTGGAAAAGGTCGACATGTGCGAGGGCGACACCAGCGCGTAGTCGACCGATACGCCCTGGCTCATGTAGGCGAAGTAGTCCTTCTCCAGCCCGAGCTCACTGTTGAGATAGAGCTCGAAGGTGACGGGTCCGTCGTAGTGGACCTTTACCAACCGCTCGAACTCGCGCAGGGTCCGCGTGAAAACATGCGCCTCGTCGAACTGACTGGCCCCGCGCAGCACGATCGGGCGCGGCGCGCCACCATTGCCGCCGGCGCCGTCGGCGCCGCCATCGTCGGACTTCGAGCAGCCGGTCGCCAAGGCAAGTACAAGGCCGGCCAGCACGGCGGCCAGCCATCGCATAGGGGTAGGGTTCATGGGGAGAGAGGGCGGACCGATACCGCAAGTCCGCGCTCACGCTATGTCCAGCTCCACGCCTGACAACGTTTACCCATTCCTCCGGCGAGATTCCGCCCCCGCGCCTTGCCCTCGCGATCCGGCCCTCAACCGTTCGAGGCGTTTTCGAACAACCCCGCCGCAGACCGGTCGAACCCTTTCACCATGACCCGCCCGTCCCGAAGCCTTTGGGGCAGCATGCTGCTCGCTCTCGTCTGCCTTGGCACCGCCTGCTCCACTGCTCCCGTCGGCGACGTCGTCACCTCCGACGAGTGGGCGCAAAAGGTCGGGCAGCTCCGACGCGGCATGTCGATGGAAGCCGTCCGGGCGCTCTTCGGCGAACCCGAGATCATCAAACCGTTTGCCGAAACCCGCGTGGACGCGCAGCGCTGGGTCTACCGTGACCGAACCGTCGTCAATTCCACCATGCAGGCCACCGGCAGCCGCGACGTGCCCTATTACGACCCCTTCACCCGCACGACGCGTATGATTCCCGAGCCTACCTACAGCCAGGTCGACGAAGCCGTGATCCGCGAACTCCACCTGCTCTGGGCCAATGGCGAGCTGATGCGCTGGCAGCAGAAGCAGGAACAGAAATCCAAGGTACTCTGACTCTGGGGCGGAATCGCCCCCGCCGCCAGCAGCAACGCCCGCACGGCGGCGCCGCCCGCCCCCGGACCTCGACGACTGACGACGTTCGACTTGCCCGCCGGCGGCCATCGCGGGCAAATTTCACCATCATGTCTTCCCCGTCCTCCCGCCTTCTCGACACCCTCGCCACCCGCCGCCTCGTTTGCGACGGCGCCATGGGCACGCAGCTCATGCTCGCCGGCCTCGAGCAGGGCGCCTCCGGGGAGGTCTGGAACCTCACCCACCCGGAGCGCGTATTGGAGATTCAACGACGCTACGTCGCCGCCGGCACCGATTGCCTTATCACCAACACCTTCGGCGCCTCCCGGCTCATGCTGCGGCGCCACGGCGTGGCCGATGACGTCGTCGCCATCAACCAGGCCGCCGTGCACATCGCCCGGGAAGCGTTCGGCGAAAAGGAAGGCTTCGTACTGGGCGACATCGGACCGCTCGGCGCCATCCTCGAGCCCTACGGCGACCTGCCCTACGCCG
Organism: uncultured Opitutus sp.; assembly: GCA_965652375.1. Lineage (GTDB taxonomy): Bacteria > Verrucomicrobiota > Verrucomicrobiia > Opitutales > Opitutaceae > Actomonas. The sequence continues at coordinate 39,246 of CBFGUO010000031.1, forward strand.
ACGCCGTCGCTGCCCTCACCGAGCAGGCCCAGGCTCTCGTCGACGCCGGGGTCGACGCCATCATCATCGAGACCCAAACCGGGCTGGAGGAGATCGGCGCCGGCATCGAGGCCGCCAAGGCCGCCGGTGCGCCCTGCATCATCGCCTCCTTCGCCTACGACCTGTCGATGGACAAGACCTTCTACAAAACGATGATGGGCGTCGCGCCCGACGATGCCGCGATTTTTTGCGAGGAGAAGGGCGCCCACATCATTGCGCTCAATTGTGGCACCGGTATGGACATGCCCGGCGCCGCCAGCGTCGCCAAGATCTACCAGGACACGGTCGACCTGCCGGTCATGATCCAGCCCAACGCCGGCCTGCCCGTGCTGGAGAACATGAAGGCCGTCTACAAGCAGCCGCCCGAGGAAACCGCCGCCGCCGTGCCCCAGGCCCTCGCCGCCGGCGCCAACATCATCGGCTCCTGCTGCGGCTCCACCCCCGAGCACACCGCCGCCATTCGCGGCCAAGTCGACGCCTGGAACGCGGCGCACTGAGAGCGGATCTTGCCGCAATCGGGATATGCGGTCGCCGCTTGGCGGCGTGTCGTAGTTGCTCCTCACTCCACTCAACAGTTGAACCCAGCTCCGGTGTCCAAACCGCGCGAGCGGGTGTTTATTGGTCGTTACGCATTTCCCGTTCACGACCATGACCACGCTCGTCCCTCCCTTTCCCGCCATCTTCTCCCTCGCGGGTGAAACGGCCCTCATCACGGGCGGCGGCACCGGCATCGGCCGCGCGATTGCCGAGTGCATGCATGCCGCCGGCGCCACCATCATGCTCGCCGGACGCCGTGAGAACCTGCTCCAGGAACAGGTCGCGCGCCTCGGCGAGCGCGCTCACTACGTCGTCCACGACATCACCAAACTCGGCGATGCGCATATCCTGCGCGAGAAGACCGAGGCGCTCGTCGGTCCCGTTACCTCGCTGGTCAACAATGCCGGCATTCACATCAAGAAACCCGCTGTCGAGACGACCACCGAGGAGTTTCAACGGGTGCTCGACACGCACGTGCTCGGCTCCCACGCGCTCACCGTCGAATTCGCGCCCGGCATGATGGAGCGCAAGCACGGCAGCATTCTTTTCACCGCCTCGATGGCCTCACTCTTCGGCATTCCCAAGGTCATCGCGTACACGGCGGCGAAGTCGGCGTATGTGGGCATGGTCAAGGGCCTCGCGACCGAGTTCTCGCCGCACGGCCTGCGCGTCAACGCCATCGCGCCGGGCTGGATCGACACCGACATGTCGCGTCAGGCCTTCGCCGGCGATCCGGATCGTCTGAAGAAGATCCTCAGCCGTACCCCCACCGGTGAACTCGGCACCCCGCACGACGTCGGGTGGGCGGCCGTCTACCTCGCTTCCCCCGCCGCCCACTTCGTCACCGGCACGATTCTCCCCGTCGACGGCGGCGTGAGCATCGGGTTCTGAGAAGGAATTTAACCACGGATGGACACGGATCGCTTCGCCTACCGGCTACGCACTGAGACGAGATTCAGATCAAGTATCGGCGGGAGGCGTAACGGTAGTGGAGCCCATCCGTGTCCATCCGTGGTTAAAACAGTTCCATCCAGCCCGTTTAACGACTGGCTAGTTCCCGATGTACAAGCCACCCGATCCATGGTTACTCCTCCTCCCGTGAAACGCCTCCTACCCCTCGCCGCGCTCCTCGTCTCACTCTCCCCGCTGGCTCGCGCCGACTTCGTGCGCAGCGACCACTCGATCGGCTGGCAGCAGGAGGGGGAACTCATCTGGCAGTTCTCCTACTCGCCCGACGACGGCAAACCCTTCTTCCACCCGTTGCGTGTCCCCGGCGGACCCGAACTCACCAAGCTCAAGCCCGAGGACCACGTCTGGCACTACGGCCTCTGGTTTTCCTGGAAATACATCAACGAGGCCAACTACTGGGAGCAGTCGCGCGAAACCGGACGCTCCGAGGGCAAGACGACGTGGGGCGCGCCGCACATCCGCACCTTCCCCGACGGCGGCGCCGAAATCACGCTCGAGCTCGATTACCTTCACCCGACGGGCCGCGTCGACTTGACCGAAACGCGCCTCCTCATCGTCTCGCCTGTCGCCGCCGACGGCTCCTTCAGCATCGACTGGAACAGCACCTTCACCGCCGGCCGCGCCGGTGCGTTCCTCGATCGCACGCCTCTACCGCACGAACCCAACGGTGTCGTCTACGGCGGCTACGCCGGCCTGAGCATGCGCCTCGGCCACGGCCACGGCCCGGTGGCGATGGTCAACACCCACGGCCCCATGACCGACTGGGTCGACAACCGCCTGCGCCCCCGCACGTCCGCTCTCGGCGTGACGGTGTATCCAAAGACACCCGACAGCGGCAGCCTCGCCATTCTCACCGCCGCCGACAACATGCCTGGTGACGGCGACGACCCCTGGTATTGCATCAACGGCCAGCCCAGCCGCTTCTGGTGTTCGGCCGTCCTGGTCCCGAAGCCCCTCCAACTTGAGCCCGGCCAGGTCTGGCCCCTCCGCTACCGCCTCCAGCTCCGCAAACAACCCTGGACCGCCCAGGACCTCACCACCGCCCTCGACGCCTGGCAGGAGTGACTCCATGCCTATGTCTCCGCCCGACGGGCCAAACGTGTCGCCAAACGACCGGTAGCGGATCTGCTCATCGGTGCATTTGCGACGCAGCACCAAGGCCTGATCACCCGGAACGCTCGGGACTTTCGCCGTTGGTTTCCGCGCCTGGCGCTACGCGAACCATAGGCGCTGCCCGACCCACGCCCCTCACCTCCACCGCACTCACGTCGTCGGGACGCCAAATCCACCCACTCAGGATCCGGCTCTTGTTCGTTTTACGAACGATTGCCCCGGTCCACATCGTGTTTCCACGAGGGGCGGGGCGGTGAACCGAGAACTTAACGCTCAACGCGGGCGCCGTCGCGGGTCCAGGCACCGCAGGATGGATTGTCGACCACCAGCCGGTCGCGGCTCCGTTCCGCATCACTTCTACCTGCTTCCCCCACCCCTTCATGAAATCCCCGTTTCTTCGCCCCGCCTCCACGCTCCTCATGTGCGCCCTCGCCTCCTCCGCCGCCCTGTTTGCCGGTTCGCCGTCGGCCTCCAATCCCCGCGCTTACGGCTCGGCCGTGGGCGACTTCGCCCATCATGGCGACGTGGGTGATCCCGCCATTCCCGGCAGCACGCGCTACGACGCGACCACGCAGACCTATCACATGAGCGCCGCCGGTACCAATCTCTGGGGGCCGCGCGATGAGTTTCAGTTCGCGTGGAACCACCTGGAGGGCGACTTCATCCTGCGTGCCCGCGTCAAGTTCATCGGCGAGGGCGTCGACCCGCATCGCAAACTCGGCTGGATGGTCCGCTCCGACCTCGATCCCGGCTCCACTTACGTCGACGGCACCGTCCACGGTTCCGGCCTCACTTCCCTCCAATACCGCGCCGCCAAGAACAACGAAACCGCCCAAATCGTGATGGAGGAATTTCCCGAGGGTGAGCCCTATCCCGACGTCATCCAACTCGAGCGCCGCGGGAAGACCTTCATCTTTTCCGCCGCGCGTTATGGCGACCCCTTCAGCTCCGTCGAAATCGCCGACGTCGACGTGCCCAATGTCGCCTATGCCGGCCTCTTCCTCTGCTCCCACAACGCCGAGGTCGTCGAACAGGCCGTTTTCAGCGAAGTGCGCCTCATCAAGCCCGCCGCAGTCAACTTCCGCCCCTACCGCGACTACATCGGCTCCCGCCTCGAGATCCTCGATGTCTTCTCCGGCGAACGCACCCTCATCCACGAGAGCGCCGAGTCCTTCGAGGCGCCCAACTGGACCACCGACGGCCTCAAACTCATTCTCAACATCTCCGGCAACGGCCCCGACCGCGGCGTGCTGCGCACCTTCGATCTCGCCACCCGCCGTATCGAGCAACTCAATACCGGCCCCCGCGTCGACAACAACAACGACCACGTCCTCTCCCACGACGGCTCGATGCTCGCCATCTCCAACTACGACGGCGACCGCAAGTCCACCGTCTTCATCCTGCCCGTCGGCGGCTCCGACGATCCCGAACGCATCACCGATCCCGCCTGGGGCCATTCCTACCTCCATGGCTGGTCGCCCGACAAGAAATGGATCGTCTACACCGCCAACCGGAACGACCAGTGGAACATCTACAAGGTCAACGTCGAAACCAAGCAGGAGGTCCAGGTCACGGCCAACGAGCACCTCGACGACGGCCCCGAGTTCAGCCCCGATGGCGAGTGGATCTTCTTCAACTCGACCCGCACCGGCCTCATGCAAATCTGGAAGATGCGCCCCGACGGTTCGGAGCAACAGCAGGTCTTCGAGGACGGTTTCCAGAACTGGTTCCCGCACATTTCTCCCGACGGCAAATGGATGACCATCATTTCCTACAATGCCGATGAGGTCGTCGCCAACGACCACCCCTACTACAAGCGCGTCTACCTGCGCCTCATGCCCGTCGATGGTAGCCAGCCGCCCAAGGTCATAGCCTACGTCTACGGCGGCCAGGGCACCATCAACGTACCCTCCTGGTCGCCCGATTCCCGCAAGATCGCCTTTGTGAGCAACAGCGACGTGCCATAGGCGGAGGACTGCCCACGAAACACACAGAAAGACACGAAAGAACAAACCAGCCCGACAAGCGCCGGAGGGTTTCGTGCCCTTTCGTGTGTTTCGTGGGCCACCCGCTTCAGGCCGACGGCCCACCCCCGCCGCAACTTCCGAGCTAAAACCCCGGCGCTTCGTGCCGAAGGTAGAGTGAACGCATCCCCCGACCCGACCGCTCACCGCGGCCGGTTGGTGGGTTTTCGGCCGCTTCCCGCAACCCGCTCGACCTCGCCCGACCCATGCTCAATCGCTTTCGACTCAGTGTGCGCATCACCGCCCTCGGGGCCGGACTTATGTTGGCCTTTTCCATCGTCACGGCCCTGCTCTACCCGCAGCTCAAGCAACGCTTCTACGCCGAGAAGCAGGAAAAGACCCGCAACCTCGTCGAGTCGGCCGCCAGCATCATCGAACATTTCAGCCAGCAGGATGCCGTCGGCGCGATGACCCGCGAGTCCGCCCAGGCCGAGGCCAAGCGGCTCATCGCCGCCATGAACTACGACGGCAGCAACTACTTTTGGATCAATGATCTTCACCCCACGATGATCATGCATCCGGTGAAGCCCGAGCTCGACGGCAAGGACCTCACCAGCAACGCCGACCCGAACGGCAAACACCTCTTTGTCGAGATGGTGAAGGTTGCGCAGGCCGAGGGCCAGGGCTTCGTTGATTACTACTGGCCCAAACCCGGGCAGGACGAGCCGGCCGCCAAGATCTCCTTCGTCAAACTCGAACCCCGCTGGGGCTGGATCGTCGGTTCCGGCATCTACGTCGACGACGTCGAGGCCCAGCTCGGTTCGCTTTTCCTCATCGTCTCCGGCACGCTCGGCGCCCTCTCCCTCGCCGGCGTCATCGCCTTCATCGGTTTCTCCCGCAGCATCTCGCGCCCGCTGGAACGCATCATCGGCCAGATCGATCGCGGCTCCGATCGCATTCACAGCGCCATCAACCAGATTTCCAACGGCGCCCATCGCCTCGCCCAGGAGTCCTCCGAACAGGCCGGTTCGCTCATGAGCACCACCGCCTCCATCGAGGAAATGAGCGCGACCACCAAGCAAAACGCGGAGCACAGCACCGAGGCCCATCACCTGATGCAGGACACCAACCGCATCGTGATTCAGGCCAGCGGCTCCATGGAAAAACTCACCCAGGCCATCGCCGAGATCACCCGCTCCAGCGAAGAAACCTCCAAGGTCGTGAAGACCATCGACGAAATCGCGTTCCAAACCAACATTCTCGCCCTCAACGCCGCCGTCGAGGCCGCCCGCGCCGGCGAGGCCGGTGCCGGTTTCGCCGTCGTGGCCGACGAAGTACGCGCCCTCGCCCAACGCGCCGCCCAGGCTGCGCGCAACACCGGGCAACTCATCGACGACACCGTGCAGAAGATCCGCGCCGGCTCCGACCTCGTCACCACGACCGCCGGCGCCTTCAGCGGCGTCACCGGCCAGAGCCAGCGCCTCACCGAGCTGGTCGACCAGATCAACACCGCCACCCGCGAACAGGCCGCCGGTATCGAACGAATCAATACCACCATCGCCGACATCGACCGCATCACGCAGCAGAACGCGGCCAATGCCGAGGAGTCCGCCGCCGCCGCCGAAGAGCTGAAGGGCGAAACCTCCGGCATGCACGCGCTCACCGCGGAACTCAGTCAGATCGTCCGGGGACGTGGCAGCGAGACGTCGGCACAGCCCGCCCCGACCCGCCCGACCGCTCACCCGGCCCGTCGGAAAACCGCCCCCCGGCCCGCGGCGTCCGCCGCCTCGCGGATCGCTTCTCCCACTCGCTCACGCTCGTAGCCACGAGCCTTGGTTGGCCAAGCGGAGTGGCGGTCGTGGCTACGAGCGTGAGCGAGTGGCCGAATCAGGCGCCACTCGAACAGAACTGAAGGCGAATCCGCCACCCGCGGTTTTCGTCCATCGGGTCAGTCCCCGATCGCTTCGTGGGTTCCCCTGGGTGATCACATCCCCGGCGCTGCCCTCATTCTGCGCAACGACGCGTCGTCCTCTCCGCGCGTGCTTGCGAATTCACGTGTCGCTCGGATATGGCAAATCGCATGCACAACTTCCGCTCCTTCTCCGCCGCCCTTTGCTGCGCCCTGCTTGCCCCGGTGGCTCTCTCCGCCGCCTCCTTCGAAGGCCAGATCGAAATGACCATGTCGAACGGCGGTCAGACCCACAACGTCACCTACCAGACCAAAGCCGGCCACATGCGCATCAACATGCCGATGGAAGGCATGGGCGAGGCCGCGGCCATCGTCGACTACGAGACGGGCAAAATGATCACGCTCATTCCGCAGATGAAGGCCTACATGGAAATCCCCCTCGCGGCCCCCATGGAAGCGGCCAAGGCCCAGGCGCGACCCGCCGGCGAGTTGAAGAAAACGAGCGAGACCGCCGAGATTCTCGGCTACACCTGCACGAAGTACATCTACGAGGAGAAGGAGGGGCCGATTGAAATCTGGGCGACCGACGAACTCGGCCAGTTCATGAGCATGCCCAAGGGCAACCCGATGAAGGGCGGCGGCGCCGCGCCCAGCGGCTGGGAGTCGGCCATCGAAGGGGACTTCTTTCCGATGCGCCTGGTCGCCCTCAACAAGCGCGGCAAGGAGCGCATGCGCTGGGAAGTCACCGGCGTGAAAAAGATGTCGCTGCCCGACTCGGCCTTCGAACCGCCGGCGAACTACAAGCCATTCAACATGGGCGCCATGATGCAGGGACTCGGCGGCTTCGGCGGTTGAAACCCGGCGGCATCGACACGCACTTCCGTCCACCGCAATCGGGCTTCGGTGAACGAAGCCCCTGCAATACCCTGTAGGGGTCGTGCTCGCCGCGACCCGCGAACGTCAATCGCGTCACGGCTTTCAGGACGTCCGTCCAACCTTCGCCCCGCTCTCCCTTGTCACCGCCGCATAAGAAAGCCGGCACCGGATCCCCCCGGTGCCGGCTTCTTTTTTACACACCCAACCGAGCACAACGGCCGCGCCTTACGGCTCGACCGGACCGTATACCCGGAAATTCCCACTGGCCTGCAGGAGGCCGAACATCATCAGCAGCCCGTCGTAGTAGCGCCAGCTGCGCAGCTCGCCCTCGGCCATCACGCCGTCGGTGTCGCGACCCACATCGGTGGGCAGCTCCATGGCCCACAGGCGTTCGACCATCGGTTTACCCAGTTCCGGTTCGGCCGCCAGCGCGGCCGTCGCCGCCATGCCGGTGAGGCCGGGCGCGATGCCGCCGCGCGCTTCGACGGTACCGTCGAGCTTCATCTTGTCGGGCCAGTTGTCGGCCGGCTGCGCGGCGTAGAAACGCAGGATGCGGTTGGACTGCTCGATCATCCATTCATCCTGCCCCCACCACGACCAGTCCATGGCCGGCCAGGCCAGCGTGCGCCACGCGTCGGCATCGAAGGCGCGCCCCCAGCGCTCCAGCGGCGTGCCGTCGAAGTTGGAGTAGTTGGGCATGATGCCGGTCTCGGGATGCGCGGCATTCCGGAAGAGTTGCCGGCTGATCTTCGCCACCTCGGCGAGGAAGGCACGGTCGGCGGGATCCTCCGCCCAGCGCGCAAAGAGTTCGGTGAAGTGCGGCGTGTGGTAGGACGGATCGGTGAACTCCGACGCCGGGCCCTCCGGCACGAAGCGGATCTGTTTGTGCTCGGGATGAAACATCGCCTTCACGCCGCCGCGTTCGGAGGGCGCGTCCTTGTGAATCATGGTCTTCAACAAATCCTGCGCCTCGCGGCCGTAGTTGAAGATCCCTTCGCCGTCGCCCCAGCGGTGGGAGGCGAAGAAGAGCGCCATCACCATCCAGTTTTCGCCGTCGGGCGCAGGGCCGGCACCGCGGATTTCCGAACCATCGGCGCGCGTCATGTCGCCATCGTAGTCGCGGTGCCAGGCAAAGTAGCCGGCCAGCGGCCCGTCCTCGTAATACATGTGGGTCTTGGCCCACTTCCACAGCGCGTTGAACTCGGTCTGCCGGTCCATCTGGACGGCGATCATCATGCCGTAGGAAATGCCTTCGGAGCGCACGTCACGGCTGCCCACGTCGGCGAGATAGGCGGTGTCGGCCGAGCCGGCGTAGTAGATGCGCTCGGTGAACGGGTCCCCGTAAAAGAGCTGCGCAAAGGCGCCATCGAGCTTCGCCGCGACCTCAGCGTCCGTCTTGCCGAGGTAGGTCTTGAAGAGGTTGGGATACTCGCCGCTGAGCGCCGCACCACCCGGCGGCGGCGCGGCTTGGATCCCGATGATGCCGGCCAGCAAACCCGCGGAAAAGGACAGGGGGTTCATAGTCGCCGAGTAAAACAGAACGCCCCGATCAAACGACCGGGGCGCAGGAAAAACTATCGACTGGACGGTCGGCTGAAGCCGGCACGACGTAGGGTCGGCTTCAGCCGACCCCTGCTTGGGCAGGAGCGCAGCTTGACCGTGCCCGAATCTGCCTTTCAGCAACCCATGTCCGTCCGTTTCACCAACCCGACACGGGCGCACACGAGGCGCACCCCTCCGATTAGCCCGGACATTTCACGCTGTAGGGCCGCTCCCGCGTCCGCGGGATCGGCGTGCCGCAGGCTTGCCTGCCTATGGCACGGCTGACGGGGGCTGAGAGGCAGGTGCGGCATGCCAGCAAGCGGCAGCCCTACATTGCACGGTGTCGACGGTCTACATTCGGAATGTGAGATATCGTCGCCTCAATAGTCCCCAGGATGCCCCGGGTAGAAGCGGCGGTTCACATCGATGTAGTGCTGCAGGTCATACTCCGGCGGTTCGACGCCTTCCGGCAGCGGGCGTTGCGAGAACTGTTGAAAATACAACAACACCGCATCGCGCCATTCGCGGGCGTCCTTTTCCTGCAGGACGAGCCGCTGCCGCACCGCCTCCCAACGCTCGTCGTCGATCTCGCCCTTGAGTGCCTGCCACTGCTCCTGCATGGCCCGCACTTCGTCGACGCCCTGCTGGTAACGCAGCGCAAGTTCGTTCCACAAGGTGCGGCCGCTGCGCATCTCGTAATCCCAGGGTACATGATGAAACCACAACAGGTATTCGTCCGGCACGTTCTCGAGCTTGCCCCACTGCTCCTGCAGCTCGGGCGCGTATTGCTCGATCGCATTGCTGCCGCTGGCGACGCGGTCGGCGCCGAGGCCTTCCTCGTCGGCCTGGTGATAGTAGGGCGAGGTCCAGTCGGCGCGGCCGCCGGTCACCCACGGTCCCGGGCCATAATGATGGCCGCGCTCCATGATGTGATGCAGGCCAAGCGGCATGGAGTAGTTCACCACCGTCTCGCGCGAACCCATGAGCAGGTCGACGATGGAGACAGTGGCCTCCTCGTCCGCATCGAAGGTGAGTTCGGCCCACTCCTCGGCGATCTCGCGCGAGCCAAGGGTGTGATCCCAAGCGAGCCGGCCATAGGCATACCAGTTGGCCTGGGCGAGCGGATGGCCGGTCCAGTTGCGATCGTCGCCGGTGTTGGCGACGCCGGCGATGGCGGAGAGTTGGTGGCCCTTCAGGCTGCCATCGACCGCACGACCCACCGTCGAGCCGGGCCCCTGCGTGTAGGTGTCCTGGTCGAGCACCTCCTCCCACAGCGGTGCAAGGTAAGCGAGCTGGACGGAGGACCCGAGATACTCCTGCGTGATCTGGAATTCCATCATGTGCCGCGTGTCCGGCATGGTGCCGAAGAGCGGGCTGAAGGGCTCGCGCGGCATGAAGTCGAGCGGACCGTTCTTGATCTGCACCAGCACGTTGTCGGCAAACTTGCCGTCGAGCGGAATGAACTGGTTGGACGCCTGCTTGACGCGGTCGGTGGCATCGTCGTGGGCGTAAACGAAGGCGCGCCACATCACGATGCCGTCGCGGCCCTCGGCGGCGAGCGGCGCGGCCAGCATGTTGGCCCCGTCGGCGTGGTCGCGGCCGAAGTCGTGCGGGCCGGGCTGACCCTCGGAGTTGGCCTTCACCAGGAAGCCGCCGAAATCGGGAATGTAGTCATAAATTTCCGACACCTTGGCGTCCCACCAGGCCTGCACGGCCGGGTCGAGCGGATCGGCCGTCTGCAGGCCGCCGATCTCCATGGGCGCGCTGAAGCGGGCTGTAAGGTAAATGCGGATACCCCAGGGCCGGAAGACGTCGGCCAGGGCCTTGACCTTGGCCAGATACTCGGGCGTCAGGATGAGGGCGTTGGCGTTGACGTTGTTGACGACCGTGCCGTTGAGGCCGACCGAGGCGAGGGCGCGGGCATAGTCGGTGTAGCGCGGCGAGAGAACCTCGGGCAGGTAGGCCCATTCCCAGAGCGAGAAGCCGGCGTAGCCGCGTTCGACGAAGCGGTTGAGATTGTCCCAGTGGTTGAGCAGGCGGCGCTCGATCTTCGGCGCGGAGACCTCGTCGAGATCGGCGAGCGATTCGCCGGTCTGGACCTTGCGCAACAGGGCGAAGGCGCCGTAGAGCGCGCCGGCGTCGGAGTTGGCGGTGATGCGCACGGCGGCGTGGCCGTCGACGGTCACGGCGGTGAGGGCGTAGCCGTCGGTGCCGAGTTCATCACGGGTTTCGCCGGTGACGAGGTGCACGGTCGGGTCGCGGCCGATGAGGCCGCCGAGGCCGCGGGCAAGCTCGGCGCGGAGCGAGCCGATGACGGGCGAATCGGCGGCGGTGGGCGTCTGCACGATGACGGCGCTCAGGGCGTCGCGATAAGCCGAGCGGGCATCGCGGCTTTCGACTTGGTCGTAGCGCAGCCAGAGCCGGTAACCGTCCTCGGCCGAGGCCGTGACGACACCGACGCCGGCCAGCAGGGCTGCCAGCAGGAGACGTTTCATGACGAACGAGGGTTAAGGGTGGGATCAGGCCGCCGCGGCGCGACGGGCGTCGAGTTCGTCACTCATCTTGAGCGCGACGTATTTGCCGATCGGGTAGAAGAGCATGCAGACGACGCCGAGGCCGAAGAAGCCGCCGGAGATGACGCTGGTCATAAGCTTCACGCCCTTGAGCACCTCGGGATCGGTGGCGGTCTCGTTGGAGTAGCCGTAGGCTGCGAGCATGGCGCCGGCGATGGCGCCGCCGAAGCCCAGACCGGCCTTGAGGGCAAAGACGATGCCGGCGAAGACGAAACCGGTGGAGCGGCGGTGCGTCTTCCACTCGGCCCAGTCGGCGCAGTCGGCGATCATCGCCCAGAGCAACGGGATGGTCGGCCCGTAGCAGAGTTGCACGCAGAAGGTGAGCAGGAAGACCTTGGAGACTTCGCTCGGGCCGACGGTGATGTAGAGACTCTGGAAAATGGCCGCGCCGCCCAGGCCGATGATGAAGACCATCTTCTTGCCGAAGCGGTCCGCGAGCGGCTTGGCCGCGATGACGCCCAGAATCTGCACGAAGGTGCCGAACATGCTGAGTACGGAAAAGCCGACGGCCGAGGGGCTCTTGCCGGGGGTGACGATCATGCCGAAGAGATCGAGGATCTTGAAGCCGATGCCGGGATTGGCGACTTCTGCGGCAGTGGCGGTGAGGCCGAGTTTTTCGACGAAGGCGCCCATGGCCTCGGGCTCGAGGTATTTGGTGACGAAGACGTAGTTGGCGTTGCCGCGCAGCGCCAGGGTGATGAAGACGAACAGCACCATGCCGAACATCGCCAGCCACGGGCGGCTAGTGAAGGCGTCAGCCATGTCCTTCTTCACGTCGGCCTTCTGCCCCTTCGGCGGCTGCACCCGCTCCTTCACGCTGAAGAAGGTGATGACGAAGAACACCACACAGATCAGCGCGTAGATGCCCACGGTGTAGGACCAGCCAGTCGGGTCGTTGGTCTCGCCGTTGCCGAACTTGGTGACCAGCGGCAGCGTGAAGCCCTGCACGATGAGCGCCGCCGACATGGCCGCCACGAAGCGGTAGGACGACAGTGAGGTGCGCTCGCCGCTGTTGGAGGTCATGACCCCGTTCAGCGCCGCGTAGGGCACGTTGTTCATCGTGTAGGCCATCATGAGGATGGTGTAGGTGCCGGCCACGTAGATGAGTTTGGTCGTGCCCGAGAGACCGGTCGGCACCGTGAAGGTAAGCCAGAACAGCAGCGCGAACGGGATGGCCGACCAGAGCAGCCACGGGCGGAACTTGCCCCAACGGTGGTTGGTGCGGTCGGCAATGATGCCCATGACCGGATCGGTCACCGCATCGGAGAGCCGCACCCACAGCAGCATGGCGCCCATGAAGGCGGCGCTGACGCCCACGGTTTCGATGTAAAACGCCGTCGGGAAGACGATGAACATCTGAAAGACAAAATTGGCCGAGGCGTCGCTCAGGCTGTAACCGGCCTTCTCCTTGAAGGAGAGTTTCACGTTGGCGGATTCACTCATGGGGGCGGGGGATCGATGGAGGGGTGGGGCGGGCAGAGGCGGCGGGGTCGAGTCGCAGGCGCCGGCCGCGCGGCGCCGAAGAGGAACGGAAAAAGGGGCGCCCGTTTCTGGCGGGCGCCCCTTGAAAGGATCGGGCTGGATCAGCCGTGCAGGTAAGTATTGAGAAGGTTCTCCAGATACTCCTGGCGGCCGGAGACGGGTTTCGGTTCGCCGAGCTTGAAGGCGATCTTCTCCAGGTCCTTGAAGCCAACCTTGCGCTTCTCGATGTCCTTGCCGAAGCCCTTGTCGAAGCTGCTGTAGCGCTCCTTCACGAAGGCCTCGAACTTGCCGTCGGCGAGGATGCGGCGAGCCGTCTTGAAGGCCAGGGCGTAGGCGTCCATGCCGCCGATGTGGGCGTGGAACAGGTCCTCCTTGTCAATGGACGGGCGGCGGACCTTGGCGTCGAAGTTGAAGCCGCCGCTGCCCAGGCCACCGGCGCGGATGATCGACACCATCGCGAGGGTGAGGCCCTTGACGTCGGTGGAGAACTGGTCGGTGTCCCAGCCCAGCAGGGTGTCGCCGGTGTTGGCGTCGATCGAGCCGAGCATGCCGGCGGCGGCGGCGACCTCGATCTCATGTTCGAAGGTGTGGCCGGCGAGGGTGGCGTGGTTGGTCTCGATGTTGAACTTGAAGACCTTGTCCAACTTGTAGGTGCGCAGGAAGGCGATGCCGCTGGCGACGTCGAAGTCGTATTGGTGCTTGGTCGGCTCCTTCGGCTTCGGCTCGATGAGGAACTGGCCCTTGAAGCCGATCTCCTTGGCGTAGTCGGCCGCCATGTGCATGAAGGCCGCCAGGTGGTCCTGCTCGCGCTTGAGGTTGGTGTTGAGCAGGGTCTCGTAGCCCTCGCGACCGCCCCAGAAGACGTAGTTCTCACCGCCGAGTTCGAGGGTGGCCTCGAGCGCCTTCTTCACCTGCGCCGCGGCGTAGGCGAAGACGTGGGCGTCGGGATTGGTGGCCGCACCGCACATGAAGCGCGGGTTGCTGAAGAGATTGGCCGTGCCCCAGAGGAGCTTCACGCCGGTGTCCTTCTGGAGCTTCTTGGCGTGGGCGACGATCTGGTCCAGGTTCTTGTTGGACTGCTTGAGCGTGCTCCCCTCTGGCGCGATGTCGCGGTCATGCCAGCACCAGAACGGCGCCTGGATCTTTTGGAAAAACTCGAAGGCCGCATCGAGGCGCTTCTTGGCAACGGACACCGGATCCTTGCCCGACTCCCAGGGCCGCACGATCGTGCCCGGGCCGAACGGATCGCTGCCGACTCCGCGGAAGGTGTGCCAGTAGGCGATCGAGAACCGCATGTGGTCCTTGAGCGACTGGCCGTCGATCACCTCATCCGGGTTGTAGTGGCGAAAGGCCAAGGCGTTGTCCGTGCCGGGACCTTCGTAGGAAATTTGCGGGATCCCCGCAAAGTGACGTGACTTCATGGTAAGAGGGAAGGAAGGAGGGGTTCAGGCAGCCGGTTCGAACGCGGCATCCGACCATGAACCGGCGCGCCGGGTGGCCGCTCAATGCACCGACGATGCTAACATTCGAACCAAAGGGGCGCCGACCTTGACAGAGCCGCGCCGACCAAGGCAACCCATCGTTTCACGGGCGCGCCTTCTCCTCGGCCCGGGATTGCCAAGCACCGCCAGCATCGCCAGCAAGGCCTCGCCCCGCTCCATGCAACGCCGCACCACGCAGAAAGACGTCGCCCGTGCCCTCGGTCTGGACAAGTCCACCGTCTCCCTCGCCCTGCGCAATCACCCCAGCATCCCGATCGCCACCCGCGAGCGCGTGAAAGCCAAGGCCACCGAACTCGGCTACCGGCCCGACCCCGCGATCGCCACCCTCGCCCGCCAGCGCTGGGCCGGTCACGAAACCGGCAGCGGCGCGACCTTCGCCTACCTGCTCGACAGCCACATGGAGCACCACGAACTCCACCGGCGTTTCCTGCCCGCCTGCCGCGAACGCGCCCACGCCCGCGGTTACCAACTGCAGGAATTCGATCTCGCCGCCTACCCCAGCATGGCCAGCGCCAGCCGCGTGCTCTTCCACCGCGGCATCCGCGGACTCCTCGTGCCACAGATCGCCCGCACCCACGGTCCCCGCATCGACGAACTCGAAGCCGACAAATTTACCGTCGTGTGCCTCGATCAGGGCTGGGTCACCCTGCCCTACCACCTCGTCGCCCCCGACACCTTTGCCGAAACCCTGCGGGTCTGGCGCGAAGCGGTCGATCGGGGTTACCGGCGCATCGGCGGCGCCATCCTCACCCACACGCCCCGCGCCGTCGACGACGTGACCCGCCTCGGTGCCTCCATGGCCGCCCAGGACAATTGGGTGTCGGCCGCCGACCGCATTCCTTTGCTCACCTCCGACTCCAACGACCGCGAAGCCTTTCTCGCTTGGATGAAGCGTCACCAGCCCGAGGTCGTGATCGGCTTCGTCTCGCGGGTCTATTTCTGGCTGCGCGAAGCCGGCTACCGCATCCCCGACGATGTCGCGGTCGCCTCCCTGCTCGTCGTCGTGCCCGAGGCCCCCGAACTCGCCGGCTGCGTCGCCCACCATGCCGCCATCGGCGACGCCGGAGTGGATGCCCTCATCGCCGCCATCCACGAAGGCGAATGGGGCCGCCCCGTCCAGCAGCGCAAACTGCTCCTGCAGCCCATCTGGAACGAGGGCTCCACCCTGCCCCGCCGCGGCTAACCTGCATGTTTCACACTGTTGGGCCGCCGCTTGTCGGCGCGCCGCTGGCTGACGGAGGGCTGAGGGGCAGGTGCGGGACCGCAGCCGCGGGAGCAAGCGGCAGCCCTACACTGCGCAATGTGGTCGGTTTCCTTCGAAGCGTGAAATATCGGGGCAATACCTCCTCCGCGCAGTCGCGCCACTCAACGAGATGAGTCCGGCGGCGGTCGAGACTCACGGCCCGGCCGACCACGAAGTGGCCTGCCCGGCCCCAGTTCGGACCGTTTTTGGACGGCGCCGACCGGCCGGTTCACCCCTCCCCGAAACCGACCATGAAAAACACCCTTCCTCACGGAGGCCACCGCAGCTGGCGCGTGCTCGCCTGCCTAGGCGGTCTGGCTGCCTCCCTGCCTCTCGGCGCCCAAACCGGGCCTGCTCCCGTCTCCTCCGAGGACGACACCGTGACGATGTCCCCCTTCGAGGTCTCCTCCGACCGCGACACCGGCTACATCGCCACCAACACCCTTGCCGGCAGCCGCCTCAACACGTCCCTGCTGGAGACGCCCGCCTCGATCTCCGTTCTCACCAAGGACTTCCTCAACGACATCGGCGCCCTCAACGTTTCCCAGGCGATGGAGTATGCCCTCAGCGGCGGCAACGACGTCGGTGGCGGCAGCGCCAACGTCGGTGCCACCACCGGCAACGGCCTCATCGACAACGACTTCAACTTCCAGATCCGCGGCTTCCGCCGGGCCACCCAGACCCGCGATTACTTCGACACCATCATCAGCGGCGACACCTTCAACCTCAGCCGCATCGACATCGCCCGCGGTCCCAACTCCATCCTGTTCGGCATCGGCGGCCCCGGCGGCATCGTCAACGTCACCCCCAAGCGCGCCCAGTTCGATCGCGACGTGACCGAACTCGGCCTCGTCTACGGCAGCTGGAACCTCGCCCGCGGCTCCCTCGACCTGAACCGCACCCTTATCGACGACCGCCTCGCCCTGCGCGTCAACGGCATGGTCCAGCGCGCCGACGGCTACCGCGACTTCGAGTCCGACGACCAGGAACGCTTGGCCCTCGCCACCACTGTCCGCCTCACCGACACGACCACTCTCCGTGTCAACGGCGAGGTCGGCCACCTCAAGCAAAACAAGGTCCGCCCGTGGCTGCCCTGGGACTCGATTTCCCAATGGGACGCCTGGGGTCGCAACTTCGTCGAGTTCGGCACGCCCCAGGCCCCCTCCGTCCTCGGCGACAACCGCTACTCCCAGTTCCAGTCCGGCAACGGCAACGGCCTGCCCGCCCTGCCCCGCGATCCCTTCTGGGGCAGCGAAATCCGCACCGCCGGCCATACCATCCAGCCCAACAACCTGCTCGCCATCATGGACGGCCCGCTCGCCGGCCGCGTTGTCTACACCGGTAGCTCCGCCGAGGCCACCCGCTACTACCGCACCTCCAGCGGCTCCAACGTCGGCGGCTACAACAGCCCGCGCAACTTCGAGGACGAGAACATCTTCCCCCGCACCGGCAACACCTCCGGCCCCGGCCAGTTCGTCGAGACCGACTACACCACCCTCGCCGCCACGCTCGAGCAGCGCATCGGCCGCAACCTCTTCATCGAGGCCGCCGCCCAGCGCTCCACTGTCGACCGCCTCAGCCAGTCCGTCGTCGGCTTCGCCGGCATCTCGGTGATGTATGACGTCACCACCACCCTGCCGTCCTTCACCGCCGACGGCCGCTATGACGCCACCCTCGGCGGACCCGACGGCGCCGCCTACGCCAACCTGCTCGGCATTCCCTACGTGCCCACCGCCCAGGGTCGCCATGCCCTCAACCTCAACAACGCGATCGCCAACCCCCACGTCGGCCAGCTGCTCGTGTATTCGGAACCCAGCTACAGCGACCGCGAAACCGTGCGCGACGACCTGCGGCTGAGCGCCAACTACGACCTCGATCTCGGCGCCTTCGGCCGCCACATGCTGCTCGCCTTCGGCAGCCGCGCCGAAACCACCTCCGAGGGCCAGAACTTCGCCGAGGGCAACGTCCACCCGCAGCGCGCCGCCACCAACCACTTCACCAACGTCCCGCGGCGCATCTACCACATCGATCCGTTCTCCCCCGACCTCGCCGACCGCGGCATCCCCGATCCCTTCAAGAACCCGATCGGCCCGACCTTCGTCTACGGCAACCCCGACCTCAACTACCAGAGCGGTTTCGTGCGCAACAACTGGAGCCGCAACGTCAACCAGATCGACTCCGCCGCCTTCGCCACCCAGAGCCGCTTCTTCGACGGCCGCCTCGTCACCACCGCCGGCGTCCGCCGCGACCGCATCGAAATCTGGAACGACGGTCGCATCAACGATCCCGCCACCGGCGAGACCACCGGCCTCAACCCCGCCACCGCCTCGTCCATCGACCAGTCCGGCACCACCCACACCGTCGGCGCCGTCTTCCAGGTCCCGGGCGCCGACTGGCTGCGCGTCTTCGCCAACACCTCCACCAACTTCAAGGACCAGGGCGGCGCCCAGTATCTCGACGACGAGGCCCTGCGCCTCGGCCGCGAAATCGGTCCGCTCGAGGGCGAGGGCTTCGACTACGGCCTCAAGTTCAACCTGCTCGAGGGCAAGGTCAACGCCACCCTCGCCCGCTTCCAGGTCGACCAGGACAACCAGGCCTCCGGCCACCAGAGCGACGTGTTCAACTACATCCATGCCATCTGGAACACCATCCTCAACGGCGGCCCCAACACCGTCCTGCTCGACCGCGACGTGCCCGACGGCCACCGCGTCGGCGGCACCGACACCCGCTCGCAGCGCTCCGAGGGCTGGGAACTCGAGATCACCGCCAACCCCACCCGCAACTGGCGCCTGTCCTTCAACGTCAGCAAGGCCGAGAACGCCATCTCCCGCCTCGGCGGCGCCCTCGAGGCCTACATCGAGCGCAACCGCGCCGAGTGGTCGCAGTATTCAGGACTCAACTACGACATCGGCCGCTCCCCCGGCAACCTCAGCAACGCCGGCGGCACCAACACCGTGGGCGCCCTCATCACCGGCCTCGACACCTGGCTCGCCTTCGTGAAGTCGCAGGAGGGCCAGATCGAGACCAACATCCGCCCCTGGAATGCCAACGCCTTCACCGCCTACACCTTCCGCGAGGGCCCGCTCGCCGGCCTCACCCTCGGCGGCGGACTCAATTACCGCGGCGACGCCATCCTCGGCGTCAAACCCGGCACGCTGGACAACCCCGACATCGAGGTCTTCAAGGGCGGCGACTACATCCTCGGCAACGCCATGATCGGCTACGAGTTCAAGCTCCGCAACGACACCCGCGTCCACCTCCGCCTCAACGTCGACAACGTCTTCGACAACCGCGACAAGCAGGTCCTCGCCTCCAGCTGGAATCCCATCCTCAACGACCTCCAGACCTTTCACTACTTCTTCAATCCCCGCAGCTACAAGCTGAGCGCCACGTTCAACTTCTGACCCGCGGCCACCCGCTGCTTCCCTGAACCCAAGGCGCGGGACACCACGGTCCCGCGCCTTTGTTTTGCCCGGCCATGATCCGCTCCACGCTCCTCTGCCTCGCCTCCGCCACCCTGGCCGTCGCAGCCGAACCGCGGCACCTCGACGCCGCCGCCCTGCGCGACCGCATTCACGGCTTCTGGATCGGCCAGCTGGCCGGCAACTACCTCGGCTTCCCCTTCGAGAACCTCTACACCGACGAGCCGCTCCCGCACCTGATTGAGCGGTATCACGATTTCCATGACGCCGCGGCCACCGGCCTGCGCATGAACCTCAACGACCGCCGCGGCTACGTGCGCATCCTCGCCGACGCCGTCGGCGGCGCCTGGACCGACGACGACACCGACGTCGAACTGGTCACCCTGCACGGCGTCGAGCAATACGGTCTCGAGCTCGACTACGCCCAGGTCACCACCCTGTGGCAACGGCACCTCAACCGCTTCATCTGGTCCGCCTCGCGCGTCGCCCGCGACCTCATGGACGAGGGCCACCGCCCGCCCGCCACCGGCAGCCGCGCGCTCAATCCCCACTGGTATACCCTTTCCTCCCAGCTCAAGAACGAGATCTGGGCCGTCTTCTACGCCGGCATGCCCGCGCCCGCCGTGAGCCGCATGGTCTGGGACGCCCGCATCATGAACGACGGCTGGGCCGTGCACCCCGACATCGTTTACGGCGCCATGCTCAGCGAGGCCTTCTTCGAAACCGATCCGCGGCGCCTGGTCGAGTTCGGCGCCTCCTTCCTGCCGGCCGACAGCCCCTACGGCCGCGGCATCGCCGACCTGCTGCGCTGGCGCGACGAGGGCATCGATTGGCGCGAGGCCCGCGCCCGGTTGCATGCGCGCTACTACCGCGAGATCGACGGCTTCACCGTGCCGGTGCCCTACCTCGGCGCCATCATCAACGGCCTCTGCGGCATCATGGCCGTGCTCTGGGGCGAGGGCGATTTCGCCCGCACCGTCGGCATCGCCGTCGCCGCCGGTTACGACTGCGACAACCAGGCCGCCACCTGCGGCGGACTCATCGGCATCATGCACGGCGCCGCCGCCATCCCCGCGCACCTCACGCTCGAGATGCCCAGCCGCGGCCGCTGGGCGCAGCCCTTCAACGACACCTACATCAACACCTCCCGGGACGAGCTGCCCGGCTATTTTCGCATCAGCGACCTGGTCGACCGCATCCTCGCCGTCACCGAACAGGCCATCCTCCAACAGGGCGGCGCCAAGCACACCATCGACGGCCGCACGGTCTACGTCATTCCCACCGACCGACCTCCGCTGGGGCTCGAAGCCGCACCGGACGCGGCGCCGAATCCGACGCCCGACCACGCCACGCGCGACGCGTTGATCGATCGCTGAGTGCGCTCACGCGCGCTCGGGCGGAAGATCCTCCATGCCGTGGCGCACGAGGGTGCCCGACTCCGCCACCCGCCCAAAGCGCCGCGCAAACCACCACGCCGCCGCGCCGCACAGCGCGAGGTAAGCGTAGCCCAGCGTGTAGTCGTAAACCCGCGGCGCCGTCGCCTCCGCCGCCCGCGGGGTCAGCCACGCCGCCGCCGTCACCCAAAAGCCGATGCCGTTGTTGACCACCAATGCGCCCAGTCCGCGCGTGAGACCGATGCCCGCCAGCACCGTGCCCAGCCGGTTGCGCGGCACGAAGTCGAACATCAGCGCCACCGACACCACCGTGCCCACCGTGCCCACGCCGGTGCCGATGAGCTTGAACACCGTCACCTCCACCAACGACGGCGCGCCGCCTGCCAGCAGTTTCAGATAAAGGAAAAACGCCGCGTGGTTGAGCATCATTGCCGCCGCCATCCAGCGAAACAGCCGCAGCCGGTCGCCGCGGTCGGCCAGCCAGCCGCCGAGCGGCAGGAACAGCACCAGCGTCACGCCCGACGCCAGCGCGAGCACGTTGCCGTAGGCTTGTTTGGAGAACCCCCACTGCTCGGTGTAGAGCAAGGGCGCGAGGCTGCCGAAGTCCGTCCAAAACACCATCTGCGCCAGCGCCACGCCGTAGAGCCAAAGCCACTGCCGCTGCCCAAAGACCTCCCGTCCGAACGCCCGCACCTGTCCGCGCAGTTGCGCCCACGTCGGTCGCGCCGGCCGCGCCGGCAGGACCGCCGGCGGCACTTCGCGCACCCGCGACACCAGCCAGATCGTCAGCAAGGCCACCACCGCGCCGCTGCCGAAGAGCACTTGTTCGCCGGTGAGCACCCATCCGCCGGGCAGGTGATAAACGCGGTCCCATTGCCCGACCATCACCGCGAAGAACACCGCCATGATGCCCTGTCGCGCAAAGGTGTAGGCCGCGTTGGCCCGTCCGCGCTGCGCCGGCGGCACGACTTCGTTGCACAACGATTCGTAGGGCGTGGCGAGGTCCCGCAGCATCTCGTAGAAAAACAGCAACGCGACGATCAGCGCGAAGTCGTTGATCGCCGGCACCAGCAGGCACCCCACCATGACCACCGCCCAACCGAGCAGCAGGAACGGCTTGCGCCGTCCCCACGGCGTCCAGATGCGGTCGCTGGCGTAGTTGCAGGTCGCACCGACCGCGATGTTGAAGATCTGATTGAAACTGCCCACCAGCGTGAGCAGCAGCGGCACGGCCACGAACTCGCGCAGCTTGAAGGTCATCGCCACGTTCGAGATCAGGTCGAAATACACCATCGAGGCCCAGGGCAGCGACAGCAGCGCCACCCAGCCCCACGGCACCCGGTTCTGCCCGGTGCGAATCGGCCACCAACCGCCCGCCGGCCGCTCCGTCACGGCACGTCCTCCGCCCGACACCACGCCAGCCTCCGCGCAAAGTCGGCCTGATACGCCGGCCGCCACCGGCTCACCGTCGTGCGCGGATCGAACCCTTCCGCCGCCGGCAGGTCCGTCCACCAACCGTCCGCCGTCTGCCGGTATTGCCCGCCCCAGCCCGGTTGCGCCGGATCGGCCGGATCGTTGCCGCCGGCCGGCAGAAAGAAGAACCAGGCCGGCGTATCGCCTTCCTTGATACAGCCGTGCGGATTGGGCGCGGTCCAGGTCTCGCGCGGATAGCGCGCGCCGAGCGGACCGGCCGGACCGAGGTGGGCCTCGACCCAGGCGCGGCTGGTGAGGTTTTCGTCGCCGGTGAGATACATGCCGCGGTAGGTGCCCTCGCGTTTGTCGCGCCCTGCCGGCGCCCGGCTCAGGAGGTAATGCAGACCGGGAAACTCGCCGCGCAGCCAATCGGCGAGGCCATCCTGATCATTGATGTCAAAGACCCGCAGCTTTGCGGCAAACTCGTGCCAACCCGCCGCGCCGCGATCCTGCCGCACCCGCCAAAAAGCCTGGGCCAAATCCGTCTGACCACCCCACACGCTCACGTGCAACAGGCGCGTCGCCGAACCGGCGTCGACCCGCTCGATCAGGCGTCGCGAGGCCGCCGTGTCATACCCGACGCCGATGTGATCGCGACCGCGTTGCGGATTGCCCGAACAGACCACCGCCGCCAGTTCCGTCGCCGTCGGCCAACCCGTCTCGCCGGAGCGCGCGACCAACCGCGGACGCAGCTCGCCGTAGGCCTCGACGATCCCGTGAATCAGATCCGGTCGCGTCGTGGGCTCGGCCAGCTCACCGGGCGTGCCCGCCGCGGTTGCGGCCAGCAGCTCCACGTCGAAGGCGTTGACGTAGAGCATCAGCCGGACGAGCGACTGTTCGTCGTCGGGGTCGCCGCCGATGTCGGTCAACACCGCCAGCCGCGGGCGCTCGGGCGCCGATCCGGCGCCGACCTCGCCCACACCCGCCGCCCCCAGCAGCACACTCGCGAGCAGTACGCGCCAGACGCGCGAACGTATCAGATCGGGCCGGAGAAAGGGTAACGGGGGCATGGTAGCGGCCGATCCGAAAGGCCGGATCAAATGCAGGCAACCGCCAGCTGCACGCGCCGGACCATACTGCCGTCACTCATCCCGGTGAGCCCCAATCGCGCTCACCGGGATGAGTCGGCCCCGATTTGAGGCCGTGTCCCAGGCTGCTGCGCTGACCCTGACGGCTGGCGCCATCCAGCCCGTCATCCGCCGTGCCCCCGCCCGCTTCGATCACCTCGCCCGCCCACCTCCCCGTGCCGTCACGCGCCCGGTTCTGCTGGCATCGCGACGCACCGGGATCGGGTTACGCGGTGGCGCTGTTTCGGCGCGAGTTCGACGTGGACACCGTGCCGGACCGGTGGCGCATCGCGGTGTCGGCCGACAACCGCTACGTGCTCTGGCTCAACGGCGAACGCCTCGGCCGCGGTCCGTTGCGCGGCACGCTGGAGGCGTATCAGGTCGAAAACTACGACCTCGCCGAACGTCTGCGGCCGGGCCGCAACGTGCTCGCTGCCGAGGTGCGTTGGATGGGAGCCGACACGCCCTCCGCCGAGATTCACAGCGCCTGGCCCGGTTGGTGGGTGGCGGATCTCGACCACGCCCGCCTCGACACGCCGGGGGATTGGCGGGTGTTTGCCGACGCCTCGATCCGGCCCAACGCCGCCCCGGAATTCAGCAACGTGCGCACCTTCCTCGGCCGCCTGGAACACGTCGACCCGGCCCGCCGCCCCGCCACCTGGCGCGACGCCGGGACCGATCCCGCCGGGTGGGCGCCGGCCGTGGCCGCCGGACCGGCCACCGATTCGCCGGGTTGGGGACTCGCGCCGCTGCGCCGCTTGACCCTGCACCGGTTGCCGCAGTTGACGGAGGAACGCCAAAGCTTTGCCGCCGTCTGGCAGCAACGCCGAGGCGTCGCGCTGCCCTGGACGGTGCCCGCCGGCGCGACGGGCGAGCTGTGGCTCGATGCCGGCGCGATGACGACGAGCTACCCGGAACTGAGCTTCACCGGCGGCGAAGGCCGCGACGTGCACGTCGTCTATGCCGAGGCGTTGGGCCAATGGCGCGAGGTCGCCGGCCGGCGCGTCTGGGTGAAACACGGGCCGCGCGCCGACCTCGCGACGGGCGAGCCCCACGGTGCGCGCGATGAACTCGTGTTGCCCGGCGGCGACTGGACCTACGAACCGTTCCACTGGCGCACCTTCCGCTTCATCAAGCTCGCCGTCGGCCCCGGCTCCGCGCCGGTCACGGTCACCGCGGCGACGCATCGTTTCACGACCTTTCCGCATCGCTTCACGGCCCGCTTCGCGAGCGACCACGCCGAGACCGCCGCGTGGTGGGACATCAGCCTGCGCACCCTGCGGCTGTGCGCGCACGAGACGTATGAAGATTGTCCCTACTACGAGCAGCTCAACTACGCCTTCGACACGCGCCTGCAGGCGCTCTGCACCGTCCATCTCTCCAACGACACGCGGCTGGCCGAGCGCTGCATCGAACTGTTTCGCGATTCCGTCGGCCCCCTCGGCTTGCCCGGCGGCCGTGCACCGTCGCACCCGCGGCAGGAGATCCCGCCCTTTGCCCTGCACTGGATTCTCATGGTCCACGACCTCTGGCGCTGGCGTGGCGAGGCGGTCCGCCCGCTGGTGCGCTCCTGCCTGCCCGGCATCGAAAGCGTGCTGCGCTATTTTCGCGATCGGCTCACCCCGACAGGCTTCGTCGGGCCGGTCGACGACTGGGCGTGGATCGACTGGGTACCGCAGTGGAAAAACGGCATCAGCCCCGCCGCCACCGATCCCGCTGGCTGCACCTTTCTGACCGGCCTCTACGCCTGGACCCTGAACCTCGCCGCCGAGTTGCACGCCGCCGTCGGCTTGTCCGCCGAGGCCGGGCGCTGGCGCACCCTCGCCCGGCGACTGCGGCACAACCTGCGGCGCCACGCCTGGTGCGAGAAGGCCGGGCTGTTCCTCGATGCGCCGGGCCGCCCGGACCTGCCGTTCAGCCAACACGCGCAGGTCATGGCCGTGCTCAGCGGGGCGGCGCTCGCCCGCCACCGCAAGCGACTCGCACCGCGGCTGGCCGACGACCCCAGCCTCGTGCCCCTGTCGCTCTCGGGCCGGTTCTTCCTCGCGCGGGCGCTTGAGGCGGTCGATCGCTACGACGCGCTGTTGACCACCGTGATGGAGCCGTGGCGGGTCATGGTCGCCCACGGCCTCACCACCTGGCAGGAACAGGAGGACCCGTCCCGCAGCGATTGCCACGGTTGGTCGAGTTGGATCGTGCACGAGTTTCTCAGCACCTTCCTGGGCGTGCGCGCCGCCGCGCCCGGCTGGCGGCGCATCGCGGTGCGTCCGCAATATCGCCTCACCACCGGCGCCCGCGGCCAGGTGCCTACCCCGGTCGGCGACATCCGGGTGGACTGGCAACGCGAAGCACACGGCGCGGTTGCGCTCGAGGTGGACCTGCCCGCCGGCGTGCCCGCCACCGTGCTGCTGCCCGACGGCCGCGAGATCGAGCTCCGGAGCGGCGGTCGTCACGTTTTCCGCCAGCCCGGCCGGCAACCCGAGCCCGAGGCCGCGCTCCCCTGTCCATGAACCCGACGTCCCTGAAAATCGCCTACCTCGGCGGCGGCTCCCGCCAATGGGCCCGCGCCCTCATGGCCGACCTCGCGCTCTCGCCCCACCTGGGCGGCGAACTGGTCTTGCACGACCTCAACCACGCCGCCGCCCGCAAGAACGTGCAGGTCGGCCGCGATCTTTTCGGGCGTCCCGAGGCCGTCGGCAAATGGCGGGTGTGCGCCGAGCCCCGCCTGGACACCGCCCTGGCCGGCGCCGACGTCGTATTGATCTCCACCGAACCCGGCCCGGTCACGATGCGCTACGCCGACCTGGTGATTCCCGCCCGCCACGGCATCGTGCAACCGGTGGGGGACACCGTCGGTCCCGGCGGCCTGATGCGCGCGCTGCGCGCCATCCCCACCTACGTCGCCTTCGGCCAGGCCATCGGTGAACACTGCCCGCGCGCCTGGGTGTTCAACTACACCAACCCGATGACGCTCTGCACCGCCGCACTGCACGTCGGGTTTCCGGCCATCCAGGCCCTCGGCTGCTGCCACGAAGTCTTCGGCACCCAGCGCCGGCTCGCCTCCCTGCTGGCCCAGGATCGCGGACTGCTACCGGTCCCCAAGGAAGAGATCGAACTCGATATCGCCGGCATCAACCACTTCACCTGGGCGACCCGCGCCACTTGGCGCGGCGAGGACCTGTTTCCGCTCCTTGCCGCCGCGCTCGCCCACCCGCGCGCCCTCGCCCCGGCCACCCGCAGCGCCCGCCGCCACCGCGCCGCTGGCCGCTGGTTTGAGAGCCCGGGGCATGTGGCGCTGGACCTGTTCCGCCGTTTCGGCGCGCTCGGCGCCGCCGGCGACCGGCACCTCGTGGAGTTCCTCCCCGAATACGCCGCAGACGAGCCGACCCTGCACCGCTGGGGCGTCGTGCTAACCCCCTACTCCTGGCGTCTGCAACACCGCTCCGGCCCGGACGACGCCCTCGCCGATCTCGCCGCCCGGCCGCTCGCGCCCAGCGGCGAGGACGGCGTGCGCATGCTGGAAGCCCTCACCGGTGCCGGCGACCTGCGCGCCAACGTCAACTTGCCCAACGCCGGCCAGCAGCCCGAACTCCCCGCCGGCGCCATCGTTGAAACCATGGCCCACTTCACCTGCGGCCACGTCACCCCGCTCATCCCGCGCCCCCTGTGCCCTGCGGCCCGGAACCTCGTCGCCCGCACCGTCGCCGTACAACAGCAGACCCTCGCCGCCGCCCTCGCCCGCGATGTCGACGCCGCCTTTACGGCCCTCGTGGCCGATCCGCTCGTGCGCGGGTCGATCGATTCCCTCTGGCGCATGTTTCAAGCGATGCTGGCCCACTGCGCGCCGGAACTTCCCGGCTGGCGGCTCCCGACGCCCGGGCGCCGGGCCTGATCCCACCCCGCCGCCCGGGCACACTAACAATTGACTTGGGCCGGAGGGCGCACTTCCTGTCAGGCCCTTCCGCTCCCCGCGGACCAGAAGTTACCCCGCGCCCTCCATGTCCGCCCCCCGCCGCGTCACGCTTTCCGACATCGCCAAACAAGCCGGTGTGCACGTCACCACCGTGTCCCTCGCCCTGCGCAACCACCCCCGTCTGCCCGAGCGCACCCGCAAGCGCATCCAAAAGATCGCCGAGGAACTCGGCTACCAGCCCGACCCCGTGCTGCAGGCCCTCGTCGCCTACCGCGGCAAGGTCATGGCCCGCCGCAATCCCCCCACCCTCGCCTACCTCACCAACTGGAGCACCCGCCTGGGCTGGCAGCAGGTCACCGCCCACCCCGAGTTCTATGCCGGCGCCCAGGCCAAGTCCAAGGAACTGGGCTTCAACCTCGAACACTTCTGGATGGGCGAGCCCGGCCTCACCCACACGCGCATGAGCAAGATCCTGCAGACGCGCGGCATCAACGGCCTCATCATCGCCTCCCACCGCCGCGAGACCGATGTCGCCCTGCACTTCGACTGGGCCGCCTTCTCTGCGGTCAAGATCGACTACTTCCCCCACGAGCCCGAGCTGCACAACGTCACCAACGACCAGTGCAACATCATCCGCCTCGCCATGCGCCACGCCCGCGACCTCGGCTACCAGCGCATCGGCTGCGTCATGCACCGCGGCTGGGACCACAGCGTCGACCACCTCTGGACGGCCGGCTTCCTCGCCGAACAATCCCTTTACGCCGAAGCCGACCGCGTGCCCATGTTCATCTTCCCCGACGCCGAGCCGGTCGAAGCCTGGATGTCCGAGAGCAAGGCCCACGTCGAAGCCCCCGCCCAATCCTTCGGCACCTGGTTCAAGAAGCACAAACCCGACGTCATCCTCAGCAAACGCTCCTTCGTGCAGCCCTGCTTCGACAGCCTCGGGCTGTCCGTGCCCCAGGACGTCGCCTTCGTCGACCTCTTCCTCGACCAGTTCGACGGTGCCACTGCCGGCGTCCGCCAAAACCATGCGGTCGTCGGCCAGCTCGCCGTCGAAATCCTCGCCGGCCAGCTCCACTACAACAAATACGGCGTGCCCGAGATCCCCACCACCACCTACGTCGAAGGCACCTGGTTCGACGGCGCCACCTGCCCGCCCCGCAAGGCTGCCACCACCCGGACTCGGAAGCCGTCCACCGAGTCGGCCGGCAGCCGCTGAGCCCCCTTTCCGTTTTTCAGCTTTCAGTTTTTCAGCTTTTTTCACATACCCCCCTTGATTCGCCGCCGCCCGCTTCCGTAAACCCCGGCGTTCACACCTAAACTTCCCTCCCCCTCAACCACCCGCACTCCTCTCATGGTCACCGTATTTGACGCTCACATGTCTTATCTGCCGGCGGCCGTGATGTGCCCGGTGACCCAGGGTATTACCTGCACCGGCCTTGGCTGGACCCGACGAGCTGAATGCGCGCTCCGCAATCGACTTGTCTCCGTCGCCAAACACGGCCGCGCAAACCCGGGAAGTGGTGTAACTTAACCCAGCGAAGAACGCATTTTCGCCGCTCACACCACCCACTTCCCGACCGGAAGTGGGTTTATTTTTGCCCGCGAAACCCACCTCCGGACGAGACCACCCCCACTGCAGGGGATCTCGTGAAACCCTCCGGCGGGCGTTTCGCTCATGATCACACCCAGCACCCTCTGCCCCGCTCCACCCGACGCCTCCGACCACCCTCCCGACCCGGTCGCGCTGCTCGATCTGGTGGACCGCGCCCTCGCCGGCCTCGCGCCGCGTCTCCCCGCCCACGTCGACCGCGATGACCTCGCCTCGGCCGGGCGCGAAGCCCTCGTCCACGCCACCCGTCGCTTCCGCGGCTCTCGCGAGGACGCCCGCGCCTTCTGCTTCGTCCGTGTCCGCGGCGCCATGCTCGACGAACTCCGCCGGCTCGACCCGCTCGCCCGCCGCCGCCGCGAGCGCGCTCGCGCCGTGTCGCGCGTCGAACACGAGCTGACCCACGAACTCGGCCGCTCCCCCTCGACCTTCGAGATCGCCGAGGCCCTCGACTACTCGCTCCCCGAGGTCGAGGCCGCCCTGGCCGACCTCGCCGCTGAGGAAGCCGGCGCGCCCATCCTCGACGACAACTTCGCCGATCCCGCCTCGCCCTGCCCGGCCAGCCGCGCCGAACAAGGCGACCTCATGGAACGGCTCAGCGACGCCCTCGACCGCCTGCCGCCCAAGCAGGCCTACGCCGTGCGCCGCTACCACCTCGAAGAAGCGACCCTCGATATCATCGGTCACGAACTCGGCGTCTCCCGCGAGCGCGCCCGTCAGCTCCGCGAAGCCGGCGAAAAACGCCTCCGCGCCGACCTCGAGATCCTGACCCTCTGGGACGCCCTCATCACCTGAAACCGCCTCCGGCCTTGTCACCCAATAGGTGACAAAATGCCCGTAGCTCCCCCCGCGACCCGAAACGAGACGAATGCCTACCCGATTTTGTCACCCAATAGGTGACAAGTCGGGATGGCTTCCGGGATCCACTCCCCCCAGTCCCTCATGAAACTGCATCTTCCTCTGCGCCCTTGGTTGCGCCGGCTGCACGCCTTGCTCGAGGCGATGCTCGCCCCCGAGTTCGTCGCCCGCGACGGGTCGGGGCCGGCACCTGCCGCCCCGCCCGCCCACCACTTCCCGCGCGTTTCCTGACGCGCGCGTTGCGTTGACCATAACCCGTGCCGTCGCCGCCCGGTCCTCGTGCCGGACGGAGGCGGCACGGTTTCCGTTTTGTCGCTCAGCGCGCCGGCGGAGCCTTCGGCGGCGGAGCCATCGGGGCGGTCTTCCAGTTGAAGACGATGGTGGCGACCCGGAACATGAAGGTGAGGATCGTCACCACCGTCGCCGACCACGTGGGCGAAAGGCCCACCTCGACCGTCAGGACCACAAACAGCACCGAAGCTGCCAGCGCCACCAAGGCGTAGAACTGGCCCGGCCGGAAAACCAAGGGTTCCTCGTTGGTGATCACGTCACGCAGGAGGCCGCCGCCCACCGCGGTCACCACGCCCACGAGGATGGCCGCCGGCACCGGCAGGCCCGCCCCCAACGCCTTCTGCACGCCGAAGGCCGCGTAGGCACCCAAGGCCAGCGCGTCGACCCCGGCGATCAGCCGGCGAAACCGTTCCACCCGCTCGCCGAGCAGCGCCCCAATCGCCGCGCCCAGCAAGGCGCCCTGGATGTAGAGGGGGTTGGACACCACGCCAGGCGGCCCCTGCTGAATAAAAATACCGTCGCGAATGAGACCGCCCCCCAGGCCGACCAGGAGCGCCAGCGCCGCCACCCCGACCACGTCGTAGCCCCGCTTCATCGCCACGATCGCGCCCGTCATCGACATGAGCGTCACCGCGCCCAGCTCAAACCAGATGGGCAGAAAAAAGGGATTGGAAAGCGACGGCAATAACACGATGGCAAGCGGCATGAACCGAAGCCGGGGCGCTGGCAATGCCGTCGCAATCCCAGCCCCACCCTACGCCGCCTGCACCGCCTCCCGCCCACTCACCAACGGCAGGAAAAGCATGAAGCGGCACCCCACGCCGACCTCCGTATCAAGCGCCACCCAACCTTCGTGGCGCTGCATCGTGCGCATGACCGACGACAAGCCGAGCCCCGTGCCCTTGCCCGCCTCCTTGGTCGTGAAAAAGGGCTCGAACACCCGCACCGTCTGGTCCGGCGGAATTCCCGGCCCATTGTCGCTCACCACGATACGAAGATGCTGCCCCCAGCGCGGCCGCCCGCTGTAGACGGACAGGTGTCCCTTCAGGTCCAGGCGGCTCGCCTCGACCGTGATGCGCGCCCCCCGCCGCCCCGCCACCGCATCGCGCGCGTTGACCACCAGGTTGAGCAGCGCCTGCTCCAAGGCCGCCGGATGCACGCGCACGCAGCCGAGCGCCTCCGGCACCTTCAGCACAAGCTCCGTCTCGCGCGACGCCGCCTGCTTCAACAGCGGCCCAAAACTGCCCAGCAACGCCGACGCCGGCACCTCCACCGGATCCTCCCCGCCCCCGCGCACGAACAATGACAACTGCCGCACCAGCTCGCTTGCCCGCACCACCACCGCCTCGATCTCGTCGAGGCGCTCGCCCGCCACGGGTGTGCCGCTTTCGTGATCGAGCTTCGCCAGCTCGGTCATGCCCCGCACCACCATGAGCATGTTGTTGAGATCGTGTGCCATCGTCGCGGCGAAGCTGCCCACCACCTCCAGCTTTTCCGACACCGCCAGCATCGCTTCCATCTGCTTGTAACGCGCCTCGGTACGCAGCAGCCGCCACACCACGAGGAAGATCACCGCGCCCATCAGCAGGACGAAAAACAGCCCCTTGAACGTCTGCGCCGACTGCACCCACTCCGGGTCGCCTTGGCCGACGACCTTCACCAGGTGATCCGATCCCAATATCCACGCCGCCGCGACCAGCAGGTAGAGTGCTGCAACTTGCGCCGCGGATCCCGCGGGAGATTTCGCTTTCATACTCGGTAAACCGTTCAGTCAGCGAGGCCAGCCGTTGACGGGGCCCAGCATGCGAACCGTCCCGAATACTCAAAACTTTATTGCGCCGAACTACGCCGGTCACGCCGCGCGCTGGTCGCTCTCCTCGCCGAGCAACGGATCCTGCGCCATGACGAAGCGCATGCCGAAACGATAGCGCCACAACCAGCAGGCTCCGTCGTGCCGGTCGTGGATCAGCACGAAGTCGGGTTCATCGCCGTTTTCCGCCATCACGTCGAACTGCCCCTGCGTGATCATGTCGAGCGAGTCGGGCACGTTGATGAGCGGCGGCACCGGATCGAGCAGCACGGTCCAGGGTCCCGCCACCGCCACCGGATCACCATCCTTGAAATAATAACCGAAAAAGCGCGGCGGATCGAAGACCTGCCCCGAGCCCAGTCGCAGCAGGTGCTCCTGCACCAGCGCCACGAACTCGGTGCGCCACGGGAGATCGGGCGGCAACATGAGGCCGGGCAGCGGCACGAGGACGTTGTCGGTAGGCGGCATTTTCTGATGGAGACATACCCTCCATCGGCGCCCGCCGGCCAAACTTGAGGCCCGGTCGCATCCGGCTCCAACGGCCGATGCCCACCGGCCGTTCGCCGAACGGCTTAACCGCGCCCCGCCGCCATCACCAGCACGCGCGCCAGGTCGTGCTTTTCGAACTCCGCCCAGTAGGCGTCCTCGATCTCCTTCAGGCGGGCATCCGCATTGATGGGCGGCCCCTCCTTGCCGGCCAGGGCGGCCATCGTCTGCTCCACCCCGAGGTCGCGATCCGCCAGGCGGGCCACCAGTTCATGCCAGAAAATGTCGTTGTCCGACTCGCCCAGGATCTTTCGCAGGCGCTCATCCTCATCGAGCTTTGCCGCCGGCACCAGTTGCCCATTCCCCCCCACATCCACCAGGTCGCCACAACCAAACACCTCGGCCAGACCCAGGATCTTCTGCTCGATGGCCGCATAGCGCTCGAAGTGCGGCGAGTCGCCGCCCTGCCGCGACATGACGGTGCGCATGCCCATGTGCACCAGCTCCAGGAGCCGGGCGTATTCCTTCTGCGTGAACGAAACCTTCATGGCGAAAACACCGCGCGAGCGGAGCGAACGCGCACCCTCGCCGACACCCGTCCCCGGCGCAATCGCGGATTTGGCATCGGGTTCTTCAAACCATGGAACGCGCTGCGGGGAACCCGGGGGGCGGACCTGTTTCCCCCGGCCGGATTTAGGATTTGAGCGCCGCCCGTCCGTATCTCTATGTCCTGTCCTCTTATGTCCACGTCCGCCGCGTCCTCCGCCCCCTCCATGGAAGCCATCGTGTCGCTCGCCAAGCGCAAGGGCTTCGTCTTCCCGTCCTCCGAGATCTACGGCGGCTACAACGGTTTCTTCGACTTCGGCCCGCTCGGCATCGAGCTCAAGAAGAACATCCGCGACTGCTGGTGGAACGACATGGTGCGCCGCCGCGACGACGTCGTCGGCATCGAGACCTCCATCATCATGCACCCCAAGGTCTGGCAGGCCTCGGGTCACGTCGACGGCTTCACCGACCCGCTGGTCGACTGCAAGGTCAGCAAACAACGCTACCGCGCCGACCAGCTCTTCTTTGCCGCCGTCACCATCGACGGTGAGGTGAAGGGCTACGTCTCCGCCCTCGAATCCGAGGACACCTCCGCCGACCTCCAGGCCGCCGCCGAGTCCTTCAAGCGCAAGAAGGCCATCCAGGGCACGCTCGCCCCGGTCGTCGCCGTCGAGTTCACCGAAGCCACGCCCGAGCAGATCCCGCTCATTCCCTCGCCCGCCACCGGCGAGCCCGGCAGCCTCACCCCGCCGCGCGCCTTCAACATGATGTTCGAGACCAACGTCGGCGCCCTGCGCGACGGCTCGTCCCTCTCCTACCTGCGCCCTGAGACCGCCCAGGGCATGTTCGTCGACTTCAAGAACGTCGTCGACACCGGCCGCGTGAAACTGCCCTTCGGCATCGCCCAGATCGGCAAGTCCTTCCGCAACGAGATCACCCCGCGCAACTTCATCTTCCGCTCCCGCGAGTTCGAGCAGATGGAGATGGAATACTTCATCCACGAGGACGCCGATTGGGCCCAGGCGCACAAGGACTGGATCCAGTGGTGCTGGGACTGGCTCGTCTCCATCGGCCTGCCCGAGTCGCACCTCTCGCTCTACGACCACGAGAAGGCCAAGCTCGCCTTCTACTCCCGCGGTACGACGGACATCATGTTCAAGTATCCCTTCGGCGTGCAGGAGCTGTGGGGCATCGCCGCCCGCGGCAACTACGACCTCACGCAGCACGCCAATGCCTCCGGCAAGCCGCAGGAGATCTTCGACGAGGAGACCAAGAAGAAGTTCGTCCCGCACGTCATCGAGCCCGCGGTCGGCGTCGACCGCATCTTCCTCGCCGTGCTCTGCGCCGCCTACGCCGAAGAGGACGTGACCGACGAGAAGGGCAACACCGAGAAGCGCACCGTCCTGCGCCTCTCCCCGCGCATCGCCCCGGTCAAGGTCGCCGTGCTCCCGCTGCTCAAGAACAAGGAAGCCCTCACCGCCCGAGCCAAGGCCCTCTACCAAAAGCTGCAGCGCCGCTACGCCGCGTTCTACGACGAAGCCGGCGCCATCGGCCGCCGCTACCGCCGCCAGGACGAAATCGGCACGCCGTGGTGCGTGACCATCGACTTCGACACCATCGAAAAGGAAGGCGACACCTTCACCCTCCGCGAACGCGACTCGATGCAACAACAGCGGATCACCGAACAGGAACTCTTCCAGCTCTTGGACGAAACCGTCTACTAAGCCGCCCCGTCCGCCGAAGTCCCGCCCATGCGGGACGAAGGAGGAAGCTCTTCGCCCTGCTTGACGAGCAGGTTTACTGAGCCGCCCCGCCGCTCCTCGCCCAGCGGCCTTCCTGAAAGGTAGGGCGGTTTCGCCGAAACCGCCGCCGTCCACCATCGCCACATCAGCCGGGGACCGTCCTCTTGCCCGCCAACCTTGGCGAAGGAGGACGACCCGAGATTTCTCGTCAGCGATTTCAACGCTCGGTCTCAGGACTAAATCAGATAATCTGATTTGTTATGGAAACGACCCTCACTGAGTTTCAGCGCAACTTCCGCGCCGCACGGGAGGCCGCCGATCGCGGGGAAACCATCCATGTGAAGTCGGGCCACGGCACTTACGTGTTCGTTCGTTCGTCTGCGACTCCCACTCATCCCTTCGCCGATCTGGAGCACCTCTTCGGCGTCATTCAACGCCCCGCTCGTTCAGAGGCTCCGCGTGAAACCATCCGTCGCCGCCTTAAGACGCGTCGTGCTGGTTGACACCGGGCCGCTGGTGGCGGCCATAGACGCCGGTGACCGGCACCACGCCTGGGCCTGCTCGATCCTCCCGCAGTTGAGCGGTCGGGTGCTCACCTGTGAAGCCGTGCGACCGAAGCCGCGCATTTGCTCGACAATTCAGCAGTCGCCCTGAAGGCGTTGCACGGCTTCCTCCAACGGAGGGAACTGGTTCCGGTCCTACGGGAGAAACTCGACCCCATATTTTACCAACTCGACCGTTACGCTCCTCAAATGGATTTAGCCGACGGTTGCCTCGTGGCGCTCGCCGCCCGCCACTCCGGCTCGATTGTCATCACCACCGACACGCGGGACTTTTCCACCTATCTGATCCCCTTCGCCTCTCCCGATGGACTCTTCGCCGAGGTCTGAATCCCGTGCTGACACGGCCGTCGCAAACTCTTGAGAGCGTAGGTACAGCCCTGTCAGCGCCGCGTTGTTCACCGAACCACGCCGAACCGGACAATTATTTGCCGGAACTCCCATCTCGCGAACCGGCCCGTCGCCCGATCTGGAACATCCCTTCGCCCAACGGTCGGCACCGCTGCCCCCTTGACCAAACCCCCGCCCACCCACTTCGCTGGCCAGCACCGCCATGGCCGACCCCTTCAGTAAGCTGCATTCCGAAGACGCGCTCACCGACCTCGATGACTTCCTGCGCAGTGACTTCGACCCGGTCACCATCCGCCGTGGTCAGGGCTACCTGCGCGACCGGGCCGTCCGGGAGATTTGGGAAGACGAAACCACCGTCGCCGGACTCGTGCAGGGCAGCGACCCCGAGCCCTACACCGCCACCCTAACCTACCACGACGACTTCTGGGAAGCCGACTGCGAGTGTCCCGTCGGCATTAACTGCAAACACGCCTACGCCCTCGGTCGGGCGTGGCTGCAGCAGCTCCTGGCCGAGGAAACCTTCGAACGCGCGCCACGCACAACCGTTCCGGCCTCAACCTCGCCTGCGCGGCCCCCCGAAGGCCGCAAAAAATCCTTCCGCGAAACCTGGGAGCCGCAGCTCGCGGCCAAAGTCGAACGTCCGCTCACATCCGAAGAAGCCCAGCTCCTCGGCAAACTCTCGGCCCTCTTCCACGAATTCCGCCAACACGGCACCCTCACCCGCCACGCCCTCCAGTCCTCCGGCCTCGCCGCCAAACCCACCCCGCACGACTACAACTATTGGCAACCCGCCTTCCCCAACTGGTGGGACGCCGACACCGCGCCCGCCGACCCCTGGGAACTGTGGCAATATATCGCCTTCGACTGGGATCGTCACGGCCGCCCGCTACCCGCCGCCTTCCTGCCCATGACCGACCTGCGCGTCGTGCGGGCCCGCATCGGCCAGCAACTTGTCGCCGAGGAGGTCCAAACCTGGCGCCGTTCCCTCGCCCGCCTCACCACGCCGGCGCAGTCGTCGTCCGACCCCGAAACGGACCGCGCCCTCCACCCTCTCTCCCGCACCTACTCCGACGCCCGCGTGCAACTCGGCCCCGACGGCAAGGCCCGCCTTCAGGTCCGCGCCGACGCCTCCAAACCCTGGCGCGTCCCCACCCAGGCTTGGATGCGTGACATCCCGCGCGCCGGTTACGCCGACCTCGACGCCTACGCCGAACCCGCCCGCAGCCTGCTCACCCATCTCCGCCTGCACGGCTCCAGCTTCGGCTACGGCCTCGGCGCCGAGGGCCGCCTCGACGACAGCGTGTTCGAACGCCTGCTCCACCATCCCGCCACCCGCGCCGCCATAGTCTTGCCCGACGAGAGCCCCTGGCAGGTCGAGGAGCGGCCACTCGGTTTCCACGCCCGCCCCCGGGCCGACGATCCCGACCACCTCGACCTCCTGCTCACGCTCCCCGACGGCGAACCGCTCCCGGGCCCACTCGTTCCCTGTTCCGGCGGCGATCGCCCCCTCTACCTCATCAACAACCGCGTTTGGCGCGGCCCCGCCGCCTTGCCCTCCTCACGCCTCCCCGTCGCCGCCCTCGCCGATCCTTCCATCGCCACCGCCCTGCAGTTCGCCGGGCTGCAACTCCCGGCCGATCTGAAGGCGCGTTTTGTCACCGTCCCGCTCCGCCCCCTGCTGCGTCTCTGGACCGACACGATCCACTCTTACGGATACAACCGCTCGCCGTCCGAACACCTCCACGTCCAACTCTTCGCCCTCGCCGAGGACCCCGTCGCCCGCCAGCACTTCAGCGGTCACGGCGGCTGGCAATGGACCCGCGACGGCAAGCCGCCGGCCCCCGGCCCCGACACGCCCCACTACCGGTTCGACCTCAGCGCCGCCAACCCGGTCGCCGCCACCTTTGGCGCCTTTCAGCTCCAATTCGACGCCAACTCCGGGTGCTGGACTCGCTACATCCCAGCCAACTTTCCCGAGCAGTTCGCCGCCTGGCGCGAAACCCTGCCCCGCGACGTACGCATCGACGCCACGCCCGACCTCGCCGGACTCTTCAAGCCGTTGAGCGCCCGCGTGAACCTCGCCATCGATTCCAGCAAAACCTCCGGCCAGGACTGGTTCGACGTCTCCCTCTCCCTCGACACCGGCGACCTCACCCTCACCGAGGAAGAACTGGCCCTGCTCATGCGCGCCCGCGGCGGCTGGGTGCGCCTGCCCAAGCGCGGCTGGCAACGCCTCACCGTCACCGACCTCGACGCCGCCACCGGCGCGATCCTCGACAAGCTCGGTCTCTCCGCCGACCCCACCGATCTGCTCGCCGCCCGCACGCGACCGGAAACCCACCGCTTCCACGCCCTTCAGCTCTCCGACACGCCTGTCACCGACACCGATCTTGCCGCCCGCCTGCGCCAGCGCGCCGCCGAGCTGCGCGCGCTGCCTCCGCCTCCCGTGCCTGCCGCACTCTCGGCCGAGCTGCGACCGTATCAACAGGAAGGATACCACTACCTCGCCCACCTCGCCTCCCTCGGCCTCGGCGGCATCCTCGCCGACGACATGGGCCTCGGCAAAACCGTGCAAACCCTCACCTGGCTTCTCTGGCTCCAGGACCAGCCGGGAAGAGAAATCGAAAATCCAAAATCGATACCGAGCGCAAGCGACAGCCCGCCAATCCAAAATCAGCGCGCCTTCCGCGCGCTCGTGGTCTGCCCCAAATCCGTCGTGCCCAACTGGGTCAACGAAGCCGCCCGCTTCGCGCCTGCCCTCGCCACCGCGCGCATCGAACCGCGCCAGCCGCTGCCCGACACACCCGGCCTCCTCGTCGTCAACTACACCCAGCTCCGCCTGCGCGCCGCCGACCTCGCCGCCGTCTCCTGGGACGCCGTCATCCTCGACGAGGGCCAGAACATCAAGAACCCCTCCAGCGCCACCGCCGGCGCCGCCCGCGACCTGCCCGCCCGACACCGCCTCGTCCTCACCGGCACCCCGATCGAAAACCGCCTGCTAGACCTCTGGAGCCTGCTCGCCTTCGCCCAGCCCGGCCTGCTCGGCACCCAGGCCTCCTTCCAACGCCTCTACAACGAGAAACAGGATCCCGCCGGCGCCCGCACCCGCCTCGCCGCCCGCGTGCGCCCCTTCCTCCTGCGCCGCACCAAACGCGAGGTCGCCCGCGACCTGCCCGAGCGCACCGAGGAGGACCTGGTGTGCGAGTTGGACGGCGCCCAGCGCAAACTCTACGACGCCGAACTCAAGCGCGCCCGCCAGCTCCTGCTCAAGGTCGAGAACGCCCGCCAGTTCGACCGTGAACGCTTCAACATCCTCCAGTCGCTCCTGCGCCTGCGCCAGATCTGCTGCGACCCGC
>CBFGUO010000032.1:0-76984 GCA_965652375.1 uncultured Opitutus sp.
GCAGGATGTTGGCGAGCACGCTGAGGCGGCCGCGGTGGGCCATGCCCATGACGATCTCCTCGACGCCGACTTCGGGGCATTTTTCGAGCAGCGCGTCGAGCGCGGCGATCATGGTCTCGCCACCCTCGAGGGCGAAGCGCTTCTGGCCGACGAACTTCTTGTGCAGGAACTGCTCGAAGATCTCGGCCTTGAGGACGCGGCGCAGGATCTGGGTTTTGCGGAAGGTATCGAACGAGGGTTGGTTGTTGCAGGCCTCCATACGGGCCTGGAGCCAGTCGCGCGCCTCCATGTCGCCGACGTGCATGTATTCGACGCCGATGGTGCCGCTGTAGGTCTGGTGCAGCGTGCGGACGATGTCGCGCAGCTTCATCTGGCCGCCGCCCTTGTAACGGGTGAGGGTGTAGGAATCGTCGAGGTCGGCCTCGGTGAACTCGAAGGCCTCGAGGGCGAGCTTCGGGTGAGCGGGTGGGGGCGGGTTGAGCGGATCGAGATGCGCCTGCAGGTGGCCGTGCGAGCGGTGCGCGTTGATCATGCGGATGGCCATGACCTGCTTGCGGCTGTCGACCACGTGCACCCCGGCGGAGGTGGCGGCGGCGGTGGTGAGGGGGCCGCCGGAGTGGCCGAGCGAAAAGCCTTGGAAGAAGGCGCGCCAAGTGGCGTCAACCGAATCGGGGTTTTCCAGCCATTGCGCGTAGAGCGTCTCGAAGACCTCGGCATTGGCGCCGGTGGAAAGGGAAGTGGGATTCATGAGTGGTGTCGCAGAAAAGGAAACCGCGAGACGTCGGCGGACGGCGGTCGCGGTTCAGCATCGGAAAGGTGCTTGAATATAAAGATTTGGCGGCGAGGGCAAAGGATCGGCCCGCTTTTCTCAAGCGTCTTCCCGAAGTGCAGACCGGGGTTGCGTGCAAGTTTGAGAAGAACTAACTCCGGACAGGAACGGCATTAATAACCCTATTTGACGGATGCAGAACGAAATTAAGACCTCTCTGGACACGCTGATGGCCGCGATCACGCGCGGCGACGGCGCGGTGATCGGCACGGAAATGGCGCAACTCGACGCGCTGCTGGCGGCCGGGCGCGATACCTTGCCACCGCGGCTGGTGCACTTCCTGCAGAACCGCAGCTACGCCAAGGCGCAGATGTTTCTGGAAGGCGAGGGCAACATTCCGGCCGGGGTGTGCGGGGGCGGAAAAAGCTGAAAAGCTGAAAAATCGAAACGCTGAAATCGAGGAGAGCGACCATGGCCAAGGGAAACAAGATTTCGACGGATGGCGGTTCGGGGCTGGGGCAGAACCCGTTCGGAGCCCTGAGTGGTTTGACGAATCTGCCGGCCGGACCAGAGCCAAGCGTATCGGCGTCGGAGGAGCCAGTGAAGACGTCCCGGCGCGGTCAGCCCAATACGAACCGCGGGCGGGTGGAGATCCGCCGGCTGACGGGCGGCAAGGGCGGCAAGACGGTGACCGCCGTTTCGGGCTTTGTGGGCATCGGCGAGCCGGAAAAGCAGCAGCTCGCCAAACGCATGCAAAAGGTCTGCGGCTGCGGCGGCACGGTGAAGGCCGGGGTGATCGAGATCCAGGGCGACAAGCGCGAGCAGGTGGCCGAGATCCTGCGCGAGGCAGGATTCCGGCCGGTGATGGCGGGCGGGTGACGGGGACGGGGATGGGCGGAGGACTAAAGCGCGTCGGATTTGTTGACACAGAGGCCACCGAGGGAACACCGAGGCCACGGAGGGAGGACGGAGAGGAGCAATGAGCTCGGAACGGACCGGCGGACGCTGGAAACGGAGACTGTTGATCGCATTGGCGATCGCGGGGACAGTGACTGTCTTCAGCCCCTACCTGCTGAGTTGGGGACTGCAGCGAATGGCACCAGGAATAACCTTCCGAGGAACGACGACGGAGAAGCTGCTTTATCTGACTATCGATGACGCTCCCAGCCCGCAAACCGAGGCGATTCTCGCCGTCTTGGATCGCCATCAGGTTAAGGCGACCTTCTTCGTGACCGCGGACCATGTCACCGAGTCTTCTCAAATCGATGCGTTGGTGAAGCGAGGTCACCGGTTGGGAAACCACCTGCGCACCACCCGCCCGTCGTCGAGCCTTTCGCTGGATACGTTCATCGCCGATTTTGAAGCGTGCGCGCGGATCCTTCCCGAGGCGGGTCGAACCCGGTGGTATCGTCCGTCATCTGATTTCGGCACCGCCGAGCAACTTGCCTGGGTGCAACAGCAAGGGCATCACGCGGTGATGGGGACCGTGTTTCCGCTCGACCATTGGATCGATTCGCCGCGGATGCTCGAAGGACTGATCGACTGGCTGTCGATCGACGGCGGTATCATCATCCTGCACGACGGCCGAGAGCGAGGAGCCGTGACGGCCGCGGTGTTGGATCGGGTGATTCCGCGATTGCTGCGGCGAGGCTACCGATTCGAGACGCTCGATCGGTTGATACCCGATCAATGAAGTGAGCGGACGGTCCTCACCACAGGACTTTGATCGGGTAGGCTGTGAAAGCGGGGTCGTCCGTGACGATCGGAAGGTTTTCGACCAGCGCGGTGGAGATCAACAGGCGGTCGAAGGGATCGTGGTGATGGAACGGAAGACTCGCGACGCCCATGAGATGCGACCGTTTGAGCGGAAGAGCCTGGATGGCATTACGTTCCAAGGCGGCGATGAGCCGGGATTCGAAGGGCTCCGCGAGACGAAGCTTGCCGATCGATTGCTTGATCGAGATTTCCCAGAGGCTGGCGTCGCTGAGCAGGCAGGTGTTGCGACGGGATTCGATGGCAAGGCGTGCCTTGCGACTCAGGCGGGAATCTCCGGCCAGGAACCACAACAGGCTGTGGGTATCCAGCAGGAGATTCACGACGACGTAGGCGGGGCGTAATCGGCGAAATCCTCCAGGGGGGCCGTGAAATCCTCGGCGATGTACTCGACCAGATTGGCTTCGCTGCCGAACTTCGGGGCCGGCCGATGCTTTCCGATAGCCGGCCGCAATTCTGCGACGGTCCTCCCGTGGCGCGTGATTTCGATCACCTCACCTTTCTCCGCCCGTTCCACCAAGGCCGACAGTTTGTTTTTCGCCTCGAAGGTGCCGATTTGCATACCAGGCAGTCTGGCCAGAAGTTCTAGCCAGTCAAGGACGCGACCTTACCCCGCCAGGCCGGCGGCGAGGGCGAGGGCGGGGCGGGCGCGGTTGAGGATGTAGAGGTGGTAGCCGGGGGCGCCGCGGGCGACGAGATCACGGATCTGGTCGAGCGCCCAGTCGATGCCGATTATCTCCACCACGTCGGGATTCTCAGCCGCCACGTCGAGCCGACGGGTGAGGGCGGAGGGGAGGGTGGCTCCGCACAGGGTGGCGATACGGGTGATCTGCTTGAGCGAGAGGACCGGCATGATGCCGGGCACGATCGGCACCGTGATGCCGCGGGCGCGGCACTGGTCGACGAAGCGAAAGTAGATGGCGTTGTCGAAGAAGAGCTGGGTGGTGATGAAATCAGCGCCCGCGTCGACCTTGCGCTTGAGGTGGTCGAGATCGACTTCGAGTGAGGTCGCCTCGGGGTGCTTTTCCGGATAGCCGCCGACCCCTAGACAGAAATCGGCGTGACGGTCCTTAAGTAGGGTAACGAGTTCGTTCGCGTAGCGCAGGCCGTCGGCCGCGGGCGTGAAGGTGGTTTCGCCCTTGGGCGGGTCGCCGCGCAGGGTCATGATGTTGCGAAAACCATCGGCATGCAGGCGGTCGGCGTGGGCGTGCAACTCCGCGCGGCTGTGGCCCACGCAGGTGAGGTGGGGCATCACCGTGAAACCGAGCTCGTCCTTGAGCAGGGCGGCGACTTGGGCGGTGCGATCGCGGGTGCTGCCGCCGGCGCCGTAGGTGACCGAAACGAAGTCCCAGTCAATGGGCCGCAGGGCCGTCGCGGTCTCGCGCAGGGCAACGACGCCTTCGTCGCTCTTGGGCGGGAAAAATTCGAGGGAACGCAGCGGGCGGTCGGCGGTGAAAAGGGAGGAGATGGCCCGGTCTTGAGTCATTACGCATCAACGTATCGGCATGTAATGATGCGAACTCAAGCGGGAAGTTAAAGGGGCTGCGCGGCCCACTTGTCACCCAATAGGTGACAAGTGGCTTGGGGTAGGCGGAGGAGTGGCGTAGTGCCGGTCTTCAGCCGGCATTTCGAGCTTGGGTTTTTCTGTGGTGAGCCGGCGGAGCGGCGCGTTTGTCACCCAATAGGTGACAAGTGGCTTGGGGCGGCATTTGTCACCCAATAGGTGACAGGTGGATCGGTGTTGGGTGCACGTGATGGCTCGGAGGACCGCTTTAGCCGGCGTTCGGGCAGGTGGGAGTCGGCGGCTAAAGCCGCCGCTACGGGGGTGGAGGTTGCGGGTTTGGTGGGCGGGGCGAGCCACTTGTCACCCAATAGGTGACAGGTGGGTGGGGGGCGGGTGGAGTG
The DNA here is from genome assembly GCA_965652375.1 of uncultured Opitutus sp. Classification (GTDB taxonomy): domain Bacteria; phylum Verrucomicrobiota; class Verrucomicrobiia; order Opitutales; family Opitutaceae; genus Actomonas. Next base: position 4,448 of record CBFGUO010000032.1, read on the forward strand.
GCGTGGTGCCGGCTTGAGCCGGCATTTTCCTCCGGTAGGGGAGCCTGCACCGCGATCGGTCGGCCGGCTGAGGCCACCGGGATGGGTTAGTTGGTGGCGGGCTCGGCGGGGGGCGGTTCGACGGCGGCTGGGGCGGGGGCGTCTTCGAGGAGGGCTTCGCGGTTGGCCGGGAGGCTGGTGAAGCTGTAGTCGGAGATCTTGAAGGCCAGGGTGTCGTTGAAAGAGGCGAGGGGCGCGACGGCAGCCGGACCGTTCACTTTGGCGTAGGTGGGACCGGCGGGGATGGTTTCGGTGAGGTCCTCGACGACCTCTTCGCCGGACTTGGGTTCGGCAGACGCGGTGGCCTCGGCCACCATTTCGGCGGCGGCGGCGGCCGGGTTGGCGGGCTCGGGCTGCTTGACGATGGTCTTCTCCGGGCGGCGGCCGAGGGTGACGGTGAATTCCTCTCCGCCGAAGGTTTTGAAGGTGAGGGTGCGGCTGTGCGCGGCGGCGTCGACGGCGTCGGTGTGGTCGGGCTCGCTCACGTCGGTGAAACGCAGGTTGGTGGCGGTGGAGAGGAGCGTGCTGATGGCGCCGGACTTGACCTGCTTGCCCTCAGGCAAGTCGGACGCGGTCCAGTCGGCGGTGGGCGATTCGCGGGTGAGGGTGAGCGGGGCTTCGTCGTCCGCGGCGAAGGTCAGGGTGATCGAGGCAATCTGGTCACGTTCGGCGGCGACGAGTTTGGACTCGGCCCAGTTCTTGGCGGTGGTGTCGAGGTAGGCGCTGAATTCGGCGAGGTAGGCGGGAGCATCGGCGGCCTCGTCGAAGCGCAGGTAGCGGCCACCACGTTCGGCCGTTTTGCCGAGGTCGACCGACCAGGTTTCGCCGTCCGCGGTGGTGAGCGATACGGAGGCGGTGTCGAGATCGAGGCGGGCGGCGCGGTCGGCGCTGCGAGTGACGACGCGGTTGATTTTGGCGTCGGTGAGGCCTTTGACGAAGCTGCGCAGCTTGCTGAGGCTGGCGGGCAGGTTGTGGTAGTTGCTCACGCGCCAGGTGTCGGACTCGCCGTCACGGGTGACCGTGACGGTGGCGGTGCCCTGGGTGAGGGTGAGGGACTGGGCGGCGTTGGCGGTCTCGGTAGCGAGGAGGGGCTGGCCGACGCGAGGATCGGTTTCGGGCGGCGGCGCGGGGCGGTTGAGGAAGGCGGCCACTCCGGCGAGAACGGCGAGGATGACGACGGCGAGGGAGAGGTTTTTCAGGTTCATGACCGGACGGAGGAAGTCGGGTTTGAAGGCTGGGGTCGGGGGCGGCGGCTCAGTGGCGGCGGCGACGGGTTTGGTTGAACCAGATGCCGAAGCCGGCGAGGACGAGCGGGGCGCCGAGCAGGTTGATCAGCACGAGTTGGTGCTTGAGCGAGTTGATGTCTTCCCGGAGGGCGCGGCGGATGTCGCGGCGCTCGCGGCGCATCTCGGCCTCCTGGGCCTGGTACTCGGCGATGCTGGCGGCGACCTCGGGCGGCGCGACGAGGGTGCCGCCTTCTCCGACCTGGGCCTGGAGTTGGGAGAGCTGGGTCTGGACCTCGCTGAGGCGGGACTCGAGGGCTTCGAGCTGCTGCTGATAACGCTGCTGGGCGTCGGCCTCCATCTCGCGCACGACGGTGAAGGGATGCTGGGAGCTGCCCTTGGTGCGGATGGAGATGAGGTCCTGCGAGCCGGAGAGGAACTCGACCAGGTTGGAGGCGAAGGCGAGATTGTCGTTGATGGGCTCGGCGGCCTGCATGCCGAAGAGGTTGATGCGGCGCACGGAGTAGGCGTCCATGAGCCAATCGGCATCGGCGACGATGACGAGGGTGGCGGAACCTTCGGTTAATTTTGGATTTTGGATTTCGGATTTTGGATTTTCGGAATCCTCGCCTTCGGCGGATCCATCGCTGGGGGGGCCGTCGGGGAAGGCGGTCTTGAAGGTGCCGGTGACCATGGCGGCGAGGGTTTGCTGGCCGGAGACGGAGACTTCGCCGGCGAGGTTGTCGGAGACGCCGAACTGGAGGACGGAGGGCGGGATGTCGCCGGCCTGTTCGGAGGTCTGGATGAGCGGCGTGAAGGTGAGGTCGCTGCCGGAGGCGAGGGCGAGATGACCGGTCTCGATGAGCACCATGGTGTTGAGCTGAGCGGTGGGGGTGACCTCCTGGTTGAAGGCCTCGGCCGGGAGCTGCAGCCAATGCGGGTAGGTGGCGATCTGGCCGGTGCCGGTCTGGACCTGGGCGCCGTATTGGAGGTCGCCGGTGATGGCGCCGCTCACGTAGGTGATGCCGTAGGCTTCGAGCAGGTCGGGCAGGTCGGAGGAGACATTGGGGGCGCCGCCGCCCATCATCATCATCTGCGGGTTGGTCTGGCGCTTGAAGTGCTCGTTGGACGGATCCAGGGCGAGCAGGACGGGCGTGCCGCCGAGCAGCGCCTGGTCGATGGCGTATTTAAGTTTTGGTGACAGGCCCTGCGGATGGGCGATCACGAGCACGTCGAGATCGGCGGGCAGCTCGGTGGCTTCGGCCTCGATGGGCACGATTTCGAAGGTGCGTTCCCATTCGCCGATGATGAACTGGTCCTGGGGCGGACGCTGACCCATCTGCGCCATCATGGGATTGAAGGGCGGGGCCTTGAGGGGCAGGGAGCTGATGAGGCCGAGGCGGCGTTTCTCGAAGACCTGCACGCTGTGGATGAGTTGGGAGAGGTCGTATTCGAGGAATTGTTCGCGGCGCGGGTTGAAGGCGGGGATGGTTTCCTGCAGGTCGGCCTGGGTGGCGGAGAGGCCGAAGTAGATCTGGCTCATCGAACCCGGGAAGACCTGAGGCTGCAGGCCGGCGCGGGCGGCGGCCTCCTCCTCGGGGGTGTCGGGTTCGGGGTTGATGACGTTGAGGATGATCTTGCCGCCGGCGGCGCGCTGGTACTGGCGCAGCATTTCCTCCACCCGGGCGGCGTAGTTCTTGTAGTTGATGTGCACGCCCTCGGCGTTGCGGGTGTAGTAGAAATCGAGGGTGACGGGCTCTTCGATCTTGCCCAGGAGGGACTTGGTGCCGGGTGAAAGCGTGTAGATGTTCTCGGCGGTGGCGTCGGCGCGGAAGGGCAGCTGCGACGCGAGGTAGTTGACGAGCACGAGGCCGACGAAGAGGAGGCCGGTGGCGGTGACTTTGGCGCTGGGTTTCATGGCTGGAGCGGGCGAGGCGGATCAGCGTTCGAGGGCGACCACGTTGAGGAAGAGGGTGAAGCCGGTGAGGGAGAGGAAGAAGATGACGTCGGAGGGATCGACGATGCCGGTTTTGAAAGGCTCGAAGTGGGTGATGAAGGAGAAGTTGGCGATGACGTCGACGAGGGCGACGGGCAGGTAGCTCTCCATGAAGTCACTGAAGACGCTCCAGCCGAGCAGCATGAGGATGAAGCAGGCGGTGACGCTGATGACGAAGGAGATGACCTGGTTCTTGGTGAGGGCGGAGGTGAGCGAGCAGACGCCGAGGTAGGCACCGGCCATGAGCATGCTGCCCAGGTAGCTCACGAGCAGGACGCCCCAGTCGGGATCGCCGAGGTAGCCGATGGTGAGCGCCATCGGGAAGGTGAGCGCGATGGCGGCGCAGAGAAAGGTCCAGGCGGCGAGGTATTTGCCGAGGACGGCCTCGAGGGTGGTGATGGGCAGGGTGAAGAGCAGCTCGACCGTACCGGTGCGTTTCTCCTCCGACCACAGGCGCATTCCGGCGGCGGGCACGAGCAGGAGGAAGAGCCAGGGGAAGAAGAAGAACATCGGCTCCAGGTTGGCCTGGCCGGCCTCGAAGAGTTGGCCGACGAAGAAGGCCAGGCCGACGGCGGCGACGAGGAAGACGATGAGGAAGACGTAGGCTACGGGGGAGCGGAAGTAGCCGAGGAACTCGCGTTTGAAGACGGGAATGACCTGCTGCATGGCGGTGAAGTCCGGGATCGGGGGGGAGGAAATCCTGTGACCGAAGTGCGAAGTCCTACGGTGGACTCAGACGTCGGATTTGGTGAGTGAGGCGAAGATGGCGTCGAGGCGGGCGCCGGGCTGGCGGGCCTGGAAGACGGCGGGAGTTTCGTCGACGACGACGCGCCCTTCGGAGATGAGGATGATGCGGTTACAGATCGCTTCGACCTCCTCGAGAATGTGCGTCGACAGGACGACGGCCTTTTCGGTGGCGAGCTCCTTGATGAGGGCGCGCACCTCGTTCTTTTGATTGGGATCGAGACCGTCGGTGGGTTCATCGAGGATGAGCACGGCGGGATCGTGCAGGAGGGCCTGGGCAAAACCGACGCGTTGCTTGTAGCCCTTGGAGAGGGTTTCGATGGTCTGGTGGCGCACCGACTCGAGATGGGTCAGCCGGACGGCGCGTTCGACGGGGGCGGCGCGATCGTTGCCGCGAAAGCCGCGGGCTTCGGCGATGAAGACGAGGAACTCGTGCACGGTCATCTCGCCGTAGGACGGGGCGCTTTCGGGCAGGTAGCCGACCTGGCGTTTCACGGCGACGGGATCCTGGGTGACGTCGTAGCCGCCGACGATGGCGGTGCCGGCGGTCGGGCGCAGGAAGCCCGTGATCATCTTCATGGTGGTGGACTTGCCGGCGCCGTTGGGCCCGAGGAAGCCGAGGATGTCGCCACGCTCGACCTTGAAGCTCACATTGCGGACCGCTGGCTTGTTGCCATAGGTTTTGGAGAGACCTTTGACTTCGATCATGGGGGTTCGAGAGGGAAGGAGAATCGGATCAATAGCCAGCCTTCGGCGACTTCAAGTTTTCAGCCGCAACCTTTCGAAAATGTAATGTATCCGGTTCCCGGATGGGGGAAACGCCTCCATCGGCTGTCATGGAAATTGCATTGCTCCCCGCGAGCGCATCCCGAGCCTCCAGCCCAGCCATGTCGTTTTCTCCTGCCGATCCTTCCGTCGCCGCGTTGTCGGTCCGTTTGGTCGCGCTCGGCGAGGTCGGAGGGAGCCGGTGATGGAGGGGAGGGCGATTTTCAAGCGCTGGCGAGGAAGGCTTGCCCTCGCGGCCTGGGCGCTGCTGGCGGCCCTGGTGATCGTGGCCAACTGGCCGCGGCGGGACTGGTTGCTGCTGAGCAACCGGTTGATCAACTCGCAGGCGGTCGAGCGTCTCGGCTACGGCGGGTACTTTCTTTTTGACCTGGTCGACACGACAAAGCGGCTGTGGCGTCGGTCGCGATTGGACGATCTCGATCCGGCACCGTTTCGGGCCTACCTGGCTGAGCGCGCGGCGACCCGACCGGTGCCGGATCCGACGCGCCCGCGCAAGCATGTCATTTATGTACAACTCGAGTCGGTGGACGGCCTGGTGATCGGCGCGCGGGCGGGCGGGCGGCCGGTGATGCCGTTCCTGGAAGGCCTGGCCCGCCAAAACGTCTGGTTCAGCAATGCGGTCGACAACACGGCCAGTGGTCGCACCACGGACGGCGAGTTTCTGGTTCTCACCTCCACGGTGCCGGTGCCGCGCCCGCCGGTGTATGTGACGCAGCATCTGGATCGGATTGCGTCGATGCCGCGCGTGTTGGGGGCGGCGGGTTACCACACGATGTCGATGCATGGTTTCAACGGCGTGTTCTGGCACCGCGCGGAGGCGCACCGCGCCCTGGGTTACGATGAAATGCTGTTCAAGGACGACCTGCCGCTCACCGAACGCATCGGCTGGGGCTGGTCGGACAAGGCCGTCCTGGGAGAAGCGGCGCGGCGGGTGATCGCGGCCGATGCGGCGGGCACCCCGCTGTTTCTGCACGTCATCACGCTGACCAACCACCACCCCTATCACTACGTCGCGACGGCGCGCGGCCTGCAGCCGGGGCGGATCGAGGCGGAATTCGTGCGCTCGGTGCGCTACGTCGACGAGGCGCTGCGGTTGTTTGTCGAACGCCTGCGGGAGGCCGGGGTGCTGGAAGACTGCCTGATCGCGATCTATGGCGATCACGACAGCGCGATCGATGTGGAACTGGCGGCCTACTTCGAGCAACAGGAACCGCGGGCGCTGCCCGACACGGTTCCGCTGGTGCTGGTGGGCTTCGACCGTCCGTCGCAGCGGGTGGAGGCGATGGCCGGCCTGCAGGACCTGCCGGTAATGGTGTTGGAAGAGCTGGGCCTGCCGATCCCATTCACCTTCAGTGGCAACGGCTGGGACCACTGGGGGCGCACGATCGGGGCGCAGCACGGGGCCGTGGAGAACGGCCCCGACGGCTCCTGGCAAGCCTGGGATCCGGGCGTCGACCAGGAAACGCTGACCCGGCTCATCATCAACCACTCGGAGAGACTGCACGAATGAGCCGGAGCCTGTTCAGTCGCATCGGACTTTCCGTCTGGCTTCTTCTGGGCCTGGCGGCGGCCACCGCGCGGGCCGCGGAGGGCGGCGTGGGGCGGGCGGCCGACCTGCGGCTGGATTTTTCCCGGGCGACGGATGGCCGGGCCATGGAGGCGGGAATGGAAGCGCCGGAATACGCGCTGGCCGTCCGGGCCCGCTTTGATCCGGCCACCCAGCGGCTCGACGTGACGGGCACCTACCGGGTCACCGAGCCCCTGACGGAAGGAGCGATGCTGTCGTATCAGGTCTACGATGACGCCGGCGAACTGCTGCTGTGGGACGGCGCGCGATTCGCCTGGAGCGATGACGGCCGCTCGGCGGAATTCGTGCTGACGCTGCCGATGGTGGACGAGCAGCCCGGCCTGTCGTCGATACGGGTACAGTTCAATGCGGTGCGGGAAGGCGAGTTTTGGTATCACGAGCGATTTCCGGAGGTGCGGTTTGCCGCGATCGAGCTGGTGAACCTGCCGGCGCGGGATCGCTACCGGGCCGGCTGGACGTGGATCCCGGCCGTGTTGCCGGCGCAGACTCGCGTTGTGATTCCGGCGTCATGGACAATCGGATACCGCAATGAGGAGCGCAGCGGGTTTGCGGCGACGCTGGACGTGCTGGACCCGGCGCACGAGGAGCGAACGGAAGCCCGTCGGTTGCCCTTTGGCGCGGCGGCAGGCGACCGGCGGTCGGTGTTCCGCTGGCTGCCGATGGGAGCCATGCAGACCGGCGTGGTGGACATGCGACCGGGCCTGGTATGGGACGACGTGCGCTGGTACAGCGCGGTGGACTGGTTCCCCTATCATCGCGTGCGATTGATCCCGCCCCTGCTTTACGTGGGTTTGTCGCTGGCCCTCGCGACGGGCCTGGGACTGGCCTGGGGCTGGATTCGCCGGTGGCCGATCGCGTGGTTGCGCGGCGCCGGGCGCGTGGTGGTGCTGGCGGGGTGGGCTTGGCTGGCCGCCAATCTGGTCGTGACGGGGTACTGGATGGCGGTCGTGCTGCTGGGCGCGGTGGCCGGCGTGCGTCGCCGGTCGTGGAGCCGGCCGGGCCTGCCCACCTATCTGGTCGTGTGGTGCATGCTGGCTTTCATCGAGATCTATTGGGGGCGGATCAGCGGGGTGGCCCGGGTGCGGATGAGCGCGACCCTGCTTTCGCTGGCGGCGTGGGCGCTGGTGCTGCTGCCGCTGGTGTTCATGCGCCGGCGGTGGCTGCGGCGCGGTCTCGGCATCGGGGCGGTGTTGGGCTGGCTGATCGTGTCGACCGCCGCGGTGATTTACTTTCAGTTTTTCCAGGATTTTCCGTCCGTGGAGAACGCGCTCTATGCGAGACAGGTGGCGGATCTGGGGGACTCGATCGTGAGTCTGGTGGAGCAGCGGCACCTTATTCCGGTCCTGGTCATTGCTGCGGCGGTGTTGATCTGGTGGTGGCCGAACGCTCAACGAAACACCCAGCGGGCGAACACGTAGTATTTGCCGAAGTAGGACAGCGCGGACGTGAGGGCGATGGCGGCGATGTAGTGGATCGCGAGCGGCCCGATGAAGAGGGAGAAGAGGAGAAACTCGACGACGCGGAAGGTGAGCGCGGCGCCGAGGAAACGGATCGCCTGGCGGGCGGGCTCGCCGGTGCGACCGGCGGGGAAGACCACCCGACGGTTGGCGAAAAAATTCCCGGCCATGACGAGCAGAATCATGAGCGCGTAGGCGGGGCGTTCGTCGACGCCGCCCCATTCATGCAGGGCGTAGACGCCGAAGGTGAGGAGGGCGTAGCCCAGCAGGCCGATGACGAGGAAGAGCCACCAGCCGCGCCAGGAGCGGTTGGTGGAGACCCCGGGCAGCGCCGGAGAAGGCTCAGTCTTCGTCCGCATCATCGTCATCGGGGATGAAGCGGAGCGAAGTCGCGTTGATGCAATAGCGTTGATTGGTGGGCGTGGCGAAACCCTCGCCTTCGAACAGGTGGCCGAGATGGCCGCCGCAGGTGGCGCACAGCACCTCGACGCGGGTCATGCCGTGGCTGGAGTCGCGGCGCAGGGTGAGGGCGTCGTGATCGGCGGGATCGAAGAAGGCCGGCCAACCGCAGCGGGCGTCGAATTTGGTTTCCGAGGTGAAGAGCAGGGAGCCGCAACCGGTGCACACGTAGGTGCCGCCGCCCTCGTGCTTGAAGCGTTCGTAGGCCGCGCCGAAGGGGCGGTCGGTGCCGGCTTCGCGGAGCACGTGGTATTGCTGGGGGTTGAGGCGGGCGCGCCATTCGGCGTCGGTGAGGGATTTGAAGTCGGACATGGGGAAGGGGGCGAGACGGTATGTGTGAGTGAGTGAAGTGCGGTCGGCTGACCGAGCAAGCGGAGGGGCCACGTTGTTGCTGCGCTCCAACGCGGCTACGGGATGGGTTGCCGTGTGATGGGGGCGGGTGTAGCCGCGCTTGAGCCGGAGGCGAAAGGGTGAGGCGTTTGGGCGGGGCGGACTGGCCACGTTGTCGCTTTGCTCCAACGCGGCTACGGGCAGGTGCGGTGCGGGGCGAAGGGGAGTAGCCGCGCTTGAGCTGAAGGCGAAAGCGTGGTGCGGTGGGTGTATGTCGACTTCGGGTCAGGCGAACTCTCAGCGGCGCGGACATCTTCCGCGACTAATGCCGGAGCGGTATCGCGGGATCGCTTTTGTGCATTGGACCATGGCCATGCAGGATCGGGCGACAGGTTGGCTAACACAGGAGTGGTTTGTCGTTTTCCGGGAGCGCCTTGAACGGGACGCGTTGAAATATCGTGTGGTCGTCCCTGCGGCCGTGGCCATGCCCGATCACCTGCATCTGCTGGTGGCCGGCGTAGTCGCCGAAAGCGACCAGCGCTTGTTTGTGCGGGCGTTGCGGCGCTTCATCAACGCCAGTCTGCCAGTGGGCATTCGGCTGCAAAAGCAGGCCCACGATCACGTGCTGCGAACACGGGAAACCGGAGGCGATGCTTTTGCCTCTCTGGTGAGTTACATTGCGGAAAATCCGGTGCGCAAGGGACTGGTCAAGCGGTCCGTTGACTGGCCCTTTACGGTGGCCTGCGTGCCGGAATTGGAAGGTCTACACCCGGCAGCGGAGGAGTTTGGAGATCTCTGGTGGACGTGGTGGAATAAACGCGTCGCGGATTCGTGCTGAGCGGAGGTGGCCACGTTGTCGCTGCGCTCCAACGCGGCTACGGGGTCGGGTTGCGGTGTGATGCGGGGGCAGGTGTGGCCGCGCTTGAGCCGGAGGCGAAAGGGTGGGGCGTTTGGGGGGGGGCGGGAAGGCCACTACGGACGCTCAGGCGCCGGCCGGTTCGCGTTCCTTTTCGGTCTTGAGGCGGAGCTGGCCGCAGGCGGCGTCGATGTCGTGGCCTTTTTCGCGTCGCAGGGTGACGGATACGCGGGCCTTGCGCAGGATGTTGGCGAAGGCTTCCTGGCGGTTGATCGAGGGGCGTTTCCAGGGCAGGCCCTCGACGGTGTTGTAGGGGATGAGGTTGACGTGGGCGTGGAGATCGAGGGCGATGTCGCGCAGTTTTTCGGCCTGGTCGAGGGCATCGTTGACGTCCTCGATGAGGATGAACTCCAGGGTGACCATGCGCCCGTGTTTTTCGCTGAAGGCCTTCACCGCCGGCAGCAGCTTGGCCAGCGGATAGGCCTTGTTGACGGGCATGATCTGCTGACGCACCTCGTCGGTCGCGCCGTGCAGGGAGATGGCGAGGCGGATGCCGAGCGGCTCGTCGGCGAGGCGCAGGATGTTGGGCACGAGGCCGCTGGTGGAGAGGGTGATGCGGCGGGCGCCGAAGCCGAGGCCCCAGTCGGCGTTGACGATGGTGAGGGCGGTGACGATGGCCTCGTAGTTGGCAAGGGGTTCGCCCATGCCCATGACGACGATGTTGTCGAAGGAGGCGAGCTCGGCGCGGGCGCGGGGGGTGCGGGCGTCCTCGCGGTAGCAGGCGTGGAGGAGTTGGCCGACGATCTCGCCGGCGTTGAGGTCGCGTTTGAGGCCGGCGAGGCCGGAGGCGCAGAACTTGCAGCCCATGGCACAGCCGACCTGGGTGGAGATGCAGATGGTCTTGCGGGAATGTTCCAGGCCGACGCCTTCCTGGGGGGCGCGGATGATGACGGTCTCGATGAGGGAGCGGTCGCCGAGCTCGAGGAGGAGTTTGTCGGTGACGTCGAGGGACTGCTTGCCGTGGACGAGGGAGAGGGGCAGCAGCTCGAAGGTGTCGGCCAGCCAGGCGCGGAGGGGCTTGGAGAGATTGGTCATCTCGTCCCAGGAGCGGGCGCGCTTTTTGTAGAGCCACTCGAGGATCTGTTTGGCGCGGTAGGCGGGTTCTCCGTGTGCACGCAGGCGCGCGGAGAGTGACTCGAGGGTCTCTCCGGTGAGGGGCGGCTTGGCGGGCGTGTAGTTCATGCGGTCGAAGCGGACGGCGGGAAAAAGACCACGAAACACACGAAAGACACGAAAGAAAGCCGAAGCCGCGGATGAGGCGGCTGCATTCTGGGCGTGTATTCGGGGGCGAAGCTGGTTTCTACTGCGCCGAGGAACGAACCTGGATGAATCTACTGCAGCGGCATTTGTTTTGGAGCGTGGCGACGACCTGTGCGGCGGCGGTGGGTCTGTTTGCGGCGGTGCTGATCCTGGGCAACGTGTTGAAGGACATGATGGCCTACGTGCTCGGCGGGCAGATCTCGGCGGGAACCTTTCTCTTCCTGATCGGGTTGCTGGTGCCGTATGTGGCGGCCTACGCCCTGCCGATGGGCATCCTCACGGGCGTGCTGCTGGTGCTGGGTCGCATGTCGGCGCAGAACGAGATCACTGCGATGCGGGCCGCGGGCCTGAGTCTCGGCACGATCATGCGGCCGGTGATCCTGTTGGGCGTGCTGGCGGCGGCGGCGGCCCTTGCGGTGAATTTCGAATTTATGCCGCGGGCGCGCACCGCGTATAAACAGATCCTGGCCGACGCGGTGCGGAGGAATCCGATGAGCGCGATCGTGCCGAAGACCTTCGTGCGCGATTTCCCCGGGGTCGTGTTTTACGTCGACACCAAGGAGGGCAACGAACTGCGCGACATCTGGTTCTGGCGACTCGACGACCGCAATCGGGTTACGGAGCACGGTCGGGCCGAGTCGGGTACGGTGGTTTTCGACGAGGAAAATGCGGTGCTGAACGTGGTGCTGGAACATTCGGCGGGTGAAGCGCTGCGGCCGGAGGATCCGGAGAACTATGCCCGGACCTACGGGACGGCGACGCTGCAGGAGCTGCCCTTGCCGCCCTTCGAAGTGGATGCGGTCTTCAGCAAGCGCAAGGCCCGCACCAAGTATGGTTGGATGACCTACGCGCAGCTTCAGGCGGAGCAGGTGAAGTTGCGGAAGGAGGGGGATGCCGACGGGGCGCTGAAAGTGGCGTTGGCGATCAATGAAAAGGCCTCGACGGCGGTGGCGGTACTGGCCTTTGCCCTCATCGCGGTGCCGCTCGGCATCAAAGTCTCGCGCAAGGAAACCTCGGCCAATCTCGGCGTCGCGCTGTTGCTGGTGATGGGCTATTATTTTCTGACGATCGTCGTATCGTGGCTGGAGAAATCGCCGGAGTTGCGGCCCGATCTGCTGATGTGGGTGCCGGCGGCGTTGTTCCTGGTGCTGGGCGGATGGTTGTTCCAGCGCGTGGATGCGGTGAGGTGACGTCTGCCGGTACGCGGGTCAGCGGGCGGGGGCCCACTTCTCGAGGAAGGCGAGCACTTTCTCGGCCGAGTGGGCCTCGCCCTCCTCGAGGGCGCCGGTTTCCTGGGTGTGGAGGCGGCGGCCGGAGGCGTCGAGCACGACGAGCACGGGCAGGCCGTGCCGGGTGGGGTTGCCGTAGTAGGCATCGACGGCGGCGTTGCGCGCGGCGCCGTTGCGCTTGTTCACGTCGACCATGACCGTGATGTAGTTGCGCTTGAGGGTGTCGCGCACGCGCGGATCGGTGGTGAAGAGATGGTGCAGCCGGTGGCACCACACACACCAGTTGGCGCCGAAATCGAGCAGTACGTGTTTGCCCTGTTTGCGGGCGAGTTGGAGCGCCTCGCCGATGGCCGGGGCGGCTTCGGCGGTGGTGTTGTAGATGTCCGGCCCCATCTGCGGGTATTGCTGCGGCGTGGCGAGGACGGCGACGCAGGCGAAGAGGACGGCGGCGAAGAGGCGCTTCATGGCCGGGAAGGTTTTACAGGAGGAAGCGGAGGGCAACAAAGCCACTGCGATGAAACGATTTTTTACAGAAGGTAACGAAGGAAAACAAAGCCTTCAGCCTGATCGCCTTCGTTCTCTTCGTTGCCTTCTGTGAAAACAGCTCAGGCGTGGGCGACCCAGAAGCGGCATTCGTCGGAGAAATCGCGGACGGCGCGGGGTTCCTTGGCGATCTCGCGGCGCATGGCATCCCAGGTGTGGGTCCAGCCGGTGGCCTTGAGGTCGGCGAGGATCTCGGCGCGGTCGGGCAGGTGCATGAAGGTGCGGCCGAGGTCGTCTTCGAAGTAGCGGTCACCAAACTCCACGAGTTGCGGGTTCTGTTTGCCGGCGGCCCAGAGCTGGGCTTCGCGCCACCAGGAGGCACGCTCCTGCGGGGAGTGATCGCGGTCGTGCGTCGTGAAAATGAAAACGGCGCCGGGTTTGGCCAGCGCCCGCAGGGAACGCATCGCCGCGCGGCGGTTGCGGCGACGGGGAATCTGCATGAGCCCGTTGAACATGAAGAGCACCGCGTCGAAGGAAGAGTAACGTATTACGTTACTTTGGGCGATCCGGCGGGCGTCGGCGTGGAAGAGCGTGATGGCCTCGCTGGTGCTGCGTTCGGCGAAGAGAGCTTCCGCCATGGTGACGAGTTCCTCGGCGAAATCGAAGGCGTGGATATGGCGATGACCGAGTTCGAAGAGACCCATCGTCACCCGGCCCGCGCCGCACCCGGCCTCGAGGATGGGGGCGGCAGGATCGGTCGGTAGGTATTCTTTGAATACGGCCAGTTCCGATGCCCACAACCCGAGTTTGTGCGCGGCGCGGGTGTAGTGGACGACCGCGCGCAGATCATTGAAGTCGGCGCGGACCTGCTTGAAGGAGATTTTTTTAGCCACGAACGGACACGAATTAACACGAATGAAGAACGGATTCGGAACGCATGATTATTCGTGTGTATTCGTGTCCGTTCGTGGTTGAAGTCATTTTAATGTCCAGCCGGCGAGGAACATGCCGTTGGCGTTCCATTCGGCGAGGCCGATCGTGACCTGGGGGCCGCGGTCGAGGAGGGAAAGGGGCTCGAGTTCGGGGTGGGCGGCGGTGAAGGCGTCGGCGAGGGCGGTGGTCTCGGTCCGGGTGAGCGTGCAGACGGCGTAGATGAGACGACCGCCGGGTTTCAGGGCGGGGAGGGCGTGTTCGAGCAGCTGGCGTTGCGCGACGGCGAGCTCCTGGACGTCGGCGAGCGTGGTGGACCAGCGGGCGTGGGGGTTGCGGCGCCAGGTGCCGATGCCGCTGCAGGGGGCGTCGACGAGGATCCCGTCAAAGCGGGTCTTGGTGGGTAGTTTTGCGCCACCGTCCCAGGCGGCGCTGCGGAAGTTGAAGACTTCCGCCCGGGCGGCGCGTTGCTTGAGTCGGGCGAGCCGGCCGGTGTGGCGATCGGTGGCCCAGATGAGGCCCTTGCCTTGCATGAGATCGGCGAGATGGAGGGTCTTGCCACCCTCGCCGGCGCACGCGTCCCACCAGGCTTCACCCGGTGCCGGGGCGCAGGCGTGGCCGACGAGTTGGGAGCCGAGATCCTGGATCTCGAGGTGGCCCTGCTGAAAGGGGTCGGTGCGGTATATGTCCTTGTCGCCTGAATACAGCAGTCCGGTGCGGTCGGCGGGGGACGGCGCCGGGGTGACGTCGCCGAGGAAGCGGCTGATGCGCCGGGTGAAGGCGGCCCGGGTGCGCAGCCAGAGCGGCGGCGGACTTTGCAGGGTCCGGAGGTCTGCGGCCGAGAGTTCGACTTCGGCGGGTGCCCAATCGGGCAGGGCGAGGGCGGCGAGGGCGGGGATTTTGATGGTGGCAGGATCGGTATCGAAGCGCGCCTGCAGGCGCTGGGCGGCGGCGATGCGGACGGGCAACGGGTCGCGTGGATCAAGCCAGCGTTGCCAGCGGGCGGCGGCGAAGACGGCGCCGGCGATGGCGCGTTTTTCGGCCGGCGAGAGACGGCGGTTGCGGGCGAAGGCCTCCCGCAGGACCGCGTCGGCGGCGAGGTCGGCGGGGGCGCGCTGGATGAGTTGCGCGGCGCGTTGGGCGGTGGCGTCGATGGTGTGGCGGGCCATGGCGGGCTCAGGGATTTGCGGACAGGTGTTCGGCCAGAAAGGCAATGACGGCTTCGTTGTAGGCCTCGGAATCGGCGGGCGAGTAGCGGCCCAGGTGGTCGGTTTCGCGAGCAAAGATCATGACGGGCACCTTTCGTTCCTGCAGGGAGTCGGCGAGTTGGCGGGCCTGGGAATAGATGCTGTTGATGTGGGCGCGATAGGTGGCGATGAAGACGGGAACGCGCAGGCGGTCGGCGGCCAGCAGCGGCGAGATCGTGTTGCCCTCCTCGTCTTCGCTCGCGTCGGCCAGACGCTCGCGCAGGTAGTCGGCGTCGTCGTTGCGAACGCGGCCGAAGTAGCGCCGCGCGTAGGCCTCCAGGTCAAAGACGGCATGGTGAGTGAGCACGGCGGCAAAGGTGTTGGGAGACTCCGTGGCGCAGGCGGCGGCGTGAAAGCCCCGCATGCCGCTGCCCATGATGGCAATGCGATGCGGATCAACGTAGCCGGAACCGCTGACGCCGCGCACGGCGGTGAGGATATCCTTAAGCACGCGAGGCGTGTCCCAGCGTTCCGCGAGGGGGTTGGGATGAATCAAACCGGAGTTGGGGCGGGAATTGGGCTGGAGGACCGCGTAGCCATGGGAGGCGAGGTACTGCACGAAGGGATTGAACGTCGTCCAAAGCGCGCGCTCCTCGTCGAGCAGGACGAGGAGCGGAGCCGGATTCTCCTTGGCGGCCCCCGTCGGCAACGTGAGCAGTCCGTCGAGCCGCCGGCCGTCCGCGGTGGGGTAGGCAATGGGCCGGGACAGGCTACGCGTGGTGGACTCGAGGGCGGCGCCGAGATCGGCGAGGCGCGTGACGGTTTCGGCGGCGAGATCGACGAGCAGGAGGGCGCCGGGATCCCGGCCATTGCCGCCGTGAAATAGGAAGCGGTTGGCGGTTTCGTCGACATCCTTGAGCACGTAGTCCCAGTCGGGGCGCTGGCGCACCGCGGCGTGGGCACGGGCGTAGCGCGGGTCGATCCAGTGGGGTTGGTAGCGTTGAGCGGTGAAGGTGACGCCGGCGGGTTGTCGGGTGTCGGGTGCGAGGTGGAGGTAGGCCTGGCGCAGGTCGTAGGTCGCGTCGCGCAGGATGGGTTCCTCGGCCTGGCCGTCGGTGAGGCGGCGGCGCACGATGACGGATTCGCCGGCTTCATTGAGTTCGGCGAGCCAAAGGTGCGTGCGGTCGGGTTCGATGGCTTTGACGACGGCGTTTCCGGGCAACCAGGCAAGGCGCTGCCAATCGTTGGATCCCGGCGGCAGATGGAGGGCGACGAGGGCATTGTCCTCGTGCTGCAGGGTGAGGGCGAGCTCGCCGTCGAGATCGGCGCGAAAGTCGGGAAAGGGGGTGGCGCTGGGACGGCGGTAGCTGTGGGGAGGGTCGAACTCCAGGTTGAGGTCCCAGACGTCGCGGCCGCCGAGCAGGCGATCGAGGTCGACCTCCTCAAGCGCATAGCCGCGGCGGTCGGGGCCGATGTTTTCCTGCCCCTTGTAGCCCCAACGACTGATGATGGCGCGATCGGGGCGATGCCGCGGTAGATCGATGAGGGAGATGGCCTGTCCGCCCACCAAGGGCCGGTTGCCTTGAAGGTTGTCGCGGGGAACAAGGTAGAGCGCCTCGAAGCCGGTTTCGGGGTATTCGGCCTGGGCGATGAGGCGGGCGTCATCGCGCCACCACACGCGGGTGAATCGCAGGCGTTCGTGACCGCGCAGGGGGGAGAGCTGGTCCGTCTGCAGGTCGGTGACGACGAGATGACGCATCCCGCTGGCATCCTCGGTGATGGCGGCCAGGTATCGTCCGTTGGGTGAAAGATCTGGAGCGATGAGTGAGGGTGTCCACCGTACGTCGGCGGCCGTGAACGAAGTCGCGGCCAGCCCGAGCGACGTGGTGCAGAGGGCCAGGAGGAGTCCGGGGGACCGGTGGCGGGGAAGGCGGAAGAAGGACGATCGCATCGCCGAACGGTTTGCCCTTCCGCTCCGCGTTTGACGAGCGTTCAAGTTTCCAGCGCCGGCTCGAGCAGTTGCCGCATGCGGCGGAGGAGCTTGCCGATGTCGTAGGGCTTGAGCAGCAGGGTACAGCGCTCGAGCAGCTCCTTGGGGGCGGCTTCCTGCACGAGGGCCTCGGAGTAGCCGGTGGCCAGCACGATGGGCAGGTCGGGCTGGAGTTGCAGCAGCTCGGTGGCGAGGTCGGTGCCGCTCATGCCCTTGGGCATGACCATGTCGGAGAAGACCAGGTCGTAGCCGCCGGCTTCATGCCACTTGCGCAGGGCGTCGGGGCCGTTCTCGACGGTGGTCGTGTCGTAGCCGTGACGGCGCAGTACGCAGCTGATGAGTTGGGCGACGACCACGTCGTCCTCGACGATGAGGATGCGTTCGGTGCCGCGCAGCTGGCTCGAGTCGGCGGGGATGCCGGTGACGGGGAAGTCGCTGGGCGGCGGTTCGTCGACAATTTCGGTGATGGGCAGATAGACGGAGAAGGTGGAGCCGTGGCCGACGCGGGTTCTGACGTCGATCCAGCCGCGGTGCTGGCGGGCGATGCCGTAGCTGGTCGCCAGACCGAGACCGGAGCCTTCGCCGACCGGCTTGGTGGTGAAGAAGGGGTCGAAGATGCGCGGCAGGACCTCATCGCTGATGCCGGGACCATTGTCGGTGACATCGATGCGTACGTAGCGACCGGGGGCGGCATCGGGATGGGTGACCAGGGGGAGGGAGGGGTCGACTTCCACCACCGTGGCGCTGATCTCGATGCGGCCCTCGCGGCCGAGGGCGTCGCGGGCGTTGGTGACGAGGTTGAGGAGGACCTGTTCGATGTTGGCCTGGTCGGCCCGCACCGGCGGCAGGTTGTCCGGGCAATTGAAAAGGACTTCGAAACTGCTGCCGACGAGTTTGGCGAGCAGGGGCTGCAGGTCGGTGACGACCTGACTCATCGAGAGGAGCGACTCCTGCACGACCTGTTTGCGGCTGAAGAGCAGCAGCTGGCGGGTGAGGGCGGAGGCGCGTTTGCCGGCGGCGAGGACTTGTTCGAGATCGGCGCGCAGGTCGGGGGCGAGGTCTTCCCGCTCGAGCGAGATCTGGGTGAAGCCCTGTACGGCGGTCATGACGTTGTTGAAGTCGTGGGCGACCCCCGCGGCGAGTTGGCCGATGGCCTCCATCTTCTGCGCCTGGCGGAGCTGGCGCTCGAGCTCCACCTGGGCGGTTTCCTCCTGGAAGATCCACAGGCAGTGGGGCTGGTCGTTGATGGTGATGCGCCGGGCGAAGAACCGGAAATAGCGGTTGGAGCGCGTATCGGTGGCGGGAACTTCGGACGTGCCCTCGATTGATTCGCCGCGATCGAGCCGGCCGAGACTTTGTCGCCACACGCCCTTGTCGCCGATGCCCGGAAAGGTGGTCGGATCATGGCCGACGGCCTCGGCGCGGGCCAGCTCGAAGAGGAGCTCGTAGGCGTGGTTGACCTCCACGATGCGACCATCGGGCAGGGTCTGGATGCACTGGGCGAGCGGACTGGCGCTGAAGGCCTCGGAGAAGCGGTCTTCGGCGACCCGGAGTTGATCGGTGCGCTGGCGGACGGTGGCGCCGAGGTCGGCGACGCGGGCCTCGGATTCGCGCGAGAGGTCCCACTTGCGGATGAGGGCGTGGGCGAGCTGAACGACTTCGATGTTATCGAAAGGTTTTTTGAGAATGATGAGGCTGTCGGAGGTGCCGAGGGAGCGGGTGAGTTCCTTCCAGGAGTAGTCGGAGTAGGCGGTGCAGATCACGACCTGGAGCCGGGGGTCGATTTCCCAGAGCCGGCGAATCGTTTCCACGCCATCCCAGCCCGGGGGCATGCGCATGTCGACGAAGGCGACCTGGTAGGGCGCGTCGGTGACGAGGCTGTCCTGCACCAGCTGCAGGGCTTCCTGGCCCTGGTAGGCATGGCCGAGCTGGAAGGCCGGCAGGTCATGGCTCTCGTCGCGCGAGCTGCCGAACATCGCTCGTTCGAGGTCGTCGATGGTGGTGTGATTCGACTCGGTCCCGGGCACGAGGATCTTGCGGAAATCATCGTGGATATTGGGCGTGTCATCGACGATGAGCACGCGGCGCGGGCTGGCGGGCGGGCTCATGTCGAATTGCTCGGTATCGGCGCCGGCCGGAGCGAGAGGTGGCGGTGCAGGAAGGTGACGAGGGCGTCGGGATTGACCGGCTTGGCAATGAAGTCATCCATCCCGGCGGCGAGGCAGTCGTTGCGTTCGGCCAGGGTGGCGCCGGCGGTGAGGGCGAGAATCGGCGTGCGGGGGGCGCCGGTCGCACGCTCGTGGCGGCGGATCTCCTCGGTCGCGGCAAATCCATCGAGCACCGGCATCTGGCAATCCATGAGAACCAGATCAAAATCGGCTTCCTTAAAGCGGTCAACGGCGGCCTGCCCGTTGGAGACGACTTCGGCTTCGAGGTGGAGCTTTTGCAGCAGGCCGCGGGTGACCTTCTGATTGACCAGATTGTCCTCGGCGACCAGCACGCGGGCGAGGGGAGCCACCTGGGCGGAGGGCGGGGCGGAGGGGACGACGCGGATGGATTCGTTCTGGCGCCACTGGGCGCGCAGGAGGCGGTCGAGCAGGAGATGGCGGCGCAGGGGTTTGGAGAGGCAGCCGACCACACCGGCTTCCTCCTGCACGGCACTGTCGGGATGCACCCCGACGGAGGAAAGGAGCAGGCAGGCGGGCGGAGTGGCGAGTTCGGCGCGGATGCGGCGGGCGCACTGCAGGCCATCCATCTCCGGCATCTGATAATCGAGCAGCACGAGGTCGTAGGCCTGGCCGGCGGCGCTGGCGCGGTGGAGTTCGGCCAGGGCTTCCGGACCGCTGGCGACGTCGTGGTGCAGGACGTTCCAACTGGCGAGCAGGCGGGTGAGCAGCTTGCGGTTGGTGGCGTTGTCGTCGACGACGAGCATGTGCCGGCCGGCGAGGGGAGCGGGGTCGGCGGCGCTGTGGCCTTGGACGGAGGGTTCGCCGGAATCGGGCAGATCGAGGGTGAAGGTGAAGTTCGAGCCCTCGCCGGGCGTGCTTTGGGCGGTGAGTTCTCCGCCCATCAGCTCGACGAGGCGGTGGGAGATGGACAGGCCCAGGCCGGTGCCGCCGAAGCGGCGGGTGGTCGAGACGTCCACCTGGGTGAAGGGTTGGAAGAGGCGGGTCAGGTCGTCGGCGGCGATGCCGATGCCGGTGTCGGTGACGCTGAAGTGCAGGCGACCGGCGCCACGGCGGCGGACATGGAGGGCGACCTCGCCGCGGGCGGTGAATTTGATGGCGTTGCCGACGAGGTTGAAGAGTACCTGCCGGAGGCGGGTGGCATCACCGACCACGGAGACCGGCAGGCTTTCGTCGAGGTCGGCGATGAGTTCGATGCGCTTTTCGGAGGCCTTGGGGGCGAAGAGGTTGATGACGCTGGCAATGGCCTCGTCGAGCAGGAAGGGCTGGTTCTCGAGTTCGAGCTTGTCGGCTTCGATCTTGGAGAAGTCGAGGATGTCGTTGAGCAGGGCGAGGAGCGTTTCGCCGCTGCTGGCAATGGTCTCGGTGTAATCGCGCTGGGTTTCGTCGAGGTCGGTCTCGAGCAGGAGGGCGCACATGCCGATGACGCCGTTCATGGGCGTGCGGATCTCGTGGCTCATGTTGGCGAGGAAGGCGCTCTTGGCGGCGTTGGCCTGTTCGGCCTGTTCGGCGGCGCGGGCGAGGTCGGCGGTGCGGGAGGCGACAATGGCCTCGAGCTGTTCGAACTTTATGCCGGCGGCGCGGGCGAGGCGCCATTTTTCGGAGAGGGCGCAGGCGAGCTGCAGGACTTCGATGTTCTCGAAGGGCTTTTTGAGGACGATGATCTTGTCGGTGCGGCCGAGCTCGGCGGTGATGGTGGCCCAGGAATGATCGGAGAAGGCGGTGCAGATCACGATCTGCAGGTCGGGGTCGTGCTGCCAGATGTGTTTGATGGTTTCGAGCCCGTCCCAGCCGGGGGGCATGCGCATGTCGACGAAGGCGACGGAAAACGGACGCTCGTCGCGCACGCTGCGCGCGACGATGGCGGCAGCCTCCTGGCCCTGGAGGGCGTGGATGAGTTCAAAGCTTTCGCACTGCAGCGGGCTGGTGGGCCGGGTGTCGGGCTCGTCGTCGAAGAAGGCCTGTTCGAGTTTGTCGAGTGCGCGGGAATCGGGCGCATCGCCGCGGCCGAGGATCTTGCGGAAATCATCGTGAATCGACGGCATGTCGTCGACGACCAGGATGCGGGCGGGACGGGTTGCGGTCATGGTGTGGTGGAGGAGGTGGAGGCGGGCGTGGAGGCGGCGGCGGCGCGGGCCTGGGCGCGGAAGGCCACGGTGGGATTCTGGGGAAGCGAAAGGGTGAACGAGGCGCCCCGGCCGAGGCCGTCGCTGTGGACGGTGAGGGTGCCGCCCATGCGCCGGGCGGCGAGGGCGCCGCTGTGCAGGCCGAAGCCGTGACCGTCCTCGCGGGTGGTGAAGCCGTGTTGGAAGATGCGATTGAGATTGTCGGGCGAGATGCCGATGCCGCGGTCGGTCACGGTGAAGCGGATACGATCCTCCCGCAGGGTGGTGCGCAGGAGGATGCGGCGTTGGGCGGGCGGCTGGTTCTTGACGGCGTGGATGGCGTTGCTGACGAGGTTGACGAGAATCTGCAGGGTGTTGTGGCGGTCGGCGACGAAGCGCAGGTCGGGCACGTAGTCGGTCTCGATCTGGACGTCGTGACGCTTGATGGCGGCGAGGTGGATGCGCACCGAGTCGTCGAGCAGTTCGGAGGCGATGAGGTTTTCCTCCACCCCGGCGCTGCGGGCGAGGCTTTGCTGGGCGGATACGACTTCCTTGATGTGTTCGATGTTGGCGTTGAGGGTGACCATTTCCTCGCGGATGAGGCGGTTTTCCTCGGCGAGGTTCTGGTGCAGTTCGCAGAGAAAGCGGGGGAGGAGGCGGGCCTTCGGATCACCGGTGTAGAACGGCATGGGGTCGTCCTGGTGGGGCTCGAGCAGCCGGATGGTGCGTTCGAGGGTGGAGAGACGGGAGCCCTCCAGGCGTTCGCGGATGAGCTGGGCGGAGACGTTGACGCTGTTGAGCACGTTGCCGACGTTGTGCAGCACGCCGGTGGCCACCTCGGCCATGCCGGCGAAGCGGGAGGATTCGACTAGGGCCTTTTCAAGCCGGGCGCGCTCGGCGATCTCGTTGTTGAGGGCGTTGTTGATCGAGCGCAGGTCCCGGTCGGCGAGCTCGAGTTTGTCGAGCATGGCATTGAAGGTGCGGGTGAGTTGGCCGACCTCGTCCTGGGTGGAAACGGTGGCGCGCACGCGGTAGTCTCCGGTCTCGGCGATGTGAGCGGCGCTGGCGGCGAGGCGTTTGAGGCCCGACAGGACGAAGCTGGCGAAGAACCAGGTGAGCGGCCCCAGCACGAGCAGCGTGACGACCAGCAGCGTGAGCAGCGCCGGCAGGAAACTGCGCACCGCCTCGAGGAAGACCGGATGATAGTCGGCGACCATGACGAGGTGGCCGTAGGCTTCGCCGCGATAGTGCAGGGGCTGGCGGATGATGAGATTCCAGCCGACGTAGACGGAGGCGGATCCGGCGGCGGCCACCTGATCCTCATCGATCCGGCTGGCCCCGAAACGATGCAGCACCTCGCCGTGGGCGTCGATGAGTTCGGCCTCGATGACTTCGCGCCGCGCCTGAAGCACGGCCAGAGCCTCGCGCATGCCGCTGTCGTCACCGAAGGAGATCGGCGCGACCGCGTAGTCGGCGACGATGCGGGTGAGGGCCTCCATGTCGGTGCGAAACTGCGCGCGTTGATGAAACGCCTGGTGGGCGAAGAGGGCGAGGGACGCGATGAGGATCGCAGACAGGCAGGTGCCGGCGACGGTGACGAGGATCTTTCCCCGCAGCGATGCGTGGTGAGGAGGGGCCTCGATGGGCGATTCGGGAGGGTCGCTCATGGTTGATCCCTAACAATCTCCCACAGCCGGGCAAGCGGCCCCATGGGGCGGAGTTCGGCGTGGGGGCGGCGGGGGTCCGGGCTCATCGGGAGAGGCAGCCGTCCCGCGAGCCGGGACCGAACCGGACGCGAGCGGGCGAGGGCGCCGAGGCTGGCAAGCGCCGCCGGTAAACGGGGGCGGAGGAGCCGCCCACGAAGTCGGGAACCGAGGTAAGCCATTTCAGGAATGGAGAGAAGGACCGTCGCGACGCAGCGGCAAGGGTGACGCGGACGGCGGGCCGGACCGCCGCGCGAATAGGCCGTCCAGAGAACCGGACAGCGTTAAGCGGGCCCAGCGGAACGGGCGGGCGACGGTCTGTGAAAACGGGAGCATTGAATGCAGAATTCATCGGCCCAAACCGGCGTCGACTTAAGCCGGTACGCCGGATTCGAGGGGCGCCGCGGCCAACGCCGAAGGCCGCCCCCGGCGTGCTGCGGGCAGACCGCTTCGGGGGAGGCGCGGAATCGCGTCGGACAGCCCTCCGCCCGGGGGCTGGGCGCGTGGGAATCAGACCTCGACGGGACGAGCCCGCTGGGCGCGGGCGGGTGCCACCGGCCGGCCGGCGCGGGGCGGCGATTGTCCGGCGTCGGACGGACGATGACCCACCAGGGTGCGCAGGCGGTCGACGGCCTCCTGCAGGACACTCGACTGCTGGTTGAGGTCGCCGGCGGCGGCGGCGGTTTCCTCGGCGTTGGCCGCGTTGGACTGGGTGACCCGGTCCATCTGCGACACCGTCGTGTTCAGCTGATCGATGCCCTGGCTTTGTTCGGAGGCGCTGGTGGCCTGGCCGGCGACGAGATCGGCGAGGGTGCGCACCTGGGCCTGAATGTCGTCGAAGTTGCGGGCGACCTCACCGCTGAGGGTGACGCCTTCCCGGCTTTTGCTGACGGAGACCTCGATCTTGTCGGCCGTCTCGCGGGCGGCGCGGGCGGAGCGTTGGGCGAGGGAGCGCACCTCGTCGGCGACGACGGCGAAGCCGGCCCCGGCCTCGCCGGCGCGGGCGGCCTCGACGGCGGCATTGAGGGCGAGGATGTTGGTCTGGAAGGCGATCTCGTCGATCGTCTTCAGAATGGCGGTGATGTCTTCACAGGCGCTCATGATCGATCCCATGGCGACATGCATCGCCTGCATGCGGGCGGCGCCGGCATCGGCGAGTTCGCGGGTGCGGCGGGCCACCTCCTCCGACTGCCGGGCGGAGTCGGAGTTGTGGCGAGTCATGCCGGCCATTTGCTCGAGCGAGGCGCTGGATTCCTCGAGTGAGGCGGCCTGCTGGCTGGAGCCGTCGGCCAGGGCCTGGCTGGCGTCCACCAGCACCGTGGCGCGCTCGCGCACGACCTGCGCCGAGCGGGTGAGCTGGTCGCTGGTTTCGCGGATGTGCCGGGAGATCGCGCGGACCGTGAGGACGGTGAGCACGAGCCCGACCAGGGTGAAGGCGGCCAGGACGAGACCGGTCCACAGGTTGATGCGGGCGAAGGTGCCGATGGCGCGGGCGGTTTCCAGGCTCGCCTGATCACCGGCGGCCGCGAGAGCCGTGGCGAGGGCGGAGAGCTGTTTGGCCACATCGGTGCGCGCCCGGGCGACGTCGCCATCGAGGGTGGCCATGGCGACTTCGAAGTCGCCGCCGCGCAGGGCGGCATGGAACTTTGCGGCGGCGGCGGCGTAGCCCGCCAGCGCCGAACGGTAGGCGGCGAGCTGTGCGCGCAGGGCGGGAGCCTCGAGGCGTTGATCGAGCTGGACGGACTCGTGTTCGACGACGGCCAAGTCGGCGGCGAAGGCGTCCTGCAGCTCCTTCATCTTGGTCTCGTCGCCAGCCATGGCGAACTGGAAGAGGGCGGCCTCGCTGTGGAGGGTGGCGCGTTCGATTTCATCGAGCGCGTGCAGGCTGGGCAGGTGCCGGCCGGTCAGCTCGCGGGTGCTGAGGGTGCCCTGGGCGGCGTAGTGACGGGAAATGCCCACGGCGGCGACCGTCCCGAGGAGGATCACGGCAAAGGAGCCGGCGACCAGGGCAACGGTGCGACGCAGGGTCATGCGGAGTTGAGGGGCGCTCATTGCTGGGTGGCGCTTCAGGAGCTGCTCAGCACGGGCAGGCTGCCGGCGGCGGCGGAGTCGATGATGCAGATGGCGCCGGGAGTCACGGCGGCGAGGGCGGCGGCTTCGGCTTCATCGGCGACGACCTTGGGGGCGGAGCCGCCGCCGGTCATGAAGAGCCGGCGCCAGTGGTTTTGAAACTGGCCGGAGTTCATGCCGACAATGGTCTTGAGGAAGCTTTCCTGGGCGGCGCTGTCCTTGACGACGATGATGACGACGCGCTCGTCGCCGAGTTTGACGTTTTTACCGAGCAGGACGGCCTTGGCGCCGGCGGCGTCGAGGGATTGTCCGGCAAGGCTGGGGTGGCCGACGAGAGCCGGGGCGGCGTGACCGGCGATCGCGAGTGTCGTGAAGAGGGCCGTGAGCGGGAGAAGGCGGCGAAGCAGGTGTTTCATGGAAGCGAAGGAAAGGCTGAGCGCGGGACTGAGGTCAGAACGAGTAGGTGGAGCGGATCGCGACGAAGGTCGTGCGATCATCGAGCGCAGGGTTCGGAGTGCGTTGCGTGTCGAACATGTTCATGGTGCCCTTGATCCAATGGCCCTCGACCTTGACGAGCAGGCGCTCGGTGAGGTCGAAGCGGATGCTGGTGACCCACTCGCGCAAATAGGCGGCGTGCGCGGGGTTGCCGGGCGAGAGGCGGTTGTTCGCCTGGGCGCTGTAGTAGGCGCCCACCTCGATGCGGTCGGTCAGGCGGCGGGCGGCGGAAACATACCAGTTGGTCCAATCCATGACTGAGCGGGCGGTGGAGAAGGGGTTGTTGATGTCGAAGTCGCCGTTGATGGTCTGGAACTCGGCCGCCAGCATCCAATCACCGACGAAGTATTCGACGGAGCCGGTGTGGTAGCGTACGAGGTCGCTGGAAATGTTGGCGGAGGCGGTCGGGAAATAGGCGAAAGGGCCGGAGCCATACAGGCCGTCGAGATGGCTGTAGGAGTAGCCGAAGCGCAGACCATTCACCGGCGTGTTCCACATGAGCTGGGCGCCGGCGAGGGAATCGATGCCTACTTTGCGAACCCCGGGTGGGGCGAAGAGGCTGGCGCTGTTGAAGAAGTCGGCGACTCCCTGGTCCGGGGACATGCCGATGTCGCCGTAGAAGACCTTGTAGTCGACGGAACCCTGGTCGCCGAGTGCGACGTTGCCGTAGAGCGTCGCGCCATCGAAGGACGAATTGAAGTCGCGCATGACTGCGCTGTAGATGCCGGAGGGCAGGAAAATAAAGGGGCGGATGGCATCAACGTCGAGCGCCTCACCGTATAAGCCCTTCGGATACTTGAGCCGGCCGGCGCGCACGCCGAATTCGCGGCGGACGTTGTAGTCGACGACGGCCCAGTCGAGCAGCGGCTCGTCGTCGCCGTAGTTGCCCAGGCTTTGGGCAAAGACCTGGGCGCCGACGCGCAGGGCGCCGCGGGAGTAGGACGCGTTGAGGCCGATCTCCCGGAAATCAAACGTGCCGTCGAGGGCCTCGACGGGGTAGTTGTTGCCCCAGCTCTGCAGCCAGCCTTGGCTGACGAAGCCGCCGATCTGGACATCGCCGAGCGTGACGGCGGGAGAGAGCAGCGCGCCCGTGGCGAAGCAGCTGGTGAGCGCGGCATGGCGAAGAACGCCGCGGCGCGCCGGGAGCAAAGTGCGAAGGTGGGAAATCATGGTGACCAGTGATTGGGTGGGAACAAGGGCGGCCTGGAGAGGCCGGTGGGATTGAGTCGGAATGAAACCGGACATGATGCGATGGGAGGTGGGATCCAACACGGCCGACTGCCGTGGCGGGCACGGTGGCGATCGTCGCTCCGACGCGAACGGTTTTCCCGTCGCCTCGGAGCGGTTGGAGGCACCGGCTAAACGGTTCGAACCCGCTCCGGCTTGAGCGCCGCACGCTTGGTTTCGCCAGTCTTACTTTAGCGCCGGTCCGGACCAGGCCGGTAACGGGCGATATGCAGGGATCAATGAATGCAAACCGCCCGAAAAGGGGGCGTGCAGATTGCGAGGGAAGCGGCTTCGGGTTGAAACATGAAAAGGCCCTCCCGGGGAAGCGGGAGGGCCGGCGGAGCGGTGTTGCCCGGGGCCATCAGGCGCGGGCGAGGGCACGAGCCGGAGCAGGTGCCCGGGGCGCGGCGGCGTCTGCGACCGGCCGGTGCGGTGGGCCGGCCTCGGTTTCGGCCGGACGATGGCCGACCAGGATGCGGAGGCGGTCGACGGCTTCCTGGAGGACGGCCGACTGTTGGTGCAGGTCGCCGGCGGCGGCGGCGGTTTCCTCGGCGTTGGCCGCGTTGGCCTGGGTGACCCGGTCCATCTGCGACACGGTTGTATTCAACTGATCGATACCGTGGGTCTGTTCCCCGGCGCTGGCGGCCTGGCTGGCCACGAGGTCGGCGAGTTGGCGTACCTGGTCGCGGATTTCGTCGAAGTTGCGGGCGACATCGGTGCTGAGGGTGACGCCTTCGCGGCTTTTGCGGACCGAAACCTCGATCTTGTCGGCGGTCTCGCGGGCGGCACGGGCGGAGCGCTGGGCAAGCGAGCGTACTTCATCGGCCACGACGGCAAACCCGGCGCCGGCCTCACCGGCGCGGGCGGCCTCGACGGCGGCATTGAGGGCGAGGATGTTGGTCTGGAAGGCGATCTCGTCGATCGTCTTGAGGATGGCGGTCACGTCCTCACAGGCAGAGCGGATGGCGTCCATGGCGGTGTTCATCGCCTGCATGCGGCCGGCGCCGGATTCGGCGGCGTCGCGGGTGCGGTGGGAGACGGACTCGGCCTGTTTGGCGGAGTCGGCGTTGTGTCGCGTCATGCCGGCGATCTCCTCGAGGGAGGCGCTCGATTCCTCGAGGGAGGCGGCCTGTTCGCTGGACCCGTCGGCCAGGGCCTGACTGGCGCTCACGAGCAGGGAGGCCCGTTGGCGGACGATGGTGGCGGACTCCGTGATCCGGTCGCTGGTGGAGCGGACCATGCGGGCGACGGCGCGCACGCTGAACACCGCGATAACGAGCCCTGCGATGGTGCAGCAGGCGAGGGTGGCGACCGTGATGCGGTTGACGCGGGCAGACTCGGAGATCGAGTCGGCCGTCGCCTGGCTGGCGGCGGAGGAGCGGGCCACGAGCGCGTCGGCGAGTTTTTGCAGGCTTTCGGCGATGCGGCTGCGGGCGCGACTGACGTCCTGGTCGAGCTTCTGCATGGCGCCCTCGAAGTCGCCGTTGCGCAGCCCGGTGCGGAACTGGGCGGCGGCAGTGGCATAGGCTTCGAGACCGTGGCGATATTCGGCCAGCTCGGTGGTGATACCGTTGGCGGAGCCGTCGCTG
The DNA here is from genome assembly GCA_965652375.1 of uncultured Opitutus sp. Lineage (GTDB taxonomy): Bacteria > Verrucomicrobiota > Verrucomicrobiia > Opitutales > Opitutaceae > Actomonas. The sequence continues at coordinate 32,440 of CBFGUO010000032.1, forward strand.
GAGAGGGCTTCAATGGCCTCGCGTGCCGTGGTCAGATCGGCCAGAAAGGCGGCCTCGATCTCGTTCATCTTGGCCTCGTCGCTCGCCATGGCGAACTGGAACAGGGCGGCCTCGCTGTGCAGGGTGGCGCGTTCCAGGGCGCCGATCCGGACCAGGTTGGGCAGATGATTTTCGGTGAGGGTACGGGTGCTGGCGATGCCCTGGGCGGCGTAGTGGCGGGAAATGCCGGCGACGGCGAGAACTCCGAGCAGAACGACCGCAAAGGACCCGGTCACCAGGCCGGTGGTGCGGCGCAGGGTGATATGGTGGAAGGAGGATTTCATGATCGCATGGCGGGGGAGGGTGGCGGGTTCAGGAGCCGTGCAGCACCGGGAGATCGCCGGAGGTGGCGGTGTCGACGATGCAGATGGCGCCGGGCGTGGCGGCGGCGGTGGCGACGGCTTCGGCTTCGTCGGCCACGACTTTGGGGGCGGACCCGCCGCCGGTCATGAAGAGGCGGCGCCAGTGGTTCTGGAACTGGCCGGAGTTCATGCCGACGGTGGCCTTGAGGAAGGCGTCCTGCGCGGCGCTGTCCTTGACGACGATGATGACGACGCGTTCGGATCCGATCTTGATGTTCTTGCCGAGGAGGACGGCCTTGGCGGCCTCGGTATCGAGGGCCTGGCCGGCCAACCCGGCGTGCCCGACGAGGGCCGGGGCGGCCGAGGAGACGACCGCGCCGAGCAGGGTGGCGGCAACCAGGGCAAAGAGGCGATTGTTCATGGGTTTCATGATGCTTGAGCCGAGGAGAAGGTTAGAAGGAGTAGGTGGACTTGAGCGCGAGGAGGACCCAGGAGTCGTCGCGGGCGGTCAGCGGCACGGGCTTGGCCGGCGTGCTGAAAATCTTGCCGGCGCCATCGAGGTAGTGGAGTTCGACCTTACCGCTCCACCGGTCGTTGATGGCGTATTTGACGCTGCCGGCGAAGTCGTGCTGGACGAGGGTGTCGAAGATCAGGCCATTGGGATCAAAGGGAACGGCGACCTGCGATTCCTTGGAGTAGCTGTAGTAGCCGCCGACTTCCCATTTGTCGCCCAAGCGACGGGACGCGGCCAGGTATCCATAGCGCATCTTGAAATCGAGATAGTTCGTGATCGGTAAGCCGGGGAAGACGATGCCGTAGAAGGCGGTCTCCTCGCCGACCTCGGTGGCAAAGGTCCAATCACCCACCATGTATTCGGCGGAGATCAGATTGCGTTCGTAGTCGGGAGCGAAGCGGCCAAGGACGATCAACATGCCGAAGAAGTCGACTTCGCGGTTCATGCCGAAGTCCTTGAAGGTCGAATAGGAATAGCCGAGGCGCAGACCGTTGACCGGGGTGTTCCAGAACAAGGTGCCGCCGACGGCCGACTCCATGCCGATGGAGACGTTCGGGTAGGGGATGTCCTGGTTGAAAAAGTCGTTCGCGCCGGAATCGAGTTTCATCGGCACGTCGCCGTAGAACAGTTTGTAGTCGACGCTGCCCATCGAGCCGAGGCCGATGTTGCCGAACACCATGGCGCCGTCGAAGGACGCGTTGAAGTCGCGCAGACGGGCGTCGTAAACGCTCTGTGGCAGCAGCACGAACGGGCGGATGGCATCGACATCGAGGGCCTCGTTGTAAAGACCGCGCGGGCTCTTCACCCGGCCGGCGCGGACGCCGAACCACTGTTTGGGCTGCCAGTCGACGGTCGCCCAATCGAGGAGGATTTCGTCGTCGCCATACTCGCCGAGCTTCTGGCCGAAGGCCTGCGCGCCGAAGCGGAAGCTGCCGGTGGCGTAGGAGACGTTGGCGGCGTATTCGCGGAAGTCGAAGGTGCCTTCGCTGGTTTCGCCGAGGTAGTCGTTGGGGCCGGTGTTGACCAGGAAGCCCTGGCTGACGAAGCCGCCGAACTGTACGTCGGAGAAGGTGAGGGCCTGGGCCGGCAAGATGCAGGCAATGAATCCGCCCAGCAGAGCGAGTCGTCGAGCTGCGGCTGGAGTGGAGAGGAGAGGAGTGCGAGTGGAGGAGAGCATGGAGGTGTGGGTTGAAGTGGCCAGCCAGGGGGAATCCCTGGACTTCGTATTAGTTAGATCGGATTAGTGATTTGAGGGCTTGAGACCGAAGGCTGCGCGGATTTTGTCCGCTTTATTTCCTGTTCCGGCGCCAGGAGGAGCGGGTCCGGCGAGGGGCGGGACGCGAGGGATTCGGTTCCAGGCCGAGCAGCCTTTAGCCCGAAATTTACGGTTCCGTATTGATACCCAGGCTGGGTCCGGCGGGCGTTACGTGCTATTGCTCCCAATCGGGAAATGAATGCGTAGCGCGGGGTCGTTTTTCACCGGCGATGCGGGATGAAACGGCCGCCGCTGGCTCTCCGCATCCCTTGCGCACCGGTGTGATTCCGGCGTGTCGTCGACCTGATTTTCGCGGCGATGGCCGATGAGGCGATGAAGCAGGCCAACGGCTTCATTCAACCGGCCGGCCTGGAGATTGAGGTCGCCGGCGGCGGCGGCGGTTTCCTCGGCGTTGGCGGCATTGGACTGGGTGACGCGGTCCATCTGCGACACGGTTGTATTAAGTTGGTCGATACCGTGGCTTTGCTCCGCAGCGCTGCTGGCCTGGCCCGCAACGAGTTCGGCGAGGGTGCGGATCTGCGTCTTGATTTCTTCGAAGTCGCGGGTCACGGCGCTGCTCAGATCGACGCCCTCGCGGCTCTTGCGCACGGAGACTTCGATCTTTTCGGCGGTCTCACGGGCGGCGCGGGCCGACCTCTGGGCGAGTGAACGCACCTCGTCGGCAACCACGGCAAAACCGGCCCCGGCCTCGCCCGCGCGGGCCGCCTCGACGGCGGCGTTGAGCGCGAGGATGTTGGTTTGGAAGGCAATCTCGTCGATTGTCTTGAGGATGGCGGTCACATCTTCGCAGGCGGCCATGATGGCATGCATGGCGGTATTCATTTCCTGCATGCGGCTGGCACCGGTTTCCGCGGCGTTGCGGGTGTTCGTCGCCACCGCCTCGGCTTGTTTGGCGGAGTCGGCATTGTGTCGCGTCATCCCGGCCATCTCCTCGAGGGATGCACTGGATTCTTCGAGAGAAGCCGCCTGTTCGCTGGAGCCTTCCGCGAGGGCTTGGCTGGCGTCGACCAGAACCGCAGCCCGTTGGCGCACGACTCCGGCGGATTCCGTTAGCTGATCGCTGGTGGCGCGGACCTGGCGAGCCACCGCGCGGACCGAGAACAGCGCAGTCAGCAGGCCCATGACGGTGCAGGCCGCCAAGCCGATGCCCGTGCGGGAGCCGAGGTACGACGACAGCTCGATCGAAGCGGCGGTGGCCTCGCTGGCGGCCGACGTTCGGGAAACCAGTGCCTTGGACAGCGTGTCGAGGGCCGTCGCCAGGTCCGAGCGCGAACGATTCACATCCCCGTCGAGTGTGCGCATGGCCCCTTCGAAGTCGCCCGCGGTCAACGACGACCGGAATGCCGCCGCCGCCTTGGCGTAAACCTCCACCGTGTCCTTGAAGGAACCGAGTTCGGCGTGGATGACGCCCTCGGCATCGTCGGCAGCGAGCGCGGCGATCGCTGCGCGAATGCCATCGAGGTTCTGCAGGAATCCCTTTTCGATCGTCGCCATCTTTTGTTCGTCACCGGCCATGGCGAACTGGAAGAGGGCGGCTTCACTGCGCAGCGTGGTCCGTTCGATAACTTCGAACGTGACCAGGTTGGGCAGATGGCGATCGGTGAGTTCGCGCGTGCTGGCCGTGCCTCGTGCAGCCAGGAGCCGGGCGGTGAAGGCCACCGCGAGGACGCCCAGCAGAACGACCGCGAAGGAGCCGACGACCAGGAGAACGGTACGGCGGATCGTGATGTGGCTGAGGAACGATTTCATGATCGCATGGCGGGGGAGGGTGGCGGGTTCAGGAGCCGTGCAGCACCGGGAGATCGCCGGAGGTGGCGGTGTCGACGATGCAGATGGCGCCGGGCGTGGCGGCGGCGGTGGCGACGGCTTCGGCTTCGTCGGCCACGACTTTGGGGGCGGACCCGCCGCCGGTCATGAAGAGGCGGCGCCAGTGGTTCTGGAACTGGCCGGAGTTCATGCCGACGGTGGCCTTGAGGAAGGCGTCCTGCGCGGCGCTGTCCTTGACGACGATGATGACGACGCGTTCGGAACCGATCTTGATGTTCTTGCCGAGGAGAACGGCCTTGGCGGCCTCGGTATCGAGGGCCTGGCCGGCCAGCCCGGCGTGCCCGACGAGGGCCGGCTCGGCACGGGCCGCGGCGGCCAGCAGCAGCACGATACCGATGGCGGCGAGAGAGCGAGTGCGGTTGGTGTTCATGATGTCGGTCGATTGAGTTTTCGAAGGTCAGAACGTGTAGGTGGCTTTCGCGGCGAACAGGGTCCAGGAACGGTCGTCCCGGGGTGGTGGCGTCGTGAAGATGTCCCGAGGCTCCTCAAAGACCTTGCCGTTGCCCTGGAGGTGATGGACTTCGAACTTCACCAGAACGTGTTCATTGACGTCGAAGCGCGCGCTGAGGGCGAAGTCGTCCTGTTCCTTCAGGAAATCGAACGTCGGGGGCATGACATCCGTCTTGTGGAAGTAGCTGTAGTAGGCACCGACTTCGAGCCAGTCGTTGATGCGACGGGCGGCGGAGACGTAGTAGTTCTCGTTGCGCGCATAGATGGGCATCGGATCGGTGGGATTCAGCTCCATGACGGTGAAGTAGTCGGCGTTCTCCCAGGAGGCTTCGGCGGCGAAGACCCAGTCTCCGCGAATGTACTCCGCGGACAGAACGTGGCGGGGAAACTTATCGGTGCATTTCTTGACCGCTCCGAGAAACTCCATGCCGAGGAACCAGCGGGTGGCGTCGAGGTTCTCGAATTCGTTGAAGGAGTAGCCGAGACGAAGCCCGGGCACCGGCACGTCCCAGAAGATGGAGGCACCGTAAACGGCATCCATTTTCATGGGCCCATTGGGCATGGCGAAGTCGCTGTTGAAGTAGTCCGTCGCGCCGGAATCGAGGTCGATTTCCTTTTCGCCGTAGAAGATGCGATAGTCGATACTGCCGGCGGAACCGAGCGACACATTGCCGTAGATCATGCCGCCGTCGAAGGACGCATTGAAGTCGCGCAGACGGGCGTCGTAAACACTCTGGGGCAGGAGCACGAAGGGGCGGACCGAGTCCAGGTCGAGAGCCTCGTTATAGAGCCCGCGCGGCATTTTTACCCGGCCGGCGCGGACGCCGAACCACTGTTTGGGCTGCCAGTCGACGGTCGCCCAATCGAGGAGGATTTCGTCGTCGCCATACTCGCCGAGCTTCTGGCCGAAGGCCTGCGCGCCGAAGCGGAAGCTGCCGGTGGCGTAGGAGACGTTGGCGGCGTATTCGCGGAAGTCGAAGGTGCCTTCGCTGGTTTCGCCGAGGTAGTCGTTGGGGCCGGTGTTGACCAGGAAGCCCTGGCTGACGAAGCCGCCGAACTGTACGTCGGAGAAGGTGAGGGCCTGGGCCGAGGCGAGCGACAGGGCGCCGGCGGCCAGGAGGGCGGTCGGCCGGAGGATGCGGACAAGGCGCGCCGCGGAGGGATGGGAGGTTGTGGAATGCATGGGTGAGTCGAGTTTAGCGGGTTGAGGCGGATGCCGGGTGGATGGGTTGACTTTCGCCGGGTCGAAGCCGGCTGAAGGTGGAGTGAGCGCCGGGCCAGCGGCGCGTCGTGGGACAGTGTAACGAAATAATGAATACCGCAGGGGTCGCGCAGGCGGGACCCGTGCCTAGAACGAACAGGTCGTCTTGAGAGCGAGCAGCACCCAGTGTTCGTCGCGGGTGCCGAACGGTTGGGGGGAGGCGATGGTGTCGAAGACCTTGCCAGAGCCCTCGAGGTAATGGAGCTCGGCCTTCAGCAGGAGTTGGTCGCTCAGGTCACAGCGCAGGCTCACGGCAGGTCATCCTGTGGCAGTTCCGGATAGTCGAACTGCGCTGCCTCGCCAAACCGCTGCGTCGTTTCTTTTGAGTGACTGTAGTAGGCCCCAAACTCGAAGCGGCCACGGAAGCGACGTGATGCCGCCAGATAGCCTGCCGTGATGTCCGAGCCGAGATAGCCCACCGCCGGCTGACCGAGCGGGCCGACTTGAAAGAAGGCGTGCTCCTGCCCGATTTCGGCCGCGAAAAGCCAGTCACGAAAGGCATATTCCAGGGACCAGAGGTGGCGCTCATGCGCATCGGTTCTTTTCATGGCCTCGATTGAAAGGCCCGGCCCGAGGGTGATCATGCTTCGCCCAAACAGGTTTTGAAACAGGCTGTAGGAATAGCCGGCGCGCAGGCCGACAATCGGCGCGTTCCAGAACACGGCGCCACCGCGGGTCGAATCCATGCCGAGCGAAAGGTTCTGCACCGGAAGCCCGTTGCCGAAATAGTCCGAGGCACCCGAGGATACGTCGATCGGGATGTCGCCGAAGTAGGTGCGGTAGTCGAGGGAACCGACCCGCCCGAGGGAGAGGTTGCCGTGAATCAGCGCGCCGTCGAAGGCGGCGTTGAAGTCCCGTAGCCGGGCGTCATAGACGCCTTGCGGCAACAGCACAAAGGGGCGCAGGGCGTCGAGATCGAGTGACTCATTGTAGAGGCCGCGGGGCGTCTTCACCCGGCCAACCCGCACGCCGAAGGCCTGGCTGGGCTGCCAGTCGATCGTGGCCCAATCCAATAGCACCTCATCGTCGCCGTAGTCGCCGAGTTTGTGGGCGAAAGCCTGGGCGCCGAATCGGAAGCTGCCGGCGGCGTAGGAGACGTTGGCGGCGTATTCGCGGAAATCGAAGGTGCCTTCGCTGGTCTCGCCGAGGTAGTCGTTGTGACCGGAATTGATCAGATAGCCCTGGCTGATGAATCCGCCCCATTGGAGATCCGCGAAGGAAGCGGCTCGGCCGGCGGAGGTGAAACCGCTGCACAGACCGAGCAAGAAGAGCACCGCCGTGCCAGTCGGGCGGAAAGAGTGGATAGGAACCGTGGTCATAGTTGAGTAGCTGAAGTGTGCATACCGAGTAGGATTATAACCCTACATCAGATATGCCTATTAATCGGCTGGTGACCGGGGGCGCTTGATTCCCTGGGGAGCGCATAAATTGGCAAAGATTCCGCAAATAGCGGATATCCGGGTCTGTCGTGACCCAATTATCGCCAAGATAAGGGGTGAAAGGCCGATCCGTTCGTTGGCAGAACCAGGAGCAGAATAGCTAATCCAGCGTGAGGCTACGCGCGTGCTATCCGAGCAGATTATCGGCTGCGAAAGCTAGTCCGGCGGGCGAAGGGAGTGGAGCCGCACGCTGGAGGCGTCTCCGGAAGAGCCGATGGCCCTTTGGCCTTCCCGGACCGGCCCTACCGCCGTTTGCCCCAGCGGCGGGTTTCCTTGAGTTCGAGCGGTGAGGCCTCGATCTGCACGCCGACCACGGCGGGATGATTGCGCAGGACCTGGAAGACTTCGCCGGAGAGTTTCCAGTTGAGGGCGGTGGAAACATCGGCGATGGCCGCGGCGCGATCGGCCCCGAGGAAACCGAGGCTGGTGCCGGTGGAACCGGTCTGGCTGTCGAGAATGGGCCGCAGCTGCTGGAGAAAGCGCGGGTTGTCGGGGTTGGCCGGGTCGAGCAGCCAGATGACGCGCTTGATGTTGGATGCGACGTAATTGGCGAGCGGATACGCTTCGCGCACGTTCACGCGGGCGCCGTCCTCCTTGACCATGACGTTGCCGAGGATGACGACGGGGACGTTCTCGCCCAGGACCTCGCCGTATTCCTCGTAGGCGTCGGCGAACATGTTGAGCGGGAGGGAGGCTTTCTTGGTGGCGAGGGTAAAGGCGACCCAGGGGCGGTTGTCCTTCTTCGAGAGTTTTTTCTGCAGACCGCCGGCGATGCCGCAGATGCGGAAGGGGGTGCGATCCTCCTGCTCGAGCAGTTCGTCGATGTCGAAGGTGTCGAGCGCATCGGCCAGACCGACGTAGGTGTTCATGGGATGGCCGGAGACGTAGAAGCCGAGCAGCTCCTTTTCGAAGGCGAGCTTCTCGGCCGACGAAAAGTCTTCGGCCGAGGATTTGAGATCAGAAATTTGAGATTTGAGATTACGCGGCTTCGCCGCGGGCTCCGGCTCGCTGAGCATGTCGAAGAAGCTGTTTTGGCCGGCGGCGCGGTCGCGGGCGTCGGCCTGGGCGGCGGCCATGGCGGCGTCGATGCGCTCGAAGATGGCCTTGCGGGATTCGCCCGAGAAGTCGAAGGCCCCGGTTTTGACGAGGTGTTCGAGCACGCGTTTGTTGGCGGCCTTGCCGTCGACGCGGGCGACGAAGTCGTCGAAGTTTTCGAAGGGGCCGTTGGCCTCGCGTTCCTCGATGATTTTGAGCGAGGCGGCTTCGCCCACGCCCTTGATGCCGGCGAGGCCGAAGCGGATCTTGCCGCCGGAAACCGGGGCGAAGTTTTCGCGGGACTCGTTGACGTCGGGTCCCTGCACCTCGATGCCCATGGCGAGGGCCTCGTCGATGAAGTGGGAGACCTTTTCGGCGTTGCCGAGCTCGGCGGTGAGCACGGCGGCCATGAACTCGACCGGGTAGTTGGCTTTCAAATACGCGGTCTGGTAGGCGACGACGGCGTAGGCGGCGGAGTGGGATTTGTTGAAGCCGTACTGGGCGAACTTGTTGAGCAGGTCGAAGATCTCGTTGGCCTTGTTGGCGGAGATGTTGTGCTTTTCGGCGGCGCCCTTGATGAAGATCTGGCGCTGCTCGTCCATGGCCTTCTGGTCCTTTTTGCCCATGGCGCGGCGCAGCATGTCGGCGCCGCCGAGGGAGTAGCCGGCGATGACCTTGGCGCACTCCATCACCTGTTCCTGATAGACGATGATGCCGAAGGTCTCGCGGAGGACGGGTTCGAGGAGCGGGTGGGGGTATTGGACGGAGGCGGGGTTGTGTTTGCCGCGGGCGTAGTCGGGGATGAACTGCATCGGGCCCGGCCGGTAGAGGGCCGAGATGGCGTTGATGTCGTCGATGTTGGAGATGCCGACCTGCCGGGCGGCGTTCTGCATGCCGGGGGATTCCAGCTGGAAGACGCCCACGGTTTTGCCGGCGTTGAGCAGTTCGTAGGTTTTCGGGTCCTCGAGCGAAACGGCGTCGATGTCGAACTTCGGGTCCCGGGTGCGGCGGACGTTGGCGACGGCGTCGGAAATGACGGTGAGCGTCTTGAGGCCGAGGAAGTCCATTTTGAGCAGGCCGAGTTTGTCGACGGCCTTCATGGAGAACTGCACGGTGACGTCGCCTTCCTGCAGGGTGAGGGGGACGAAGTTTTCGAGCGGCTGGTCGGTGATGATGATGCCGGCGGCGTGTTTGCCGGTGTTGCGCACCATGCCCTCGAGCACGAGACCGGCGGTCACGATCTTCTTCGCCATGGGGTTGCGGTCGATCTCGGTGCGCAGCTCGGCGGACTTCTCGATGGAGTCGGTGAGCGAGATGTTGAGCTCGTCGGGAATCATCTTCGCCAGGCGGTCGGCATCGGCGAAGGCGAGGTCGTGCACGCGGGAGACGTCACGGATGACCATCTTGGCGCCGAGGGTGCCGTAGGTGATGATGTTGGCGACGCAGTCGCGGCCGTATTTGTCGCGCACGTAGTCGATGACCTCGCCGCGACGGCGCATGCAGAAGTCGATATCGAAGTCGGGCGGGGAAATGCGTTCGGGGTTCAGGAAGCGCTCGAAGAGCAGGCCGAAGCGCATCGGGTCGATGTTGGTGATGCCGAGCAGGTAGGCGACGAGGCAACCGGCGCCGGAGCCGCGGCCGGGGCCGACGGGAATGTCGTGCTGCTTGGCCCAGTTGATGAAGTCCCAGACGACGAGGAAGTAGTCGACGAAGCCGGTGACGTTGATGATGGCCTGTTCGTAGCCCAGGCGGACGACGAGCTCCTGGGGCTGGTCGAGACCGGAGTAGTCGGGCGGCTTGGGTTTCTCGCCGGCGGGGCGGTTGTTGAGCAGGTCGAGCCGGGCGGCGACCTCGGGGTGGGCGGCGATCGTGTCGTAGTCGACGCCGTAGCGGCGCTGGAGGCCTTCGACGCAGAGCTGGTGAAGGTATTGTGGCGGGGTGTGGCGGGCGGCGATCTCGGGTGTGAGCGGATACTTGGGGTAACGTTCCGAGCCCTTGGGGAAGGGGATGGCGAGGTCGCACATCTCGGCCACCAGTTGAGTGTTGAGGATGGAATCGGGAAAGTCGGGGAAGACCTTTTCCATCTCCACGCGCGATTTCAGGTAGAACTGATCGCCGCTGAAACGCATGCGGTTTTCGTCGGCGAGCTTCGAGCCGGTCTGGATGCAGAGCAGGGCGTCGTGGGGTTGGGCGTCGTCGGCGTTGACGTAGTGGACGTCGTTGGTGGCGATGACCTTGAGATCGAATTCCTCGCCGAGCTTGAGCAGGCCCGGGATGATCTTCTTCTGCTCGGGGATGCCGTGGTCCTGGATCTCCACGAAGTAGTTTTCCTTGCCGAAGATATCGACGAATTTGGCGCAGGCTTCGCGGGCTTCCTCCTCGCGGTCGTGGAGGAGAAGTTGGGGAACGAGGGAAGCGAGACAGCCGGTGAAGCCGATCAGTCCCTCGCTGTAGGCGGCGAGGGTTTCGAGGTCGGTGCGGGGCTTGTAATAAAAGCCGCGCAGGTGGGAGTCGGAGACGAGTTTGAGCAGGTTCTGGTAGCCGGTGAGGTTTTTCGCCAGCAGGCCGAGGTGGTAGTAGCTTTTGCCGTCCTCGGCGCGGCCCTTCTTTTCGAGGCGCGAGCCGGTGGTCATGTAGAGTTCGCAGCCGATGAGGGGCTTGATGCCGGCGGCCTTGGCGGCGTTGTAGAAGGCGATGGCGCCGAACAGGTTACCGTGGTCGGTGAGCGCGAGCGCCGTCATGCCCAGCTCGGAGGCCCGGCCCATCAGGCGGTCGATGCGGCAGGCTCCGTCGAGCAGGGAATAGTCGGTGTGAACGTGGAGGTGGGCAAAACTCGGATCGGCGGGCACGGAGATGAGTGAAAGTAAGAAGTGAGAAGTAAGAAGGAAGAAGTGGAGGGAAGCGGCGCCTTTTTGGCGCGGAGCGCGTTTCCGCCCTGTCCTCCTTCGCCAAGGCTTCGGCGGATGACTTTGGCCGGGGGGCAAAGTCAAGATTGCCGTTGACGCGCGGGCCGCCGTTTGGCGTTGTGAGCCTTTTTCCCTTTCAGAAACACGTCCCACGACATGCCCATCGAAATCAAAATCCGCAAAAGCGAGCCGGTCGACCGCGCCCTGCGCCGTCTGAAGAAGAAGCTCGAGCGCGAGAACATCATCAAGGGTGTTCGCGCCAAGCGTTACTACGAGAAGCCCTGTGCGAAGCGTCGCCGCAAGGAGAAGGTCATGGCCTTCACCCAGATGCTGCGCCGCCGCCACGAGGGCTGATTGCCGCCGATCGCGTTCCGCAGGCGGAACGACGACCTGAGCCTTTTCCACCGCGCCGGCCGAACGTAGTTCGGGGCGCGGTTTTTTGTGTCTTGCGAGTCGGTTCGCGCGCGCGTTGCAAGATTAGTCCGCCCTTCCTCCCTCCACCGCACTGAATCAACACCCGAACCTTTTCGTGAAGCCGACGCTGGCACTCTCGACCTGCTGGAACTCGTATCGGCACACCGACGGTTACGCGATGCTGACGGAGGTCCGGGACATGGGCTTCGAGTATGCGGAGCTCAGCCACGGGACGAGGATCGTGCTGGTGCCGGGCATCCTGCGGGCCGTCGAGGAGGGGGTCATCAAGATCAGCTCGACGCACAACTTCTGTCCGCTGCCGACCGGCATCAACCACTCGGCGCCCAACTTGTTCGAGCCCTCGGCGCAGGCGGAAAAGGAGCACGATCAATGGCTGCGGCATACGCTGCGCTCGATCGATTTCACCGCGCAGGTCGGCGCCTCGGCGATGGTGACGCACTTGGGCAGCGTGCACTTTTTCTGGTCCAATCCCTCCCGCAAGGTGAAGGCCTACCGCCGGGCGCATCCAGAGATCGATCCGGCGACCGACGCCGGGTACCGGCGCGTGCTGAGCAAGGCCTATGGCAAGTTGCGCGCGCGCATGTCGCCCTACTGGGAGCAGGTGCTCGCGAGTCTCGAGCAGATCAAGGAGCGTTGTCTGGAAAGGAAGGTCCTGATCGGTTGCGAAAACCGGGAAAAATTTCAGGAGCTGCCGCTGGACGAGGATTTCCCGGCGTTTTTCGGTGCGATGCCGGAAGCTACCCACTGCGGTTACTGGCACGACACGGGGCACGCCGAATTGAAGCAGAACATGGGGCTGATCCAGCACCGCGAGCACCTGGAGAAGAACGCTGCGCGGCTGCTCGGTTTCCACCTCCACGACGTCGCCGACGAGGACGACCACCAGCCGCTCGGCTACGGCCAGATCGATTTCGACATGGTGAGTTCGTTCTGGGAACCCCACCACCGGCTGACGCTGGAACTGAGTCCGCGCACCACACCGCATCACGTGGAGGAATCGCGTGACTACGTGCGCGCGCTGATCGAGCGACGCTTCGGATGAGGGGGCGGCTGGGGCTTAAGCCGAGCAGGGAGCGGTGAGGCCGTGCTGACTGGTTTGGTTTTTGACCACGAATGGACCCGGATGGGCCTCACTACCGTTCGGCGAGAGGCCGTGGTTTGGCTGCGGACCGCGGCTCACGTCGTCGCCGGCCACCAGCGGTAGAGGAAGAAGTAGACCAGCACCCCGGTCACGCTCACGTAATACCAGATGGGAAAGGTCCAGCGGGCCCAGGCCTTGTGGCGTACGTAGTCGCCCTTGATGGCCAGCAGGAAGGTGCGCGGCACGAGGTAGGCGATGGCCATGGCCAGCAGGATGTGCGACACCAGCATCGCGTAGTAAACGCTGCGGATGAAGCCTTCGCCCCCGAACGGCGTATGCACGCCGCGTACCAGGGCCTTGTGGGTTACGTAGCCGACAAGAAAGACGGCCGAAACCGCACCGGCTGAGAGCATCATGCGGCGATGCGCTTCGCGTTTGCCCGCCATGATGAAGATGAACCCGAAGGTCATGAGCACCGTGGCGAGGCCGTTGAGCAGGGCGTTGAGAGCGGGAATGTCCTGAATCGTCATACCAGGAAGAGGCGGTCGACCACCAGGGCGCCGAGTTGCAGCGGAAGCCAGCCGATTGAAGCGAAAAACAAGCGACGGGCGGCCTTGTCACGTCCGTCCTTGCGCAAGAACGCCGTCGCCCGCGCCAGGAACCAAAGGCCCAGCAACACGGTGATGCCGAAATAGATCCAGGTGGCTTCGCCCATGAAGGTGGGCAGGGCGCTCACCGTCACGACGGCGATCGTGTTGACCAAGGACCATTGTGCCACCAAGGAACCGTCGCGGTCGCGCACCGGCAGCATCGGAAAATCCACCGCCCCATAATCTTCGCGGTAGGTCCAGGCGATGGCCATGAAGTGCGGGATCTGCCAAAAAGCCAGGATGCCGAACAGTACCCAGCCGAGCGCTTCCACGCCACCGTGCGCGGCGGCGTAGCCGATGAGGGGCGGAAAGGCTCCGGCGATGGCGCCGATCTCGGTGCTCCAGCGCGACCACCGCTTGGCGGGCGTATACCACGCCAGATAGGTGACGATCGTCGCCAGCGCAAAGACTGCGGCCAGCGCGCTCGCCAGCGCAAACAACAGGAAGCAGCCGCCGAAGCACAGGCCCCAACCCAGCACGAAGGCCGCACCATCGGGCACTTTGCCCGAGGGCAGGGGGCGATCGGCCGTGCGCTGCATGCGCGCATCGGTGTCGCGTTCCATCCACTGATTGAGCGCGGCCACCCCGCCGGCGCAGGCGGAGGTGCCGACCATCGTGGCGATAAAGTGCGACCATTCCCACGGCGCCTTGACCACGAGGTAGCCGACCATCGCGGTGATCACCGACAACATGCTCAGGCGCGGTTTCGTGAGCTCAACGTAGTCGCGAAACCTTCCTTCGGCGGCGGGTGTTGGGGCGCCCTCGCTCATGAGTTCACCGTGCCCTCCCGGTGCATGCTCCACAAGGTCGCACCGAAGGTGGTCGCGAGCAAGAGGGCTCCCACCAGCACGTGTCCGGTGGTGACGTAGGGATTGCGCGCGAGCCAGATCACGGATGCGCCGAGCGCGATCTGCGCCAGCAACAGGACCGTGATGGCGAAGCCGAGGCCGCCGAGACCGACCTTGAGCAGACGGATCGCCAGCCATCCCAGCGCCACCGTCAGCACGAGTGCCATCACGCGATGCGCAAAATGAATGCCCACCCGGAAGTTCCACAACGGTGGCAACAGATCGCCCTCGGCCGAACTCAGCGGGAAGGTCGGAATCGCCATGCCGGCAAAGCTGTGACGCATGACCGCGGCGATGGCCAATTGCAGCAGCAGCAGTCCGCAGCACCACCGGCCCAGGCGCGACACCGCGGCGAACCTGCCGTCGTGACGGGTCGCCTCGATCCACGACCGCGACAGCGCCATCGCGATCGTGAGCAGCGTGCAGACATAAATCTGCGCCAGGCAGGCATGCAGCATGGCGAAGAGCCGCCCCACACTCACCGAATCGAGATGAATGTGATCGAGCAGCACGCGCAGTCCGCCGACCAGCGCCTGCACCAGGACCAGTGCCACGGCGAAGGTCGCCACGTATCGCACCCAGGCCCGGGCTTCCCGCCGCCACACGGCGAAGGCGATTCCGATCGTAATGAACGACATCATCGCCGCGCTCAGCCGGTGCGAGTGCTCGGCAAACATCATGATGTCGCTCAACCAGCCCTCGGGATTGAGCGAGCCGTTGGAGAACGGCCAATCCAGGAAAATCATGCCCGCGCCGATGCTGGTGGTGAAGGCCCCGAGCATCACCAGCACAAACACCCACAGGCCACCGAGGGCGGCAAACCAAGCCAGCCCGGGCTGGTAGGACGAGGAACGGGAAACAGGAGACAGCAGCGGCATCGACAGAAGACGGAATCGCAGGAAGGAACCGGCCACCCTACGGTCCCTATTCCCTTTGACAAATCCATACGCCGGGGAATCCGTGGCAGGATGAACTCCCGAATCGCCCGGTTCCGTCTCCGCCCGCGCCGCCTCGCGTCGTTGAGTTGCGCGTTGGCCGTGCTGCTCCTGGCCGCCTGCAACCGTTCCGAACAGGCGGCCGAACCCGATTCGCTGCCGCTGCCCGGCCGCCCGCTTGAGGGGCAGATCGTCAAGGTCGATCCCGAGCGCGGGACGCTGCTGGTCGATCACAAGGAGATTCCCGGCTACATGCCGCAGATGGTGATGGAGTTTCAGGTCGGCCCCGGCGAACTCGCCAACGCCCGCGAGGGTCAGATGATTCGCGCCCGCCTCATCGAGGAGGCCAACGGCGTCTTCCGCCTCTCACACATCTGGGCCGAGGACAAACTGGCCGAGTCGCAGGTCGCCGCCGCTGCCGCCGCCCTGCATGAGGACACGGTCATCCGCGGCAGCCGCGCCTATCGGGCGGTGGGCGAAAACCTGCCCGACTTTGCCCTCTACGACCAGACTGGCGCCGTGGTCGATGCGAGCCGCTTCCGGGGCAAACACGTGCTCATCAATTTCATCTACACGCGCTGCCCGATCGCCACGATGTGCCCCGCCGCCGTGACCAACATGATGGCCGTGCAGGAGGCCGTGGCCGAAGCCGGCAAGAGCGATCAACTCGAACTCGTTTCGATCACCTTCGACCCGGAGTTCGATACCCCCGGCGTCCTGCGCGACTACGCCGAAGCGCGCGGGATCGATACGTCCAACTACAGTTTCCTCACCGGCCCCGAATCGGCTATCAAGGACCTCTTGCGCCAGCTGGGTGTGCTGGCCTTTGTCGAAGGCCCGCTCATCCAACACACCCTGGCCACGCTGCTGGTCGACCCGCAGGGCCGCATCATCGACCGCGCCGACGGCAGCCAGTGGGACATCGATCAATTCGTGCGCAAGATCGTGCGTTGAGCCCATGAGTGACACCGCCCTTTCGTCCCGCCTGTCTCCCGCCCAGCGCCGGCAGTTCGTCGGCCTCACGCTGGGCGCGATCGCGATCTTCGCCCTGTTCCGCTGGCTGCCCACCGGCACCAATCTGAGCCACGGTGACTTCCGCCTGGCGGGCGACAACGTGCTCGAGTTCTGCGATCCGGCTGCGCCGCAGTTCCTCCCGGTCACCACGGCGCGTTCACCGGTGAGCCTGGAACTGGCGCCGGTGGTCGCCACGCCGGGACAGCCGGTGGACCTGACCCTGCGGCTGACCACCTCGACCGGCAAACCGATCGGGCCGGTCGACCTGCTCGTGGCCCACACCCGCAAGCTGCACCTGATGGCGGTCGACCCGAGCCTGCACGACTATCACCACCTGCATCCGGAGCCCGCCGCCACGCCCGGGGAGTGGTCCGTCTCGTTTACGCCGCAACGCGCCGGCACCTACCGGCTTTTTGCCGACTTCACGCCGGCCGCCACTGCGCGCGGCCTCTATGCCAGCGTCGATCTGGACGTGCCGGGCGCGGAACCCGAGGCGAGTCCGGTCGCCCTCAACACGAGCGCCGAGCGCGACGGTTACCGCTTTGCCCTGACGTCGAAGCGGCCGGTGATCCGTGCCCGCGAACCCGCCGACCTCACCCTGTCCCTCCGCGCGGCCGACGGCGGCGAAGTGCGCCTGGGCGAAGTGATGGGCGCCTTTGCCCACCTCGTCGCCTTCGATCGCGAGCGCAGTGGTTTTGCCCACCTGCATCCGCGCGAGACCGACCTGACCGCCCCGCTCGATCCGCGCGCGCCGGAGCTTCACTTCCAGGTGACGATTCCGCAGGCGGGCGTCTACGTCATCTGGGCGCAGATGATCCTCAACGGCGCGGAGACTTTTGTGCCGTTCTGGTTCGAGGTGGAGCCGTGAGCCGGTCGGGTAGACTCGCTGTAGGGCTGCCGCTTGCCGGCACGCCGTTGTTGCCCCACGGCCAGAGCCATCGAACTGCGGCATGCCGGCAAGCGGCAGCCCTGCATCTCGCATGAATGAACGGCCCCTCGTTCCCTCCGAGCCGGGCCTGCAGGCGGACGAGCGGCTGGTCGCGCGCGGCTGGCTGCGCATCGGCATTGGACTCGCGGTGGCGGGGCAGGCGATGGTGTTCGGCCTGGCGGTCAACGTGACACCGGCCGACGGCGCAGGCTACTGGGTCGTGCACGGCGGACTCATGACCGCGGCGCTGCTGGTGCTGCTGTTTCTGGGCGGCGATCTGGTGGGCGCGGCGTGGCGGGCCTTGCGCGAGCGGCGCATCAGCATCGACCTGCTGTTTCTGGTCACGCTCGCCGGTGCCTTCGTCGGTTCACTGGTGAGCACTTTCACCCGCACGGGCGCCATCTACTACGAAGTTGTGGCGGTGCTCATCGTGGTGCACACGCTGGGCAAACTCATCGGGGCGCGCAGTCGGCTGGCGGCGCTGTCGGCGGTGGACCGAACCCGGGAGCGTTTTGCCCGTGCGCGGGTGCGGCTGGCCGACGGCTCCGTCGCACCCAAGGCAGTCGCGGCGATATCGACGGACGACCGCGTGCTGACGGGACCGGGCGAGGAGATTGCGGTCGACGGGGTGATCGAAAGCGGGCGTAGTTATATTCTGGAGACAAGCATGACCGGCGAGTGGCGGCCGGTCTCGCGCGGGCCGGGCGACGGGGTGCTGGCGGGCACGCATGCCGTGGACGGTGACCTGGTGATCGTGCCGCAGCCGGGACCGCGCCGCCTGGATCGGATTCTCGACGAAGTGGAACGCGCCCGCGTGGCGCCGAGTGGGCTGCAGGCGCAGGCGGACCGCTTGATGCGGCTGTTTCTGCCGGTGGTGGTGGGCGTGAGCCTGGTGACCTTCGGCGTCTGGTGGTGGGGGGCGGGCGTGCCATGGACCGAGGCGCTGTTCAATGCCATGGCGGTGCTGTTGGTGGCGTGTCCGTGCGCGATGGGCCTGGCGACGCCGATCGCGGTCTGGAGCGGCCTGGCAAGGCTGGTGAAGCTGGGGGTGGTGGCGCGCACCGGCGATCTGCTCGACGTACTCGGGCGCTGTGACCGCATCTGTATCGACAAAACGGGCACGCTTTCGGAGGAGCGCCTGGACGTGATCGAGTGGCGGACGGCTGAAGCGTGGAGGGCGCGGGAGGATTGGCTGCGGTCCGCGGTGGCGGCGCTGGAGGCGGGCCTGAACCACCCCGTGGCGCGGGCGCTCGCGGTGGGCGGGCAAGTCACGGATGAGCCGGAAGATTGTCCGAGTAGCCAGCGGCGGGAGCCGCGGGACCTTCGTCGGGAGGTGGTGGCGGGTGCCGGCGTGCGGGGAACCGTGGACGGTCGGACGGTGGCGGTGGGCGAGTGGGGGCTGCACGGCTTTGCGGGGGAACCGCCAGCGGCGGCGGCGAAGGCGGTGTGGGTTTCGGTCGACGGGGAACTGGCGGCGACCGTGTGGCTGGGCGAGCGCTGGCGGGCGGGCCTGTCCGAGGCGCTGGCCGGCTTGGCGGAACTGGGCGTGGCGGTGGAGGTACTCACGGGGGATCGACATCCGCCGGATGACCTGGGGGTGCCGGTATTCGGTGGGCTTTCGCCGGAGGAAAAGGTGCTGCGGGTCGAGGCGCAGGGGGCGGCGGGGCGCTGCGTGCTGTTCGTGGGTGACGGCGTGAATGATGCCGCGGCGATGACCGCCGCGGCGGGTTCGATCGCGATCGGCGGCGGAGCGGATCTCGCGCGGGCGTCGGCCATGGGCACGATGGCGGGGGACGATCTGCGGGTTTTGCCGCGGGCGATCCGGCTCGGACGCACGGTGCGACGGGGCATTCACGGCAACCTGCGTTTCGCGGCGAGTTACAATGTGACGGGCATGGCCTTGGCCGCGGCGGGCTGGCTGCACCCGGTGGTGGCGGCGCTGCTCATGGTCGGCTCCAGTCTCGCGGTGGGCGTGCGGGCCCTGCGCGCGGCGGAGAAGGCGACCGTGGAGTAGGTTTGGGATCTTTCTCTTCGTCTTTCTTCCCGCGGGGCGGATGGATTTCGGCCGGTGGGGAGAAGAATAAAGAGAAAGATGGGGCGGCGGGTGCCGCCTCACAGCAGCACGAGGTCGTTGCGGTGGACGACCTCGAGGCGGCGGCGGTGGGGGAAGATACCCTGCACGGCTTCGCTTTTGAGGCCGGCGATGCGCGGGATGTCCTCGTGGCCGTAGCGCACCTTGCCGCGGGCGATGACGCTGCCGTCGGGGGCGGCGATGTCGACGATGTCGCCCGGCGAGAAGGGACCGCGGCAGCCGGTGACGCCGACGGCGAGCAGGCTGCGGCCCTGGTTTTGCAGCGCGGGCACGGCGCACTCGTTGAGGGTGAGGCAGCCTTCGGGACGCTGGAAGTAGGCCAGCCAGCGTTTGCGGGCTTCGAGGGGGAGGCCGGAAGGGACGAAGTAGGTGCCGGGATTGTGGCCGGAAAAGATGCGCGGCAGTACGTCGGGTTCGGCACCGCTGGCGATGAAGACGCCGCAGCCGGCTTTGACCGCGAGTTTGGCGGCGGAGATCTTGGAGATCATGCCACCGACGGCGGTGGCCGAGGTGGTGCCGCCGGCCATGGCTTCGATCTCGGGGGTGATCCGTTCGACGGTGGAAACGATTTCGCCGGTGCCCTTGAGGTCGATGAGGCCGGGAGCGGTGGAGAGGATGACGAGATGGTCGGCGTGGGTGAGGCTGGCGACGAGGGCCGAGAGGGTGTCGTTGTCGCCGAACTGGATTTCGGCGGCGCTCACGGTGTCGTTCTCGTTGATGATCGGGATGGTGCCGTAGTGGATGAGGGCCTCGATGGTGGCCTTGACGCCGAGGTGCCGGGCGCGGGCGCGCACATCCTCATGGGTGAGAAGAATCTGGGCGACGGTGGCGTGGTGCGGCTCGAAGCCGCGCTGCCAGGTCTGCATGAGCAGGCTCTGGCCGATGGCGGCGCAGGCCTGCTTCTGCGCGAGCAGCGAAGGACGGCGGGAGAGGCCGAGGCGACCCATGCCGAGGCCCACGGCCCCCGAAGAGACCACGATCACCTCGGTGCCGGCAGCGCGGAGGGCGGCAATCTGTGCACACACGCTGGCGATGCGGCCGATGTCGAGTTGACCGATGCCGGAAGTGAGCACGCCGGTGCCCAGCTTCACGACGACGCGTCTGGGCGGCTGGCTGTTGGTGGAAGGGGGCACGGGATGAGGGGCGGACTTTATGATCTTTCTCTTTAATCTTTATCTTTCTCTTTATCCCCGCGGGCCGGAACCGGATCAATCCCAGCCAAGGTGGGCGGCGCGGCGCGCCGTCAGAGAAAGAGAAAGATAAAGAAGAAAGAGAAAGATGAAGCGGAAGAGGCGCGGGCGCAAAAAGGGCGCCGACTGCGCGACGCCCTCCTGATGCGACTGCCGCCGGGAGGAGGCGGACTCAGGTGACTTCGAGCAGCTCCTTTTCCTTCGCGTTGAGGTGCTCGGTGACGGTGGCGACGTGTTTGTCGGTCAGGGCCTGGATTTCCTTTTCGATGCGCTTGGTTTCGTCCTCGGGCAGCTTGGCTTTCTTGAGCGAGTCGAGACCGTCGTGGCGGGCCTTGCGCACGGAGACTTTGCCGTCTTCGGCGTAACGATGGGCGACCTTTACGAATTCCTGGCGGCGCTCGCGGCTCATCTCGGGTAGGGGCACGCGGACGAGTTGGCCGTCGACCAGCGGGTTGAGGCCGATGTTGGCCACCTGGATGCCCTTGCCGATGGCGTTGGTCACCCCTTTGTCCCACGGTTGGATGACGATCATGCGCGAGTCGGGCGTGGAGATGGCGGCGCAATCCTTGATGCGCATCGTGGAACCGTAGGCTTCGATCTGAATGTTTTCGACCATGGCCGGGGTGGCTTTGCCGGTGTGAATGTTGGCGAACTCGTGGAGGGTGTGATCCACGGCTTTCTGCATCTTGGCGTCGGTTTCTCTTACGATTGGGTGAGACATGGCGGTCGCGGGTGGAGTTGGAGTTGAGCGTTTACGGTTGAAAGGCGGCGGAACGGAAGATCAGGAGTGGACGAGGGTGCCGATCTTTTGGCCGAGCACGGCCTCGCGAATCGCGTGCGGATCGCTCAGATCGAACACGAGAATGGGGAGGTTGTTGTCGAGGCAGAGCGAGAAGGCGGTCGCGTCCATGACATTGAGCCGCTGGCGCAGGGCGTCGATGAAGGTGATGTGGTCGTATTTGACGGCGTTGGGATGCTTCTTCGGGTCCTTGTCGTAGATGCCGTCGACCTTGGTGGCCTTGAAGATGATGTCGGCGCCGACCTCGTTGGCCCGCAGGGCGGCGGTGGTGTCGGTCGAAAAGTAGGGGTTGCCGGTGCCGGCGACGAAGATGACGACGCGTTTGCGTTCCAAGTGGCGCCGGGCGCGGCGGAGGATGAAGGGCTCGGCCACCTGGTCCATGGGGATGGCGGTTTGAACGCGGGTGGTGACGCCCATCTTTTCCAGGCGGTCCATGATCGCGAGGCCGTTGATGACGGTGGCGAGCATGCCCATGTAGTCGCCGGTGGTGCGGTCGACACCGCGCGACTCTCCCTGCAGGCCGCGGAAGATGTTGCCGCCGCCGATCACGACGCAGACCTCGACGCCCATGTCGTGGATTTCCTTCACCTGGCCGCAGATGCGACCGAGAATCTCGGGATCGATGGGATCGTGGCCGGTGCCGCGAAGCACTTCGCCGCTCAGTTTGAGGACGATGCGTTTATATTTGGGGGCGGGACAGTCCGACTCGGGATCGCTCATTTGGGGAGCGAGTGAACGGTCGTGGTTTTCCCTCGTCAATCCTGCGCACGTCGTCGGCGCGGGCGGAGCGATCAGGACGATGCAGGGGGCGGGGTGAGAACGTGGTTGAGCACCGCCTGCAGGGTCGCGATCTCGTAGGGTTTGGAAACCGTGGCGACGAAGCCGTGGGCCTCGTAGTGGGCGACGGCGTCATCGGTCGAATAGCCGCTGGACACGATGCCTTTCACCGCGGGGTCGAGCGAGCGCAGGCGTTGCATGGCTTCGCTGCCGCCCATCCCGCCGGGGATCGTGAGGTCGAGGATGACCGCGTCGAAGGGGGCCCCGGCTTCATGGGCCGACGCGTAAGCAGTGACGGCTTCCTCTCCGTTGGCGACCAGGACGGCGTCATAGCCGAGGTATTGCAGCACGCGTTGTCCGATCCGACGAATATCGGGTTCGTCATCCATGAAGAGAATGCGGCGGCGCGGAGCGGGGGCGGAGCGGGTCATACGGTGGTGCTGCGTTCGCCGCGCGCGGCGGCCTGGTGCAGGCGGCGACGAAGCGAAAGGATCCACAATAAGGTCCCGAAATTGAGTAATGCGAGCAGGCCGCAGATTTTCACCATGCGGTCGCGGGTCCACCACGACGGAGCTTCACGAACTTCGATGGATTGCGGGCCGTCGACGGTGAGGTGGAAACCGGAGGGGTCACCCAGATCGTTGAACTGAAGGTTGTAAATGCCGGTGAGACGCAGGCGGGCACCGATGGGATAGGTGTCGGGCTCGAGGGCTGCGGGATCGGTGCCGTGGGCTTCGAACAGCATGCCGGCGGTCCGCAGGGTGAGCCGGGCCCTGCCCCCGAATACGCCGGCCTGTACCAGTTCACCGTCGAGCGTGACGCGGCGGTCGATCAGGTCGGGGGACAGGAGTCGCGGGTTTTCCAGTGGGGTGCCCGGCGGCGGCTCGCCTTTGCTTACCACCCGGATGTGGGCCTCACGCAACGCGAAGTGATCGTCCTGGCGGGCCGGCAGACCCACGGCTTCGATCCGGTCGCCGGCGCGCAAAGGCCGGTTGTCGCGCCGGATGAGGCGCAGGGTGGAGCCGTTTTCCTGGATGAGCACGATGCGATCGGAAGTGGCGAGCGTCACCGTGCCGGCGACCCGCACGTGCCGTTGAAAATAGTCGGCGGTGCCGAAGCGGCCAAACTCGGCCAGACTCAAGGCGGGCAGCGAAAAGGGATCGGCCGGCACCGGCACCTTGATCTCGACCTGTTCGGCCGATGGAACCCAAAGGCGGATATTGGTGACGCGGCCCCGCTCGTCGGTGAGCGCCGTGCAAACGCCCTCCAGGCGCATGACGGCACCGACCTGATCCTGGAAGGCGGGCGTGAAGGGAAGCACGGCGCGGAAATCGCCGTCGGGCGTCGAGAGGTCCAGGTGCGTCCAGGTGGCCGCCGAAACCGTACGGTGGAGGTAGCCGGTGAGTTCGACCCACTGGGCCTCGTGGATGCCCGTGCGGGCGGAGTCGAGGGTAATGGGCGCGGCGATCGGCAGGTCGAGCGTGCCATTGACCTGGAAGGATCGGGCGATCACGACCGGAGCGAACTCGCCCAGTCCGGTGGTGCCGCGCAGGGTGACGAGGGAGCCGACCGGCGGGATCTCGGGGTGGTTCTTGCCGAGGTAAACGGCAATGCCGCCGCTGGAGTCCTGGAAATAAAGGAAAGGGGATTCGGGGTGTGACCAGGTGATGACGCCGTCGAGTTGCACCGAGCGTTTTTCATTGGCGAGGTGCGGAGCCAGTCCGAGCACGCGCGCGGCCAAGGTGTAGCGGAGGTCTGGACCGGCGGAGGCGGTGGCGGTGGCGTCCGGGTCATCCCTGTCCTCGAGGGCCAAGGGGCGCACGATGGCCTCGTTGAGCCGGATGGTCGGACCGTTGATCACCGGGTAACCCACCGCCTCCAGGCGGGTTCCGGCCGTGGGGGCGAGCGACTGCGCCGTCAGGACCTGGGCCTGCCCGGAGTCATCCCGCAGGATGATCGATTCCCCGACTTTGTTCTGCACCGTCTGGCCCTGAATGTGAACGAGCCGACCGGTATCGGCGCGGGTGATTTGGTTGATGGGAGTGATCGGTGCCTCGAAGCGGGGATCCTCCGAGAGCCGCCATAAAAACTCGATGTGGTCGGAGTCGGGCACCATGACTTCGAGGCTGGTGAACTGCCCGGCGGGTGTAATCTTGGCGTTGTAGACTCCGCTCAAGCGGACAAAGGAGCCGGTCCAGTCGTAGGACAGCCCCTCTTCCTGCCCCACGATCCAGGCGGTGAAGGCGCGTCCCTGGTGGGTGAGGTTGAGCAAGGTATGGTTGGGTACTTCGGTGTTCTGGCCTTCGACCAGGCCCTCGATGCTCACGAACTGGTCGCGGTAACGGTTGTGGTCGGTGAGATCCTCGACCGGCACGGTGGGGATGGGCCGGTCGGGCAGCGGCTCGAAGTGCGCGTGACGGAGCGAGAGTTCCGCGGCCGGCAGCGTGATCTCCCCCGTGATGTGGTAGTAGCCACCCGGCTCGAGATCGAGGCCGACCCAGTCGTTCTTGACGTAGCCGGCGACTGAGCCGTCATGCAGCCACAGCAGGTTCCAGTCGCGGTCGAAGTAGGCCGCGTGCGCCCGCAGATCGAGGCGCGCCTTGCCGGGTAGGGTGCGCTCCGGCAGCGCCCAGTACTCGGCGAAACTGCGCACCACCGGGATCGAACGTGTCGGCTGAGTCGCCGGCACCGGCGTGGGGACGGAGGCCGGTTGGGCCCACAAAGGCGACAGATTCAGGACTCCGCCGAGCACGGCCAAGCAAACCGCCGGCAACGGCAGCCGCCGGAAGCGACGTCGTGAAAGTTGGGACAATAAAATGAGCACGACCGTGATCGGCATAACTAAGCGGAACGTCCGAGGAAACCTTTACCTCAAAATGCTCGCGAGATGTTGATCGGGACCGGGGACGGAGCCGCGGCTCCCGCCTCGCTGCCGAATCGGGCGCGGCGGCGCCGATGCCGGGACGGTTGTCACCGGCGATTTCTGATCGGCGCTTTTGCCCGCCGCCTTGGCCCCTGGGTGACCACGGTGAAGGCGCGGAGGAGGGGCCGCTGCGGGTTCGAACGCACGCTTGACGCCTCCCCCATTCGTCCCACGCTGCCCAGTCCCTCCCATCACTGCCCGATGGTGTAATGGTAGCACAGGCGACTTTGACTCGCCTAGTCATGGTTCGAACCCATGTCGGGCAGCCAGTCGACGCGGCCCTGGCGGGCCTTGCTCATGGCAGGCCAGGTTCGTCAGGCGGGCCTACGGCAATTGGTAGACCTCGACCAGGGCGATGCCGGGGGTGCCGTCGGCGCTGCTGATTTCGGTCGTGTAGGCGCCGGGCTCGAGCCAGACGATCGTGGCGGCGTCGAGGCTGCCGGTCGGCAGGGTGAAGGCGCCGGTGCTCGCGCCGGCGGCGCGGATCTCGGTGAAACCGCTGCTGGCCCAATCGTCATTGCTCAGCAGGAGGCGGGGCTGCCCACCGTCGACACTGTCATAGAGCCGGAGCACGGGATTGGCGAGATGCTGGTCGACACCGAAGGGCGCGAGCCCCGGCCCGATACCGCGGATGAGCACGGCCTGCGGTTCGTTGCCGGTGATGACGAATCCGCCTACGAGTTTGGTCTCGGCGGTCACGCGGCCGCGAGTCGACAGGTTGACGAGGCCGCCGGGACCGGTGGGCGAATCATAGATTTCCACCAGGCCCATGCCGTTGTCGTTCTCCGCCCCGTTCAACTCCACGGTGTAGAGGCCGGGCTGCAGCTCGAGTCGCAGGGCGGCGGACTTGGTGTCGTCGCCGAGGCCGAAGGCGCCGAGACGGTTGAACTCGGGGTCGAGCTCGGTGTTCCAGTCGTCGTTGGTCGACGTGGGGGCGCCGGCGCCCGCCGCGAAGAGGGCGATGCGGGGGTCGACCAGCGCATCGTCGAATCCAAATTCGCGCAGCCGGGGACCGATGCCGCGGATGACGACATCGCGGGCGCCGTCGCCGCCGGCGACGAAGCCGAGGATCATGGCATCGACGCCGGTGCCCACCCGGCCACGGGTGGAGAGGTTGGTGAGCCGGCCCGTCTGCGGGCCGGCGGGTTGCACGGCCAGACGAACGGTGCGCGTCTGCGCTTCGCCGAAGTCGTTGCTGGCGACGGCATGGTAGTTGCCGGCATGGTGGGCGGAGAGCGACTGGATCTTCAGGTTGCGGCCGCTGCCAACCACCTGGCCGTCGCGATACCAGATGATGCGGGCGAGCGGATCGCCGGCCGCGACGGTCTGCAGCGTGACGGATGTGCCGGGGGCGTAGGTGCCGCCGAAGGGCTGGCGCATAATGGCCGGAGCCTGCGGCACGGAAATATCGATCTCCACGTCGACCGACGTGAGTTCATCGCCGGTCACGGTGAAGGTGCCGGACTTCGTGATGCCGCCGGCAGTGACTTCGTAGGCATAGGTGCCGAGAAAGCCCCGGGTCTTCACGTCGCCGCATTCGCAGGTGAGTTGTTCGATGTCGGTGCGCCATTCGCCCTGAAGGAGGTCGCGCAGGGCGGCGGCGGCGGGCTTTTCCTGCCAGTCGGCGTGAAAGAGCGCGGCGGGCGAGGCGCCGGCGGCCCAAAGATCCGAAAACTGGATACCGGTCATGCGGGGATGACTGAAGGCGATCGTGAGCAGGTCGCGGATGAAGTCGGCCTGCAGCGCCTCGTCCTCGGTCGCGATGTCGAAGGCCGTGAGGCGCAGGGCGGTATCGGGGAAGGCGGTGGCGTAGCGTTCGAGGATTTCCCAGATGCGCGGAATGCCGGCGGGATTGGCCCCGAAATGGGCTTCGAAACCGATGCCGGAAAGGGCGCCGCCGCCCTCGCGAATGGCGCGGATGGTGTTTTCGTAGAGGTCCTGTTGCTGGACGGCGGACGGCTCGGCGGAAAGCACCCCGCCCTCGCTGATGAAGAGCTGGCGCGAGGGAGCGGCGGCGAGATTGAACCAGTCGACCATGACTCCGTTGCCGTAGGTGGAGATGAGGTCGGTGTGACTGCAGGGATTCTGCAGCACCAGCATGTCGCAGGCGGAGGCCCCGACGGCGGTGGCGAAGGCGCTGATGTCCTGCACGCGGCGATTGGCGGTCTCGACCATGAGCGGATCACTGGAATCGATCAGGGCGTGGTAGGCACTGGGGATGCGGTCGCGGGAGGGGTCGATGAGCGGCTTCCACCACAGGGCGAGGTCCCGCTGTTCCAGCAGTTCCACGGCCTGCGCGGTCTGGTTGCGCAGGGCGTCGTTGGGGGCGCCGGACTCGAGGTTCCACTGCGTCCAGACCAGGCCGGGCGCCGGGCTGGCGGCGGTGAACAGCGTGGCGAGCATGTCGAGGTAACGTTGGTTGGCCTTGACCGATTGGTCGGCGACGCGGGTGGGATCGAAGTCGGCGCCGAACTGGAACGCATGACGGACCTGGCGGAGACGGACGCGCGCGCCGGGCACCGGCTGGCCCTGGGGGTTGTGGATGTAGAAATGTACATCGCGTTTGCGGAACTCGTCGATGCGCTGGGCCGCCTCCGCGCGCCAGGGGGCATCCGGGGCGCGGCCGTCATAGGTGCCGCCCTCGGCGGCTTGGGCGGCGGCCCCGAGGAAAAGGGAAACAGCAAGCAACCCGAGGCGCGCGCCTGCGGCGGCCGGACCAGGGGGCGGGGTGTCAATCGGGAGGAGCGATCGGGTCATGCCACCATCCTAATCCTCCCCGGGGCCGGCGCCTATCAGGTGGGGTCCCGGTCCTGACGTGGGGGCGTCGGCAGAAGTGCTTGTCCGGAAAACCCCGGTCCGTCGTTTTTCGATGTATTCAAAGATCAATGACGCAGCCGCACCGTGCCCACCGGTGGGGTGGCGGCGTGCTCCGACGACGCCGTGATGGCGCGGGTCGGAAGGGGATCACGGTAGAAGTCGTAGACCGTGGAGTAGACCTTGTTGATGAGGTCCTGCATGGCGCTGCCGCCGCTGCAAAGCACGGCGAGGTCGATGCCGGTGGCCGGATCGAGCGACATCTTCGTGCGGTAGCCGTCCCAGGAGCCGGCGTGGCCGAAGCGATCGCCCTCGAGCATGAAGCCGTAGCCGTAGCCCTGGCCGAAGAGGATGGTGTTGTGCGGATTTCGCCGCATGAGGGCGAGGGTGTCGGCCGAAACCAGGGTGTGGGTGCGCAGGGCGCGGAAGAAGCTGCCGAAATCCTCCACCGAACTCACCTGCGCCATGCCGCCCTTGATGTGCGTGGTCGTGCCGAAGAAGGTGCTGCGGTTGCCATAGCCGAGAGCATCATCGGGCAACAGGGGCTGGTGTTCGTCGTTGATGTAGGTGTCGGCCATGCCGGCCGGCGCAAAGATGTTGGCGGCCATGTAGGCGTTGAAGGTCTGGCCGGTGGCCCGGGCAATGATCTCGGCGAGCAGGATGTAGCCGGTGTTGCTGTATTCGCCCATCGCGCCCGGGCTGAACTCGAGGTCCGGGTTGCGGGCGAGGTAGGTGATGATGTCGGCGTTGGTGTAGCCTTGCAGCCAGGTGCTGGGCAGGATGTCGCTCACCACGTCGATGATGCCGGAGCGGTGGGAAAGCAGCATCTCGATCGTGATCGGTTCCCAGGCGGGGGGCAGCTCGGGCAGGAAATCGCGGATGGGCTGGTTCAGGGTCACGGTGCCTTCCTCGACCAGTTGCATGACGGCCAGCGCGGTGAAGCTCTTGCTGATGGACGCGATGCGGAATCCGGTGTTCGGGGTGACGGGGGTGGCGCTGGCCGCCACCGCCAGACCGATGGCAGCGCGATAGGCCACCTCGCCGTCCTTCATCACGATCACCGCGGCGCCACCCGAGCGGTTGCGATGGTTGGCCAGTACCGCGTCGAGCCGGCCGGCGAGACTGGTGTCGGGCGGAGGGGCCGGATCGGGGGCCGGCGTCGCGACGGGAGGCGGCGGGGTTGACGGTGGTGGGGTCGGCTCCGGTGGCGGCGGATTGGGTGTGCCGCCGTGGGAGGACCCGCCGCCGCAGGCGGTGAAGAAGCCGCTGGCGAGCGCCAGAGCGGCAAGGACGAAACGTCGGCGAAAACCGGAGGCGCGTGGGGCAAGGGGCATGCGGAGGAAACACCCGTCGCGCGGGAACTACATCGGGGAATCTCCGAACCGGAACACGGTCGCTGCGAAAAAGCGGCAATGTTGCGAACCGCTTGTCTCCGGGTCGGTCTGGGATCGTGATCCGATGCCCCCCGTCCAGTCTCGCCCCATTGATCCCGCTCACTTCGTCGTCGAATGCAGCCACCTCGCCCGTACCCGGGGTTTCCGGGTAAGTTCGTTTGGCATGCGCGACGGAATTCCGCTCGTGGCGTTTGTGCGTCACGGCCCCATCGGCGGCCCGCGCTTTTATTTGTCCGCCGGCAGCCACGGTGATGAACCGGCGCCGCCGCTCGCCATCGAGCGCATGCTCGAGAACGATGGATTCGATCGCGCGGCGAGCTGGTATATCGCGCCGCTCATCAATCCCACCGGCCTGCGGCGGGGGCAGCGGGAGAGTCGGGATGGCATCGACCTCAACTGGGATTACCGGCAACCGATATCGCCGGAGATCATCGCCCACACCCGCTGGCTGGAGGCGCAGCCCGGCTTCGATCTCGCGCTCTGTCTGCATGAGGATTGGGAGGCCTCCGGTTTCTACCTCTACGATCACGATCCGGCCGAACAACCCGATCTCGTGCACGCCATGCTCGAGGCGGCCGGCACCCACGTGCCGATTGCGCTGGAAACCGTGATCGATGGCTGGCGCGTGGATGAAACCGGCGTGATCCGGCCGTTCATCAACACGCGCACCCATCCGCGGTGGCCCGAGGCGGTTTATCTCCGTCAGCGTCACACCCGTTTGTGCTACACCACGGAAACCCCTTCCTCCCTGGCAATGGAGGAACGGATTCGCGCCATCGAAGCCGTGGTGCAAACGGCGACGGCCGATATCATGAAACAGTTTCGCGCCCGGCGGCGTCCGGCGGTGGCGACCTCCACCTCGCGCCGCGCCCGTCGGCCTGCGGCGGCTCCGACGACCGAGGCGAAATCGTCGGCCTCCGCCTCGTCGATGTCGGAGACAATCTGAGCCGCGACGGTCTGCAGGGAATTCTTGTGGTGTGACGGGCGGGCGGCTGTGCTCGGGCCGTGTTGCTGCTCCGTGTCGCCAGGTTCAGTCGCTTATTGCTCGCATGGGGAGGCCTGGCTTGGGCCGCCAATGCGGTGGCGCAGGAACCCGCGCTGCGTCAGCTCGCCGACTTCTGGGCGGCGTCGGTCGAGGAACGTGAGGCGGGTATCGAGTACCGCTTCGAGGTCGACGTGTTGTTCTATGATCCGGAATGGGAAATCCTGCAGGTGCAGGACGCAGGCCTGGCGGAGTTTCTGCAGACGCGGGGACCGCTGCCCCTCTCGGCCGGGCAGCGGGTGATCCTGGAGGGCCGCACCCGCGCGCCGGGCGCCACGTTTTGGGTGGTTGACCCGAAGATCACGGTCGTGGGGGAGGCGGCGACGAGGTGGCATCCCATTAATGCCGCCGAAGCCGATCATCGGGCGCTGCTTAACTATCCGGTGGAAATCACCGGCCTGGTCG
The DNA here is from genome assembly GCA_965652375.1 of uncultured Opitutus sp. Classification (GTDB taxonomy): domain Bacteria; phylum Verrucomicrobiota; class Verrucomicrobiia; order Opitutales; family Opitutaceae; genus Actomonas. The sequence continues at coordinate 62,816 of CBFGUO010000032.1, forward strand.
AGGGCCACACCTTCGACGGTCCGTCGCACCTGCAGCTCAATCTGGTGTGCGACGGGGTCAGGGTGAACGTGTGGGTCTTGCTCGATCCCTATGAGCCGGTGCCGACCTTCGACGGCTTGCTGGTGCGGGTGCGGGGCGTCGATGCCGCGCGCTTCGACGGCCAGGGCAAGGTCAGCGCGGTCGAATTGTTCTGCCCCGGTCTGGCGGCGGTGGAGGCGATCGGCCCCCTGGGCTCCTCCGCCCTGTTTGCGCGTTCGGTGACACCGGTCGCCCACCTGCGAGCGCAGAGCCTGACCGGACGGGTGAAAGTGCAGGGACGGGTCGTGCGCGTGACGGAGGAGGGGCACATGATCCTGCGCGACGACAGCGGCCAGGTGGAGGTGGAGACCGCGCAGCAGCTCGGGCAGATGATCGGCCAGAGTGTGGCGGCGGTGGGCGTCGCCGAAATCGACGGGATAACCGTACGGCTGGTCCAGGCGCTGGTGATGCCGATCGAGTCGGGCTTGAACCGGAGCGAGGAGCCGGTGGGGGCGTACGGCCGGGTGCTGCACCGGATCACGGCGACGGCCTTGGAGTTGGCGCCGGAGCAGGCGGCCCGGAACCACCCGGTCAAGCTCAACGGCGTCGTCACCTGGTCGAGCCCGCGGGCAATGATGTTCTACCTGCAGGATTCGTCGGGAGGCATCGGCGTTTATCGGGCGAGTTCATCCGAGCCGCCGCCCGTGCCGGGCCGCCACATCGAGGTCGACGGGGTGACGGTGATGGGGGACTTCGCGCCCTCGGTGCAGGCGACGGAGATCAGGGATTTGGGCGCCATCGCCCTGCCGCGTCCGCGGCGGGTCACCTTGGAGCAGGCCCTCACCGGCGTGGAGGAGGCGCAGTGGGTGGAGATGTCGGGCTTCGTGCACCGCGTGCGGCGGGATGGGGGCTGGGCGAGGTTGGAAATGACCTCGACCGCCGGACCGATGATCGCGCGCCTGCCCGGCGATGACGACGCTGTGGCCGAACTGCTGGGGTCGGTGATCTCGGTGCGCGGCGTGTGCTCGGCGATCAGCAACGAGCAGCGGCGGCTCACGGGGATCGAGCTGTGGGTCAGTGGCCGGGAGGCGATCACGGTGCTCGATGCCGGTGGGGCGGATTTCGCCGCGATGCCCACGCGCTCGCTGGACGAGGTGGGACGGTTCAGCACGGCGGCCGATCAGCGCCGGCGTATCAAGGTGGCGGGTACGGTGCTGCACTGGGAACCCGACGGCTGGGTGTATTTGGAAAATGGATCGCAGCGGCTGGCGGTGCAGACGCGGCAGGCGGAGGCCTTTGCCCGCGGCAGCAAGGTGGAGGCGGCGGGATTCCAGGGCCGCGAAGGCGGCCGCACCGTCCTGCGGGAATGCATCGTGCGCAAGGTGGGCGAGGGCTCGCTGCCGGCGCCGACGGAGGTGGCCGACCTCCGCGAGGTCGACCCGACGCTCGACGGCCGGCTGGTGCGACTGGGCGGTGAAGTGGTGGAACGGTTTCGCGCCGGGGGCCGGTCGCTGCTGGCGGTGCAGGACGGACGCACGGTGTTCGAGTGCGAGGTGCTGGAGGGGGGCGGCGCTGCCGCGCTGCCCGAGCCCGGCAGCGTGGTCCGGGTGGAGGGCGTCTACGAGGTGACGTTCGACGATCGGGCGCGACCGGTGGGCTTCCGGCTGCTGGTGGACAACGCCGGCCAGGTCGAGCTGGTGGAGCCTCCGCCGTGGTGGACGCGGGAACGGGTGGTGGTGGCCGCCGGCATCCTGATCGGCGGCGTGTTGCTGGTGCTCGGCTGGGGGTGGACGCTGCAGCAGCGCGTCGCCAAACAAGCCTACGAAATCAACGACCAGATGCGTCGCGCCTCGGAGCTGGAGGCGGAACTGCAGCAGGCCCTGCGACTCGAATCGCTCGGCACGCTGGCCGGCGGGGTGGCTCACGACTTCAACCGGCGGGTGGTCGAGATCATGGACAACCTGGCGAGTCTGAAGAAGCAGGAGAACCTGCCGCCGGCCGCGCTGGAGAAACTCGACCGTTCGCGCGAGTCGGCCATCCGCGCGCGCGATCTCGCGCATCGCCTGCTCACGGTGGCGAAGGGCGGCGAACCGAAGGTGCAGCCGACCAATCTCGTGGAGCTGGTCACGCAGACCCTGGCGGAGTTCAGCCTGCCGCAGAACATCGAAGTGCAGCAGCGCCTGGCGCGGCATTGCGAGACGGCACGGGTCGATCCCTGGCAGATGAAGCAGCTGCTGCAGAACCTCCTGCTCAACGCGGTGCAGGCGATGCCGCACGGTGGCGCGATCACGGTGGAGTTGGAGGAGGAATTGCGCGAGGCCTCAAAGGCGTCGATTCTTCCGCCTGGCCGCTACCTGTGCCTGGTGGTGCGGGACAACGGGGAGGGCATCCCGGACCGCAACCTGCCGCAGGTTTTCGACCCGTATTTTACGACGCGGGAGAATGCGCAGGGCTTGGGCCTCGCGGTGGTTTACAGCATCGCGCGCCGGCACGGCGGCCTGGTGACCCTGAATTCGAAGGCGATGGTGGGCACCGAAGTGAAGGTATGGGTGCCGGTGGGGTGAGCGGGGGCGACTTCTTTTTTCTTTCTTCTTTATCTTTATTTTTCTCTTTATCCCCGATGGCCGGATGAGCGCCAGTCGCTCAATGGGGAGAAAGAGAAAGATAAAGAGGAAAGAGAAAGAGGAACAATGAGGGGGGCGGGGCTATTCCGCCGGGTGGGCCGGCTTTGACTGCACGATCGGCAGGGTGCCGCTGCGGATGTGGAGGTCGCGTTGGGGGAAGGGGATTTCGATGCTGTTTTGCCGCAGGGTGCGCTCGATGGCGTAGTTGAGTTCGCTGCGGAAACGCTTCGGTTTTTGAGCATTTCGGCGGTCCAGACCGCCACCTCGAAGTCGAGCGAGCTTTCGCCGAAGCCGATGAAGAAGACGTTGGGCGGTGGGTCGCGCAGCACCTCGGGCTGGGCGAGGGCCACTTCCATCATGAGGCGGCGAAACTTTTCGACGTCGGAGCCGTAAGCAATGCCGACCGGCACGTTGATGCGCACCTTGGGATCGCCGTGGCTCCAGTTGACCACCGGTTCGCTGATGAAGCTGGAGTTGGGCACGATGACGGAGATGTTGTCGTTGGTGACGACGACGGTGCTGCGCAGGCTGATGCGCGTGACCTGGCCGGCGACGCCGTTGACCTCGACGCGATCGCCGATGGCGATGGGACGTTCGGCCAGGATGATGATGCCGGAAATGAAGTTGTTGACGATGTTCTGCAGGCCGAAGCCGAGACCCACGCCGATGGCACCGGCCAGCACGGCCAGTGAACTCAGGTCGATCCCGACGAAGGTAAAGGCGAGGTAGAAGCCGAGCGTGAGCAGGACGTAGCCCGTGATGCGGGCGACGGCGAAGCGCATGCCTTCATCCAGGTGGGTGCGGGTGAGCACCCGGTGGAGCATGATGCGGCGCAGGATCGACTCGGCGAGGATCACCAGCCCCGCCAGAAACAGAAACTTCGCCAGGGTGGCCAGGGTGATGGGACTGTTGCCGAGGCGAAAGAGTTCGAAGGTGAACACCTGAGCCACGGCATCATAGATCTCGACGAAGGTATCATTCATGAGGCAGGAGAGGAACCGGGGGCGAAGCTGACACGTTGTCGCGCAGATACAACCATGGGACGCCGGGAGATGAGGATCGCTGCGGCGTTCGCTTGCCTGCGGGGGGCCGGTGCGCAGTCTGAGCGGTCGCGTCCAGCCTATGAGTGAAGCAGTGAACTTCGTCCAGGATCTGGCGGTGATCATGATCGCTGCCGCGGTGGGGGGCTTGTTGTGTCGGCGTTTGGGCCTGTCACCGGTGGTGGGATACCTGCTGGCGGGCATGGCGGTGGGGCCGTCGACGCCGAGCTGGCTGGGGGTGGTGCAGGATCCGGAACGGGTGCGGCTCTTTGCCGAACTGGGTTTGTTGTTCCTGATGTTCGGCATCGGCCTGTCGTTCAGCCTGAAGCGATTGAGCAAGCTCGGGCCGGCGGTGGTGCTCGCGGCGGCCGGCGGGGCCTTGCTGGTGTTTTCGGTGGGCCGCATGGTGGGCGAGGCACTCGGCCTCGACCGGACCGGGGGCATGTTCTTTGGCGCACTGCTGGTGGTGAGCAGCTCGGCGGTGATCGGCAAGCTGCTGGCCGACAGTGGAACGGCCCACGACAAGAGCAGTCAGCTCGCACTCGGCGTGACCCTGGCGGAGGACATCGTGGCCATCGTGGCGCTTACGCTGCTGAGTTCGGTGGTGCCGGGAGAGGCGGGGGTGGAGGCGCCGGGGTTGGGGCGCACCGTCGCGATGTTTGCCGGCTTCGTGCTGCTGCTGGCGACGCTCGGTCTGCTGGTGGTGCCGCGCGTGCTGCGCTGGCTGGGGCGCGAGGCCAACCCGGAACTGGAAACCCTCTTCGTCGCCGGGCTGCTGTTCACGGTCGCGCTTTTTGTGGTGAAGGCGGGCTACTCGCTGGCGCTGGGGGCATTTCTGCTCGGGGCGATCGTGGCGGAGACGCCCCAGCGGCCCCAGTTGGAGCGGGCCTTTGCCGGCATGCGCGATTTGTTCGGGGCGATTTTCTTCGTGGCGATCGGCATGTCGATTCCGGTGGAAGTCTTGCCGGCGGCGGCGGGACCGATCGGCATCACGCTGCTGGTCGCGGTGGTGGGACGGGCGGTGGCGTTGGCGGCTGTGCTGATGCTGCTGGGGCAGGACAAGGTGACGGCGCTGCGCTCGGGTCTCATCCTCACGCCGCTGGGCGAGTTTTCCTTCGTCATTGCGCAGTTGGGTATCGACGGCGGTGTGCTGCCGCCGGCCTACATGGCGGTGGCGGTCGGCGCGGCCCTGGGCACGGCGCTGACGGGGCCGCTGCTGGTGCGGCACGGCGAGCGCATCGCGGGCGCGCTGGCCGGGCGGGCCTGGCCGGGACTGGACAGCATGCTCGCGTTGCACCGCCGGCTGTTGCACGGCTTGCAGCAACGCAAGGACCGCAACCTGTTGTGGAAGCTGCTGCGGCGGCGGGTGACCCAGATCGGCGTCGAGGTCGCCCTGGTGACGGCCCTGCTGGCCCTGGCGGGATCGGGCGTGCAGGCGGCGGTCGCGGCCTGGGGGGAGGAGGCGGTGCCGGTGATCGGCACCCGGCTGGCGATCGGTCTCGGCCTGGCGTTGGTTGTGCTGGCGCCCTTGATCGCGATCCTGCGCAACCTGCAGGCGGCGGCCATGATCCTCGCCAACTACGTGAGCCGGAACAATCCCTCGTGGGGCCGCATCGGCGGCCTGGTGGAGTCCACGATTTTCTGGCCGCTCGCGGGTGTCCTGGGGCTGTGGCTGTGGAATGTCGCGCCGGTGCAGGGCGGATTGTGGATGGCGGTGGGCTTCGTGGCCTTGATGGCGCTCGCGGCGGGGCTGTTCTGGCGCCGCTTCATCCGCTGGCACAGTGAGATGGAGATCGCCCTGGAATCCTCGTTCGGAGACGGCGGCGAGGAACAGCCCCCGTCATGGGTGGATCGATACGCGCCGTGGGGGCTGCATCTCGGCGAGCTGGAACTGCCCGACCAGTTTGCGCGGGCCGGCAGTACGCTGGGTGAACTGGACCTGCGGCGCCGTTGCGAAGTCTCGGTGATCGCGATCGAACGGCGCGGTTTTCGCATCAACAACCCCGGGGCCGACGCCATCCTGTTTCCGGGTGACAAGATTCTCATGCTGGGCACGCATGCGCAGATCGCGGCGGCGAAGCAGCAGCTGTTGGCGCCCGGGGAAAACGGCGCGCGGGCCACGGGCGACGACCTGGGGGATCTCACGGTCGAGCTGCTGCTGGTGCCCGCGGGCAGCGCGGCGGCGGGCCAGCGGCTCAATCACCTGGCCTGGCCGCGCCGGCTCGGGGTGCAGGTCGTGGGCATCGAGCGCGCGGGGCGGCGGCAGCTGCCGCCGGAAGGCGATCTGGAGCTCGCGGCGGGCGACGGGTTGCTGGTGCTGGGCGGACCGGTGAGCCTGGCCCGGCTCGAGCGCGAACTGGCGGCGGGGGAATCGCTGCCGGAATTCACGGACTGACCCGGAAGGGCGCGAAGAAGCCGTGTTGGGCAGGTGGATACCGGCCGATGAGGCGCACGCCTTCGTCGAGCGTCTCCTCCTCCTGCACGTGGCCGACCTGGTGCAGGCGGGCGACGACGTCGTAGCGATCATGCGGCACGAGCAGCTCGGCGCTGCCGAAGGTGTCGCGGATGAGGTCGACGCAGTGCGCGGCGAGTTCGGGCAGGCCCTCGCCGGTGACGGCGGAGACGAAGAGGGCGTCGGGAATGAGCAGGCGGGCGCGCTGGAGCTGCTCGGGCGTGGCGGTGTCGACCTTGTTGAAGACGGTGAGGCGGGGACGTTCGTCGGCCCCAAGCTCGGTGAGTACCTCGAGGGTGGTGCGCAGGTGATCGGCCACGCTGGTCGCGGTGACATCGAGCACGTGAATCAGAAAATCGGATACGATGGCTTCCTCGAGCGTGGCCTTGAACGCCTCGACCAGGCCGTGCGGCAGGCGGCGGACAAAGCCCACGGTGTCGGTGACGAGCAGCTTCTGGTTGCCGGGCAGCAGCAGCTGGCGGGTGGTGGGATCGAGGGTGGCGAAGAGCTTGTCCTCGGCCAGGACGGTGGCGCCGGTGAGGGCGTTGAGCAGGGAGGATTTGCCGGCGTTGGTGTAGCCGACGATGGCGGCGGTGGGGACCGGCACGCGGCGGCGTTTCTGGCGCTGGACCCCGCGGTGCTGCTGGACCTCGTGCAGCTCCCGTTTGAGGCGGGTGATGCGGTCACGGACGATGCGGCGGTCCTGCTCGAGCTGGGTTTCACCTTCGCCGCCCATGGCGCCCTTGCCGCGCTGGCGGGACAAGTGGGTCCAGGCTCGGGTGAGGCGGGGCAGGGAGTACTCCATGCGGGCGAGAGCGACCTGGAGCACGGCCTCGCGGGTCTGGGCGCGGTCGGCAAAGATGTCGAGGATGACCTCCTGGCGGTCAATGACGGTGATCTTGGAGTATTTTTCCCAGTTGCGCTGCTGGGCGGGCGAGAGACCTTCGTCGAAGACGATGACGTCACAGTCGTGGAGCCGGGCGGCGCCGATGATCTCGTCGACCTTGCCGGAGCCGACAAGCGTGGCGGGGGTGGGCTGGCGCAGTTTGACGATGGTGTGCGCGACGACCGAGATGCCGAGATTCTCGACCAGTTCGGTGAGTTCGGCCACGAGTTCGCCAGCCTCGTCGGCGCCCATGTCGGGGTTTTGCACGCCCACGAGAAAGGCGCGTTCCACGCGGAGCGGGTCCTCTTTTGGTTGGTCGGTGTTATCGAGAAAGTCGGCCATGCGGTGCGAACGGATGCGGCGAGTCGGGTAACAACGGACGAACGCCGCCAAAAGTCCAGCGCGGCCGGAGGGGAGGCAAGGCGGCCGGATCGGAGCGGGAGACGCCGCCGACCGGGCGACGGGCCGATTGTTCAGCGAACGGCGGTGTCGACGGCGCCGGCGACGGGTTCGGGCGCGGCGGCGACTGCCGGGGGAGGCTCGGGCGGGGGGCGGGAGGAGCCCAGGTGGGCGGCGAGCAGACTCTGTTCGCGATCGGTGACGGGGCTGGCCGTGGTGTGGCGTTCGAGCCAGTCGGAGCAGCGTTTGAAGCAGGTTTCGGCGTGAGTAAGGCCGTCCCAGCGGGTGGGTTGGGCGGCAGTGTGCGGAACGACGCAGTCCAGCTGGGACGCGACTGCCTGCATGACCTGCAAGGTGTGTTCGCGCAGGTGGTGGAGCTGGTCCACCACGGTGGTGCCCTGGGCCCGAAGCGCCTCGAGGTCCTCCTGGCCGGTGGAGCGCATTTCGTCGAGTTGAGCGAGCAGGCCCTGGGTGACCGTGCGCAGTTCGATGATCTCGTTGGCGGTACGGTCGCCGAGCTTGCCCAGTTCGGCCGAGATTTCCGCCGTGCGGGCGGCGAGAACTTCGAGGCCGTAGCCATCGCCGAGTTGGACCGAGCGAACCTGGGCGTTGAGGGCGATGAGCTGGATGTTGAGGGAAACCTCGATCACGACCGAGGAGAGGTTTTCGGTCACGTCGCTCACGGGTTTGAGCGCGTCGTAGGAATCGGCGGCGAGCTTCACCTGATCGGCGGCGATGGCGGTGATATCCTCAAAGGCGGCGAGGAGCAGCTTCACCGTGTCGTCGATGGACGCCGTAGCGTGGTCAGGCTGGCGCAGCCGGCGGCTGGATTCACCCAGGGTACCGCCGTGGCTGGCGATGCGGACAAGGTGCTGATCGAGTTCGGTGCGCACGGTGCCCAGGCGGTTGAGCAGCTCAAGGAGTTGGCGTTGGGCGAGCTGCATCCAGGCATTGGTGGCACCCGGGGGCGGGCCGGACCGCAGGCGCTGGAGGAGCTGGTCGAGGTCGTGGAGCAGCGGGTCCCCGCTGCCGAGAGCGGAATCGAGCTGGCCAAGGTCCTGCCGGAGTGCGCGGGTCGTGTCGCGGAGGAGGCCGTCCTGGCGGGGATCGTTGCCGAGCTGGTCGCCGAGGGCGGCGGTGGCCTGCCTGATCTGGCGATGTTTTTCGGTAACGCGCGCCGTGTGGGTGGCGGAGGCGCGTTTGACGCGGTCGCGGACCTTGCCGACCGTCGAGCGGGCCTCGCGCAGGCGGGCGACATTTTCGTCGAATGTCTTGTCGATGAGTTCGCGCAGGCGGTGAATCTCATCGGCGACGGTGAGGAAGGTCGTCTGGTGTTCGGGCTCGAGTTGGGCGGCTTCGATGCGGAAGAACACGATCATGTGCCGCAGGGGCGCCAGGACTTCGCCCATGGCGAGCTGGCATTTGAGCAGTTCGGCCGAGTGGTGGTCGCAGCGATCGAGGTGCGCGAGCATGGGCTCGAAACTATGCAGTGATTCCTCGATGTGCTTGATGGGTCGATCGAGGACGTGGAGCGATTCCTGAAAGAGGTTGCCGCCATCCGAATTGCCCTGGGTGAGTTCGTGCAGGGCCTCGCATTTTTCGAGCAGGGTGCGGCTGTGCCGGTCGAGTTCGGAAAGGTCGTGGCCGCAGGTACTGAAGGTGCGATGAATGTCGGCACGGCGGCGCAGCAGGACCTGGACCAGTGGGTGGAGGTCAGGACCGGAGGGGCGGCGGCGGTCGCGCCAACGGCTGAGCAGCGAGCGAAACGGCGATCCCGGTTTAAGGAAGGAGAGAGCGGCGGCACCTGGATTCATGGTTGATCGGGGCTGATCACGACGGCGGGGGCGGCGAGGGCGATCGGTTCGATGCCGGGGGCGAAGCGGGGCCGCGGGGAGGGAGGCAAATGTCGCGCCGGCAGCGGAGTCGCGACGAGCCAGCCCCGCGCGGTCCCGCTGCCACGAAGGAGGACAGACGGGAGGCGCAGGGGGCGACCGAAGGCGGGGCGGAGAAAGCGGACATGCGATGACTAGTCATCAAACATATCGGCTCCAAGGTCGTGCGGCTTGAGTTCGGAGTAGGGGCGGGACCGGGCGGGACTCCTTGGTGTGGGGCGGCGGGGCCAGGGCCGTTGATTGAGTTGACCGATTTGAAGGATCGGTCTGAGCGGTCGGATGCGCCGGATTCGTCTGATGCGCCGGATTTGCCGGTTAGTGAACGAGAACGAGAATGAGAACGGGAACGAGAATGAGTTGATGGGCGGCGTTCAGTCGCCGAGGCGGGTCACGCGCGGGGGTTCTTCCTGCGGGGCGGCCATGTGGGCGATGAGGCGGTCGTTGAACTCCTTGGCCGGATCGTGGCCCATGTTTTTGAGGGCCTGCACCAGGGCGGCGACTTCGACCAGGCGGGCGATGTCGCGCCCGGGGCGCACGTAGAGATCGACCTCGGGGACGCTGATGCCAAGGATCTCGTAGTGGTTTTCCTCGAGGCCGGTGCGCTCCTCAACGACGTCGGGGGTCCATTCGTGGAGGGACACGACGAGGTCGATGCGTTTGTCCATGCGTACGTTTTTGACGCCGAACATTTCAGCCACGTTGATGATGCCGATGCCGCGCACCTCCATGTAGCCGCGGTTGAGGGCGGGCCCGGTGGCGATGAGTTCGCGTTCGTCGACGAGACGGATGAGGGTGAGATCGTCGGCGACGAGCGAGTAGCCGCGTTCGATGAGGGCGAGGGCGCATTCGCTTTTGCCGACGCCGCTGTCGCCGCGCAGGAGGACGCCGATGCCTTTCACGTCGAGCATGGTGGCGTGCTCGGTGGTGGAGGGCGCAAACTCGTTGTCGACGCAGAGGGTGGCGACATTCACCCAGTGCCGCGTGATCATCGGGGTGCGGAAGATGGGCAGCTTCATCTCGCGGCAGACTTCGAGCATCGCGTCAGTCGCGTTGTAGTTGCGCGAGAGAATGAAGCAGGGTACGTGGCGACGGGCCATCGCGCGGAAGACCTCTTCCTGCTGCTCGAGGCTGAGGGATTTGAGGTAGGTCATCTCGGCGGCGCCGAGCACCTGAATGCGTTTGTTGGCGAAGTATTTGAAGAAGCCGGTCAGGGCGAGGGCGGGACGGTTGATGGCGCCCTCCTTGATGAGCCGGTGCAGACCCGCTTCGCCGGCGACGAGCTCGAGTTTCAGCTTCTCGCGATAGGTGGTGTAGAAGTGTTCGACGGTGATGCCGTTGATGGAGCGGGACATGGCGAAGGGGGCGAGGGGGGAGGCTGGGGCAAGCTGATCGGGCGGGGCGCGGCGTTCGAACCTTTTTTGGAATTTTGAGTTCGTTTACCGTTTCCACACACGCGCTTAACATAAAGAGGCCAGAGTGGGGCTGACGATGGTCACGCCGGTGGCCGCCGACGCATTTTTTCCCTTTGCCGTGCGTCCTCCAGGGCGGCGGTGAATCCAACATATCGCGCGGGCGGCTGGCGGCCGGGAGTCCGCCCAGCCTCCCGCGCGGTTCTGTTGCAGGTGGGGCGGGCCGGGCGGCGGGCCGCGCGCCGAAGCCCGGGGGCCGCTACATGTTGAAGTCTTTGCCGAGATAGATCTCGCGCGCCTGTTCGTCGTTGATGAGGAAGTCGCCGGGACCGCTGGTGAGCACGCGGCCCTGGTGAATGAGGTAGGCGCGGTCGACGATGCGGAGGGTTTCGCGAACGTTGTGGTCGGTGATGATGACGCCGATGCCGCGTTGTTTGAGGGATAGGACGATGCGCTGGACTTCGGCCACGGATTTCGGGTCGATGGCGGCGAAAGGCTCGTCGAGCAGCAGGAACTTGGGATCGGTGACGAGGGCGCGGGCGATCTCGAGGCGGCGGCGTTCGCCGCCGGACAGGGTGTAGGCCTTCTGACGGGCGACGTGCGTGAGGTGCAGTTCCTCGAGATGACGCTCGACCGTGGCGGCGCGGTCGCGGCGCGGGATGGGCAGGGTTTCGACGATGGCGAGGAGGTTTTGGGCGACGGTGAGTTTGCGAAAGGTCGAGGGTTCCTGCGGGAGGTAGCCGAGGCCGAGCCGGGCGCGCTGGTGCATCTTGAGCCGGGTGGCGTCGCGACCGTTGATGAGCACCTTGCCCGAGGTGGCGGCGACGAGGCCGACGATCATGTAGAAGGTGGTGGTCTTGCCGGCCCCGTTGGGTCCGAGCAGGCCGACGATCTCGCCGGCGTTGGCGTTGATGTCCACCCCGTCCACGACCGTGCGCGAGCCGAAGGCTTTAACGAGCCCCTGGGTCTCAATGCGGTGGGCGGCGGCGGTGGCGGTATCGGTCATGAGCGGAGAGTTTTACGGACGGCGACGCAGGTAAGGCAGGCGGAGAGGCAGGGCTTTCGACACAGAGATCACAGAGGGAGCACAGAGATCACGGAGAGGGAGGCAAGGCCCTCTGTTTGTCTCTGTTTCCTCCTGTGAAACGACCGCGGCGGAGTGGCTTCCTTTTCTTCGTTCGCTTCTGTGAAAACAAATCAGTTATCCTGCGGCGGCGTGGTGGGTACCGGGACGGCGTCCTTCCTGGCGTCGGCGCCGAGGTCGGGAATGGCGGGGCCGGTGAAGTGGGGCTTGCGGATTTCCATGCGCTGTTCGCCGCGATGGAGGATGATGACTTCGCCACGACCGACATAGTCCGTGGCTCGATCGAGCACGACGGGGTTGTCACTCAGCACGACCCTTTCCTCCAGCGGCAGGACCTCGGCCCGGCCGCAGGTGGCTTCGCGCTGACCTTGGATGATGCGCACGTTGCCGGTGGCGAGGAGGTATTTGAAGCCCTTGAGCTCCGCCAGGGTGGCGGTGGGATCGTAGTCGCGATCGGCGATCAGTTCGAGGCGGTCGCAGATGAGACGGAGATTGGTGCCGGTGAGCTCCACGTTGCCCGTACAAACGACACGAGACTCGCGGGCGGTGCTGGTCATCACGAGACCATCGGCGGTGAGTTCGGTGCGCTGCGGCGGAACGGACTGCGCGAAGGCGCTGGCCGCGAGCGATAGGCAGAGGAAAAAGGAACGGGTCATTTGAGGAGATCGGCGAGGGCGGCGTTGAAGACGATGCGGGCGTTGCGACGCACTTGAACCCGATGATCATCGGGTCCGAGGTATTCGTAGGTCCAGTCCTCCCCTTCGAGCGTAAGGTCGGAGCGTTCGAGGCGCACTGATTCCGGGCCGGTGACGCGTTTGGGCTCCGGTTCGAGCAGGGCGGTCGGTGAGGTCAGCACGGCGTCGATCCCGCGATCGGCGGTGCCGGTGTAGACGGTGAGTTTCATGTCGCCGAGGGCGACGCGCTGCGGATCGCGCACATCGGCCGTCGCCCCCTCGACGCGCACGTGGGGGAAGCCTTCGTCGTTGAAGAACGCGACGGTGTAGCCCCGGACCACGCCGGGGGTGGTGACACGAGCGGCCGGCTGGGCGAGCGCAAAGGCGCAACCGAGCCCGGCGAACAGGGAGAGGAGTCGGCGGCGGTGGCGGAAGATCACGGGGAAGAGGCGGCGGGCGGCCGGGGAGAGAGGGTCAATCCTGACCGCGGTGGGCGAGGATTTGTTCACAAACCTCGCGCACGGCGCCATGACCGGCGGGGCGGGTGGTCACGCAGTCGGCGGCGGCGAGGGCGGCGGGCATGGCATGCGGCACGGCCACGCCGATGCCGGCCCAGGCGAGAGCGCCGGCGTCGATGTCGTCATCGCCGAGGTAGACGCATTGCTCGGCGGTGAAGCCGAGCTGCGCCGCGAGGTCGGCGAGGGCGACGTGTTTGTCGATGCGGCCCTGGATGAGGTGGGGAATCCGCAGTTCCTCGGCCCGCACGGTGGTCGCGCCCGAAGCGCGACCGGAGATCCAGGCGACGGCGACGTCGTCCCGCAGGAGACGCACCATGCCGAGCCCGTCGAGCACATTAAAGGTCTTGGTCTCGACGCCGTTGGAAGACACCTGGATGGAGCCGTCGGTCAGCACGCCGTCGACATCGGTGGCGAGCAGCTTGATGGCCGCCCAGCGGGCCGGCGAAATGTCGGAGAGGGAGGGCACAGGAGCGGTCGGTTTTATTTTTACAGGAGGAAACGGCGGGCAAGCGGAGCGGAGGGGCAGGGAATTTTTTACAGAAGGGAACGAAGAGAACGAAGGTGTCTTGGCGGGGCTCTGTTTACCTCTGTTTCCTCCTGTAAAACAACAACGGTGGAGTGGCTTTGTTCTCTTCGTTGCCTTCTGTAAAAGAAGACAGCTCAGCCGATCCAGTCGGCGATGGCGGTGGTGACTTTGTCGAGGGTGGGGCGGAAGGCGTTTTCGAGCTCGGGGGCGAAGGGTACCGGGAGGTCGAGAGAGGCGATGCGCAGGGGCGGGGCTTCGAGGTCGAAGAAGTGTTCCTCGGTGAGGCGGGCGACGAGTTCGGCGCCGAAGCCGTGAGTGCGGCGGCCCTCGTGGAGGACGACGAGACGGTGCGTGCGGGCGAGGGAGGCTTTGATCGCGTCGAGGCGCAGCGGGTTGAGCGCCCGCAGGTCCCACAGGTCCAGGGTGAGCTCGTATTCATCGCGGAAATACGCGACGGCCTGCTCGGCGAGGCCGGTCATCTGGCCGTAGGTGACGAAGGTGGCGAAGTCACCGGCGGCCACGTGGCGGGGTTCCCAGATGCGGCGGTAGTCGGGATCGAAGGCGACCGGACCCTTGGCGCCGCGGTAGAGGGCCTTGTGCTCGAAGAGCAGCACGGGGTTGTCGTCCTCGTAGGCGGCGAGCAGGGC
>CBFGUO010000033.1:0-74451 GCA_965652375.1 uncultured Opitutus sp.
TTTTCCCCTCGCGTTTTTGGGGGGGTGGGGGGGGGTGGGAAGAGCCGGTATTTGAGCACGAAGGCGGCGACGCCCTGTTCGTTGAGGGCCTTGGCGATTTTCCAGCCTTCGTTGTTGATCGACAGCCAACGGAAGCCGCCGCCGGGAGCGACGAGCACCGCGGTGCCGTTGGCCTTGGCGGGATCGGGCAGGTAGGGCGTGAGGGTGGCGTGGGAGACGTTGCGTACCATCGGCTCACCCCACTGGCGGAACCAGGATTCCTCGGCGGGCTGGTTTTCCACGCCGCCGGTGTTGAGCGGGATGGCGTTGGGTTCTTCGGGCGCGTCGAGCGGATAAATGGTGCCATCCTGGGCGAGACCGGAGGTGGCGGCAGTGAGCGCAAGGAGCGCGGCGAGTTTGCTGAGTTTACTTAGGTTCATGATGAGGTTGGTTGGGGAAAATCGCGGTCGTTGTGATCAGGGCTGCGGAGCGGTGAAGGCGACCGCGCCGCCGGCGGGGGCCAGGGTAAGCTCGAAGGAGCCGTCGGCCCCGACGGTGAGCCGCCGGGCGGCGGCGGCGGGGCCCCCGGGCTGGTCGTGAATGAGGGTGAGAGTCTCGCCGGCGAGGGCCGGCAGACGGAGCGTGAGGGTTTTCTGGATACGCTCGCCGTTGGTGGCGGCAACATACCAGTCGTCGCCGTGGCGACGGGCGACGGCGAAGTCGCGGCCCGGGTAGCCGGCGAGGTAGCGGGTCTCGTCCCACACCGTCGGCACCTGCTTGAGGAAATCGATCACGAAGGCGGGTTGTTCGGTGAGGTTGCCGGGGGTGAGGCCGAGGTGCTGGACGGGCGACTGAAAGGTGACCGTGGTGGCGAGTTGGAAGGCATCGGTGGTGCGGCGGGCATTGCCGCGGCCGGCCTCCTTGTGAAAGCTCGGGTTGAGGATCATGGGGCCGTAGTCCATCGCGGCGACGGGATTGCGCACGAAGGGCATGATGGTGCTGCGCCAGGCCTCGGTGTCGGCGAAGCCCTGGGAAAAAATGAGGTTCTCCGAGGCGGTGACGGCTTCGCTCGTCATGTGGTTGGGATACATGCGCTCCCAGCCGCGCGGGAGGGTGGCGCCGTGGAAGTTGAAGTGTAGCCCGTAGGCGTTGCCGTCAGTCAGGATGTCCTCGTAGAGCTTCATCGTGGTCTGCTTGTCACCGCCGAAGAAGTCGACCTTGAGGCCTTTTACGCCGATCGACTGGAGCCAGGCCATTTCGGCGTGGCGAGCGGGAGCAGAGTTCATGCGGTCGCGGGGGCCCTGGGGCGCGTCGTTCCAGGCTCCGTTGGAGTTATACCAAAGAAGAACGTCGACGCCCTGGGCGTTGGCGTAGGCGACGAGTTCGGCCAGTTTGGCCTTGCCGAGATTGGTGTCCCAGAGGGCGTCGATGAGGATGTATTCGTGGCCCATTTCCGCCGCGAGATCGATGAAGGTGCGCTGGTTCGCCTCGTTCATGCTGGCGTCCTGCCAGACCAGCCAACTCCAGGTGGAGACGCCGGGCTTGTAGGGCGTGGACGCTTCGTAGAGGGGCTCGACGACGTCAGTGGCGACGGTGGTTTCGACGATGGGGGCGAGAGTGGAGCCGAGTGTGATCGTGCGCCAGGGCGTGAGCAGCGGCAGCGAGGCGGAGACGGTGGCGTCGCCGATGCCGCCGTTCTCCCCGGGCTCGGGAAAGGCAATGCGGTAGAGACCGTCGGTGGTGGGGTCGGCGAGGCGGGTGCCGGCGTAGCGACTGGTGACACCGGTTTCGGAGACGAGCGCCCAACCGCGGTCGGCGAGGCGGAAAAGCGCGGGAAAGGTGAAGCCGAGCTCGGTGGGGGAATCGGTGCCGACGGGCACGTCGGTGAGGTAGCCTTCCTCGTAACTGGGCTTGGACTGCATCCAGCCGGTGGCGGGCGGCGCCTGCCAGGTGACGAAGGCGGTGGCATCGACGGGGAAGTCGAAGCCGGTGGCTTCGCCGGTGATGGTTACGCGCCGGGCTTCGGAGCTGGTGAGGCGGTAGGCAAAGGCGACGTCGGTGTCGCTGACGCGGAAGATGACGTCGAGGTGGTGGCCGGAGGCCGTGGTGAAGGAGCGGGTGAGTTCGTTGGCGACGTAGTGAACGTCCCGGACCTTGCCGTGCGGCAGGGTGTAGTGCTCGTCGATGCGGGTGGTGGTGGGCTCGCCGGCGGCGGTGAGGCCGGAGGAAAAACTGCCGAGGCTGGTCTCGAGCCCGAGGGGGGAGGGATCGAGCGCCGGCTGACCGCGCAGGCTGACGGCGTAGCTGAGGCGGCCCTGCTGGCTGAGTTCGAGGTCGACCGTGATGGTGCCGTCGGGACTGGAGACGGATGGGGCGGCCGCGGCCGCGGTGGCGGCGAGGGCGACAAGCGTAATAAAACAGCGGATACGTTGCATGGATGGAACGGGAATGAACCGCCCGCTCACGCCCGCAGTCACAGTAGGCCGTGGCGGCGTGCGCAAGCGAGCGGGGAAGGATTAGTCCGTGGTGAGACCGACGATGATCTGGGTGAAGGAGTGCGCGGGGAAAGAGGCGGTGAGGGTGGCACCGGCGGTGGAGAGCTGCGACTCGACCGGCGCGTAGCGGTCGCGCTCGGCGTAGGTGAAGGGGCGGTTTTCCGTGTCGGGCGGGGCGATGGTGGTGACCGCTGCGGTGGGGGCGAAGGAGCCGGCAATGCTCGTGACGGTGGTGGTGATGGCCTCGTCCCGGTGGCGGTTGACGACGTTGATGAGCACGCGGTGGTTGGCCGGATCGTGGACGGTGGCGACGTCGAGGTAGGGGATGGCGGTGTAGTAGTCGTCGACGCCAAAGGTGTCGCACACGAAGGAGGTGCGCAGGGCGTTGCCGTGGGCGCGGGTGGAGAAGGCCTTGAAGGTGTGGAAGAGCGGCGTCTTGTAGGTCGCGCCGGTCGCCGGGTCGCGGGCCAGAATGGACGTCAGCAGCGTGTAGTTGGCCATCTTGATGGTGTCCGCGTTGCGGATGAAGGTGTTGAAGAACTGGGCGAGGGCGAGGGTGTTGAGGCTGCCGCCGCGATAGGGCGGGGCCCACTCGTCGAAGGAGAGGTACATGGGGAGTTCCTTGACGGTGGCGGAGACGGCCTTGAGCTGGCCCACGGTGATGTCGATCTTCTCCTGCAGGTCGACGGCGCGCTCGCCGACGAAGGTGTAGTAGTCGTCGGAGGCGTCCCAGTAGCGATGGAGCGAGAGGAAGTCGGCGATGTCGTGGGTGCCCTTGATGACGGTCCAGTTCCAGTCGATCCAATCGAGGGTGTCCTTATAGTTGGAGGAGCCGTTGGCGATGAAGCTGAGTTCGGTGCCGGGCGAACTCTTCTGCATGGCGCGGGCGACGACGCGGGCGAACTTCACATAATCCTCGGCGTTCTTGTAGCCGATGATCCAGGGCTCGCCATCCACCTCGTTGCCGAGGCACCAGTATTTGATGCCGTAAGGTTCGGGATGGCCGTATTCGGCGCGCTTGTCGGCCCAATAGGTACCGAGGGGACCGTTGCAGTATTCGACCCAGTGGGCGGCTTCGCGCACGGTGCCGGTGCCCATGTTGATGCAGACGACGTTTTCGGTGCCGAGGAGCGCGTTGAGCTGCACCCATTCGTCGGTGCCGACGAGGTTGGGTTCGGTGACGCTCCAGGCGAGTTCGCGGCGGACGGGGCGCTGGTCGCGCGGCCCGATGCCGTCGCGCCAGTCGTAGTTGGCCACGAAGTTGCCGCCGGGCCAGCGCATGTTGGTGAACTGGAGTTCGCGGGCGGCGTCGAGCATGCCCTGGCGCCAGCCGTTTTCATCGGCATCGGCGGCGTCGGGAGCGTAGAGGGGGCCGTAAAGGGTGTTGAACTCGACGCCATCGCGATTGAAGCCGATGGGCTCCATGAAAACGCCGTAGATGCGGGGATCGATGGGGGAGATGACGTCGTCTACGTCGAAGGTGATGCGGGCGGCGGTTGGCGCGGCGAACGTCGGCGCCCCGGTCAGAAGCAGGGCGGCGATGAGCAGGGGTTTCATGGGCACGGGGGACGCGGGAGGGGCGGGGGCGGAGAAGCGCAAGCCGAAGGGGAACGGCTCGTGGAGGCGCAGATGCGCGAACAACGCCGATCACTAGCCGGGGGCCTACGACGGCTCAGCAGGCGCGATGGGTTGATCGTTAGCTGCGCTGGTCAAATTATCGACGAGGGCGCAAGCGCGGGCCGGCGGCGTCCGCGCCGCGTCAGGGGACGGCGTAGACTTCGACCAGCACGTTGCCGGTGGTGCCGGCCTCGCCGCGGGCTTGGGCGGTGTAGATTCCGGGCATGAGGGTCACCAGCATGGCGGCGTCCAGACTGCCGTCGTTGAGGGGAAAGGCGCCGACCGCGGAGGAGGCGGCGACGAGGGCGTCGAGATCGGGGGCGTCGGACCAGTCGTCGTTGTGCAGGATGGGGGTGGTGCCGGTGAACAGGGTGAGCGCCGGGTTGGCCATGACGTTCTTCACGCCAAACTCAGCGAGTTTGGAGCCGACGGCGCGGATGAGCAGCGTGCGGGCGCCGTTGCCGGCGAGGGAGAAGCCGGCGACGAGGACGTTTTCGCCGGAGCCGGCATCGGCCCGGGAGGAAAGGTTGACCAGGCGGGACTGGGTGGACGCGGTGTTGTAGAGCTCGAGCAGAACAAGGCCGTTGTCGGCGGCGCTGCCAGTGACATAGGCCGTGTAGGGGCCGGGATCGAAGCCCGTGTAGGCCACGGCGTCGGCGCTGGTGGCGTCGAGCGGGAAGGCGCCGAGCGTGCGGGCGGCGGCGGCGATGTCGGCGGCGTTGTCGGCCGTGCCCCAATTGTCGTTGCCGCCGATGGCGGTCGGGCCGGAGTAGAGGGTAAGGCGCGGATCGCCAAGGGCATGGGTGATCCCGTGATCGGCGAGGGTGGGGCCGATGGCGCGGATGAGGAGGTGCTGGCCGCCGGCATGGGTGAACTGCGGGGCGAGCAGCGAATAGGCCGTATCGGCGAAGCGAATACCGAGTTCGCGATAACCGGCCGGGCTGAAGTGCAGCTTGTCGGCGACGGCGGGGCACCCGGCCGAGGAGACGACATGGGCGGTGGAAATGGTGTCGGGCAAGGTGGCGATGATGGTGTTCATGCCGGCGGTGGCGCCCTGTTGGTCGGCGTGGACCAGTTCACCGGCGATGAGCGGCACGTCGTCGGCGGAGAGGTCCAGATCGGCGAGGAGCTGGGTGTAGATGGTTTTCACCTGGGCGGGCCAGGTGGGGTCGCCGTTGTTGGACTCGCCCTGGTGGAGGAGGATGCCTTTGATGACGCCGCTTTCCTGGGCGAGCCGGGCCATGCTGACGAGGTGCTGGTAGGGATTGCCGTCGTAGGCGGCAATGATGCCTTTCATCCAGTCGGGCGCAGTGTCGGCGTAGGCCTGGTATCGGTCTTTGTCGAAAAGCTCGATCTTGCAGCCGGCAACGGAAACATTGACGACGCCCACGCGAACGCCGGGGGGGAGTTTTTTGATCAGGGTGCGGCCGAAATAATCGGCCGGGCTGAGGCCGGAATTGGGCCGGCAGAGCGGAGGCACGGCGGTATACCAGCGGCCCTGTTCGCGTCCGAGTTCCGGGAAGTCGACCGCGGCGAGCACCTGGAAGCGCGGGTCGTCGAAGCTGCGGTCCGCGTCGGGAATTCCTGGATACCCCTCCATGTTGGACTGGCCGAAGCAGAGGTAGATGTAGAAGTTGGGATCGGCCGCAGCGCGCACCACGGGCGCGAGCAGCACAAGGATCAGGAGGATGGTCGGGCGGAGCGTGAGTCTCATGGGGCAGGGGAGGTCGGGGGCAGAAGACGGGTTGACCATGCGCCGAGTGCGGACGCCCGCAAGCCGACGATGGAGGGGACTTTTCTTATGACCATTGGCATAGACGAAGAACGGTGACAGAACGGGAAGTTATTCCCCAGCGTGGAGGGGGTCGGCCCCGGCCCTGTCGTGGACTCTGTTTGCGTCCGGTTCCGACGTGGATTCTCCTGTTTCGGTCGTACCCCATGTTTTCCCGTTCGGTTCTACTTTCCCTGCTCACGGTCTCCGCCTGCGCGGACTATCCCGTTGCCTCCCACCGGCACCTGGCCGACCCGGCGGCGATGGTGCATGAGGGGCGCGTCTACATTTATTGCTCGAATGACGACGACAGTCCGCTCGAGGGCGGTTATGACATGAAGTCGCTGGTGTGCATTTCCAGCAGTGACCTCAAGAACTGGACCGACCACGGCGAAGTCATCCGGGTGCCGGGGGCGGCGCCATGGGCCTCGCACACCTGGGCCCCGGCGGTGATCGCGCGGAACGGAAAGTTCTACCTCTACTTTGCCAACAACGGCAGCAACATCGGCGTGGCGGTGAGCGACCATCCCACCGGGCCGTTCGTCGATCCGCTCGGCACGTCCCTGATCAACAGCAGCACGCCGGGCGTGTTGCCGGCGGACAACATTTGGATTTTCGATCCGGCGGTCTTCATCGATCACGATGCACAGGCTTACCTGTATTTTGGGGGCAACGGCGAAAACAACGTGCGCGTCATTCGCCTGAACGAGGACATGATCAGCGTGCAGGGTGAGGCGATCGCGCTTTCGGCGCCGGCATTTTTCGAGGCGGCCTGGATGCATGAGCGTGAAGGTGTCTACTACCTGTCCTATTCCACCCAACCGTCGGCGGGCATTCGGATCGACTACCTGACCGCCGACGATCCGCTCGGCCCCTTCAGCTACCGGGGTATCGTTGCGGGACAGCCCCCCTCGAACAACAACAACAATCACGCGGCGGAGTTCCAGTTGCACGGCGCCTGGTATCACGCCTACCACAACCGCTTCGCCGCGATGGAGGCGGGCATCCCGCCGACGTATCGGCGCAATCTCGGGATCGAGGAGCTGGTGCATCGCCGCGACGGCACGATCGAGCCGG
This sequence comes from uncultured Opitutus sp., assembly GCA_965652375.1. Classification (GTDB taxonomy): domain Bacteria; phylum Verrucomicrobiota; class Verrucomicrobiia; order Opitutales; family Opitutaceae; genus Actomonas. Next base: position 6,940 of record CBFGUO010000033.1, read on the forward strand.
TCACCTACAGCCGTGACGGGGTGCGGCAGGTCGGGCGCCTCAATCCCTACCTGCGAGTCGAAGCGGAAACCTTCAACGCGCAGTCGGGCATCGCAACCGAAGGCAGCACGGAAGGGGGCATGAGCCTGACCGACCTGCAGGCCGGCGACTGGGTGCGGCTGCGCGGGGTCGACTTCGGTGCGGCGGGGGCCGCTCGCTTCCGAGCCCGCGTCGCCTCGGCCGGCGCCGGTGGCAACATCGAACTGCGGCTCGACCGTGAAACCGGCCCTTTGATCGGCATCGTGAATGTGGCGACCACCGGGGGCGAGCAGGTCTGGGCCACGGTCGACGCCGATGTCGCCGGAGCGAGCGGCGTGCGCGACCTTTACCTCCTTTTCGGCGGCGCGGGGGAGGCCTTGTTCAATTTCGACTGGTGGGAGTTCGTGCCCGCAGCTCCACCGCTGGTCCTTGCGCAACCCCGCAGTCTGACGATCGCGCCCGGACAGCGCGCCCACCTTTGGGTGGAAACCGAGGTCGGCGCGGCCGTGACGTATCAGTGGTTTCATGACGGCACCCCGGTGGCGGGGGCCACCGAGGCGGCGTTGGTCCTGGCCGCAGTCAGCGAAGCCGATGCGGGTGACTATCACGTCGAGATCACGAGTAGTGCCGGCAGCACTACGAGTGCGGCGGCGACGCTGAGCGTGGCGGCAGGCGCGGGGGCCGAACTGGTCAATCTTTCGGTGCGGGCTCCGCTGGCGGAGGGCGCCACGCTGATACCCGGATTTGTACTGGAGGCGGTCGATACCGCGGGCGCCGAACCGTAGCCGGGAGACCCTGGTCGGGCGATCAACCCTCGGTTTGCGGCCCCGGGCGGGGCCGATCAGTTGTTGACGATATCGTCGTCGGCGAGGGGACCCTGCAGCTTGCGGTGCAGGGTGAGACGATCGACCTCGGTGCGCAGCGCGTGGCCGTAGAGCTGCAGGCGTTGGTTCACGTCGAGCGTCTCCAGCAGCTTCTGCTTGAGCGGGGTGTTTTCGCACAACGTGAAGGCAGCGAGATCGACGAAGATCTCCGCATCGTCGACTGTGCGGAGAAACTGGGTGAAGCCGGGAGGTACCGGCGAGCCCAATTGGCGTTTCAGTGCCAGCAGACGTTCGACGCGGCGGCGGAGTTTTTGGTTTTCGTCCTCGGGGGCGCCCGCGGTGCTGGCGAGCGGGCGCACGCGGATCACCCGGTAAGGATCCTCCTGCACCACGCCCTCACATTCGACGCGCACGAGTCCCTGCAGGAGGAGGTTCGAAGTGCCGTCGGCGTTTTGATTGCAGGCGCGGACGATACCCGCCGTCGCGATCCGCTGCCCCCGCTCCTCGGAGGGGTCGGACGAGGGATCCAGGCCGGCGATCGCGAAAATGCGATGAGAGCGCAGGACTGAGCGCAGCATGAGCCGGTAACGCTGCTCGAAAATGTGCAGCGGCATCAAGGCATGAGGAAAGAAGGCTACGTCCGGCAGCGTCATGACGGCGATCTTCTCGGGAACTATGATCTCGGTCTCCACGGCTCCAACGTAGGCGCGGACCCGCCCTGCGCAAGCGCGGGCCCTGGCGTGTGTCAGCGTGCGTCGCGCGACGCCTTGGCGCTGTCCCAACCTGCGACACGACGGCACAATTCGCGGGCAAAGCCAATTGGGGAGGACTCGTTGATAAATTTGCAAATAGCATGAAATCAACAGGAAACAACTCTACGTGGTGCGGGGCACGTGCATTGCTTGTTGGGAGGCATGAGCCGTATTCTCGGAATCGATTTAGGCACCACCAACTCCTGCATGGCCGTCATGGAGGGCGGCGAACCGGTGGTCATCCCGAACGCGGAGGGCGCCCGCACCACGCCTTCAGTCGTCGCATTCACCAAGACAGGGGAGCGTCTGGTGGGCCAGGCCGCGAAGCGCCAGGCCGTGACGAATCCGCGCAACACCATTTTCTCCGCCAAGCGTTTGATCGGCCGCAAGTTCAGCGAGGTCTCGGAGGAGGCCCGCAACCTGCCCTACAAGGTCGTCGAAGGCAAAAACGGCGACGCCTACATCGAGGCGCAGGTCGGCGACAAGACCGAGCAGTTTGCCCCGCAGCAGATCTCGGCCTTCGTCCTGCAGAAGCTCAAGGCCGACGCCGAGGCCTACCTCGGCACCTCGGTCACCCAGGCGGTGATCACCGTCCCGGCCTACTTCAACGACGCCCAGCGCCAAGCCACCAAGGACGCCGGCAAGATCGCCGGCCTTGAGGTGCTTCGCATCATCAACGAGCCCACCGCCGCTTCGCTGGCCTACGGCCTCGACAAGAAGTCCGACGAGAAGATTGCCGTCTACGACCTCGGTGGCGGCACCTTCGACGTCTCCATCCTCGAGATCGGTGACGGCGTGTTCGAGGTGAAGGCCACCAACGGCGACACCCACCTCGGCGGCGACAACTGGGACGAGGCTCTCATCAACTGGCTCGTCAACTCCTTCAAGTCCGAGCAGGGCATCGATCTCCGCTCCGATCCGATGGCGCTCCAGCGCCTCAAGGAAGAGGCCGAGAAGGCCAAGATCGCTCTTTCCTCGGCGCAGTCGGTGGACATCAACCTGCCGTTCATCACGGCCGACGCCACCGGTCCGAAGCACCTCAACATCACCCTTTCCCGCTCCAAGATGGAGCAGGTGTGCGATGCCCTCTTCGAACGCACGATTGCGCCGTTCAAGTCCTGCCTCAAGGACGCCGACCTCGATTCCGCCGGCATCGACGAACTCGTGCTCGTCGGCGGCATGACCCGCATGCCCAAGGTCATCGAACTCGCCCGCCAGCTCGCCGGCAAGCAGCCCCACCAGGGCGTGAATCCGGATGAGGTCGTGGCCATCGGCGCCGCTATCCAGGGCGGCGTGCTCAAGGGTGACGTGCGTGACGTGCTCCTGCTCGACGTGACTCCGCTCACGCTCGGCATCGAGACCGCCGGCGGCGTGTCCACCCCGATGATCTCGCGCAACACCACCATCCCGACCAAGAAGTCCCAGGTTTTCTCCACCTACTCGGACAACCAGCCCTCGGTCGAGATCGTCGTGCTCCAGGGCGAGCGTCCCATGTCCAAGGACAACAAGTCCCTCGGCACCTTCCGCCTCGACGGTATTCCGCCGGCCCCGCGCGGCACGCCGCAGATCGAAGTCATCTTCGACATCGACGCCAACGGCATCCTCCACGTCACCGCCAAGGACAAGGGCACCAACAAGGAGCAGAAGATCACCATCCAGGGTTCCTCCGGCCTCTCCAAGGACGAGGTCGAGAAGATGACCAAGGACGCCGAGCTTCACGCCGAGGAGGACAAGAAGCGCAAGGAGTCCGTTGAAACCAAGAACCAGCTCGACTCCACCATCTACCAGATGGAGAAGGCGCTGAAGGACAACGGCGACAAACTCCCCGCCGACATCAAGGCCAAGATCGAGCCCGCCATCGCCGACGCCAAGAAGGACCTCGAGTCCGGCGACGTCGACAAGATGAAGGCCGCCATGGAAAACCTCTCCAAGGTCGGCCAGGAACTCTACGCCAAGGCCGCCGAAGCCGCCCAGGCTGCCGGGGTCGATCCCCAGGCCGCGGCCGAGGCTGCTGCCGGCGCCGGCCAGCCCAAGAAGGAGAAGAAGGCCGACGGCGATGTCGTCGACGCCGACTTCGAGGTCGTCGATGAAGACGACAACAAGAAGCGCTGAACCCCTTTCGCGCACCGCAGGTGATCGATTCCCAGTGATCCGGCGGTGCGCTTTTTGTGCACCCACAAGCAACCTAACTTATCCCTCAACCCATCCAAACAACCCAATCATATGGCTAAAGTAAGCATCAAGCCCATCGGTGATCGCGTGCTCGTGCAGCACATCGAGGAAAAGGAACAAGTCCGCGGAGGCATCATCATCCCGGACTCCGCCAAGGAAAAGCCCCAGGAGGCCAAGGTCATCGCCCTCGGCACCGGCAAGAAGGACGAGAACGGCAAGGTCGTCTCCTTTGAAGTCAAGGTCGGCGACGTGGTGCTCCTCAGCCCCTACGGCGGCTCCGAGGTCAAGGTCGACGGCCAGAAGTACAAGCTGGTCCGCGAAGACGACATCCTCGGCGTCATCGTCTGAGTCGATCCCTTCCCTGAAACTTAAACTCACAACTTAAACTTACACATATGGCAGCCAAACAACTCCTCTTCGATGAGGCCGCTCGTTCCAAGATCCTGAAGGGCGTCGAGGTGCTCTCCCGCGCCGTCAAGGTCACCCTCGGTCCGAAGGGCCGCAACGTCGTCATCGACAAGAAATTCGGATCCCCGACCGTCACCAAGGACGGCGTGACCGTCGCCAAGGAAGTCGAGCTCCCGGATCCCTACGAGAACATGGGCGCCCAGATGGTGAAGGAAGTCGCCTCCAAGACCTCCGACAACGCCGGTGACGGCACCACCACCGCCACCGTGCTCGCCGAGGCCATCTACCGCGAAGGCCTCAAGAACGTCGCCGCGGGCTCCAACCCGATCTTCCTCAAACGCGGCATCGACAAGGCCGTCGAGGCCGCCGTCGCCCAGCTCCACAAGATCTCCAAGAAGGTCAACGACCGCGAAGAGATCCGCCAGGTCGCGACCGTCTCCGCCAACTGGGACACCGAGATCGGTGACATCATCGCCGACGCCATGGACAAGGTGGGCAAGGACGGCACCATCACCGTCGAGGAAGCCAAGTCGATCCAGACCAGCCTCGACGTCGTCGAAGGCATGCAGTTCGACAAGGGCTACCTCTCGCCCTACTTCACCACCAACGCCGAGGCCATGGAAGCCGTCCTCGAGGACGCCTACATCCTCATTCACGAGAAGAAGATCACCTCCCTCCAGGACCTGCTCCCGCTGCTCCAGTCGGTCTCCAAGGCCGGCAAGCCCCTCCTCGTCATTGCCGAGGACATCGAGGGCGAGGCCCTCGCCGCGCTCGTGGTCAACAAGATCCGCGGCACCCTCAACGTCTGCGCCGTCAAGGCGCCCGGCTTCGGTGACCGCCGCAAGGCCATGCTCGAGGACATCGCTGTCCTCACCGGCGGCAAGTGCATCACCGAGGACCTCGGCATCAAGCTCGAGAACGTCCAGGTGTCCGACCTCGGCAAGGCCAAGCGCATCACCGTCGACAAGGAGAACACCACCATCGTCGAGGGTGCCGGCAAGGCTTCCGACATCCAGGGCCGCGTGAAGCAGATCCGCCGCCAGATCGACGAGACCACCTCCGACTACGACCGCGAGAAGCTCCAGGAGCGTCTCGCCAAGCTTGCCGGTGGCGTGGCCGTCATCAACGTCGGCGCCGCGACCGAGGCCGAGATGAAGGAGAAGAAGGCCCGCGTCGAAGACGCCCTCCACGCCACCCGCGCGGCGGTTGAGGAAGGTATCGTCCCCGGTGGCGGTGTCGCGCTCCTCCGCACGGCCAAGGCCATCGAAGACGCCGCCCTCGAGGGCGACGAGAAGATCGGTGCCTCCATCGTGCGTCGCGCCATCGAGTCCCCGCTCAAGCAGCTCTGCGCCAATGCCGGCGTCGACGGCGGCGTGGTCGTCCAGACCGTGCTCAAGAGCAAGGGCTCCCAGGGCTACAACGTCGCGACCGACGAGTACGTCGACCTGCTCAAGGCCGGCGTCGTCGACCCGACCAAGGTCACCCGCACCGCCCTCCAGAACGCTTCGTCGATCTCCGGCCTGCTGCTCACCACCGAGTGCATGATCACCGAGATCCCGGAGAAGAAGGAAGCCCCCGCGGCCCCCGGCGGCGGCGGCATGGGCGGCATGGACTACTAATCCGCCTTCGCCAAGGCTTCGGCGGACCAGGCTCCAGCCATCCGTATCCGGAAATCTTCTACAAAACCCGTCCCGCTGCCCGCGGGGCGGGTTTTTTTTTGTTGGGGCGCCCGGCAGGCCCGGCGGGGCGATCTGCCGGGGTGGCTACGAGCGTGAGCGAGGGGCTGGCACGGATGGGCGCCCACTCGCTCACGCTCGTAGCCACCGGTGGAGGCAGGTCGGCGTGAAGCCTATCCAGGCCGGCGAGGGCGCAGCCGATCGGCGGCCTCCGCCACCTCCAGCGGAATCGGCGCATGCGCGATCCAGCCGCGTTCGGCATAGGCGGTGAGTCGGTCGACCTCGCCGGGTAGCAGCGCCACGAGCTCCTCGCCCTTGGCGGCGAAGACGCGGCGCTCCTCCGCAAAGGAGGTCGGGGGAGGGGAGTTGAAAAAGGTTCCCGACGGTGCCTGCCGGCGCCAGGTCAGCGCCACGCGTCGCTGCCGGTAGGGGCTGGCCACCAGGGCCACCGTATCCAGTGACCAATGACAGGCTTTGGCTTTGACGACCAGGTAGCGGATGTTTTCGCCCGTGTTGGTGGAATCCGACTCGAGCAAAAGCGCATCATTGGGGAACTCGGGCAGCCGTTCGCGCAGGGTGGCGGCGAAGGCCTCGGCCTCCGGCATGCTGAGATCGGCCGAGCCGGCGCCGACGCCGCCGGTGAAAATAATCCGTGGTGCCACACCCGACCGCCACAGTTCCGCGCAGTGTCGCGCGATGCGCTGGTCGAAGTGTCCGAATCCGATGATCGCGTCACATCCATCCGGCGGCTGGCTTGAACGCAGGTTGAGGTAGTTGAAAACAACTTCAGCGGGATCGGTCTGCATTTGCGGGAGGATGGGCCGGCAAGGGGCGGGCGCGAAGCGGCTCGACGCTGGGCGGAGGGCCGGACGGCTGCAACAGGCATTTGAGAATCGTCGGGAGTCCGGAATTTGCACTTTCCTGCCGGGCGGTGGCGCGGTTCGTTGGTGGCCGCATGGAAGTCATTTTTCTCGGCACCGGCACCTCCCAGGGCGTTCCCATGATCGCCTGCGATTGCGCCGTGTGCACGTCGGCCGATCCCCGCAACCGGCGCTCCCGCGCCTGCATCCACGTCGTGATGGACGGGCTGCATGTGCAGGTCGATGCGTCCTCCGAGTTCCGCCTGCGCTGCATCGAGGAAAAGGTGAATTGGATCGATTTGTTCATCCTCACCCACGGTCACGCCGATCATATCACCGGCATGGATGACCTGCGGCGCTTCTGCGACCTGCACGGCGGCGAGGCGCTCAAAGTCTACTCGACCGACGAAGGCATCAGCCGCGTGCTCTCCATTTATCCCTACGCCATTCTCGATCGCCCGGTGGTAAAGGGGTATGCGGCCTTCCGGCTGGCCCAGATGCCGGATCGGCTCGAGTTGGAGCAGGGCACCATCGAGTCGACGCTGCTGCCGCACGGCGGCATCAATACCCTGGGCCTCGTCTTCACCGAGCGCAGCAGCGGCAAAAAATTCGCCTACTATACCGACTGCAAACGCGTGCCCCGCGATGCGGTGGCGTTGGCCTTGGACTCCGACGTCGTGGTGCTCGATGGTCTGCGCCCGCAGGTGCACCCGTCCCACATGTCGATTGCCGAAGCGGTCGAGGTCGCGCAGCAGATCGGGGCGCCACTGACGTATCTCACGCACCTCACCCACCTGTCCGATCATGCTGAAACCGAGGCGGAACTCCCCGCCAACATCCGCATCGCCTACGACGGACTCCGCTTGACCCTGTAGCAGCGGATTCGCCTGCGCCCTGGCCGTGCAACTTTGCGCTTGCCTTAAACCCTATCAAAGTAATGTAGTTTAAAGCACTACGTAATGAAACTCTCGCGCAAAGGTGAATATGCGCTGCGTGCGCTCATCGATCTCGGCATCGCGTCCGAGGTGGGCCGCGAACTGTTGCAGGTCTCGGAGATCGCGGCCAAATCCCGGCTCCCCGCCAAGTTCCTGGAGCAGGCGATGCAGCAGCTCAAACAGGCGGGATTCGTGGCCAGCACGCGGGGTAAATTCGGGGGCTACCGGCTGGCCCGCCCGGCCGGCGAGATCCGGGTCGGCGATGTGGTGCGGCTCATCGACGGTCCGCTGGCGCCGATCAACTGTGTGAGCCAGTGCGCCTACGAGCCCTGCAGCTGTCCGGACGAGACTCACTGCGGGCTGCGCATGATCATGCTCGATGTGCGCAACGCCATCGCCGGCATCCTCGATCGCTACACGCTGGGCGATGTGGTGGAGGTCACCCTGCGCAAGATGCGGCGCGACGGCATCCCCTTGCCCTATTCCGCGGCCGCGGAAAGCCCATCGCCAGCGGCCGCCAAGGGCGGCGAGCGGGAACGTCCTTCGCTCGAGCCGGTGGAGGGCCTGCTGCATCACCTCACGACCGCCGGTTCGCGGCGGACAACCTGAACCTGATTCTTCCATGTCGACCTTTCCCGCCTCACGAACCGAAGTCGCGCCGCCGGAGTGGCTCGAATTGGTGCGCCGCAAGGTGGACGCCATGCGCTACGGCGTCGTGCAGATCATCGTGCACGACGGCCGGGTGACCCAGGTCGAGTGCACAGAACGCACGCGGCTCACGGGACCGACCACGTCGCGGCGGCACGACACCGCGAGCGACGACTGAATTTTTTCTCCGCCCACCGAGTTCCCTCGGAGGTTTTCCTTTCTCCTTCGCCGACCGACCCGTTTCCCGGGAGGTTTCGCAGCGACAACCGCTGGGTTTGTCATGTGGAATCTTTTTCTTCGTTGGGCATGGACCGTGACCGGTGTCGCCAGTGTGGTGACGGCGGCCGCGGCCGAAAACCATCCATTCTGGCAATTGCACGGTCTCGTGCAGGCCGACGCGCGCTGGTTTGACCAGGACGACGCGGCGGGCGAATCGTTCGAACGGGTGGTGCGGCGGATGCGGCCGACGTTGGACCTGCGCTTCGGCGACGCGTTGTCCGCGCGCTTTACCCCCGAACTCGTGCCCGCCTCGCGCGGAGTGCTCGATGCCTGGCTCACCTGGCAGGCACACGAAGCGTTGGCCGTGATGGTCGGCAAAATGAAGGACCCGACCGACGGCGAGCGACAGCGGTCGGCGCGTGACCTTTGGCTCATTGAGCGGGCTTATCCGAGCGTGCTGGCGCCCAGCCGCGACGTGGGCGTGCTGCTGCGCTTCCGGGCGCATCCTGATTGGCGCTGCGATGTCGGTATCTTTGAAGGAGCGGCCGACAACGGTTCCTCGTCGGTCGATACCGATCGCCACAAGGAGCTGGTCGGACGGCTGGAATGGACCGCCGCGCCGGGATTCGTCCTGGGCTTGGGTGGTGGGGGCGGCGATCGCGAAGGCGGGGCGCCCGCGGGCTACCGCTCACAGGCGCAGCGGAGATTTTTCCGGTGGCGCGCCGGAACGGTGGCGGACGGCCCGGCCTGGCGCATCGAGCCGCAGTTCCGCTTTGCGCGCGGACGGCTGGAGTTGGCGGGAGCCTGGGTTCGGTCGCGCCAAAGCCTGCGACGTGACGCCCTGCGGGCGGACGTTGCCAACGACGGCTGGTATTTGGCGGCCCGCTACGCGCTCGCTCCCGCGGGAGACGACTGGTCCTTGGCCGCCCGGGTGTCGGGCCTGCGGGTGGACCGTCGCGCCTTTCCCTGGCTGGCGGATCCGGCAGGCAACGCCCAGGCGGTGTTCAGCGCGACCCTCGGTGTCAGCGCCCGGCTGACCCGGCACCTCAAATGGGCCGCCGATTTCGAGCGTTCGACCTTCTCCGCCGGAGCGCCGACCGGGACCTCGTACGCGGCGGAGACCGCGGTGCTGACGCGGCTGCAGTTCCATTTCTAACCCCACCGAAAATCACATGAATGCCAAAATCGGTTCTCTCCTCCTCGTCGCCGTTGCGTTGAGCGGCACGGTCTCGTTTCTTCCGGCCGAGCCCGCGGTCCTGCGCGTCGGCTTTTTTCCCAACGTGACGCATGCCCATGGCGTGATCGGCAGTGACGGCACGCACGACGGCGGCGGTTGGTTTGAGCAGCGGCTCGGTGCTGACGTGACGGTGCAGTGGTATGCCTTCAATGCCGGCCCCAGCGCGATGGAGGCGGTGTTGGCGGGCTCGATCGACCTTACCTACGTCGGCCCCAATCCCGCGCTCAACGCCTACATCCGCTCGCGCGGCGAAGAGATTCGCATCCTCGCCGGAGCGACCCTGGGCGGGGCGGCGCTGGTGGTGCCGGCGGGCAGTCCGGTGCGGGAGGCGGCCGATTTCCGGGGGCGGCGGCTGGCCACGCCGCAGCTGGGCAACACGCAGGATGTGGCTGCGCGCGCCTGGCTTACGCGCGCGGGCCTGCGCATCACCCTGACCGGTGGCGATGCACAGGTCGTGCCGACTGCCAATCCCGATCAGTTGGCCCTGTTCAAGCAGGGCAAGCTCGACGGCGTATGGACGGTGGAGCCCTGGGTGGCGCGGCTGGAATTGGAAGGCGGCGGTCGCGTCCTGCTCGAGCAGCCGGATGCGATCACGACCCTGCTGGTGGCGCGGGTAGGATTTCTGCGCGAGCAGCCGGCGCTGGCGGCGGCCTTTCGTCGGGCGCACGGAGAACTGACCGAGTGGATCAATGCGCATCCGGAGGCAGCGCGCGAGGCCGTGCGCCGCGGACTCGGCGCGCAATTGCGCCGGGAGATGCCGGCGGAGCTGATCGCGCGGGCGTGGACCCGGCTGCATTTCACGGACGAGGTGCGTCGTGAGGCCTTCGAGCAACTGGTGGCCGATGCCGCTGCGGCGGGATTGTTACGCGGCGCGATTCCGCTGGACCGGCTTTTCGCGGAGGTGAAGTGAAATGAGCGCACTTGTGGAAACGCCCGTATCGCCGGCGCAGCTCACCCTGCGCGGCGTAACCAAGCACTTTGCGGCGCGCGCCGGCACGATCGTGACGGCGCTGCACGACGTCTCACTGGACGTGGCCGAAGGTGAATTTGTCTGCCTGCTCGGACCGAGCGGCTGCGGCAAGTCCACCGTGCTCAACCTCATCGCCGGTTTGGAGTCTCCGACCTTCGGCGATGTGCTGGCGGCGGGTCAGCCGGTGGGCGGCCCGGGCTCGGGCTGCATGATGATGTTCCAGGAGTCGGCCTTGTTCCCGTGGCTCGATGTGCTCGACAACGTGTTGTTTGGCCTCCGGCTCAAGCCCGGCTTGAGTCCGGAGGAGCGGCGCGAGGTGGCCGAGTATTACCTGCGCCTGGTCGGGCTGGCAAAGTTCCAGCACGCGTGGGTGCACGAGTTATCGGGCGGCATGAAGCAACGTGTCGCGCTGGCGCGGGCGCTGGCCCCAAATCCGCGGGTGTTGTTGATGGACGAACCCTTCGCGGCGCTCGACGCGCTCACCCGCGAGCAGCTGTTGCGCGACCTGCAACGCATCTGGGCCGAGCGGCGCAAGACGATCGTCTTCGTCACCCACAACGTGCGCGAGGCGGTGTGCCTGGGCGACCGGGTGGTGTTGTTCTCGCCGCACCCCGGACGGATTTGCGAAAGTTTCGCGGTGGACCTGCCGCGACCCCGCGAGTTGCACGACGTGGCGCTGGCGCACCTCGCCGGTCGCATTACCACGGCGTTGCGCGGTCTACTGGAATCGCCGGCATCCACCGCCGGGAAAGAGGAGGAGTCGTCATGAAACGCCTGCTGCAAGCGGTCGGTTTCTTCGTGGTGCTGCTGGGCGGCTGGGAGATCTGGGCCCGCCACACGGGCGGGGCGCTGGGCCTGCTGCCGGCGCCGTCACAGGTTGCTGGATACCTGGGGGGAGCGGCGGGTGACGGATCGTTGCTCGATGCGGCGGGCGTGACCCTGCGACGGCTGTTGCTGGGTTACCTGGCGGGGCTGGTCTGCGGGGTGCCGCTGGGCCTGATGACGGCGCGTTTCCGGTGGCTGGCGGACACGCTGGGCCTACTCGCGCTGGGTCTGCAGACCCTGCCGAGCGTGTGCTGGGTACCGCTGGCGCTGCTGTGGTTTGGGCAGAGTGAGGCGGCGATGTTTTTTGTCGTGGTGATGGGGTCGCTGTGGTCGGTCATCCTCGCGACCGAGCACGGGGTGCGCAACGTGCCGCCGCTCTACTCGCGGGCGGCGCGTACGATGGGTTCGGCGGGGGTGCACCTGTGGTGGCATGTGCTGTTGCCGGCGGCCCTGCCGGACATCGTGGGCGGCATGAAGCAAGGCTGGGCCTTTGCCTGGCGCTCGTTGATGGCGGCCGAGATCTACGTGACGATTCTCAGCGGGTTCGGTCTCGGTCATCTGCTGCACTATGGGCGCGAGCTGCACGCGATGGAGCAGGTGATCGGGGTGATGGTGGTGATTGTGGTGATCGGTCTGCTGGCGGACCGGGTGCTGTTCGCCCCGGTGCAGGGGGTGCTGCGCCGACGCTGGGGCATCACGACGTCCTGAACTGACGCGAAGTTTGCCCAGGCCCGGATCGGGATTTTACCGCCGTCGCCCGGCACGGGCGACACTTCCGAGGGCCTGGGCACGTCGCGGTCGTCCCGGCAGAGGAGGGGAAGGCTGGTCTGCGCTGATGCATCCGTGCGCTTTTGCGCAACCCTCCCACCGCGGGTCTGCTGCATCCGAGAGAATCCTGGGTCTCGCGAAGAAGGCGAAGGGAACGAAGAACTGCCTCTGGGGTGCAGGCCAATTCGACTCGGGTGTCATTCGTGACTACGAGATTCGGACGGTTTTGCGCGGACCGAACGGGCTCGCGCTGGGCGGTGAATCTGCATGCTGGAGCCACGTGGAGAATCCTGCGCCCATAGTCCCCGCCGCTTCCGCGCCGCCGACGGGCCCGGAAGCCGCCGCCTTTCCGCCTGTGCCGCCGGCCGAAGTGGTGGTCACGACCACCCGTCGCCTGCCACGTCTCGGATGGGGAATGCTGACCGACGCGGTACTGGGGTTTTTCGCGATGGAGCAAGGATTCCTGTTCACGCTCACGGCCTTCGTGCGGCGGCCGCGGTCGGCGTTTGAAGCGTATCTCGGAACAGAGCGGCTGCGATTCAGCAATCCGCTCAAGCTGGTAGTCTTCCTCGTCGCCCTCGCCACCTTCCTCAACTATCAGATTGGTACTTTCGATGCGACGGGCGGGGCGTCCGCCGCCCCGGCGGTGGAGTCGTCGCTGGAGGGCGGACTTACGGCCGGGCAGCGGGCGGAACTGAACCAGTTTGTTCAGCGCAACTTCAACCTGCTGGTGTTGGCGGCGCTGCCCCTCATGGCGACGGTGAGCCGACTGGTGTATTGGCGCCGGGCCTACAATTGGATGGAGCATGTCGCGCTTAACGCTTTCATCCTGGCGGTGACCACGGCGGCCTATGTGCTGCAGCTCTTTCCGGCACTTGGACTGCCCTGGGTCGGGACGCTTTACGCCGGGCTGACGATCGGTTACCAGACGTGGTCCTATCGGAGGGTCCTTGGTCCGGGCTGGGGGCGGGCGCTGATCGCGACCATGCTCAGTACCGCGGCCTACTTCGTGGTCTTCAGGCTGGGGCTGGCGGCGTGGATCGCGGTCACGAGTTGATCCGGCCGGTGACAATCCGCAGACGGCTTCGCCGGGCGACTGCGACCCTCAGGGCAGGCCAGAATGGTTGCCGGGGGGGGCGCGCCGGAATCCCGAGATTTCGTTAGACTTTCAATCCTGAGTAAGTTTAGTTATTTATCTCTTTTAGCACTCAACCCCACCTCCACCCATCATGGCCCGCATCCACAACGACATCACCGAAACCATCGGCAACACCCCGCTCGTACGGCTTAACCGCACGGCACAAAAGCACGGCGCCGTCGCCGATGTCCTCCTCAAACTCGAATTCTTCAACCCCCTCTCATCGGTCAAGGACCGCATCGGTTTTGCCATGATTGACGACGCCCTCAAGAGCGGAGCGATCAATCAGGACACCGTGCTCATCGAGCCCACCTCCGGCAACACCGGCATCGCGCTGGCCTTCGTGGCGGCGGCGAAGGGCCTGAAGCTCATCCTCACCATGCCCGAGACTATGAGCATGGAGCGCCGCAAGCTGCTCAAGGTGCTCGGCGCCCGCCTCGTGCTGACGGAGGGGCCCAAGGGCATGAAGGGCGCGATCGCCAAGGCCGAGGAACTGGCCGCCCAGATTCCCAACGCGGTCATCCTGCAACAGTTTGCCAATCCCTCCAACCCGGCGGTGCATCGCCGCACGACGGCCGAAGAGATCTGGAACGACACCGACGGCAAGGTCGACTTCGTCGTCTCCGGCATCGGCACCGGCGGCACCATCACCGGCGTCGGTGAGGTGCTCAAGGCGCGCAATCCCGCGGTGAAGATCGTGGCGGTCGAGCCCGCCGCCTCGCCCATTCTGTCCGGCGGCAACCCCGGCCCGCACAAGCTGCAGGGCCTCGGCGCCGGCTTCGTGCCCGAGGTGCTCAACACCAAGATCTACGATGAAGTGATCACGGTGAAGGAGGAGGACTCCGGCCCCGTCTCGAAGGAGATTTCCCAACTCGACGGCATCCCGGTGGGCATCTCCTCGGGGGCCGCGGTGTGGGCCGCGCTGGAGATTGCCAAGTGTCCGGAAAACGCGGGCAAGACGGTTGTCGCCATCATCCCGTCCTGCTCCGAGCGCTACCTGTCGACCTGGCTCTTTGCCGACGTCAATACGGACAGCGATTCGCTGGACGATCTCATCCAGAGCTGATCTAGTCTTTAAATCCCGGTCCTGCTCGCGCAGGGCCGGCTTCCTAACCCCAAGCCGGTCCCGGCTCTTGGCCTGCAAAGGTCGGGAGCCGGGACTTCGGTTTTGGGGGCGGAACAGAAGGGCGACGAGGCAGGCCCTTTTATTGACACAGCGGTCACGGAGGGGGCACAGAGAGGAATGAGTTTCCAGCCCGGATTTTTCACCCTGTAGAACCGCCGCTGGTCGGCGTGCCGCAGGTTTACCTGCCTGTGGCACGGATTCCTCGGTCGAATCGTCACCTCAGTACCTCGCGCTCCTTGGCGCCCTTCGCGGTTAATTGAGCTTCATCGTCACGGCTTTGTACTCTTCGTTTCCTTCTGTTAAAAAAAGCCCCTGCCTGTGAGACCTGAACCTTCCGCCGCCAACGATTTTCTGGCCGATCATGTCGCGCGCCTGTGCGCGTCCTATCGCCGTCTCACGGGGCGCGACCTGCTGCCGGACGTCGCCGATGCGTCACCCGAAGGGTTGGCCGAGGCGCTCTACCGCGCGCCCGTCGTCGTGCTCTCCCACGGGAGGGAAGCGGATCCGATCTTCAACTACGCCAATCTGACCGGGCAGCGGCTGTTCGAAATGTCCTGGGCGGAGATCACCCGGCTGCCGTCGCGGTACTCGGCCGAACCGGTCAGCCGAGAAGAGCGGGCGCGCCTGCTCGCCGCCGTCACGGCCAAGGGCTTCATCGACGATTATCGCGGCGTGCGGGTCTCGAAAAGCGGTCGGCGATTCATGATCGAGCAGGCCACGGTATGGAATGTGGCTGACGAATCGGGCGCCGCGGCGGGCCAGGCTGCAACCTTTGCCCGGTGGCTGCCGATCGAGGCTACGGACGACCGATCTGCGTAAAAAACTGTTCGGGCCAGGCGTAACTGCCGGGCTTGAGGCTCAGCCCGGCCAGCCGGGTTGCCGTTGCCGGCATCAGCGACACCACGCCGGGCGCCCACTCCGTGCCGACGGTGAAACGATGCAGGTTCAGAGTCTCGCAGGCCGCGCGGGCGGTGGCACCACCGGTCAGGGCCAGGTGCACGCCGTCCTGCTCCAACGCGAGGCGGGCGAGCGCCTGCAGCTCGGCCAGGTCGTGCGGTCCCACCGCTGCGTGCACGCGCCCCCGCCCTGCGAGTGCGGTTCGGATCGTGTCGAGCGGGGTGCCGGCGGCGAAGTAACGCATGCCCAGTGCGGCCAGGCCGGTGGCGTCAAACGGCGCGGTGCTGCCGTTGATGATGAGCAGGCGCGTGGCGGCGCCTTGCGCCGGTGGAGAAGGCGGGGCGGACTCCGCCGGCGGACACCAGGCGGTGAAGGCATCGGCGCCGCCGACGATCAGGGTGTCGGCGGACGCGGCACGCAGGACGGCGACCAGATCGGCCGCCGTGGTCACGTCGGGCAGCTCGACTAAATTCCCCGGATCACCGAGGAGGTCGCGCACCCGCGAACTGCTGGCCGGGTGGTGCGGATCCCGGCCGAAGGGTGTTTGGTGCAGGGGAACGCCGTCGATCAGATAACTTCCGTCGCGGATCACCCGGCCTCGCGACGGATTGGCCGGGAGCAGAAGGGCGCGAGGCGCGGGCAGTGTTTCCGTCATGGCGAGCGTCTCCCGCACCACGTGACCACGCAGGGCGGAATCGCATTTCTTGAAGAAGGAGTCGGCGGGATTTGCCTCCCTCAGCCGGGCGGTCCAAGTGCGCCAACGCTGGTCCGCCGCCGCGGCGGGAAGCTCGCGCGAATCGGCGTCGAGCACGAGCACATCGACATCGGCGAGGGCGTCGAGCGTGGTGTGCAGGGCGGTACGCCAACCGAGCCGGTGGGCAATGCCGGCGATCTCGGCGGCGCCGGTGAGGTCGTCGGCGATCACAATGCGCATGGCGAAGCGCTCAGGAGTGGAAGGGCCAGATGATCGGGATGACGGTCAGCGCCATGCCGAAACAGAGGGCGTTCATGGGCAGGCCGATCTTGAGAAAGTCGGCAAAGCGGTATCCGCCGACGCCATACACGTAGGTGTTGGTCTGGTAGCCGATCGGGGTGGAAAAAGCGGCGGACGCACCGAAGGTTACGGCGATGACGAAGGGGCGGGGATCGACGCCGAGTTCGGTCGCGACGCGCAGGGCGATGGGCGCCATGAGGGCGGCGATGGCGTTGTTGGAAAGGATTTCGGTGAAGAACGTGGTCGTGAGATAAACCGCGGCCAGGGCGACGAGAGGCCGGTAGTCGTCGCTGGCGAGGGCGTTGACGCCATCGACGAGGTGCGACGCGAGCCAGGAGGCGGCACCGGTGCGTTCCAGGGCGAGACCCATGCCGAGCATGCCGAAGATGAGGAAGATGAGGTTCCATTCGACGGCCCCATAGGCCTCCTTCGACTTGATCACGCCGGCAACGAGCAGGATGACGCAGCCGGTGACGGCGGCGACTTCGATGGGCGCGATGCCGAAGGTGGCGGTGGCGATGACGGCGCCGATCACGCCGAAGACGAGCGCCATTTTGCCGGCGGGCGACTTGGCCGGAGTGCGGGCGCGATCGAAGAGCATGAGATCCTCGCCGTTGCGCAGACGGTCGATGGCCTGGTCGGTACCCATCATGAGCAGCACGTCGCCGGGCTCGATGGGCAGCGTTTCGATGGCGGCACGAACGTTGCGACCCTTGCGATGCATGGCGATGACCACCATGCGGAAGCGTTGGCGGAAATTGACCCCGCGCACGGTCTGGCCGACGAGGGCCGACTGCGGGGTCACGACCGCCTCGACGAGCGAACCTTCGTGGGCGGCGATCTGTTCGAGTCCGAGCTGCAGGTCGGCGACGAGATCGATGCCATCCACGCTGCGGGTGTGGGCGATGCCCTTGGGGCGGCAGGAAAGGATGAGACGGTCGCTGGGCTGGAGCGTGGTCTCGGTGGGATCGAAGGGAATGGCGATGCCGTTGCGGACGATTTCGAGCACACGGACGCCGCGGGCACTTTTGAGGCCGGATTCGTTGATGGTCTTGCCGGCGAGCGGCGAGTTGGGTTGGACGAAGGCTTCGGTGATGTATTCGCGGCGTTCCTCGTCGGTGAGAATGTCGGTGAGCATCTCGCGCACGGGCAGGAGGCGGCGGCCGACGACGGCGAGGTAAACGGCGCCGAGCAGCGCAGTGGGCACGCCGAGCCAGGCGAGTTCGAAGAGCCGAAACGACGCCTCGCCGTGGGAAACTGAGATGCCGTTGACGATGAGGTTGGTGCTGGTGCCGACGAGGGTGCAGGTGCCGCCGAGGATTGCGGCGTAGGAAAGCGGGATCAGGAGCTTGGACGGCGCGACGCTCATCTTGCGGGCGAGGCCGAGCACGACCGGCAGGAAAACCACGACGACGGGGGTGTTGTTGACGAAGGCAGAAAGGGTGGCGACGAACAGGACCATCACGACAATCACCAGCGGGTAGGGCAGCGTGCCGGCGCGATCGACGATGTTGGACACGCGATCGATGAGACCGCACTTCACCAGCGCCGCACTGAGCACGAACATGGCGCCGACCGTGATGGGTGCGGGATTGGAAAACACCGTCAGGGCTTCCTCCGCCGGCAGCAGCCCGGTGAGCATGAGGGCGGCAAACAACGCCAGTGCGGTAACGTCGGGCGGGAATTTTTCCCACACGAAGCTCGCGAGCGTAAGCACGAGGAAGACAAAGATAAGCGCGATTTCCCAAGTCATGGGTGGGCGGAACGCTAGGGGGCGGGGCAGGGGTGTCCCAGCTCAATTTTCAGGGGCTGGAGCGGCCTTCGCTTTGGCGATACCAGAGGAGGAACACCCAGCACATGGCGAGGAAGGTGACGAAGACGTTGCTCAGTTTCATGATGGCGCCGGCCAGCAGCTGGTCGTCCATCGGCGTGAAGCCGGCGATCAGCCGGGGCGCAAATTCGTAGGTGGGGTAGAGGATGTCCGACGAAAAGGTGACGAAGGCGAAGAGCGGGGTGAGACCGACTCCTACGGCGAACAGGTAGATCAAGCGTCCGCCGATGCGCATCGCCGGCCAGACCCGGCTCACCGCCAGTACCGGCCACCAGTAGATCACCGCCGATCCAAAAAACATGAGGTGCTCCAGCACGTGCACCAAGCGGTCCTGCAGGGCGAGGTCATAGAGCGCGGGAACGTGCCAGACGCTTTGGGTGAGCACGTAGATCATGCCGGCGACCACCGGGTGGAACAGCAGACGTCCGGCCGGCCGCAATCCGGATCGGTTCGCCACGGCATCGACCAACCAGGCCGGCAGGCCGAGCAACCACAGCACGGCGCAGGGATAGATGAGCACCACGTGCTGCACCATGTGCGCGGAGAAAAGGAAACGTTCGCCGAGCTGGTCGAAGGGCGAGCCCACCGCGAGGTAGAACAGGACCAGCGACGAATAGTAGCTCCAGGCGCGCCAGCGCGGCAGCGATGTCCCGGGGGCGAGCCGCTCACGCAGCGGCCCCGTCAGCACGGCGTAGCCCCAGGCCAGCAGCAGCAGTCCGCCGATGAGATAGGGTTCGTTGTGCCAGTGGCGCCAGTCAATCATGCGGGAGGCGGGGGTCGGGTTGGGGAAAACGTGAAAGGAATGGCTGCGCGCGTGTTCGTGGCGGCGCATGAGAAAGGCGGCCCGAAGGCCGCCTCGTCAAGTGGGGTGCGATGGCTGTACGGCTTGAAGTCGGTTTAGCCGAG
Organism: uncultured Opitutus sp.; assembly: GCA_965652375.1. Lineage (GTDB taxonomy): Bacteria > Verrucomicrobiota > Verrucomicrobiia > Opitutales > Opitutaceae > Actomonas. The sequence goes on from CBFGUO010000033.1 coordinate 26,144, forward strand.
CTCCTCGTAGGCGGGGCCGACGGGCTTGGAATCGTTGGCGCCGTGCAGGAGCAACAGCGCCCAGAGCGTGCCGCCGCCGAGGATCAGTCCGATGAAGAACAGGATGGTGCAGAAGGCCTTGTCCCAGCGCAGGTGCATGAAGATGAAAATGACCGCGAGAAACTTCACGGCCGAGAGCGCCATCAGGATCGTGATGATCAGCCAGGTCGGCATGGGGATGTAGATCACCAGCAGTTCCATGCCGGTGATGACCGCGAGGATCATCGCCAGCTGGACGAAAATGTGGAACTTGCCCTCGTGCGAGTGACTGTCGGGCGCGGAGGTGAGGGTGGCTTCAGCGGAGGCGCTCATGGCAGGACGATGTATTCAAGGAGGTAAACGACCGGGAAGATCACGATCCACACGATGTCGACGAAGTGCCAGTAGAGGCCCATCGATTCGACGTCGATGGCGTTGGCTTCGCCGAAGTCGACCTTGCCGGGCGAGCGGGCAAAACCGACCAGGGCGCCGAGCAGGGCGATCGTGGCGCCGAAGGAGACGAAGTGATGGCTGAAGTAGTAGCCGACACCGTGGCCTTCCTCGAAGGCGTGGACCAGGGCGAGCAGGGTATACATGCCGACGACGACCGCGCCGACGAAGGCGGCGAAGTGCAGGCCACCCTTGAGCACCCAGCCCTGGCCGCGCGATTCATCGGCCGGCTTGAAGGTGCGGATATACATCAACACGAGCCACAGCACGCCGATGGCAACGTGGGTGCCGTGCGTGCCGGTGAGGGTGTAGAAGGTGGAGCCGAACACGCTGTTGGACAGCGTGAGCCCGCCGACATGGACGAAGTGGTTGAACTCGTAGACCTGGCCGCCGAGGAAGATGAGGCCGAAGATGATCGTCCCGAGCAGCATCTTGCGGGTGGTGGCGACGTTGCCCTTCTGGATCGCGTTGACCGCGAGCGCCATCAGGAGCGAGGACATCAGCAGAACGAAGGTCGACCCCGAGGTGAGCTCGATCGAGAAGATGTCGCGGGGATCGGGCGAGCCGACCGGCGGGTGCAGCCGGTAGATCAGGTGGGTCGCGATGAGCGAGCCGAAGAACATGCAGTCCGACGCGAGGAAGGCCCACATGAAGAGCTTCTTGTTGGGAATGCCCGTCGTGGTGGTCGCGTCGTGGTGGTGATCGATGTGGCCGGCGGTGGCGGCGTGTGAACTCATGACGTGGTGGTTCGAAAGGGTTGAACTCAGTGGTGACCGTGCGACTTGGAGTCGTCGCCGGGCTTGGCCGTTGGGTGCAGGTGATAACCGCCGGGGCCTTCCACGGCCCACATCCAGGCGCCGAGGAAGGTGATGGCGAGGCCGGCAATGGCGCCGTAGATATGGTGGGAGGCGAAGAAGAGGGAACCGATCAGCATGCCGGTGGCCGTGAGGATGGGGAACCAGGAGTTGCTCGGCATGTGGATTCCGCCGTGGGCCTCGTCGGCGGCGGCCTGCTGGGCTTTTTCGGCGGCGATCTCGGCCTTGTGGTGCTTCTCGTACCAGAAGGCGTCGCGGGCGTGGACCTGCGGGGTGACGTCGAAGTTGTGCGCGGGCGGCGGGTTGGGAATCGACCACTCCAGGGTGCGGCCGTCCCACGGATCGCGACCGACCTTCTCACCCTTGTAGTAGGTGTAGATCATGACGACGAAGTAGTAGGCGATGCCGATGCCCAGGAGGTAGGAACCGAGGGTGGCGATGAGGTTGGCGGAGTCCCAACCCATGTTGCCGTCGTAGGTGAAGGTGCGGCGCGGCATGCCGTTGAGCCCGAGGAAGTGCATCGGGAAGAAGGTCACGTTGAAGCCGACAAAGATGATCCAGAAGGACACCTTGCCGGCGGTCTCGGAAACCTTGCGGCCGAAGATGAGCGGGAACCAGTAGTGGATGCCGGCGAGCAGGGCGAAGATGGAGCCGCCGATGAGCACGTAGTGGAAGTGGGCGACGATGAAGTAGGAGTCCTGCTGCTGGGCGTCGGCCGGGGCGGCGGAGTGCATGATGCCCGACATGCCGCCGGTCATGAACATCCACACGAAGCCGAGGGCGAACATCATGGGCGTGCGCATCATGAGATGGCCGCGCCAGAGGGTGCCGATCCAGTTGAAAATCTTCACGCCCGTCGGCACGGCGATGGTCATGGTGGCCAGCGAGAAGGCGGCGGTGGCGACGGTGCCCATGCCGGTGGTGAACATGTGGTGCGACCACACGCCGAAGCCGAGGAAGCCGATCACCGCGCCGGAGAAGACCACGATCGGGTAACCGAAGAGCGGCTTGCGGGCGAAGGTGGGCAGGATCTCGGAGATGATGCCCATGGCCGGCAGGATGAGAATGTAGACCTCGGGATGGCCGAAGACCCAGAAAAGGTGCTGCCACAGAATGGGCAGGCCGCCGCCGGAGACCTCGAAGAAGTTGGTGCCGAAGTTGCGGTCCATCATGACCTCGACCAGCGCGATGGTGATGGCGGGGAAGGAGAGGATGATGAGGAAAGCGGTGAAGAGCGTCATCCACGTGAACACCGGCAGGCGCATCATGGTGAGGCCCGGGGCGCGCATGTTGATGATCGTCACGATGAAGTTGAGCGAACCGATCACCGAGGAGACACCCAGAATCTGCAGGCCCATGACCCAGAGGTCGGTGGAGTTGTCGCCGACAAATTCACTTGAGTAGGCCTGGGCGGTCATGGGGGCGTAGCCGAACCAGCCCACGTCGGGCACGCCGGCCTTGGTGAAGAAGCCGACGTTGAGGATGATGGCGCCGGCGAGGAAGACCCAGTAGGCGAAGCCGTTGAGGCGGGGGAAGGCCACGTCGCGCGCGCCGATCTGCAGCGGCATGATGTAGTTGAAGAACGCGGCCGAGAGCGGCATGACGGCGAGGAAGATCATCGTCGTCGCGTGCATCGTGAACATCTCGTTGTAGGTCTGCGCCGACAGGAAGGTGTTGTTGGGCACGATGAGCTGCGTGCGGATGAGCAGCGCTTCGAAGCCGCCCACCAGGAAGAAGAACAGCGCGCTGATGCCGTAGAGGAAGCCGATGCGCTTGTGGTCGACGGTCGTGAGCCAGCTCACGAGGCCGGTCTTGTGGTCGGGCCGGGCAAACAGCCAGGAGCGTTTGGCGGCGGGGGCGTGCTCCTCGTGGCCGATGTAGTCGGTTTTGGTCAGAGAATGGTCCATGTCGGTTTGGGCGGTGCCGTTTCTTACTTCAAACTGTGCAGGTAGGCGACGAGGGCGTGGCCTTCCTCCGGGGTGATCTCGATGTCGACGTTGGCGACTTCACCCGTGGCAGGGTCGGAGGTAGTATAACCGGGCATGATCACCATTCCGCGCGGTGCCACATCGGCCAAGCGCGTGTGATACATCCAGTTGCCGGGTTTCACGCGCTGCGGCTCGGTGATCCAACGGTAGAGGTTTCGTTCGCTGTTTTCCAGCAGGCCGGCGGCGATCGTGGTGCGGGCGCCGATGCGGGTGAGGTCGGGGCCAATGACGCCGGCGCCTTCGTGGCCGCGCACGGTGTGGCAACCGGCGCAGCGGTTTTCGGTGAACGCTTCACGGCCGCGGGCAACGAGGGCGGCGTTTTCATCGGCATCGACCTGCTGCTGCGCGCGCCAGGCCTCGAGCGGGGCGGCGTCGAACTCCGGGGTCCAGCCCGGTTCGTTTTCGGCGAAGGTCCCGTAATCGGAGAAGGAAGCGGGGAGGGTGGCGTTGGCCGGGGCTTCGACCGTGCGGGCGAGTTTCTTTTGGTTGGCGAGCCAGGCGCTGAACTCGTCTGTGGCCAGGGCGATCACGCGAAAGCGCATGACGGCGTGGGAGTCGCCGCAGTACTCGGCGCACTGGCCCCAGAAGTAGCCGGGCTCGTCGGCCTGCAGCCAGAGGTGATTGCCGCGGTTGGGCATCATGTCGACCTTGCCGGCGAGCTTCGGCACCCAGAAGGAATGAATCACATCGACGGTGCGCAGCTCGATCCGGACGGGTCGGCCGGCCGGGATGACCAGTTCGTTGGCCGTGACGAGGGGCGTTTCACCGCCGTAGGGATCGGCGGCCATTTCGTCGGTGTAGTCGAAACGGAACCACCACTGGTAACCCGTCGCGGTGACATGATAGGCGTTTTCGCGCTCTTCCTCCGGCACGTCGTAGGAGTACCAGATGCCCTTGAGCGTGGGCACCGCGATGACTACGAGAGCGAGAATCGAGGCAACGATGAGGCTCATCTCCACGAGCGGATTGCCGTGCCCCTGCGGCGGCGGCTCGGCGTGCTCGTCGTCGGCGTTGCGGGCCTTGAACTTCAGCGTGGCGTAGGCCAGTACGCCGGCCACCAGCACAAAAATCACGCCGGTCACCCAGAGCGTGACATAGAAGAGCTGGGTCTGCGATTCGGCGACGGGCCCCTTGGTGTCGAGGGTCGATTGCGGGCCGTTGAGCCAGCCGCCGAACAGCACCGGCAGGAGGGCAGCAAGCAGCACGGCGAAAACGCGGCGGGCGGGTTTGCCAGGGGAAACGGGAGAACTCATGAGGACAATAAATCGCGATCCGGGTCCAGGGATACGGGCACGGGAAGCGGGAGAGCGTCCCGATGGGGTGAGCCATTTCAAGCCATTATATCGCCTGTTAGAGGATTAGATGACCCTGCTTATCGGGCTGTGAAGCGAATTGCATAGGTCGGGAGAGAATTTTGCGATTTCGCTGGCGATTGGCCCAAGGCGGAATTCCGGTGACGAAGCTATGAAGCCCTCCCTGATGCTCCCCGTCCTCGCCACCGCCGCCCTTTTCGGCCTCACCGCGTGTGGCAAAAAGGAATCCTCCGCCGCCGCCCCGTCGACCGCGGAGACCTCGCATGCCGACCACGCTGCTGCGGCGGCGGCTCCGGCTACGCCCGCCACGGCCGCCAGCCAAAAGGCGCCGCAGCCGCAGCCGAGTTCCGCTGCGACCGCCGCGGCGCCGGCGGCGGGTCAGGAAGTCGTGGTCGAGGCCAACGACCAGATGAAGTTCAGTGTCACCCGCATCGAAGCCAAGGCGGGCAGCACGCTGAGCATCACGCTTAAGAACGTCGGCAAGCTGCCGAAGACCGCCATGGGCCACAATCTGGTGGTTCTGACCAAGGCGGCCAACGCGATGCAGTTTGCCAACGCCGCCATGACGGCCGCGAAGACCGAGTATGTGCCGCCCGCCATGGAATCGCAGGTTGTCGCCCACACCAAGCTGCTCGGTCCGGGCGAGAGCGACACCATCTCCTTCACGGTGCCCTCCGAGCCGGGCGAATACGTTTTCCTGTGCAGCTTTCCCGCCCACTTCATGGCCGGCATGAAGGGATTGCTGGTCGTGACCGCGCCCTGAATCAGGGCGTTCCTGCAACTGGCCTCGGTCTTGTACCACAGACATTCCTGTCTGTGCCCTTGCCTCACGGCACGGTTCCATCGGGCACAGACAGGAATGTCTGTGGTACCTCAGGCTGACCGCTCTTTCAGCAGCGCGTTCACCCAGCGCCGGTGCGGCCCGGACAGCGTGATCCCGCCCAGCGCCTCGCGCGCCACCCACACCAGCTCCGGGTTTTGCTCCACGGCGGCGGGTGCGGCCACCGCCACGATCGTTTCCGTGATCACGAAGCGCGTGATCCCGCGCTTCTTCACCGCCAGCACCGGAGCGGTGCGCAGCTGGCGCTCATCCAAACCGAGGGCCGCCGCCTCGGGCAATTCGTGCAGGTTGGCCAGACGCCGCGAGTCGGCACCGGCGCGATGCAGGAGCAGTTTGCCGTCGCGTTCGCACCACACCCGCGTGACAGCGAGTTGCTCGATCTTCTTCGCGGCCAACCGGGGGAAGTCTTCCGGGGCGCCGCGGGCACAGGCGACGCAGTGCACGCGCACCGGGCAAACGGTGCACAGGGGCGTTCGCCGATGGCAGACGGTGGCGCCGAGCTCCATCATCGCCTGGTTGTGATCGCCGGGAGCGGCGCGATTGAGCACCGCCTCGGCCGCCGGGGTGAAGGCCTTGGCGGCGCTGGCACTGTCGCGGTACGGCGTGTCGTCACCGGTTAAGCGGGCCAGGATGCGCACGACATTGCCGTCGACGCAGGCCGCCGGCACGCCCAGGGCAATGGAAGTGATTGCGGCCGCGGTGTAGGGACCGATTCCCGGCAGGGCTCGCCAGGCCTCGACCGTTGTCGGGGGCTCCGCGAGGGCCACGTAGGCGCGGGCCAGTCGATGAAGATTGCGCGCGCGCGAGTAGTAGCCGAGCCCCTCCCAGAGTCTGAGCACCGTCGCCTCGTCGGCCGCGGCCAACGCCGCGAAATCCGGCAACGCCTCGAGCCAGCGGGCGAAATACGGCAGGACCGTCTTCACCTGGGTCTGCTGCAGCATGAACTCGCTGACCACCGTCTTGTAGAGGGAAGGGGCCTCGCGCCAAGGCAGGCGACGACGGTTTTCACGATACCAGGCCAACAGGTCGCGTTGAAACGCGTCGGGGTTTTGCAGCAGGGTCGAACGCACAAAAAGACCAACAGGTGCAAAAAAACCTCCCGGCGCCACTCCAGATTCGTTTTGTGAAGTCATGGCGCCTGCGCGCCGTCCTCCATGCCGAAGAAAAAAACACCCGCCGATCCCGACGCGCCCAAGAAGCTCTCCTCCTACACGGTGAAGCTCGATGACGCCCAGATGGAGAAGCTTGCCTCGATCTGTGCCGCCCGCGGCTGGAAACCGTTTGAGGTCGCCTACGCCCGCTTCGCCTTCAAGGGCGAGGACGTCAACGTGACCGGCTACGACAGTCGCAAGGTCGTCATCGCCGGCAAGGGCACGGAGGAGTTCGTGACGATGACGCTCGAGGCCGAGATCACCGGCGAGCCGCGGCTCGGCTATGACGAGGTGCATCACCCCGAGTGGTTCGAACCGCACGCCGGTCTCGATGAGAGCGGCAAGGGCGACCTATTCGGACCCGTGGTGGCGGCCACCGTCATCGCGGCCGACCGAAGCGCCATCGACGCGCTCATCAAGGCGGGCGTGAAGGATTCCAAGAAAATTTCCGACCCCGTCATCCTGCGGCTCGACAAGGTTGTGCGCGAGACCCGTGGCGTGGCGGTCGAGGTCTGCACCTGCGACATGATCCGCTACAACCAGCTCATGTCGCGGCCCGGCGCCAACCTCAACAAGCTGCTCGCCTGGCAGCACGGCATTGCGCTGGTCAACGCCCTGCAGAAGCAGCCGGTGCCGCGCGGCCTGCTCGACCAGTTCAGCGAGCGCCCGCTCGTGCAGGGCGAACTCAAGCGACGTGGTGTCACCGGCTTCACGCTCGAGATGCGCACCAAGGCCGAGTCGGATCCCGTCGTCGCCGCCGCCTCCATCATCGCCCGGGCCGAGTATGTGCGCATCATGCGCCGGCTCTCCGACCGTTTCGGCGCGCCGCTGCAGAAAGGCGCCAGCGCCCTGGTGAAGCTGCAGGCCCACGAGATCATCCAGAAGTTCGGTGCCCGTGCCCTCGGCGACTTCGCCAAACTGCATTTCCGCACCGCCTACGAGGTGGTGAAGGAAGCCGGAAAACTGCACGAACTGCCGCTGCCCGAACCCCGGGAGCGCTACGAACGCGACTGATTGCCGCCCCGCTCATGCCAAAACGCCGCCAGCTCCGAGGCTTCGACCTCAAGCAGATCGCCGATGTCGAGTGCCTCATCGGCGTCGACGAGGCGGGTCGCGGCGCCCTGGCTGGGCCGGTCGCGGCGGCCGCCGTGCTGGTGACACGCGAGTTTCTCGACAGCAACTGGGTCGCGCAGAACGCGCGCCGGATCAACGATTCCAAGCAGCTCACCGCTGCCGACCGCAGCGCCTTGTGGGCCGACTTCGAGACCCTCGTCGCAGCCGGAAAAATCCATGCGCACTTCGGCATGGCCGACGTGCTCGAAATCGAGCAACTCAACATCCTGGGCGCGACCAAGCTCGCCATGCGCCGGGCGCTGGAGGGCATCTACCCGCCCGCCGCCTTCGAACACCGCCGCGAGCCCGACCTGTTCTCCACCGCCGAGGAAGTCGCCGCCTTTCAACCCCACGTTTCGGCGCGCATCCTCATCGACGGTCTGCGGCTCAGGCACTTCCCGTATCCCCACGAAGGCATCGTCAACGGCGACGCGCGCTCGCTCTGCATCGCCATGGCCTCGATCATCGCCAAGGTGGCGCGCGATCGCGAGATGGAGCGGCTGCACACCGAGTTTCCCGCCTACGGCTTTGCCCTGCACAAGGGCTACGGCACCGAGGAGCACCGGACCGCCATCCTCGCACACGGGCGCTGCCGGTTTCACCGCACCACCTTTCTGCGCAAGCTCATGGCGACGCGCATCGATCCCGGCCAGCTCGACTTTTTGGCCTGAGCCCTTTGCCTCCCAGCATGCCCCCCAAGAAGCACAGTTCCCTGGATCGCGTGCTCGGCCGTCTTGACACGCTGGATACGGTCAACCTCACCAACCTCGTGCAGCGCCTCGCGCGCGAACGCGGCCTGTTCGAGGACATTTTCAACGCCCTCCAGGAAGGTGTCCTCGTCATCACCCCCGACGGCGAGATCGAGTATGCCAACGACTCGGCTCACCGTCTCATCGGCCTCAACGACGTGGAACTGCCGGGCCAGACCCTGTGGCGGCTGGTGCCCGGGCTGCGTCCGTCCCTCGGCGCCGCGCTCGACGGCGGGGCCCTGCCCGTGGTGGCGCGCGAGTTCGAACTCACCTATCCGGAGCCGCGCGTCGTGCGCCTCTACATGGTGCCGTTCACCGGCGGCGGCCGGGACGACGATCGCCGCTATGCCGTCATCCTGAGCGACGTCACCCGCGAAAAGGCCTCGACCGAGGAGCGCATCGAAAATGAACGCACGTCCTCGGTGCTGCTGCTGGCCGCCGGGGTCGCCCACGAACTGGGCAACCCGCTCAACTCCCTCAACATCCACCTGCAGCTCATCGAGCGCAAACTGCGCAAGCTCCAGGCCCCCGCCAAGGACGTCGAGAGCCTGACCGACTCCATCGGGGTCTGCCGGGACGAGGTGCGGCGACTCGACGGCATCATCAGCAACTTTCTCGAAGCGATCCGGCCCCGCCCGCCGGATCTCAGCGAATCCCATCTGCTCGAGGTGCTCGACGAGGTGCTGCGTTTCCAGCAGAACGAGCTGGCCGACCGCGAGATCGAGGTCGACGTGCAGTCGGAGGGCGAGGTGCCGCTGGTGATGGCCGACCGCAACCAGCTCAAGCAGGTGTTTTTCAACGTGATCAAGAACGCCATGGAGGCGATGGAGCCCGGCGGTCGCCTGCGGCTGGTCGCCCGGGCCGACGACGAGTGGGTGTATCTGCTTTTTGGCGACACCGGCGCCGGCATCCGGCAGGAGGATGTCCTGCGCATGTTCGAACCCTATCACACGACCAAGCCGACGGGTCACGGGCTCGGACTGATGATTGTACAGCGCATCATGCGCGAACATGGCGGCCAGGTGGGGGTGGAAAGCAAGGCCGGCCGCGGCACGGTCGTGACCCTGCAGTTCCCGCGCAAGGATAGGCGCGTCCGCATGCTGCGTTCGTGAGCGACCCCGGTCGCCCGCCGCCATCGGGTCTGCAGAGCCAAGTGAATGATCCGCTTGTTTTTGGGTAAATCAGGCGGTGAGCGTGACGAAAAGACGACTCATGTCTTCCGCCTGCTTTCGCCTCCTCGCCGGCTCCCTGCTGGTCGTCCTTTCCACCGCGCTCGTCGCCGCTCCGGATACGGTGCGCCTGAGTGCCGATCCCTGGATGCCCTACAACGGCACCCCGGGTGACGAGCGGCCCGGATACGTCGTGGAGTTTGCCCGGGAAATCTTCTCGGCCGCCGGCATCCAGGTGGAATACACGGTGATGCCTTGGGAAAAGGCGCTGACCGCGGCCCGCGCCGGCGAGGTCGATGGCGCGATCTGCGCCAACCGCGAGGAAGGTGCCGAGTTGGTGATCGAGGGCGAGCACGTCGGCGCGCCCAAGATGATCATTGTCACCCGTCCGGACAGCGACTGGACGCTGCGCAACGTAAGTTCCCTGCGGCAGATTCGCCTCGGTGTGATCGCCGAGTACTCCTACTGGCCGATGATGGACAGCTACATCGAGAAAGCCGAAGCCGACGCAGTTTACGTCGCGAGCGGCGAAGCGCCCTTGGACGATCTCATCGCCAAGCTCGATGCCGGGGAGATCGACGCGTTCGTGGAATCGGAGGCCGTCTTTGCCTGGAAGCTGCGGGAGCTGAACCGGAGCCGCGACACCATCAAGGTGGTGTATCGGCATTTTCCCGACGAGGTGTTCATCGCCTTTTCGCCCGATGACAAGGGCCGCAGGTTTGCCCGCATTTTCAGCGAAGGTCTGGCGAAGCTTAAAGCCGAGGGGCGGGCGGACATCATTGCGCGCCGTTACGGCCTGTTGAGCTGGCAATAGCCGCGTTGAGCGAGGCCGTAGGCTCGTTCGCGCGACGGTCGGGATCAGGGATCCTTGTCGCGGCTACCCCGGGTGCGGTTGGGGCCGCCCCGGTCAAGGTCGTCGCGGGTGGGCGGATTGGACTCGCTGCGATCGATCGTCGGAGGCGGCGGCTGGGGCGCCGGCGGCGGGGTGGCGCGCGGCGGCGGCGACGGGCGGGGCGTGGGAGAAGGATTCGGCATCGGACGCTGCCGATTGTAGGGCGGGGTGAGATCCGGCGTCGGTCGACCCGGGCGCACGACGCCGCCGCGGTCGCGGTCACGGTCGCCGCGGTCACGGTCCCGATCTACGCGATCCCGGTCCCGATCCCGGTCGCCGCGGTCACGGTCGCGATCGGGCCGGTCTCGATCTCCGTGATCATGACGATCCCGGTCGCGGCGGTCGTGGTCGCGCCAGTCCCGGTCGCGACCCCGACCATAGGAGGGATGGCCCCAGCCGGGACCGGGAACCGGAAAGCCGCCGTGCAGGCTGTCGAAGGTCCCTGGGTAGCCGAAGGGATAGTCGGCGTCCCAGTAGACACGTTCGCCGTAGTAGCGGGGGCGCGAGAGCACGACGGTGGTGGCGTTGGAGACGGTGGGGACGCCGGCGATTTCGGTCAGTACGCCGTTTTCGACCCGGGCGCGGTAGAGTTGCTGGGCCCGCTCGACGTCGGAGATCATCTGGTCCTGCGGGGTCACGATCCCGGAGGCCAGCAGCGTGTCGCGCGCGAGGGAAAGCGAGTTGAGCCGCGCTTCGTCGTCGAGCGTTTCCCCCTCCGGAAGGTAAAGCACGATGGCATAGGTGATCGGCGTGCGCGGAGACACGGTGGTCTCACGATAGGGGGTGCCGCACCCTCCGAGAGCAAGGGCGAGCAGGGTGGTAAAAAGCCCGAAGAGAGGGAGGGAGCGAGGGGTGGGCACGGAGGCGAAGGGTTATCCTGCTTGCGACCGGGGGGGAGATGCGCGGTTCCGCGGGCGAGTCAATTCGTCGCACCCGGGCTTGACCGGTCGCGACTCCTGCTCGTGAGTAGGCGGCATGGTTCCGACCGTTTTGATCGTGGACGATGAACGCCACACCCGGGAGGGTCTGCAGCAGGCCTTGGAGGAGAACTTCGACGTATCCGTGGCCGGCAGTGCCGATGAGGCCTTCAATCTGATGGGCGCCGAAACCTTCGACGTGATCGTCACAGACCTGCGCATGCCGGGCAAAAGCGGACTCAAGGTCATCGACAAGGCCCTTACGCTGCCGAATCGCCCGGCCGTGCTCATGATGACGGCCTACGGCTCGATCGACACGGCGGTCGAGGCGATGCGGCGTGGCGCGGTCGATTTTCTCACCAAGCCGGTGAACATCGAGCGCCTCGAAATCCTCATCAACCGCGCCCTCAAGAGTCGCACGCTCGAGGTGGAGGTGAAGCAGCTGCACGAGCGGCTCGACGAAAAGTTCAACTTCAAGGGCATCGTCGGCGATTCGCCCCGGCTCAAGGACGTGATCGATCGCGTGAAACTCGTGGCTCCGTCGAAGGCCACCATTCTCGTCGAGGGCGAGTCGGGCACGGGCAAGGAGTTGATTGCCCAGGCGATCCATCAGTCCAGCCCGCGGGCCCGCGCAGCCTTCGTCGCGGTGCATTGTGCGGCCTTGTCGGAAAACCTCTTGGAAAGCGAAATCTTCGGGCACGAACGGGGTGCCTTCACCGGCGCGATGGAGCGCCGCATCGGTCGTTTCGAATCGGCCGACGGCGGCACGCTGTTTCTCGACGAAATCGGCGAGATCTCGCCCTCCACGCAGGTCAAGCTGCTGCGTTTTCTCGAAAACAAAACGATCGAACGCGTCGGCGGTTCCAAGCCGATCGAACTCGATGTGCGGCTGGTCGCGGCGACGAATCGCCACCTCGAGGACATGGTGCGCGAGGGCAAATTCCGCGAGGATCTGTTTTTCCGGCTCAATGTCGTGAGCATCCGCATGCCGCCGTTGCGCGATCGGACCGAGGACATCCCGGCGCTGCTCGCGCATTACCTGAAGTACTTTGCCGAGGAAAACGGCCTGCCGGTGCCGGCGGTGGAACCCGGTGCACTGGCCACGCTTTCGAGCTATCGCTGGCCGGGTAACATTCGAGAGCTGCGCAACTTCTGCGAAAACGTCGTCGTGCTGCACCGCGGAGGCAAGCTCACCGAGTATGACCTCGACCCGAAGTTTCGGGCCGCCCCCGGGGAGGGAACGGCTCCCGGTGGTGGCGGCACCCCGGCGAGTGCCGCCCCGGCGGCCAGTCTGTCGGTCGAGGAAAACGAGAAGCGCCTGCTGCGCGAAGCCCTCATCAAGGCCCGCGGCAACCGCACCCGGGCCGCCGAGTTGATGGGCATCAGCCGCCGTACCCTCCACCGCAAACTCGCGTTGTGGCCGGAGCTCGACGTCATTGACTGAGCGCATCCGCCCGATGCCTTCTCCCCGCCTTCCCGCATGAACATCCAGGCCTGGATTCACTGGCTGGAGCAGGGCCGCGGTGTCCGCGGTCTCAAGACGGCCGCCCTCATGCTGGGCATCGTCGCGCTGTCCCTCACGGTGGTCTACAAGCAGTTTCACGGACCGCGCACCGAGGAAACGCTGCGGCAGGCCGACCTCGGCCGTTCGCTGGCGGAGGGGCGCGGTTTCACCACCTCGGTCAACTATCCGCAGGCCTACACGCTGTTGAGCGAACGCGGCCTCGCCTTCGCGCCCGATCGCCCGCTGCCGGAGGTGTATCATGCTCCCGGATACGCAATGCTCATCGGGACGGTTCTCGGCGTGCTGCCCGGGTCGACCCGGGCCGGTCTGTTCGCCGACGCGCCCGAGCCGCCGGCGGGCTTCGCGGCCGACTATGCCCTGCTCGGGCTCAACCTCGTGCTGCTGTGGATCGCGGCGTTCCAGACTTGGCGCCTCGGCCGCCGTCTTTTTGATGGCCGGGTGGGCGGGATCGCCGCGCTGGCATTGCTCTTGTCGACTCCGGCCTGGACGCACGTGGTGGCGGTGGATGGCGCGGCGATGGCGATGGTGCTGTTGCTGGGCCTGTTCCAGTGCCTCGCCCGCGCCGAGTTTGCGCTCGAGCGCGAGCGTCGGCCGCTGATCTGGTGGGGCCTGGCCGGAGTGATGGTGGGCCTGCTGTTTCTGACCGACTATCCGGCGGGCATCCTCATTGTCATCGTGGCGGTCCACGCTTGGTGGCGCGGGCACCGCGGCGCGGCGGTGGTCGCGGTGGCGGTCGCGGTGGCGGTGGCCTCGCCCTGGCTGGTACGCAACATCATGGTGACGGGCTCGCCGCTGGCGCTGGCCGCCCAGGACGTGGCCCTGCGCGCGGGTGATCCGACGGCGGACCCGCAAGCCTGGCGCACGACGCTGAGCGCCGAGTCACCGCCGTTGAGCATGCACAAGATGGGCAACAAGGTGTTGACCGCCCTGCAGGACACGTTGCGCGAGGACTTGTGGTCGGGCGGAGGCCTGGTGCTCACGGCCTTCTTTGTGACCGGTTGGATCTACCGGTTTCGGCGCGATGCGGGCAACCGCCTGCGCACCCTGTTTGCCTGGGCGCTGGCGCTGTTGGTCGTGGCGCAGGGCCTCTTCAATTCCGGGGAAGGGGAGCGCACGCCCACCGTGGTCGCGGCCCCGCTCATCATCCTGTTCGGCACCGCCTTCTTTCTGGTGCTCGCGGCCAGCAGCGAGGTCCTGCGGGCATGGCCGCGCCTGGCGATGTTCGGCCTGCTGGCGATGCAGGGCTTGCCACTGGCGCACGACGTGGCCGAACCGCGACGCATCCATTTCAGCTACCCGCCCTACTACCCGGCCTTCTTCCTCGCGCTGGGCCAGGAGATGCGGCAGCGGGCGGATCCCGTGGTCGGCTGGATGTGTGATGTTCCGGCCGGTGCGGCCTGGTATTCGAGCCGCCGCGTCTGGGCGCAACCGGACACCTTGCGGGAGTTTTACGAGGTCGACGTCGACCAGCACCAAGTCGCCCTGGTCCTGACGGCCGAGACGCTGGACCGGCCCTTCTTCGCGGAGCTGCTCGACGCGGAAGCCAACGTCACGCGGTTTGGCGACTGGGGCAAAATCTACACCGGCCTGATTTCCAAACGGCTGCCCCGGGGCTTTCCCCTCAGCGAGTCGCGGGCGCTGGCGCCGAACTTCCAGTTGCTGGTCGATCCGGCGTGGGCAGGAAGGTCCGGAAAATGAATTGCACCAAGAGTCCCGCTGCGCCTTGCTGGGTAAACATATCGTGCTGATGACGAAGCGAAGTCTTGCTCTCCTGGCCGCGTCTTTGGTGACCGTCCCCTCCTGGGCCGTTTATGCTCCGATTCCCGAAGAGGAACTCGGTAAGACCTTCACGGTTAGGGTAGGGGGAGGAGCCTATCACGACGATAACATCTTCGGCACGCCTTCGGGTGAAACCGAATCGATGGTCTACCGCTTCTCGCCCTCGCTGAAGTTCAACGCCTCGTTGACGGCGCAGACCTTTTTTTCGGCGTCCTATGACCTCAACTTCGACCACGTCGTCGACCGGCCCCTGAACACCGACCTCGTCAGCCACCGGCTGAGCGCCCGGCTGGCCCACGCGTTCCGACCGGACACCACGCTCGATATCACCGAGTCCTACAGTATCGTGGAAAACCCCGAGTCGCTGCTCGCCGGCATTCCGTTGAACACCGACCAGTCGTTCGACAACAACCAGTTCGACCTGATTTTCCAGAGCAAGATCAACGAGCGTCTCGGTTACACCATCAAGGCCCGGTCCTCCACCTACGCCTTCGATCTGGCGACCCTCGCCGATCAACTCGATCGTAGCGAGACCTTGGTGGGCGCCAGCCTGGATTACTCGGTTTCCGAAGCCACCATGTTGCTCGGCGAGCTGCGCTATCTCGACGTGTCCTACGACACCGCCGGTGCCGCCAAGAACAAAAACTCCTACTACTACCTCGGTGGTGTCGATTACACGCCGACGGAGAAAACCGCGGTGAGCGTGCGGGTGGGTTTCGAGCAGCGCTACCGCGACGGCGCGCCCGACGAGGAGTCGCCTTACGCCGAGATCACCGGCCGCTACGCCTACGGCGAGCGCAGCTTCGTCTCCGCCGGCTACATTCGCTCCACCGAGGAGAATTCGAACGTCAATCTCTACACCGACATCGAGGTGAACCGTTTCTTCGTCACTGTGCAGCACGCGTTCACCGCCCAGTTCACCGGCTCGGTGTTCTACAACGTCGAACCCTCCACCCTCAATGGCCGCCAGGGCCTCTCGCCTGATCGCGACGAGACGACGCGCCGTGCGGGTCTCGCGCTGACCTATCAGCCGCGGCGTCACTGGACGGTGGCGGGCACCTTCGACCTCGATTCGACCGCTTCGGAGGACGACAACCGCGATCTCGATCGCACGCGCATCGGCCTGGACGTCCGCTACACGTTCTGAGGCCCGCGGAGATGCCCGCCCGCCCGGTCGTTTCCCGCCGCTCACTCCGTTCTTGCGGCGCCTCGGGCCGCCTCGTCTCCTAGCCCCCGATGGCACCGCCCTCCACCCGACCGGAACACAGCACCCTGGCCGATTTTCTGCGCATCCTGCGGCAGCGGTGGGTGATGATCGTGGTCCTCATGCTCATCGTGGTCTCGACCGCCGCGGTCGTGACGGCGCTGCTGCCCAAATGGTATTTCTCCGCCGCCACCGTGCGGGTCGAAAAACCCGAGGGCGCCGTGAAACTCTTCCAACCCCAGGGCGGGCAGGGCTTCGATCCGATTTTTCTGCAGGACCAGTTCGAGATCATGCAGGCGCCGAAGATCCTGCATCCGGTCATCGAGCGTCTCAACCTGCGCGCCCGACTCGCGCCCATGGTCGATGTGGCCGGCGACCTGCCGATGGACATCACCGTGCGTGTCCTGGTGGAGCAGATGCTCAGCCTCGATGCGGAGCGCAATACCAGCATCATCAACATCGGTGTCTATTCGCAGCAGCCGCAACTGGCCGCCGACATCGCCAACGAAATTGCCCGCGTCTATTCCGAGGATCGGATTGCGCTGGCCACCTCGGAGCAGACCGAGGGGCTGGCCAAGCTGCGCAGTGAAATGGAGGCGCAGGAGCAGGAGGTGCGTTCGCTGCGCGATCGGGTGGAGCAGCTGCGCGATCAACTCGACCTGGCCGGCGTCGATCTCAACGCCCGCTACTCCGACATGGAGATCGAGACCCTGCGCCAGATGCAGAACTCGCTCATTGCACTGCGGGTGGACGCCATCGGCCGCAAGACCCGCTGGGAACGGTTTCGCGACATCCCCTTCGAAGACCGCATCAATCTCATCAACGCCGAGCTCATCGACGACGGCAACATCCAGAACCTCCTGCAGGCCTACCTCATCGCCGACCAGACCGTGACGCGGCTGATGCCCCGCCTGGGCGAGGCGCATCCCGACCTCGTCGCCGCGGTCGACAACCGCGAAAAGATCCGGCAGCAGCTCGACGGGCAGTTGCGCGGCTACGAAAGCGCCCTGGAGATCGCCTACAAGGAGGCCGAGGCCCGCGTCGCGGAACTCGAACGGCAACTCGGCCAGGCCAAGGTCGACCAGATCCTTTCCGCTCGTGACCGCATGCGCCCCTTCGAGGAGGCGGCCCAGCAGCTCGACACGGCCACCAAAGTCCTCACCACGCTCAAGCTCACCCTGCGCCAGCGGGAGATCGATTTTCAGGTGCCCAAGCGCACCATCGAGCTGCTCGGCGCCGCCACCCCCGCGCGCACCGCCAGCAAGCCGAACTGGATCATCAACATGGCCCTGGCGGTTATCGTCGGCTGCCTGCTCGGCATGGGCGTCGCCGTATCGATCGAGTATTTCGACACCAGCTTTCGCAATGTCGCCGACATTGAGACCCGCCTCGGCGTACCGGTCGTGGGGGTGATTCCCTGGCTGAATCATGCCGACGAATTCGACCCCGATGACATGGTGGCCTCCGAGCCGTTTCGGGTTCTGCAGACCAACCTCAACCTGGCGCTGGGCGATCAGAAATCGGCTGCGATCTCCGTGGTCTCGGCCGGCCCCGGCGAAGGCAAGTCCACCACCGTACACCGGCTGGCCCTCATCATGGCGCGGGGCGGACAAAAGGTATTGTTGATCGACGCCGACCTGCGCCGTCCCACCCAGCATCGTCTCGGCGACTGGCCCCGCTCGCCCGGCTTGTCCGACTACCTGCAGGGCATGCGTTCCCTCGACGAAGTGCTGCAGCGCGAGGCGGCGCCGGGGCTCGATTTCATTCCGAGCGGCGGTCAGGCCGGTTTCACCCTCGGCATGCTGCACACGCGGCGGCTCAAGGAGTTGCTCGACACCATGCGTGAGCGTTACGACCGCATCCTCTTCGACTCGCCGCCCATCATCGGCGTGAGCGACGCGTCGGTCCTGGCCACGGCCATGGACGGCGCGCTCCTGCTCATCCAGCATCGGCGCAATCCCCAGGCCATGACCCTGCGGGCGCAGCAGACCCTGCGCAGCGCGCGCACCGAGTTGTTTGGCGCCATCCTCAACCAGGTGCCCAACGACAGCGGCGAGGACTACGGCTACTACGCGCATAACTATGCGTACTACAGCGACACCGGCCGGTCTTCGTCGCGCTCCCGGCGCAAATCCAGTCGTCGCGACGCGTCCGGCCCCCGCGGCGACGCGGACGAAGGTCCGGAGCGGCTGGACCTGCAGGAACCGAATGGCTGAGTCCGGGCAGACCCGGCCATCGGGGAACCCGGCGTGCACGACGCGCGGGTTTTTCCTGTCCGGCCTGCTTTTGTTCGGCGTGATCGGTTCAAAAGCGCAGACGGCCTCGCCGTCCCTGCGGATGGTGGGCAGTGACGTTTTGGGGCAGCCGGTGGTCACCGTGCTGGAGTCCCACGCGGCCGGTTTTGAACAGCGGCTGGAGCTGCAGTTTTCCGGCAGCCGACCCGCCATCGACCGGATCGAAGCCGGTGTCGCCGATCTCGCCGTGCTGGTCGATTACCCGGAAGCGCCGGCCCTGCCCGCCGGCTGGATGAGTGTGCCGCTCGGTTACCTGACGGCTTTTATCGTCGTTCCCGAGCGCCTCCCGATCGAGCAGGTGGCTATCGCCGACCTGTTCAAGGCGTTCAGCGCCGACAGCCCGGTGCCGAATCTGCGTTGGGGCGACCTGGGTGGTCGCGGCGAATGGGCGGGCATTGCGGTGCGCCCGATGCTGACGCGACCCGAAGACGGACTCGGTGAACCGCTGTTTCGGCACATCGTTTTGGCCGACGGCGCCTACCGGTCGGGGGTGAGCTGGCACGACACCGCGGAGGCGGCCCTGGCGGTCGCGCGCAGGGAGGAAGGCGCGCTCCTCGTGGTCTCGCGTCCGCCGGCTCCCGGGTCGGGTCTGAAAGTCCTGCGGGTGGCGGGTTCCGACGGCCGCGGGGGCTTTGTGCCGACGGCCGAAAACCTGCAATCCGGCAATTACCCGATGGGCCTGGCCTTGCGCCTGGCCTTTCCGCGGAAGCAGGCGATCGAACGGCTGACGTGGCTGCGTTTGTGGCACGGAACGGCGATGAGCGAGGCGTTGGAAGCATGTGGCGTCGTGCCGCTGCCGGTGGCGGTGCGCAACCAGCAGGTCTTCGATCTGGAGCTGCTCGACTGAGCCCGACGGCAACCCGGAAAAGCTTCAAAAAAACCTATTGACGGAGTCGCGGCGCTCGCTTCTTGTCTGCCTCCCTCTCGCAGGCGTAGCTCAGTTGGTAGAGCACCACCTTGCCAAGGTGGACGTCGAGAGTTCGAGTCTCTTCGCCTGCTCCATTTTTAGAGAAGCCCCCGGTCGCAAGCCCGGGGGCTTTTTCGGGTCTAGGCGCTTGCCAGAACGTCGGCTACGATCTGATTCAGGCTCTCCCCTCTCGCGGCAGCTTTCAGGGCTGCTCGCATGTGGACGGCCGGAGGGATCCGAACGAGGAACTTGCCGCTAGCGTCGAGCGGCCAGCCCAATCTGTTCGCGAGTTGGTTTCATGGTTTGGTCTCCTGGATAGCTTTGCTGACAAGTTTCTCTTGGTAGTGCTTTGCGTCTCACTTGCCGCCGACCCGTTCGAGCCAGGCGGCGGCGTGGCGGAGGATGGCGGGGGTGGGGAGGCGCAGGGAGCCACCCGCGTGTCGGAGGGTGACCGGGGGGCCGCGCCGGCCGGCGATCGGGTCCCACCAGGTGACGTTCCAGTTTCCGGCCGGCACGTCGTCGAGTTGCACGGTGGCGGTCGCGGGCACCAGTTCGTCGTCGAGATCCGGCGAAAGAAGGTTTTCGCGATGGCGCACCCACAGCACGATCCGATCCGGACCGCGGCGGGCGACGGCGGTGAGGGCCGGGACCGCGAAGCCGAGATCAAGATCACCGAGTTCGATCCAGTCGGCGCCGTCGGGGTTTTCGATCACGATTTCGTGCTCCCCGTAGCCGAGCCGGAAGGGGAACTCGAGGTTGGCGGGAGCAGGACGCCCGGTGGCGGCGGCCGGCCAGCGTTGGTGAACGAGGGGAACGCCGTCGATCGTCAGCCGCAGGGCGCCGCCCGCCGGAGCGATGCGGGCTACGCTGAGACGGGCGTTGGCGGCAGCCGGCGCGTGGATGCGCAGCGTAAGGCGATCGGGAAAATCGCGCTCGGGTTTGGCGCCGCTGTCGAGTGCGCGGCGGTAGTCCAACAAGTCCGGCGTTTCGGTACCGTCGACGGGGACGTCGATCACGGGATCGGGACCGCGATGCCAGAAATAGCCGGGCCTCACGCGCAGCGGAACCGATTCACCGCCGATCACCAGCGGGCGTTCGAGGTGGGGCAGGGGATGGCGCAGCAACCCGCTGGCTTCGACGAAGGCGGCCAGCGAGGCGAGTTCGGGCCAGCGTTTGTTCTGGCGGACGGTTTCCACGTACCACATCTGCGCCGGAGCCGTGGCGCGACCGAAGAGCCCGGCCCAGGCGAGGATCGGATGCACGAAGCCGCTGGCCCGTTGGGCGGGCGAAAGGCCGACCATGTTGTCGTCTCCCATCTCGCCGTAAAAGATCGGCCGATCGAGGGTCGGGTCGGGCAGGTCGTGCGTCTGCAGTCCCAGCACCATGTTGGTCGCGTAGAGGTGGGGCTGATAAAAATCCATCGCGGTCCACAGCGCGTGATGCAGGTCGTCGTCGCTGGTGGTGACGAGATGACCATGCACGTCGTGGCGGCGGAGGTGCCGGGCCATCTCGCGATGCCAGGCCGCGACCGCGGCGTTGTCGGTCTCGTCGCCGCGGCGGGCGTTGGTCCACATCACCTCGTTGAACAGCTCCCAGGCGAGGATGGCGGGCGAGTAACCCCAGCGCGCGACGATGTAGCGGTATTTGTCGCGGGTGAGGCGGCGGGCCTGGTCGTCGGTGAAAAAGTCCTGCGGATCGCGCAGGAAGCCGCCGTCGTTGGCGGCGTTCCAGGGATTTTCGGCCCAGTCGGAATTGTTGAAGGTGGTGTATTGGCCGTGGTGCTGGAGAACGAGCTGGATGCGCACGCCGCTCTGCTCGGCCGCGTCGATGATGCGGTCGAGGCGTGCGGCGACATCCAGATCGAGGTAGCCGAGTTCGGGCTGCCCGCCGTGCTCCGGGGCCACCCAGTCGAGGTTGAGCTGGCCCCAGTCGCACATCCAGATGCGGGTCCAGTTGAAACCGATGGCCTGAAAATCGGCGAAGGCCTCGCGGTAGTAGCTCACGGGTTCCACGCCCTCCGGCGCCCAGGGCAGGTTGCCGCCCAGGGGCGTATACAGGCGGCCCTGCCCGTCGATGAATTGCCGTCCGGAACGACGGTCGATGGCGATGGGCGCCCCCAGGGAATCGACCTCGCGCGCACGGAAGCGGCCGCGATCTTCGACGTCCACGGCGAGGGGGCGTGAGACGGCGTCCACGAACTCGGAGGCGTTGATGAAACGATAGTTCCCCCGCTCGGCGGCCCGGGTGCGCACGGCCCAGCGGTCATTGCCGATGAAGAAGGCGGGCAACTCCAGCAACCGTTCGTCCGGCGTCTCGATCCGCGCCCAGATTTCGCGGGCGAAGGGATTCGCTTCGGACGGGGCGGTGGGACGAAAGCGCAGCTCGACCGGTGCGGCCCTCGAGGCGGTGCAGAGCAACATCGCGAACAGGGCGGGGGCGAACAGGATCCGGCAAAGAAAATTCAGCGGAGTGCGAGGAGGCGGCTGGTGGTTCGACATGGCAGGATTGCGGGAGAGCGGGCGCCACCAGCAGAACAGTCACGCCCGTCGGGGACGAGAACGAGAATGCGCAGAATGGGAAACGGCCGGGGCGCGGTCATTGGTTTGACGGGAAAATCTCTATTTCGCGACAAGCGATCTCATTACGGTTTCGCTGTCCGTCCGCTAGTTTCGACGCCTGAACCTCCGTCTTTCCTCTTCACCTTTCATGTATTGCCAAGATCTTTCCCGCGCGTCCTGGAGCTTTCGAGATGTCTCGACCAAGACGTGGTTGCCGGCCCAGGTGCCGGGCTGCGTCCATCTCGATCTGCGACGCAACGGACGGATTCCGGATCCCTTCCACGGAACCAACGAACTTGAGTTGCAGTGGATCGAGGAACGCGACTGGGAGTATCGCACGCAGTTCACTGTGAGCGCCGCGGCGCTGGCCGAGGAGGTGGTCGAACTGGTGGCCGAGGGCCTGGATACGGTCGCGACCGTCACGCTCAACGGCAAGGTGATCGCCCGCACCGCCAACATGTTCACCCCCGGTCGCTGGGAGGTGAAAAAGCACCTGAAGTCCGGGACGAACGAGCTCGTCATTCGCTTCGACAGCGCGATGGGTTACCTCCGCACCCGGCACACGGGGCACGTGTATCGGGAATTCAACGACCCGGTGGGCAACTCGAACCGCATCCGCAAGCAGCAGTGCCAGTTCGGCTGGGACTGGGGCCCGCGTTTTGTTACCGCCGGCATCTGGCGTCCGCTCCGGCTCGAGGCCTGGTCGGGCAACCGTCTCGACAACATCCTCGTCCGTCAGACTCACCGGGCCGATGGTTCGGTGCGCCTCGACCTATCGCCCGAACTGGCCCGGCCTGATGCGGAGGTCACCTGCCATTGGAAACTCACCCTCAACCACGTCAACGTTGGCCGCGGTGAAGGCACCGTGATCGAACTCGACCATCCCCAGCTCTGGTGGCCGGCGGGACAAGGCGGCCAACCGCTCTACAGCCTGCAGATCGAGATCCGCGACGCCGCCGGTTCGACCATCGGTTACTGGAAACGCCGGATCGGCCTGCGCACGATCACCCTCGACCAGTCCAAGGACGAATGGGGCGAGGCGTTCCGCTTTCTCGTAAACGGCCGTCCGGTCTTTGCCAAGGGGGCCAACTGGATTCCCGCCCACAGTTTCGTGTCGGCACTCCGTCGCAGTGACTACGAGCGCGACCTGCGTTCCGCCGTCGAGGCCAACATGAACATGGTGCGGGTCTGGGGTGGCGGCATTTACGAGAGCGAGGAGTTCTACGACATCTGCGACGAACTCGGACTCATGGTGTGGCAGGACTTCGCCTTCGCCTGCACCTTGTATCCGGTCGACGAGGCCTTCCGTGAACTCGTGCGGCCCGAAGCCGAGGCCCAGGTGCGCCGCCTCCGCCATCGCGCCAGTCTCGCCCTGTGGTGCGGCAACAACGAGATCTGGATGCTCAACCGCGAAGTCCTGACCGACGAGGCGAAAGCGGAGATCCGCCAGGCCTACGAAAGGATCTTTCACGAAATGCTGCCCGAGATCGTGGCCGAGAACGATCCCGCCACCGCCTACTGGCCTTCTTCACCCTGGCGACGCGAGGGCGCCCACGGCCACGAAGCCGGCGAGATTTCCGGTGATTCGCACTTCTGGGATGTCTGGCACTCGCGCAAGCCGATCAAATCCTACGAACTCTGGAAGTTTCGCTTCGTATCCGAATTCGGGATGCAGAGCTATAGCTCGCCGGCCACCAACGCCACCTTCTGCCCGTCCGATGACACCAACGTTTTTGGTCCGACGATGGAGAACCACCAGAAGAACGCCGCGGGCAACCAGATCATCCTCGACTACGTCTCGCGCCAATACCGGTTTCCGAAGTCACAGGACGACCTCATCTACCTCTCCCAGCTCAACCAGGCCCGCTGCATGCAGATGGGGGTCGAGCACTACCGCCGCCTCATGCCGCGCTGCATGGGATCGTTGTATTGGCAACTCAACGACTGCTGGCCCGTCGCCTCCTGGAGTTCGATCGAGTTCACCGGTCGCTGGAAGGCCCTGCACTACGCGGCCCGCCGATTCTACGCCCCCGCGCTCGTCACCGCCCATGTGCCCGGCGACGAACAGGTCACGATCGGCAACTACCGCAAGTCGACGATGGATGAGGCCCATCTCTACACGGTCTATGACGCGCCCACGCCAGCGCGCGGAGTGCTGTGCTGGGACCTCATGCACATCGACGGACGCCGCCTCGGCGGCGGCACCAAGCGCGTCATGTTGCGCCCCGGGGAAGCCGTAAAGCAGAAGACATTGGATCTGCACAAGCTCTTCAAGAAGACCAGCCACGACGACGTCTACGTGCGCATCGGCCTCGAGATCGACGGCCGGCGGGTGAGCGAAGAAACCGTGCTGCTCGCCTCGCCGCGCTTCATGCACCTGCCGCGCGGCAAGGTGAAGTGCCGGGTGAAGGCGGTTGATGCCCACCGCTTCGAACTCACCTTCACGTCGCCGGTGCTGCAGCACCGCTTCGCCTTCGATGTCGCGGGTGTCGACTACCGGGCCAGTGACAACTTCTTCGAACTCTACCCGGATGAACCGAAGACGATCGTGCTGACCTTCGTGCGCAGGCTCACCGCCGACAAACTGCGTCGGTCCCTCTCCTGGCGTTCGCTGGTCGACACCTACTGAGGCGGACGAAAACATTACAGAAGGAAACCAAGAGAACGAAGGTCGGAGGGGGGCGACCTCCTTGCTTTGTTTCCTTCGTTTCCTTCTGTAAACGGCGTCGGTCGGGAGCAGGGGTGGATCACACGATCAGCATCGCATCGCCGTAGCTGAAAAACCGATACTCGCGGGCGATGGCCTCGGCGTAGATCTCCTTGACCCACGCAATCCCCTCCGTGCTGCCGGGTGTCAGGAAAGCGGATACAAGACAAAGCAGGGTGGAGCGCGGCTGGTGAAAATTGGTGATGAGCGCGTCCACGCCACGGAATTCGCGCGGCGGGTAGATGAAGATGCCGGCCTCGTCGACGCAGGGGTGACCGAGCGGCGTCGCATGTTTGTGGCAGAAATCCTCGATGGCCCGCACCGAGGTCGTACCGACCGCGACCCGGCGCCGGTCCGGCCGCAGTACGGCTTCCTGGGTGTCGACCGGCAGTTCATAGAGTTCACGATGAATGTCGTGATCGGTGATGTTTGCCGCGGTGACGGGACGGAAGGTGCCCAGACCGACGTGCAGGGTGACCTCGCGGGTCGGAATCCCGCGCTGTTGGAGCTGGGCGAGAATCTCGGGCGTGAAATGCAGGCCGGCCGTCGGCGCGGCCACGGCCACCTGACGTGAACGGTCGGCATAGACGGTCTGGTAGCGCTCCAGATCGGACGCGCCGCGTTCATCACCGACCTGGCGTTGGATGTAGGGTGGCAGCGGCATTTCGCCGAGGCGGTTGGCGACCTCCTTCAGGGTGGCGTGAGGATCGGTCAGCGTGAAGGCCACCCGCGCCACGCCATCGTTGTGCTTCTCGCGCACGGTGGCGGAGAAGGCGCCATCGCGCGCAAGACTCGCGCCGACGGGCAGGCGTTTGCCGGGACGCAACAGGCACCACCACGTCTCATTACCGGCGCCGTCGCTCGAATCGGCGCGGAGGAGAAAGCATTCCACGGCCCCGCCGGTCGGCCGCTGCGCGCGCAGGCGGGCAGGAAGTACGGCGGCATTGTTGCGGATGAGCAGGTCGTTGCCGTCGAGCAGATCGGGCAGGTCGGTGAACTGACGGTGCGCGATCGAACGCGAGGCGCGATCGACCACCAACAGCCGCGACGCATCGCGGCGCGCGGCGGGCGACTGCGCGATCAGATGATCGGGCAGATCGTAGTCAAAGAGATCGGTCGGCAGGGAAGACACGGAAGCCGGCAGAGGTGGGGGGCCAGGCGCGGGGCGTCAACCTTGCGGCGCCGATCAGTCATGTGTTTCCGAGGTGTTTCGCATCGGCCCTTCCGGATGAAAAAGCGGCGCGGAGCGCCGTTTTCGGAACCGATCGAGGCCGCGGCCACCAGGACCAAGAGCCGATCGTCGGTTCAGAGCTTCAGGCGGAGAATTTTTGGCTAGGATCGAAGACCCTGGCGACATGTTGCTCGATGGGGGACGAAGCGACGGGGGGCAGGGTGGGGGATTGGGGGGGAGCCTGCACGATCATCCCGCGGTTGCCGAGCGCGGAAAGCGCCGTGAACAACGCATCCGCTACGGTTGTGGTGGTCAGCCAACCGTGCGCGCCGGCGGCGTGGAGGTGCAGACGGGCCGTGGGGAACGTGGCGATGGTATCCAGCGACTGAGCCAGAGCGGCCGGCGGGAAGATCCACTTTGACAAAGTCGTTCCGTCGCGGCCAGCCGGGGCCTTGATCTGCGTCCAACGGGCCGAGGCTTCGGCCGGATCCAATTGACGGTGGCCGGGGAATGAGCGAATCGGTGCGGTCAGCGGCTCGAGCGCCTCTGCCGGTCCGCTGTGGCGGACGAGGATTTCGCGGGCGGCCAGATCCACGTCGACGGCCTCGGGCAGGGTGGGGCTGTTGGCCAGGCGGGGCAGGAGAGCGAGCAATTCGGCGGAATCCAGAAAGGCAATCGCGTGGGTAACGCTGGCCTCGGGCCGGGGCACGACCTTGAGGGTGATCTCGGCCAGCGCGCCGAAGCGACCACGGCTGCCGACGAGGAACTTGGGCACGTCGAATCCGGCGACATTCTTCACCACCCGCGCGCCCAGGCGCAGGATTTCGCCGGTACCGTCGACCAGCGTCACGCCGAGCACGGCGTCGCGGATGCGGCCGCGGCCGAAACTGCCGGGGCCGTTCAGGTTGGCGGCGACGGTACCGCCCAGCGTGGCGCCGGCGGCGACAAAGGGCGGGTCAAAGGCCAGGCATTGGCCGCTGGCGGCCAACGTGGCTTCGATTTCGGCGAGCGGCGAACCGGCGAGGGCAGTTAGCACGAACTCGGCAGGTTCGTAGGCGGTGATGCCGCTCAGTGCGCGCAGGGAAACCAGCGGACAATCGATACCCGCGCTCAGCGCCGACTTGGTGCGGGCGCCGACCGCGAGCAGGCGCGGTGTCGTGCGCACGATGGCGGCCAGTTCTTCGAGGGTCGCGGGGTGTTCGCTGGCCGGCGGTGGCGCACTGTGTTGTCGGGCGGGGGGCTCGGCGATCTCCGGCAGCAGCTTGCCGGGGTTGGCCACGCCGTCGGGATCGTAGGCGCGATGCAGGCGGTGGAAAAACGCCGTTTCGGCCGGACCATACATCCGGGCAAGATAAGGACGCTTTTCGATGCCCACGCCGTGCTCGCCAGTGATGGAGCCGCCGAGTTCGAGGCAGGCTTCGAGGATGCGGCCGGCGAGATGCTCGACCTTTTCGTGGGCGCCGGGCTCGCGACTGTCGTGGAGGAGGTTGGGGTGGATGTTGCCGTCGCCGGCGTGGCAGATGTTGGCCACCGGAATGCCCGCTTCGGCCGAGAGCGCGGCAATGCGGCGCAAGGCTTCGCCCAGGTGGCGGCGGGGAACGACGCAGTCCTGCACCATGTTGCTCGGCGCGAGACGGCCATAGGCGCTGTAGGCACTCTTGCGCACTTTCCAAATGGCGGCCCGCTCGGCGGCATTGCGGGCGATGATGAGTCCGGTGGTTTGCGCGCGCTGCAGTACGGCCTCGAGGCGCGGGCGTTCGGCGGCGACCACGGGAGCGGGGCCGTCGAGTTCGACGATGAGCAAGGCGCGGCAGTCGGGCGGGTAGGCGATGGGCACGACCGGACGCACCGCCTGGATCGTAAGCTCGTCCATGAGTTCGATCGCCACCGGCACGATGCCGGCCGCAATGATGGCCGACACGGCGTCGCCCGCGGCCTCGGCCGACGCAAACCCGGCGAGTACGGTGAACACCCCATCGGTCGTCGGGAGCAGGTTGAGGGTGATCTCGAGGGCGACGCCGAAGAGGCCTTCGTTGCCGACGAAAAGACCGGTCCAGTCGGGGCCGATCGTCTCGCGTGCGTCGCCGCCCCAGCTGACGACCTCGCCGCTGGCGAGCACCGCCTTGAGGCCGAGCACGTGGTTGGAGGTCATGCCGTGCTTCAGGCAGTGGGCGCCGCCGGCGTTGAAGCCGACGTTGCCGCCGAGGGTGCAGATCGGCTGGCTGGAGGGATCGGGCGCGTAGAACAGGCCGTGCGGCGCGGCGGCGGCGGTGAGGTTGAGGTTTACGACGCCGGGTTCGACGACGGCGATGCGCTGTGAAGGGTCGAGGCGCAGGATGCGGTTGAGGCGGGTGGTGACGATGGCGAGCCCGCCGGGAACCGGGGTGGCGCCGGCGCACAGGCCGGTGCCGCTGCCGCGTACGGTGAACGGCACGCCCTCCGCGCGGCACCACCGCACGATCCGCACGACCTCATCGGTCGAGTGCGGCGTGACCACGGCGAGGGCGCGCTGACGGTAGGCGGTCTGGGCGTCGGCGTCATAAGCGGCGCGGGTGGCCTCGTCGGTGGCGATGCGATCGGGAGGGAGTTGCGCCTGCAGGCGTTGAAGCGTGGGGGAGGACACGGGAATGGTGTGAAAGTGAAACGGTCGGCAGCCGTTGGCGATGCGAGACTGGGGGAGTTGACCGCCGCGGTGCGCTCCGCTTGGAGTGAGGCATGCGCGCCGATGAGTTTTTTGACCTGCCCGAATCGCTGCGGACGTTTGCCGTCCATTTCCCGGCGGACGCACCGGTCTGGGAGTGGGTGAATGGCATCAAGTCCGCCCTCGCGGGGCTCGTTGGCAACACGGCCGATCGCGAGCTTCCGGCGGGCGTGGCGGTGGAAGGCGAAGTTTGGCTCGATCCCTCGGTGAAGTTGCCGGCGCAGGCGACGCTCATCGGCCCCAGCCACATCGGCGCGGGTACGGAGATCCGACCGGGAGCCTTCGTGCGCGGCAACGTGATCGTTGGCGCCGGTTGCGTGCTGGGGAACAGTTGCGAGTTCAAGAACTGCCTGCTCATGGACGGCGTGCAGGTGCCCCACTTCAGTTACGTGGGCGACTCCATCCTTGGCAACCGGGCGCACCTCGGGGCCGGGGTGGTCCTGTCGAATCTCCGGCTCGATCAACAGGTCGTTACCATTCGCCTGCCCGAACGCATCGTGTCGACCGGGCTGCGGAAGCTGGGCGCGATTCTTGGGGATGAAGCCGAGGTGGGCTGCAATGCCGTGCTGCAGCCGGGAACCCTGTTGGGCAAACGCTCACTGGTCATGCCGACCCTGGCATACGGCGGATTCCTGCCGGCCGCCCATCTGGCCAAAGGCCGCACCAGCCTGACGGTGATCCCGCGCCGCGCTTAAGGCGGCGACTGGCGGAGGGACAAAGCCGCGCAACGCGACCTCTCGGCAAATCCTGCCGGGGGTCGACCCGAGGAATTTCCCTCGGTCGGGTTCGGCGCGGCTTGAACAAAATGTGAGATTTTTAAAACGCTTGAAGGTAAGGACTAGCACTCGCGGTTAGGTTCTTGGCACGTGGGTTGCGATTAGCGTGGTTGATGGCAAAACCCGACCTATCCGCCCCCGCTCAGCCCGGCGCCACTTACCGCCTGGTCGTGCACTCCGCTCAGGAGGCGGTGGACACGATTCGCCGCGAGCTGGGACCGACGGC
The DNA here is from genome assembly GCA_965652375.1 of uncultured Opitutus sp. Classification (GTDB taxonomy): domain Bacteria; phylum Verrucomicrobiota; class Verrucomicrobiia; order Opitutales; family Opitutaceae; genus Actomonas. Next base: position 55,408 of record CBFGUO010000033.1, read on the forward strand.
CCGGGTGTTGTCGGTGCGCAACCTGCCGCAGACCGGTCTCAAGAGCCTGTTTGCCCGGCCGCAGATCGAGGTCGTGGCCGAGCTGCCGGCCGAGGAGGAAACTGCGCCGCCGCCCGCCGCATCGATGGCCGACCGGCCCACGCGCGCCGCCAATCAAACCTCGACGCACTCTGTGGCGGGCGCCTATGGCACCCACGCCGGGACGACGTCCGCCGCGGCCGACGGGACGGAGTCGACCGCACGCCGTCCGGCAGTCGGACTCGAATCGGAGGAGTTTTATGCCGGCCCCGGACGCAAGACCGGCCGACTGCTGCCGGACGTGCTTCGTCGCGGCGGGTTTTCCGACATCATGATGGCTCGCCTCCAAGGCAGCCCGCGCTGGCCCGAGATCGAGCGCCGTCCGCTGCACGAGGCCCTCACCGAGATCGGCGCCGAGTTGCGCCAAGTCGCGACTGCGCCGAAGCGCCGCCTTCTCACCGATCGCGTGGCCTTCCTCGGCCTGGCCGGCACCGGCCGCACGACCGCGCTGAGCAAGTGGCTCGCCCACCAGGTTTTTCAAAAGGGCCGTACCGGCTCGGTGGCTAAGGTGGAGTTCGACCGGCCCAACCCCGCGGACGGACTCGCGGTCTTCTGCGAAGCGCTCGGGGTCAATCTGCAGCACGTCGACGGCACCGCGCCGCTGCGGGAGCAGAACCGCAATCAGGATTTTCTGCTGGCCGATCTGCCCAGCCTCCGCCTGGGCCGCGCGCAGGACGAGCATCTGGCGGATTTTCTCAACCAAAGCGGATTCACCAGCCGTGTCCTCGTGCTGCACGCCCTGCACGACCGCGCCGCCCTGCAGGCGGCCTACTCGGTCGGTCGCGAACTGGGCGCGACCCACGTCGTTTTTACTCATGTCGATGAGCTCGCCCACTGGGGCAAGCTCTGGGATTTCCTGCTCGAGGGCGCGGTGACGCCGCTCTTCCTCGGCACCGGTCCCAGCCTCGTCGGCGAACTCGAAACCGAAGCGGTGGATGCTCTGCTCCGCCGCACCATCCCGGGAGCCTGAAGACGATGCGTACCGTCATGCTCTGGGGTGGTTCTGCCGGATTCTTCCTGGCCGCCGGCGCCGGCTTCGCTGCCGATCGCCCGCTCGACCTCGTCCTCCGCGACGCCGCTCTCGCCTGTGTTCTCGGCGCCTGGCTGCTGCGCTGGTGGTGGAGCCAGCTCGAGCGCGCCCTCACCGACACCATGGAGATCCGCCGTCGCCGGGCCGAGGCACAGGCCGAGGCCGAAGCCGCCGCCAAGAAAAAGGACGCTCCCGCCAAACCCGCCGTCCCCTCTCGCCGCGAAAGCGCCACCTCCGCGCTCTCCCGTTCCTCCGCCCCCGCCACCCCCGCGATGCCCTCCCGCACCTGAGCCTTTCAACCTTTTTGAACCCAACAACCCGCCATGAACAACGCCGCCCTCAAACACGTCCCGGAAGCCCATAATGCTTCGTCCGCGTGGCGAGTCTACTCCGGGGCCACCGGTCCCATCGACGAGTCCGAACTCATCGAGCGCCATCTCCCCCTCGTGCGCAACGTCGTCGACCGCATCAAGATTCACCTGCCGGCCCACGTCGAGGTGGAGGACCTCTACAGCGTCGGCGTCACCGGCCTCATCGCGGCCGTGAACCGTTTCGACCCCGAGCAGGGTCACACCTTCGCCGCCTACGCCACCACGCGCATCCGCGGCGCCGTGCTCGACGAGTTGCGCCGGCTCGACTGGTGCCCGCGCCGCGCCCGCGCCAAGGCCCGCAAGATCCGCAACGCCATCACCGAAGTGGAACAGAAGGTGGGCCGCGCCGCCACCGACGAGGAGGTGCGCGAGCACCTCGGCCTCGATCCCAAGGAATTTGCCCGCTGGCAGGAGGAGATCCGCCCCATCAGTTTCGTGCCGATCGACCAGCCGCTCGAGGACGACGAGAGTGCCGGCGGCACCCTGCACGACCTCATCGCCGACGACCAGGCCGAGGATGTCTGCGCCAACATGGAGAAGGACGAACTGCTCAAGATGGTCGCCGACCGCATCGAGCAGCTGCCCGACGTGCAGAAGAAGGTCCTCGCCATGTACTACTTTGAAAACATGCGCCTCGCCGAGATCGCCGCCGTGTTCGGCCTCACCGAGTCGCGCATCTGCCAGATCCATGGCCAGGCCATTCTCGGTCTTCGTTCCTGGATCCAACGCGCCCGCAACCGCTGAACGTGCGGCCCCTTCCGCCTCCTCAACTTTCCTAAACGACCATGCTCATCATCATCGGCTCAGTCATCGTCTTCGCGGCGACGATCGGCGGTTTCATGATTGCCGGCGGCAATCCCATGGTGCTGCTGCACGTGTCGGAATTTGTCGTCATTCTCGGCGTGGCCCTGGGCGTGCTCATCATCGCCTCGCCCGGTCACATCATGAAGGAAATCGTCCACAAGGTCATGGTGGCCCTGAAGGGTGGGGGACCGACCCGGACCGACTACGAGGACATCCTCAAGCTGCTCTACGAGATCTTCATGGTCGGCCGGCGCAACGGCCTGATCGCGCTCGAGGAACACGTGATGAACCCGACCGAAAGCAGCATTTTTCAACGCTACCCCAATTTCACCGCCGACACCGAGCGGATGGAGTTCCTCCTCAACGGCCTCAAGCCCATCATCGACGGCAAGATCAAGCCCGACCAGCTGGAGGAACTCATGTTCGGTGAACTCGAGGCGCGCGGCGAAGAGAAGGAGCATCCCGTGCACCTGCTGCAGCTGGTCGGCGATTCGCTGCCCGGCATCGGCATCGTCGCCGCCGTGCTCGGTATCATCAACACCATGGCCGCCATCGCCGATGGTCCGGAGGTCGTGGGTGAACGCGTGGCCGCCGCCCTCACCGGCACCCTGCTTGGCATCTTCGTCGCCTACGGCTTCGTCAACCCCCTGGCCAACCGCGTGAAGTTCAACAACAGCTCCGAGATGCAGGTGCTCAACTGCATCCTCGCCGCCGTCGCCGCCTTTGCCAAGGGGCTCGCGCCGCTCACCGCCGTCGAGATCGCGCGCCGCACGCTCGACTCCTCCGTCCAGCCCGACGGCGACCAGCTCGAGGAAACCCTCAAGTCCCTGCCGTCGCCCAAGTAACCCGCGGCCATGGCCAAGCGCAAAAAGAAGAAGGGAGGAGCCCACCACGGTGGAGCCTGGAAGGTCGCCTACGCCGACTTCGTCACGGCCATGATGGCGCTCTTCATGGTGCTGTGGATCTCCGCCCAGGACGACAAGATCCTGCTCGCCACCTCGCGCTACTTCCAGTCGCCCTTCAACTCGCCGATGGATGCCACCACTGGTATCCTGCCTTTCGATACAAACCAACCCACCCAGTCGAAGAACACCGACGGCAGCGACGCCGGCACCGGCCCCAACGAGACCACGACCGACGCGCGCAAGATCGACCTGCAGTTCCTCAACGCCGTCGCCAAGGACTTCTATCGGCTGCTCCACCTCGACGAGAATTTCGCCAACCGGCCCATCGATATCCAGGTCACCAGCGACGGCCTGCGCATCACGCTCTTCGATCGCCAGAGCCAGCCGCTCTTCCGCGACAACACCGCCGAGTTCACCGACTGGGGCACCTTCGTCATGCAGGGCCTGGCCTGGGTGATCGACCGCCACAAGTTCAACGTCGTCATCGAGGGCCACACCAAGTCCGGCGTCACCTTTCCGGACGAGACCTACACGCCCTGGGAACTGTCCAGCGACCGCGCCAACGCCGCCCGTCGCGCCCTCGTGCACTACGCCGTCGAGGCCCGGCTCATCGAGCGCGTCACCGGATTCGCCGACACCCAGGCCCTGCCCGATGTCGCCCCCGACGACGAAAGCAATCAACGCGTCGCCTTCAGTCTGCGGGTCGGCACCCGTCTGCGCAGCGGTGAAGCTCCCGTTTCCTATTCCGAATGAAATCCTTTCTCTCCGGTCGTCCCAATGCCGCCATGCCGGCCCTCAAGCCTCTGTCCGACAAGCCGGCGGTCCACCCCGGCGTCGGGGCTCGCGCCAAACCCGGTGCACCGGCGGGCGGCGCGGCCGCCCACGGCACCCACGCCGGGGCGCACGCCCATCAACCAAGCGTCGAATGCGTGAAGCAGGGCGACAAGGTAACGCACCTCATCGTGACCTGTGCCTGCGGGGAACGCATCGAGATCGACTGTCTTTACGCCGGCCCGGCCTGAGCGCCCTCACGCGGCGACCGTAGGGCTGGGCGCGCTCCCCGAGCGCGCCTTTTTTGTGCCCGGCAGATATTGCCCTTTGCTGCGGCCGTTCAGCCGGCCCGGTGCGGGCGAGGGGCAGCGGCAATTTTAAACGACTGCGGTGCAGGTAATTAAAACCGCTGGCATCGCACCTGCACTGGTGGCCTCACCATGAACGTCGGTCTTTACCAAAGTGCAGCTTCCCTCGCCGCGTTGGAGCGCTGGCAGGATGCCGTGGCCCAGAACATCACCTCGAACCAGGTGGCGGGCTACAAGAAGCAGACCGTGCAACTTTGGTCGGTCTACGGCGGTGAGCTCAAAGGCGACGAATCCCAGAAGGTGGGCGAGGGGGGGGGGACGCCGGTGTTCTATCCCGCCGCCAACCTCGGCATCAGCTTCGCCAAGGGGGAGTCGATGCCCACCCGCCGCGACTTCGATTTCGCGCTCGGCGGTCCCGGTTTCTTCCAGGTTCAGGACGAAAGCGGCAAGATCTACTACACCCGCAACGGCAGCTTTGCCACCACGCCCGAACTCGACCTCGTCAATCACAACGGCTTTTCCGTCCTCGGTGACGGAGGCAATCCGATCAAGCTGCAACCCGGCGGCGGCCATGTGGCGGTCGATGAGGATGGCTCCATCCGCCAGAACGGCGCCGTCATCGGCAAGATCGAGATCATGCAGTTCGAGAACAACCACGCGCTGCAGAACCTCGGCGGCGGCCTCTTCGCCGCCAGCGACGGTCAAGATCCCGAAGTTGTCGAGGAGCCGGAGATCCTGCAGGGCCACCTGGAACAGGCCAACATCCAGCCGCTGCGCGAAATGGTCGACCTGGTCGGCATCGCCCGGGCCTACGAGGCCAACCAGAAGATGATCAGCCACCGCGACGAACTTTTGAAACAAACCCTGGAGAAGCTCGGCTGAGCCCACCGGCCCACCGCCCACCGAGACCCGCCAACCCACTCCCCGTTCCTCCGCCATGAACATGTCCCTCTACTCCGCTGCCACCGGCATGGAAGCCCAGCAGCTCAACCTCAACACGATCGCCAACAACCTCGCGAACGTGAACACCCCGGGCTTCAAGCGCTCCAAGATCGAGTTCCAGGACCTGCTCTACCAAAAGCCCCGCGCCTCCGGCGCCGAGGCCGGCGGCGGCAATGTCGTCCCGACCGGCATCGAGGTGGGCAACGGTTCCCGTGTCGCCGCCACCGGCAAGGTCTTCACCCAGGGTCAGCTCAACCACACCGGTGAGCAGATGGACCTCGCCATCCAGGGCGACGGCTTCTTCGAAGTGCAGCGCCCCGACGGCACGCTCGCCTACACCCGCGACGGATCCTTCAAGCTCAATGCCCAGGGCCAGGTTGTGACCAATGACGGCATGCCCGTCCTGTCCGGCTTCCAGGCCGTGCCCCCCGGCACCACCAACATCAGCATCTCCGAAACCGGCGAGGTCACTTACCAGGGCGCCAACGGCAACACCACCTTCCGCCTCACCGTCACCCGTTTCGCCAATCCCGGCGGCCTGCGCTCCATGGGCGGCAACCTCTACGAGGAAACCGAATCCTCCGGCGCCCCCGAAGTCGGCGCCCCCGGCGAACTCGGCTACGGTTCCATCATGCAGGGCTACAGCGAGGCCTCCAACGTCAACATCGTGGAGGAAATGGTGAACCTCATCGTCGCCCAGCGCGCCTACGAGATCAACAGCAAGTCCATCCAGACCTCCGACGAGATGCTGCAGAACATCGCGCAAATGAAGCGCTGATCCAACGCCTTCTCCTTCAACCCGCGCCGCCATGTCCTTCGTCCGTCCCGTTCCCTCGTTCCGCTTTCTCCGCCACCTGCTCGCCGTCCTGCTCGCCGGCAGTGCCGGCGCCGCGCTGCGCGCCGAGATGGACGCGGGTCTCTCCGCTCAATCCGCGACCGACAACCAGGCCTGGCTCGATACGGTGGCCGACAGCCTCGAACAGCATTACCGCACCGAGGGGACGTGGACGCTCGAACTCGTCCGTCCCTTCAGCCCGCCGGCCGATACGCTCGTCGAAGTCACCGAGATGCCGCCCAAGCCGGCCAGCCAGATGATGCTGCGCCTGCAGCTTCATTCCCTCGATGGCAGCAGCACCCGGCAGACCGTGTTTGTGCGCGCCCAGATCTGGCGCGATGCCTGGCTCGCCCGCGAGCCGCTCACTCGCCAGGCCAACATCGAGCCGCACCTGCTCGAGCTGCGCCGCGTGGATATCCTGCGCGAACGCGACATCGTCCCCGTCGAGACCCCGCTGGAGGATCTCATGATGAACCGCTCACTCGGGGCCGGTCGTTTCCTCACCTGGCGCGACGTCGCCCGACGCCCGCTGGTGCGCAAGGGCCAGATGATCGAAGTCGCCGCCGTCGACGGCACCCTCGCCATCACCATGAAGGCGCTCGCCCTGCAGGACGGCCTCGCCGGCGAACTCGTGCGGGTGCGCAACACCGAGTCGCGCCGCGAGTTCGCCGCCGTCGTCACCGCCCAGGGCCAGGCCGAAGTTCACTTCTAACCCCCCCCCCGCCGTTTCTTTCGCCATGAACCGCTCCCTTTTGCTGCCATCCCTCCTCCTGATCACCAGCCCCCTGGCCCTCGTCGCCAGCGAAGGCTCGCTCTGGACCGCCGGCGAATCCTCGCCGCGCTCGATGTATTCCGACAACAAGGCCCGCGCCGTCGGCGACATCCTCACGGTCCAGATCAGCGAGTCCGTATCCAACACCGCCTCCGCCAACAAGAAGACCGGCAGCGGCGCCAACGTGAGCAACACCGTGTCGCAGTTCCTTTTTCCGGGCAGCAACTTCGGCACCCACAACGGCTCGCTTCCCGGCACCGCCATGTCCGGTTCCAACGACTTCCTCGGCGGCGGCCAGGTGAGCGCCTCCCAGAGCCTCACCGGTCGCGCCGCCGTCATGGTCATCGACGTGCTGCCCAACGGCGTGCTCGTCATCGAGGGCGTGCGCCGCGTCACCTTCGCCAAGGAAACCCAGCACGCCATCCTGCACGGCTTCGTGCGGCCCGACGACATCAGCGCCGACAACGTCGTCTACTCGTCCGACATCGCCAACGCCCGTGTCGAGTTCGTGAGCGACGGCGCGCTCACCGACGCCCAGCGCCGCGGCTGGATCACCCGCCTTTACGAGGCGGTTCGTCCGTATTGAAAAACCTGTTGCGCCGTCGCCCTTCCGCTCCGCCCATGAAGTCCCTGCTCCCGCGCCTGCTCTTCGCTTTCCTCCTCGCCGCCGCCGCGGCCGCGCCGCTGCATGCCGTGCGCCTCAAGGATGTCGCCCAGGTCGAGGGGACCCGCGAGAACCAGCTCATCGGCTACGGACTCGTCGTTGGCCTGGCCGGTGACGGCGACTCGAATGCCGAGACCACCCTGCGCTCCGTCGCCAACCTCCTGCAGCGTCACGGCCTCACCGTCGATGCCGAGGAGATCAAAGCCAAGAACACGGCGGCTGTCATGGTCACCGCCGACATCGGCCCCTTCCTCAAATCCGGTGCGCGCATCGATGTCACCGTCGCCTCCATGGGCGATGCCAAGACCCTCCAGGGCGGCGTGCTCCTGCAGACTCCGCTCATCGGCGCCAACGGCGAGGTCTACGCCGTCGCCCAGGGCCCGATCGCCATCGGCGGCTTCTTCGGCGGCGCGGGCGGGGCCGGCGGCGCCACCGTACAAAAGAACCACCCCACCGTGGGCGTCATCAGCAACGGCGCCATCGTTGAGCGCGAGATTCCCATGGCCATCCTCCACCAGGGCCGCATCCGCCTGTCACTCTACAATCCCGATTTCACCTCCGCCGCCCGTCTCGCCACCGCCATCAACCGGGAGTATCCCAGCATCGCACTGGCCGAGGATGCCGCCACCGTGTCGCTCGAACTGCCCGACGATTACCACGGCCAGGAGGTCGCCTTCCTCGCCGCCCTCGGCACCATCGAGGTCAACCCCGACACGCCTGCGCGTATCGTCATCAACGAGCGCACCGGCACCATCGTCGCCACCAGCACCGTGCGGCTGTCGCAGGTCGCCATCTCGCACGGCGCCCTCACCATCACCGTCGCCCAGACCCTCGGCGTGTCCCAGCCCGGCGCCTTCGCCGGCAACGGCGCCCAGACCGCTGTCGTGCCCGCCACCGACACGAACGTGCAGGAGGCCACCGGCGGCTTCACCGTCATTGAGGAGGCGCCCTCCATCGAGCGCCTCGCCGCCGCGCTCAACGCCCTCGGCGTGAGCACCCGCGAGATGATGGCCATCTTCCAGACCCTCAAACGCTCCGGCGCTCTCCAGGCCGAGCTCATCATCAACTGATCCTGATCCTGCGCCTGCCATGTCCTCGATGAATGTCGCCGCCGTCAGTTCCGCCCTCGGTCTCGCCAATCGGCCCGAGGGGCCGCAGGACCGCAACGGTCCGACTACGCCCGAGGACGTCAAAAAGGTCGCCGAGCAGTTCGAGGCGATCATCGTGCGCCAGCTGCTCAAGCCCGCCATCGATCCCATCATGAGCGGTGGCGGAGGGCAGGGGGGCGCCATCGGCGGCGGAGGCGGCGGGGTCTACGGCTATCTTCTTACCGACGTGCTCGCCGGCTCCCTCGCCGAGGGTGGCCAGCTCGGCTTTGCCCACCTCATCGAACAACAGCTCACTCCGGACGCCCTCAAGGCCGCCTACGCCCGAGCCATGCGCCCCGACGCCGACCCCGCGGCCGGCGGACCGGGCCGGAGCCCGACCCAACTTTCCACTCAATCATGAACGATTCCCTCGATTCGCTCGCCGACGCCCTGCGCGACGAGATTGAACATCTCGGCAACCTGCTCGGACTCTTCCGGGACCAACAGGAAGGACTGCTCACCCCCGATCCCGAACGCGTCCTGGAAGAGGCCCGCACGATCGAACAGGCCGCCCGCGTGGCCAACCGCTTCCGCATCCGCCGCGAACAGCTCGTGCAAACCATGGCCCGCTCCCATGGCCGGCCGCCCTCGACCACCTTGCTGCGCCTGCTCACCGATTTCCCGGCCGAGATGCAGCCCATGTTCGAGGCCTTGGTGAAGGAGGTGAACCGCCTCGTCCATCAGACCCGCCGCACCGCCCGGCAAAACCAGCGCCTGCTCGCGCGCACCGTCGAGGTGCACCGCGACTCGCTCCGCATCCTGCGGCCCGACGTGTTCTCCCCCACTTACGACCGCCGCGGCGGCATCCACGAGGGCAGCGGTTCCGGCTCCTTCGCCACCGCCGTCTAACCCCCGACCCGACCCCGCACCATGTCCGGACTCTTTGGAGCACTCAACGGCGGCGTAAAGGCCTTGGCCGCGCACTCGCGCAGCGTCGAGACCGCGGGGCGCAATCTCGCCAACGTCAACAACCCCAACTACGCGCGCCAGCGCGTGGTCTACGGTGACCGCGGCACCGTCCTCACCCCCCTCGGCGCCCAGTCACTCGGCATCGAGGCCAAGCAGGTCGAGCAGATCCGTGACAGACTCCTCGACCAGCAGGTCGTGCGCGAGATCGGCATCACCGCCGCCGCCGAGGCCGAGAACAATGCCTACCTGAAGGGCCAGGCCGCCCTCGGCCAGTCGATCGACCGCACCGGCACCAGCGGCAGCGCCAGCAGCGGCAGCCAGGGGGTCGTCGAGTCGGTCACCGATTTCTTCACCGCCTTCGAAGGCTTCGCCGCCCGTCCGACCGACAACGGCGAGCGTCAGACTCTCCTGCAGCGCGCCGCCATCCTCACCGATCGCCTCAACGCCACGGACGCCCGTCTCGACCAGCTCGAGACCGACCTCACCAACGCCACCGCTTCCGACGTCGAGGACGTCAACCGGCTCCTCCAATCCATCGCCGAACTCAACGGCCAGATCGGTCGCTTCGAAGTCAACGCCCCCGGTTCCGCCGTCGACCTGCGCGACCAGCGCCAGGCCCGCCTCGAGGAACTGGCCGGCAAACTCGGGATCGAGACGCGGGCCAACGCCACCGAGCCCGGCCAGATCGACATCTTTGCCCGCGATGCGCTTGGCAACGAGATCCAGCTGATCAACCTCGCGACCGTGCCGACGCCGGTCGCCTTCGACGGCACCAGTCTCACCGTCGGCCCCGACACCATCGCCGCCACCAGCGGCAGCATCGCCGGCCATCTCAAGGCCCGCGACGAGGGTCTGGCCCAATTGCGCACCGACCTGGATGCGCTCGCCAGCCAGCTCGTCACCTCGGTCAACGCCGCCTACAACCCCACCGGCGTCACCGGCGACTTCTTCGTCGCCTCCGGCACCACCGCCGCGACCATTCAGGTCGAGTCCTCCGTGAATGCCGTGACGCTCAAGGCCTCCGATGGTGGCGCCGCCGGCGACAACACCATTGCCCGCGCCATCGCCGACCTCGCCTACACCGCGTTCGACACCGGCTCGGGCGACGCCATCAGCGGCACCTTCAACCAGTTTCTGGCCCGCTCCATCTCCGACTTCGGCGAGGAAGTCGCCGGCTCCCAGGCCCGCCTCGGCGATCAGCGCAACATCGAGCAACTCGTGCGCGGCCAGCGTGATTCCGTTTCCGGCGTCTCCCTCGACGAAGAGATGGCCGACCTGCTCAAGTTCCAGCGGGCCTTCCAGGCCTCCTCGCGCGTGATCTCGGTCGTCGACGAACTGCTCAACACCGTGGTCAACGGCCTCGGTCGCTGAGACCGCCACCTGACCCCGCGCCGCCCGCCCAATCCTCCCCGCCATGCGAGTCCCCACCTACGCCGCCACCACCACGGTCATCAGCCAGATTGCCGATCTCAGCTCGCGCCAGACCGAGTTGCAGGACCAGATCGCCAGCGGTCAGCGCGTCAAGCTCCCCGGCGACGACCCGGCGGCGGTGGGCCGCCTGCTCACGCTCGAAGCCGAACGGCGCCGCGTGGGGCAGTTCGAACGCAACTCCGACGTGGCCCTCGAACTCACCCAGGCCACCTTTTCCCACCTGAGCTCCATGAAGGACCTCGCCGTGCGCGCGGGGGAACTCGCCCTGCTCGGCACCGGCACGCTCGGCGAGGAAGCCACCACCGCCTATGCCGCCGAGGTCGACCAACTCATCGAGCAGGCCGTGCGCGTGGGCAACGGCCGGCTGCGCGATGACTACCTGTTTGCCGGCACCGCCGTCGGCACCGCGCCGTTGGCCGTGACGCGCGGCGGCGACAACAAAGTCGCTGCCGTCGCCTACGCCGGCGACGCCAATAAACGGTCGATCTCCCTTACCGAACAATCCTCGCTCGAGGTCGGTTCGTCCGGTGCGACCAACAGCTCGATTGCCGATTTTATCAACACCCTCGTCACCCTGCGCGATGCCCTCACCACGGGCGACCGCACCGCCCTCGACACCTCGATCAGCGGGCTCGAAGCCGCCGAGGATGAGCTGGTCGAGGCGATCGGCACCACCGGCGCCGCCGAGATGCGCATAGAGGTGAGCAAAAAGCAGCTCGCCACTCGCGACACCGAGATCGAGCGTCTCGTTTCCGCCGAGGCCGACGCCGACCTGCCCAGCACCGTCGTCAAACTTTCCCAGGCCACCACGGCCTATGAAGCCGCGCTCGCTTCGGCGTCGCGAATCCTCAACATGTCCATCCTCGATTACCTGCGTTAACAGCTGCCTGCCGTCCGATGAAAGTCACCGCCGAACCCCTCACCACTGCCGGTCCCACCGAGGAGATCCTGCTGCCGCAGGGCCTCGTCGGCTTTCCCGACTACGATCGCTTCACCGTGATCTACCAGGAGGAGCAGCTGCCGTTCTGCTGGATGCGTCTCCTGGGCGAAGCCGACGAATTGCATTTCGTCGTCGTCGAACCCGGCAACGTCCTGCCCGATTACGAACCGGAACTGTTCGATGAAGACGCCGCCTTTCTCGAACTCACCGATCCCGCCGACGCCATGGTGCTCAACATCGTCACCGTTACGCACGGCACCCAGGCCACCGCGACCGTCAACCTCACCGGACCGGTCGTAATCAACCGCCGCACGGGACGCGCCAAACAGGTCGTTCTCGCGAACCATCAACAATATAGCGCTCGCCATCCCCTGGTCACCGCCTAACTCTCACCGGAGCCTGTTATGCTCGTTCTCACCCGCAGAGTTGGCGAAGCCATCAAGATCGGCGACAACGTCGAGATCCGCATCACCCGCATCGACGGGGATGTGGTGAAGATCGGCATCGATGCCCCGCGCAATGTGCCCATCTACCGCATGGAAGTCCTGGCCGATATCGCCAAGACCAACCAGTCGGCCGCGGTCAAAGGCACGCGCGGGGGGCCGCTTCCCGCCATGCCCGCGCTGCCCCGCATCGCGCCCGCGCCGCGGAAAGCCTGATCCGCGACCGGTCTGCACCGCTGCCCGGCGGGAGAGTCCGCGGCGGTCGCGTTTTTTCCGTTTTGTCTCCCGTTTACCCCTCAAGAAATTCCCACCCGGACCGATTGCAGAACCCGACTCTGGTCACCATGGAATCGTCGACGGCATCGATCACCTGCTTCCCCCGTTCGCACGACGCGCGCCAGCGTGATTGCCGGAATTGCCTGTTCTGGATGGACGGCGTCGGTTGCTGCCACTGCGAAGGCGAGCGTTGCCACGATGCCGCGGCCGCCGAGCCCTATCGTTTCTGGCGACCCCTTTCGGGCCCGGCCTCGCGTTCCCCTTTTCGTCTTCGTCCCGCCGCCCGTCTGACGGGCCGCTCGGTGGCGGCTTGACCTCGTCGTTCCCTCCCTGTTTCCCGCCCGGCAGCCCATGTCCACCTCCCTTGCCACGCCGACCACCGCCGGTTTCAAGATTCTCATCGTCGACGATGAAAAGCCCGTTCGGCTGGTGGCCCAGCGCATGCTCGAGCGCATGGGGCATCATCCGCGGGTGGCCGTGGATACCGCCGAAGCCCTGGCCATTGCCACCGCGGCCGCCGAAGGTATCCAGGCCGCGCTCGTCGACATGCACCTCGGCGATGAGGACGGCCTCACACTGGCCCGTTCCCTGCGCGCCCTGCTGCCGGAAGCGCCCATCGTGATCATGGGGGGTGACCTCGACGAAAAGGCGCGGAAAGTCCAGGCGCACGATGCTCGCATGCATTTGCTCGCGAAACCCTTTGCCTTTGCCGATCTCGGAGGGGTGATGGAGGCCGTGGCCCGCGGGCTGCGGAAGAGCAATTCTTGTGATGGCGATTCTTGCCTGTCCCGCCCGGACAGTGCCAATATCGCGGCTTCGAATGGCCGCTAGCCCCGCGACTCTTACTTCTCCCCAGGTAGAACGACTGGTCGCAGCCGCGCGTACCCGCCTCGAAGTTGAAATGCCGGCGGCCACCGTGCGGCGCATCCTTGCCCAGACCGGTCAGCTGCCGGTCTCGATCACCGATCCGGCCGGCGTCATCCTTCACGTCAGCCCCGAATACCTTTCGATCTGCCAGATGCGGGCCTCCGAATTGCTCGGGCGCACTCACGAGGCGGTGCGTTCGAGTTATCAGAGCAAGATTGTGTACCAGCACCTCTTCGAGGTACTCCGGCGCGGCGATGCCTGGTGGGGGGAATTCTGCAACCGTACGCCGAGCGAGTCGCTGCGCTGGGTCGAGGCCTTCATCGCTCCGCTGGAGGACGAGGGCCGGACCTACTTCGTCGCCCTTTACCATGACAACACGGCGGGGCATCGCACGGAAAGCCCGATGCAATTGCACGACCTCGTGCTCGAGCAGATGGCCGAGGCGGTCGTCATTGCCGATGCGTCGGAGTCGGAGCTGCCCATCATTTACGTCAACGAAGCCTGGGTGCGCATGACCGGCTACAGCCTGGAGGAGGCGATCGGCCGCAATTCCCGCTTCCTGCAGGGACCGGCGACGGATCGTCCCACCCTCCAGCGCATGCGGCAATGCCTGCGCGAGGGCCAGGTGTTCCGCGGGGAGATCCTCAACTACCGCAAGGACGGTACGTCGTTCTGGAACGACCTCGAGATTCGTCCCGTGCGCGGCGACGAAAACGTGATCACCCACTACGTCGGCACCTGCACCGACGTGACCGAGCGCCGGCACTTTCGCGCCCAGAGCGAGTTCGAGGAGGTCGTGCTCAAGAAGCTCGCCCGCGGGCAGCGGCTGGACGACGTCCTGCAGGTCGTCGCCCAGACGATCGAGAAACAGTTTCCTGCACTGCGCGTCGGCATCTACCTGGTCGACCAGGAGGACAAGTCGCTCATCGCCCGCTGCGCCCCGAGCCTGCCGGTGGCGTTTTTCGAACTCGGTCACGGCGTCGCCGTCGATCCGCATGGGGTACTGTGCGCCGCTTCCGCGGCGACGGGCCAGATGGTGGTGGAGCCGAGTCTGGAGAATCTGCCGGAGAGCGAACTGCGCACCCAGGCCCTTTCCCTCGGTTTCCGGGCGGCCTGGTCGACGCCCATCACCTCGGCTTCCGATTCGCCGATCGGCACCCTCATCGCCTACTGCAACGCCCCGCGCCGACCGACCGAGGCCGAGCGGAGCTTCTGTCAGGTGGCGGCCGGCCTGGCGGCCATCGCGATCGAGCGGTGGTTGGACGAGGAATTGCGCGGCCACCTGGAGCGCCAACTGCGCCGTGCGCAGAAAATGGAGGCGGTCGGCACCCTGGCCGGCGGCATTGCCCATGACTTCAACAACATCCTCACCGGCATCTTCGGCTTCGTGCAGCTGGCGCGCGAAGACCTGCCGCCCGATCACAGCGCCAATACCTGGCTGGAGGAGGTGATGGCCGCCGCCATGCGCGCCCGCGATGTCGTGCGGCAGATCCTCACGTTCAGCCGTCAGCAGGAGCAGGAGGTCGCGCCCTGCGATATCGCCGGCGTCACCGAAGAGGCGATCAAACTCATCTCCTCCATGCTGCCGTCCACCATCGAGGTGGAGTTTCGCTCGCCGCCGAAACACATGCCGGTCGTGCGGGCCGACCCGGTGCAGGTGCATCAGGCCATGGTCAATCTCTGCACCAACGCCTGGCATGCCATGCCCGAGGGCGCCGGCAAGATCACCGTCGAACTCATCGACACCACGCTGCCCCGCGACGGCCTCACCACCCCCACCGAGATCAAGGACGGCCGTTACGTCTGTATTGCGGTGCGGGACAACGGCGAGGGCATGTCACCCCCCATGCTCGACCGCATCTTCGAACCGTTCTTCACCACCAAGCCCACCGGCAAGGGCTCCGGCCTCGGTCTCGCCGTGGTGCACGGCATCATGCAGGCGCAAAACGGCGGCGTTCTCGTTGAAAGCACCGAGGGCAAGGGCTCGAGCTTCTACCTCGCCTTTCCGGTCGAGGAAACGCCGGCACCCGAACCGCCGCCGGCCAAGCCCGTCATCGTCAAAGGCGACGGACAGTCCCTGCTGCTGGTCGACGACGAAAAGCCCATCGTCGGCTGGCTGCGCGCCCTGCTCAAACGCAGTGGTTACACGGTGGAAGGTCACACCCAGCCCGTGGAGGCCCTGGCCGCCTTCGAGGCCAACCCGCAGGGCTTCGATCTGGTTCTCACCGACCTCACCATGCCCGGTCTCACGGGCGTGGATCTGGCGCGCCGCATCCGTAAAATCCGCGCAGACATCCCCGTCGTGCTCATGTCCGGCTACGACGACATTGCGGCGCCGGATCATCTCTTTGATGCCGGCATCAGCGAAGTGTTGCGCAAACCGTTGATGGCGGAAACGCTTACGACGGCCATTGCGCGGGTGTTGCGCAAAGAGCTGCCACCAAGCTAGTTAGTCAGGCGGAGGCTGACGGAGCGCCTTATGAACCGCCGGCGCGGTCCCGCACCCGGGCGGGAACGGGGTGACATCGGCTTGCGCCAAGGAAAGGGCCGGTTGCTCCGTCAATCGAAAACGGACTGCAAAGCTAAATCTGCGTTAAGGTTGGGAGTCGATGCGCCGATGGGGTGGGTAGTCTCCATTCCGTCCCATGACCAATCTACGTAAACTCTGCCTGCTGTTCACTCTTCTGTCATTTGCCGTATGCGGCCAAGCCGAGGAGTTCGAGAAACCCGACACCCCGCCCGTGCCCGTGCGCACGCCGCCCCCGAAGTATCCCACCCAGCTCAAGCGCGATGGCGTCTCGGGCATGGTGGTCGTCAACGTCACCATCGATACCGAAGGCTCCGTCGAGGCAGTCGAGGTGCGAAAGTCGACCAACCCCGAATTCGAGGAGCCCGCGCTCGAGGCCGTCAAGAACTGGAAGTTCAAGCCGGCCCAGAAGGGTGGCAGCGCCATCCGCACCAAGGTCGCGCTGCCCCTGAAGTTCTCGGCCGATTGATCCAACCCCCACCAGACCCCTTTTCCGCCATGAACCGTCATTCCACCACCATCGGCCGCCGCATCGCCGTTGGATTTGCCACCGTCCTGGTCCTCTTCGCGGTGGTCGCCGGCCTGGCCGCCTACGTCGTCAATGATGCCGGCGGCACCCTCAAGACCGTGCTCGCCAGCGGCGAGCAGGTCAGCGACGTCGCCTCCACCGAAGCCGCCATCAAGGACCTGCGATACCGCGTTGCTAACTGGATGCAGAATCCTTCGGCCGAAAACGCCGCCGTCTGCGATACGGCCTTCGCCAACTTCGACAAGATTCTCCAGAGCAACATCAGTCACTCCGATGGTCGCGTCCTCACCGATCTGCAGGAGGCCGCCAAGCTCGCCAAGGCGTTTGCCGCCTCCTACAAGGAACTCAAGGAACTCAAGGACGCCGAAGCCCTCATCGCCGATCAGGAACTCGATACCGCCGCGCTTTCCATTCGGGCTGCGCTCGACGAGATGATCGAGTTGTGCCGCGCGTCGGGCGACCAGATCATCGCCGCCCGCGGCAACAACGGCCTGCAGCACTACTTTGCCGCCATCGCCGGCGCCAGCAGCTATCGCCTGCGCAACTCCGTCGAGAAGGTCGAAGATGTCTCCCAGGCGCTCGATCACCTCGACAAGGAAATCGCCGGCATGCTCTCCGACCAGCTCGAGGCGGAGGAACTCGATGCCTCCCTCGCCTCGCCGGAGAAAAAGGCGATCATTTCGACTCTCGAGGTGGCCAGCGCCCAGTTCCGCTCCGCCTTCGACCGCCAAGTGGACAATGCCGCGGCCCAGAAGTCCACGCTTGAGAACTCGATGCGTCCGGCCGGTACCGCCTTTGAGGAGAAGATCGCCTCGATCCGCGCCTACATGCTGCAGAACAACGACCAGCTCGGCGAGGAATCGCAGCAGAGCCAGGCCCGCCAACAGATGTTCCTGGGGGCCCTCAGCCTCATCGGCATCTCCTGCGGCGTCTTCGGCGCCTGGTGGATCGGTCGCAGCGTGCGCGCTCCCATCGTCGAACTCGCCCATCAGCTCAACAACGGTGCCGAGATGACGGCCAGCGCCGCCCAGCGTATGTCCTCCGCTTCCTCCGAACTGGCCTCCGGCGCCTCCCGCCAGGCGGCCGCCCTCGAGGAATCGAGCGCCTCGCTCGAAGAGGTCGCCGGCATGACGCGCCGCAATGCCGACCACGCTGAGCACGCCAAGCAGCTCTCCGCTCAGGCCCGCACCGCCGCCGAAGCCGGCGCCGGCGATATGGGCCAGCTGCAAAACGCGATGACGGCCCTGCGCCAGTCCAGTTCCGAAATCTCCCAGATCATCAAGACCATCGACGAGATCGCCTTCCAGACCAACATCCTCGCCCTCAACGCCGCGGTCGAAGCCGCCCGCGCCGGTGAGGCCGGCCTCGGTTTCGCGGTCGTGGCCGACGAAGTTCGCGCGCTCGCCCAACGTTCCGTCCGCGCCGCGCAGGATACTGCCGGCAAGATCTCCGACGCCACGCAGCGGTCCGAACAAGGCGCCAAGCTCTCCGAGCAGCTCGCGCAGCACTTTGCCGAGATCACCAGCAAGACGCAGGAGGTCGACCAGCTCGTGGCCGAGATCGCCACCGCGTCCCGCGAGCAGACCCAGGGTATCGAGCAGGTGTCGCGTGCCGTGTCCGAGATGGACCAGGTCACGCAAAGCAACGCGGCCGCCGCCGAGGAGACCGCCAGTTCCGCCACCGAGCTCAACGAGCAGTCGCAGGTCATGATCACGGCTGTGGCCAAACTCGGTCAGTTGGCCGGTGTCGACACCAGCGAAAGCACGGACCACGGGCTGAGTTTCGATGAACCCGAGCCCCAGCCGGCTCCCCGTTCGCACAAGCCTGCTTCGCCCGCCAAGCCCAAGGCCCGCAGTGCCGCGACCGCCCCGGCACGTGCCCCGGCCGCGGCTCCGACCGCCAAAAGCGGCGGCTGGGATGACGTCGGCGACAGCGAGTTCTTCGCGCCGATGGACGGCAAGGACAAGTAAGTCAGGTTCCCTTCAGCTAGGTTTACGTAGAGATCCGGCCCCGGAGCCCCGCGCTCCGGGGCCTTTTTAGGTGGTCCGACGCCTCCGCTGAACGTGTAGTTGAAGATCAACTACGGCCCACTCGCGGAGGTTTCTCCGGACAGCGGCTCACGCAAAGGTCTATTCGTGACCGGGGGAAGCGGGGCGAAAGTGGGGGCAGTTCCCCGTGCCGATGCGGCGCGGCCCCCCGCCTCCCGGGCGTTTGCAGCGCACCCAGTCGTAGTAGGGCGCCGGCAGCGGTTCGGCAAAGATGCATTCCGGGCCGCAAGCAACAGTGGTCACGGACGCGGGCATCGAAACGGAGCCAAGGGCGGTGGGAAGCGGGAGGGTGTTCATGGTGGTCGCCGGCAGAGCCTTCGTCGACCGCAGGCGCGGTCGACAGGCACCCAGTTTGGCTCCGTTCCTGGCGCGGGTCCATTTAATCCCGCACTCGACCCTTCGCGGGGCAGGGGGCCGGAACGCCAAAAAACCCTCCGGCGAACCGA